>JAFRKN010000007.1 GCA_017431725.1 Candidatus Saccharimonadota bacterium | reverse complement strand
TCCAGCAGTAAAGGTAATATCTTCATTCGGTCCATAGATATGTGCATCAGGATTAGTAGCACTTCCTTCTCCTACAACATAATCATAAGCATCAGACCAACCGGCAAAGCCATAGCCAGCCCGTTTGAAATTAGAGGCCCACAAAGTAGCAGATGTAGCAGAAGAACTAATACTTTGATCTCCCATACTATCTACTACACCTACTCCACCAACTGTCATGTCTCCACCATTTGGCCAATAGCAAATTTTATTAGCAGCACAGGTTCTAGCTTCATTGGGAACGTTTGAAGCGGGGTGGACCATAACGTATTTGACTTTGCCGTTGTAATTACCAGAAGGTTGATTGGGCGAGATATAGGCACGGTAAGTGGTAGTGAGCGAAGCGCCAACGGCGTCGGCGCCGACGTCGGTTTTGGCGGCGCTGGTGGCAACAAGCGTGTAACTACTTGGAACGGCTTGATATGCGTTATAACTATTTTCTATAGAAATAGGGTAGGTGGCGCTAGTGTTGGTGTTTAAGCTCATGGCCCATTGCGAATTAGCTCCACCCATTGAAAGCCCGGTGGCGATGTCGTAGTCGCTGCTGATGGCGTTGCCGACTAGCACATTCTTGCCGTCAGTGCTATCGGTGTAGCCGATGGCATAAATAGAAAAGCCATTGCTATCATTACAAAAAGCTTTGAGAGTGGTGGTGCCAATACCTTCTTGACCAGTGCCGTTCGGGATGGTGGCATTGTGAGAATTCATGCCGGTGCCAAACATCGAGCAAGAAATTGGCACGGCAACATTGACATCGGTAATGACAGAATCGGCGGCTTGAGCCGAATGCGGCGAAAATAATAAACAAAAAAGAAATAGACTAAAAACTAATTTTAAGTTTTTCATACACACTCCACTGGCTATGATTTTTTTATGTTGCCCCATATAAAAACATTATATCATGGTTATGGAAAAAAGTGGAAATTTTTTATTTTTGCAAAAGTTTACTAATTTTACTTTTGAGCTTGTTTTCTTCGGGAGCACCGGCCAAAGTGTCTATGCCAACTCTTAGAAGCCCGAGCGCAGTAGCAAAAGAATGATCGAGTTCGCTGGTGCTGCCAGCACTCAGGCGAGTGGTGATAAGATCTGGCAAATCGTAAACATTGAGAAGATTAATAATTGGCCGACGAGAAAAAGGCAGATTTTGATACCAACTAGAGACGGCAAGTTGCTCCTGCAAGGTAGAAAGACTGGCGCCGCCGCCGCATAATAAAATGTTGCGTGGCAAACTATTGGTGTTGCCAAATTCTTCTAGAGCGACTTCTACTCCGGTGAGCCAAACACTAAGATTGCGTGAAAGGGCAGTTTCGACTTTGGCTTTGATGCGATCATCTAATTTACCCGAATCAAAATCTAATTTGTAATTTTCAGCAGTATCAAAATCTACGCCCAAGCTTTCGGCAATTTGGTGGGTAAAACTGCGCCCGCCAATACTAAACATTTTGGTGCCTTCGACTCCGCCTTCTTCTATCACGGCAATGTCGGTGGTGCCGCCACCAATATCCATAACGATACCCGAAAAATTGGATTCGAGATCATCGCCCAGACAGGCCCGACAAACCGCAAATGGCTCAACTGCTACCGTGAGAAGGTCGAGACTCAGCTCGGCGCAGACTTTTTCGATGGCGGCAACATGAATCAGTGGGGCAAAAGCAGTATAAAATTGGATCACAATATCCGAACCTTTAAATCCTACTGGATTGGAAATTTTATAGCCGTCGATGGAGAGTGAAACAATGGCGGAATTGATTAAACGCACCTCAACATTATCGTTGCCGGTTTCGAGGGCAACGGTTTTTCTGGCAACTTCGCCGGATTTTTGCTGGACTTTTTTGACGATTTCGCGCATTTCGGACTCGGTGATAGGCTTGTTGGGATTTTTGCGATTATAATTAACGGTGGTAGTGTTACCTTTGATGAGTTCTCCAGCAATGCCTACTACCACTAAATTAGCGCGTTCGCCAGCTTCTTCTTCAACTTCTACAAGAGCTTCTTCGCAAGTGGCAACAACGGCGGGAATGTCTGCTACGGCACCGGCGTGCATATTGCCTTCGGTTTGCCGAGCTTTACCAACGCCCAAAATTTCGAGTTTACCCTTTTTGACTGGCCTAGCCAAGACCGCCTTAACAAATTCCGTACCAATATCTAAGCCAAGAATTGTGCTCATAGTTAAATTATAACATAAATAGTAATAATAATGACATTCGCAACATCATTAACTTAGACATACCCATTGTCCTGGTTTTAAATTACCGAGTTCGTATTGGCCAAATTGAGTGCGATGAAGCTTGGTAACCCTATAGCCCAATGCAGCGAAAGTGCGACGGATTTGGCGATTACGCCCTTCGGAAAGTATGATGGTATAGCGAGGAACCTCCGAAACCGTCTTCTTCGGGACGCTCGTCGCGCCCGTCTTCACGGGGCTCCTCGCTGCGTCCTCGTAGCAACTGCGGATGCCCCTCAGAAGAGATTTCGGAGGTTCTGCCTTTATTATCTTAAATTTCGAAGGGCCGTCTTCGAGCATGACGCCGTATTCGGAAATCATTTGTTGATGTAAAGGTTCTAAAGGTTTATCAAGCTCGACTTCATAAACTTTGTTTTTGCGAAATTTCGGATGAGTCATTTGATAGGCAAAATCACCATCGTTAGTTAATAAAATCAAACCAGAGGAATCTTTGTCTAAACGCCCTACGGTTTTTAAATGTTGATATTTTTTTGGCAATAACTCATATAAAGTTGGAGTAGGCCCCTGCGCTCGGCGCGAACAAACGTAGCCAACAGGTTTGTGGAAGGCAAGATAAAGAAAATCTACCCCAAAGGGTATAACCTTTTTATTATAGCACACTTTGTTATTTTTGTCAATACGAGCGCCCAGTATAGCTGGTTTGTCGTCTACCAATATCTTGCCGGCAGAAATTAGCTCGTCAGCCTCGCGCCGCGAAAGACCAAGCCTTTCGGCCAAAAATTTATTGAGCCGGATTTTGGAATTGTTCATAACCTGCTTGAGGTTGAGGAGTTGGCACTTCTGGAGGTATTGTTTCGGTTTGAGTGGGTGGAAAATCAGGTTGAGGAGTTGGCTCTGGCTGAACGGTAGGCTGAGCAGCTTCTGGAGCTGGCGGGGTTTCTGGAGCTGGTTCGGTAACGGGAGTTTCAGCTAGTGCAGGCTCGCTAGCTGGAGTTTCGACTGGTGCTTCGGTGGGCGCTGGTTCGACTGGTGCTTCGGTGGGTTGAGACTCGGCGGTGGATGTTGCGCGATCGCCTAATACTTCGTGGATGGTATTAATGACGTCTTCTATACCAACTTGAGATTTAACGAGATAGCGATCGGCGCCAAGCCTTTCGCCGCGTTGCCTTTGGTCTTCGGCAGAAAGCGCCGTCATCATTACAACTTTGATATCGGCAGTTTCTGGAGTTGAACGCAAAATATCAAGCATGTCAAAGCCAGAAATTTTTGGCATCATCACATCGGACAAAATTAAATCGGGCTTTTCACGCACCGCTACAGCTAGGGCCTCTTCGCCATCTCCGGCCGAAACTACATCGTATCCTTCGGCAGTAATACGAATGCCGTAAATTTCGCGTAAGCTTGCGTCGTCTTCAACTACCATTATTTTACTCATTTTGCTTCTCCGTTTAAGTTATTATTAATTTGATTTTGAACTGGTGAATTAGTGATAGGTGCTCCTGGCTGACCTGGCGGAGCCGGAATTGAGGGATTGGGTGCAGGTGGCGTAGCAATTGGTGCAGAGACGGTGGGAGATACTGGTGGCGTAGCGACTGGAGTAGGAGTAGTAGGTGTCGCTGGAGGCGTAGCGGCTTGAAAAGCATTAACAGGAGTTACTGGAGCTTGCGCAGATTTTTGGAGCTGTTCTTGCATTTGCTGATTGCGAACAACAATCATACGTTTTTCGTATTCATCACCAGTGATGCGCGGCAGAGAAACATAAAAAGTGGAGCCCTCGCCAAAGGCTGATTCGGCCCAGACACGACCCCCCATTGCTTCTACACGCTGCTTGACAAGATAAAGTCCTAACCCAGTGCCACCGATAGTCCTGGTGTCGGAATTGTCCGCGCGATAAAACTTTTGAAAAATGTGGCCTAGATCGTCGGCAGAAATGCCGATGCCGGTATCTGTAACGTTAATGAGAACGCGATCGCCATCGCCACGCACATTGACATAAATCGAACCACCTTCTGGAGTGTATTTTAGGGCATTGTCCATGAGATTATCGAGAATCTCACGCATGAAATTGACATCTACAAAGCCATAAACAACTTGCTCCATGCGGCGATTTTCGCCGAGCGAAATGGTTTGGTCGGAGCCAAAACTTAAATTGATTTTGAGCTCTCTGGCGCGGGGAAGATAATCGTCGGAAATTCTTTTGATGAGGCCAACCATTTCGACCGGTTCGAAATGGGGCTTAATACGGGCATCGTCGAGTTTGGTGGCGTCGAGCAAATCTCGGAAAAGTTTGCCAAGATGTTGGGAGGCGGCATGGGCTGCCTCTAAATAGCCACGGGCACGTTCGTCGATGGTGGCAGTTTGGGGATTGATAGCTAGAGACAAGTAACCCTCGATTGAGGCTACTGGGGTGCGCATTTCGTGAGAAGCAGTAGAGATAAATTCGGTTTGCTCACCTTCTTCTTCGAGCTCTTTGGTAATGTTGCGAAAAGTAATTACGCGATCTTGTTGAAGACCCTCTACGGGGAGGACTGAAACAGCAATTGGAATGCGTTTTTCGGATGGGCCGGCAATCAAATTGCCCTGAAAAGATTCCAAAGTTTGGCCAGTTTTCATGGCCTGGATCAGCGGATTTTCGTTTTCGGATAATTCTCGACCTTCTTTTGATTCGAGCTTGAGAATTAAACCATAATCAAGGCCGATAGCGTTTTCGGCCGAACCGCAATCAGTCATAGCAACGGCGGCGGGGTTGATAAATTCAATCACACCAGATTTATCGGTCATGATGACGCCGTTAGTAATAGCTCTTAAGGCCACCTCAGCCAAAGCCGCCTGATTGTCGGTTTTTTCTTGAGCACTTTTACGCTTTAATAACTTCATCTATACTTATTTTAACACAAGCACGTAAAAATGTGTTATATTTTATATATGAATAAAGACGTGATTTATATTGAGCCTGAGGATGATATTACTGATATCATCACCAAAATCGAAAATTCAAAAGAAAAAATCGTTGCATTAGTACCGCCCAAAAAAGCTGGCGTGTTTAGAAGTGTAGTAAATATTAAATTAATCGCAAAGGTTGGGACGACATCCGAAAAGACTATTGTACTTGTAACGACAGATCCGTCCATCGTGAAATTAGCCGCCGCAACTAAACTACCCGTCACCAAAGATTTGCAAACTCCTCCGTCGGTGCCGACGCTTAATACGGAAGCAGAACCAACTACCAAAGAAGATTTAGTAGAAGAATCAGAAGAGCCCCTAGAGCAAGAAGAACAAAGTGATGGAGCACCCGAAGCAGCGGAAAACGGTACGGAAGAAAAAGAAGAAAAAACGGAAGAAGCGGAGGACGCGAAAAAGGAAGAAAAGCCTAAAAAAGAGAAAGAGCCCAAAACAAAAAGTGGCAATAAACTAATGGATTGGTATAATGATCACAAAAAATTAGCAATTGCTTGTGGTATAGGTGGACTTTTGTTAATCATAATTTTAATTTGGGCACTTTTTATTGCGCCAGCAGTAAACGTTTTTGTTTCGATTAAAACTGATACTAATAATTTTTCTGAAGCTGTGAATTTTGTAAAAGAACAGGCTCAAGAAAATATTAAAGAAGGCAAAGTTTATTTAGAAGAACGCAAAATTGAGAGCATAAACGAGGTAAGTTTTGAAGCGACGGGGCAGAAAAATATTGGCGAAAAAGCAAGAGGGGATTTGGTGGTTTATGCATATTTTAAAGAATCTGGTAGCGTACCAATAAATGTAGGGACGGCTTTTATGATAAATGGTCTGACTTATTACGCCGACGAAAATGTTAATTTGACTTATAGAGATGACGATAGCGTAGTCTGCGACAATGCAGATAAGTTAGTAAGCTTAATTCGTTCTGGCTGTTTGGTTTCAGCACGGGTGCGCGTGGTAGCAGGTGGTTCTGGTGAAAAATACAACATCCAGGCTTCTACTAATTGGAGTGCAGTAGCGCATGTTGATGGTGTATATTCGGACAAGGCCATGACTGGAGGCACAGATCATATTATTACAGTAGTGCAGCAGTCTGATGTTGAAAAAGCTAAAAACGAGTTAAGCAGCAGCAAGGAATCCGAAAATAAAGAAAAGCTATATGAAACGATTACAGACGATAATTTGATTATCGAATCAACCTTTAACCAAACCACTTCAGCGGCTGTATCTACTCCAGCAGTAGATGAAGAAGTGAAAGACGGCGTTAAACCAACTCTAAAAACGACAACAACAACTTCGGTTTATGTCATTGATAAAACAAAACTCGAAGAACTAATTAAAGAAAAAATCAATTTGCCAGAGAATAAAAAAGTCTTTGAAATTCGCAATGTTTATATTGATGGCTTTAAGGAAGTAGAAGGTGGATTTACGGGTAAATTGAAAGCAGTTTATTTTACTGGTCCGCGAATTACTGAGAGCGAATTGGTAGAAAAAATCATGGGTAAAGGTATTGGAGATGCTAGAAGAGAAATCAAAGATATCGAAGGTGTTTCAGAAGTAAAGATGGAACCTTCATACCCATGGGTAATGCGAGTGCCAAATGATTCTAACCGAATTTCGATGACTTTTGAAATCAAAGATCAAAATGGTGAAAAGATTGAGGAAAAAGATGCCGAAGACGAGACAGAGTCCGAAAAAAAATCGGACGATGCAAAAAATGAAACGGAATAAGTATGCGAATTATTGGTCTTGATGTTGGGGAAAAACGAATTGGTGTGGCAAAGGTAGATTCTGAAACACGGATTGCGGTGCCGGTAGGATTTCTAAATGTTAATGGGACGGAGTGGCAAGAAATTGCACGAATTGCTAATTTAAATAACACTAGTTTGTTTGTTTTGGGCTTGCCTAGAAGCAACGAGGGAAATGAAACGGCACAATCTTTGTATGTGCGCAATTTTGCCAAAGTCCTGATGACAAAAATTCCGAATGCAAAAGTAAAATTTCAGGATGAGTCGCTGACTTCTGTAATTGCGGAAGAAAGGTTAAAAACCAGGCAAAAAAAATACGAAAAGGGTACAATTGACGCTGAAGCAGCAACAATTATTTTGCAGGATTTTATTGAAAATTTTAAAGAACCCGAAGCAAAAATGCCGGAGAATACAAATTTAATAAAAGAAGAAGTGAAAAAAGTGAAGCGAAAAACTAAAAGAATTAAGACTATAATTTCAGGCAGTTTTATTTTAATAATCTTGGCATTATTAGCGGTAGGAGGAATATTATGGTTAAAAGATCTGCGTGCTAGAGAAAGGGCGGAAGAATATGCTAGATTAGAAGCCGAAATGGTGCCAGAAGTTTTTGATTTTACAATTAAACCAGGTGAAACCATTCTGGACATCAAAAAGAATTTGATTGATATTGGTTATCCAGAAACAGAAGTAGATGAGGCACTTAATGCAAATTATGATTTTGATTTTTTGAAGGAACGGCCAGCAGGAGCCACTTTAGAGGGTTATTTATACGGAGAAACCCATGAATTTTATCAAGATGCTTCCGCAAAAGAAGTGGTTGAAACTTTTTTAGCAGAAATGGGCAAAATAATTTCCGAAAATAATTTAAAGGAAGCCTATTTTAAAAAAGGACTTTCGCTTTTTGAGGGAATTACCCTAGCATCGATTGTACAAAAAGAGGCTTCTTCTCCAGAGCAGCCAACGGTAGCACAAGTATTTTTGACTAGATTAGATTATGGTATGAAATTAGGAAGCGATGTAACGGTTTCTTATGCCATCAATTTATTAGATCCTGACCGCACAATTTATACTGATAACCAAACTGCGCTATTAGTTGATTCTTGTTATAATACACGGCTTTATACTGGTCTGCCCTGTGGGCCAATTTCTAACCCTGGCCTTTCGGCTTTGCTTGCAGTGGCTAACCCTACAGATACGGCTTATCTTTATTTCTTGACAGGAGATGATGGTTTAATGTATTATAGTTATACAGAGTCCGAGCATCAACAGAATATTTACCGTCATTGCCAGGAGCTCTGTGAAATATCATTATGACAAAAAAGAAAAAGAGTTTAGATATTCGGCAAATTAAGAGATTTTTGCCATATATTTTGGTAAGTATTGTCACGCTTGCTATCGTTTTTTTTGGGTCAATAGACAAACGTAATGCGGGGTTAAGCTTGAGCTTGGATACTTTTGCGGCGAATGATTATAAAATTTCGGTCGATCAGCTTTCGGAGCTTTATGTGGTAGCAGATTTATCGGATGCTTTGGGTCTTGCTAGCGCATCAGATGTAGCCTCAAACTACGTAATTACTACAACAATGTATAATTCTGGCCAAGCCATATCTGGGGGTAAACCAGAAAAACCAAATTTGGTAGACGTGTCGGCTTCGAGGGGAGTAATTGAATATACCGTGTCTGAAGGAGAGAGTATGGAGTCGATCGCAGGAAAATATGGTCTATCAACTGACCAAATTCGTTGGTCAAACGGCCTTAAAACCACTGATGTTGCAGTCGGTACGGTGCTTTATCTGCCAAGCACGGCAGGCATTGTTTATACAGTTAAATCAGGAGATTCGATTAATTCCATTGCCGAAAAATATGGCTCTAATGCTGAAGAAATTATTGCTTTAAATGATTTGGAAATTTCTGGTTTGGCTGAAGGAATGCGGATCGTAATAAAAAATGGGCAATTACCAGAAAAAGAACGGCCCGAATACGTGGCACCAGTGGTTACTACGACTTATGCTTATACTTACACTTATCTTGGTAGCACTTCGGTCCGGCAAAATATCGAAGTAGTAGGATATTTTTATAATCTTGGTGGGCCTTATGGGCGTGGACAATGCACCCAATGGGCTTGGTATAATAGGCAGGATTTACCTTCATCACTGGGAAATGCTAACGCATGGGCGCGCAATGCTGCCGCCTTAGGTTATGTAGTCAACAGAACTCCTGCTGCGGGTGCGGTAATTCAAACCACAGCTGGGTGGTATGGCCACGTTGGCTATGTGGAAGCGGTAAATCCAGATGGCTCTATCGTGATGTCGGAAATGAATTATGGCATTCCTTACCGAGTGATTCGCTCAACTATTCCGGCTAGCGCGGTAGGGAATTATAATTATATTCATTAATTTGCCTGTAGTGCATCAAATTATGCTATAATGTTTATGTGAAGAAACTAGTAATTTCGAAACTTTTTTTGTACCGATATCGATTTGTAATTGGATATTCGATTTTAAGTTTTATCATTGTTACTTTATTGTTTTTGTTCCCATTGATTGCCCAAAACGGCCTGTCTGAAGCAGAAATGGAATCAGCAACTAATTCTTATTATTTGGGGAGAGAAGCAATTTACGCTGGTGATATAGTTGACCTGCCCTACAGAGTACTACAAAAATTTTCCATCATGATTTTTGGATTATCGGCCTACGCTATAAAACTCCCAAGTATTTTGGTTGGTTTAATATTAGGATTCTTGTTAATCCTACTCTTAAACCGTTGGTTTAAAAGCAATGTTTCTTTGCTTTCGTCATGTTTAATCGTTTTCTCTACACCGTTTCTATTTTTGGCTGGGTCTGGCACTCCACTCATTATGTTAGTTTTTTGGCCAACTCTACTTTTGTGGCTAGGCTCAAAAATTCAGGGCGAAAAACGGCCAAAACCTTTGTATACTTTTATTTTTGCGATTATGCTACTACTTTCAGTCTTTACGCCATACATGGTTTATTTTGCAATTTTTTGTATCTTTTTTGTTTTATTCCAACCACATTTACGTTTTATCTTAAAAAATTTGCCGAAATTACCGCTCCTTTTGGTGGGGCTATTCCTGCTGGCTGGTTTTGCAATTTTAGGTATAAATATCGTTAATCATCCTGAGACAATTATGGAATTGCTCTTTACAAAGAACTTTCAGATTGAGGATTTTCTAGGCAATATTATGGCTGGTTTTGCTCCGGTGTTCTCGTGGCACAACACTATAGAAAGCGTGTTTTTGTCGCCACTGGTGAGCTTGCCGCTGTTTGTGCTGGCTTTGATTGGATTATTTTCAACCACTAAAGGTTTTTTTGCTTCAAGAAATTCAATCGCCACAATTTTGATAATTTTTTGTTTAATAATTACTGGGTTTAGTCCTAATGCGGCGATTTTCTTTATCTTACCACTCTCAATTTTAGTGGCACATGGGTTAAAATACCTCCTAGAAAAATGGTATGGTCTTTTTCCCGAAAACCCTTATGCAAGAATTTCGGCTTTATTCCCATTAACAATACTTTTTGGTTTAATGATGATCCCAAGTTTGTTGCAATATATTTATGGCTACCGTTATAATCCAAATATCGCTAATGAGTTTAGCTTAAAACTTGAGGTAATCAGAAAAAATCTAAAAGATGAAGAACTTTTGGTTTTGGAAAATTATAATTTTTACAAGATTTTGGAAGATTCAACGGAATTAAAAATAATTAATACCTTTGAAGCAGCCCCAAAAGTAGCAATTTTGGGAAGAATGGACAATATGCCAGAGGATTATCAACTCGAACGGATTATTACTTCGCCAATGCGTGATAATTCTGATATAATATATCTATATACTTATACTGAAAATAAAGGAGAATAATATGGGTCAAACAATGGACCAGATGAAGTTATTAAATCAGCTCAGGAAAGCACAAAAAGAGTTAAAAAACGAGATTGTAGAAGTTGAGGCGGGAGACGGCGCGGTGATTGTGCAAATCAACGGAGAATTAAAAGTAAAAAAAGTCAAAATTGATCCAGAAAAAATTGACCTAAATGATATCCATGAACTTGAGCGATGGATTGAAAATTGTATGCGAGATGGTTTTGCTAAAGCGCAAGAAATAGCAACAGACAAAATGAAGCCTTTGATGGGCGGGCTTGGCAATCTCGGACTTGGAATGTAAAATGTTGCCTCGGGCTCTTGAAAATGTGATTGAGTCACTCGGCCGGTTACCGGGCGTTGGTCCGCGTACGGCCGAGAGATTTGCTTATTATTTATTCAAATCAAATCACCAATTGGCTGAAAATATTGCTGAGACATTAAATAATTTGCATAAAGGAGTAAAATCTTGTCCGGTTACTTTCGCGTTGATTGATGCAGGCGAGGAATGTTCGTCTTTTTATACCGACCCTACGCGCGATAAAACTACAATTCTAGTCGTGGAGGAGCCATTAGATATTTATGCTATCGAGCAAACCAAAAGCTATAAGGGGACTTACCATGTACTTGGGGGAGCAATCTCACCCATTGATGGCATTACGCCCGAGCAACTACATATCGGTGAGCTAATTAAGCGTGTAAATAATGACAATGTCAAAGAAGTAATTATTGCCACTAATCCTTCGGTGGAGGGAGAATCAACGGCACTGCTACTCGAAAAAATGCTACATGAACAAAATCCAAATCTAAAACTGACACGGCTAGCAAGAGGATTACCACTTGGAGTTGATTTATCCTATGCAGACCAAATTACCTTAAGTGCGGCTTTGGAGAATAGAACTAATTTATAATCATCAGATTTATATTTTTAGAACGTTGAAATTTCGCCACATAAAAATTACAACAGGTCAGGCGGACTCACTCCGAAATTAACAGTTTCCTCGCTCGTCCGTGACTGTTGTAATTTTTATTGGGCAATTTCAAAATGTTCTAAAAATATAAATCTGATGATTATAACTGTTCTAGCGCTTTAAAATCAACTTTGGCGAGTTTAGTTTTGGGGAGTTCACTAATAAAACGGAGCTCGCGCGGAATTTCGTATTTGGCAAGATATTTTTTATAAATTTGCCCGAGTTCTTTTTTGGCAGTCCGTTCAGAAGCTTCCGGGTTTAAGACAATAAATACTACAACTTTTTCACCGCGTAATTTGTCTTCGCGACCGACTGCGGCGCAACTATTGACTAATTTGCATTTTAAGGTTACTTCTTCGATATTGGCTGGATAAATATTGTAGCCGTTTGAAATAATCATACGTTTGAGACGAGAGCGAAAATGCACTAAGCCACGTTTATCAATATAACCGATGTCGCCAGTGCGAAGATATTTTTTCTTCCCAACAGTAATAAAGGCCGCTTCGGTTTCTTTGGGTTTATTCAAATACCCTTTCATGACTGACAAGCCAGAAACCAAGATTTCACCATCATTGCCTAGTTTGGCTTCTTTTTTGGTGTCTAAATCCATAATGATTACATCATTATCAGGAATAGGAAAACCAATAACATCTGGTTCTTCGGCTACACTGCGCGGAGAAAAGATGAAACCACCCGAAGCCTCTGTTAGTCCATAGCCATTTTCGATAATGGCCTTGGAGCCATGTGCTTTCAAAAAATCATTGATTCTTTCTTTGGTAGACATGCTAATCATGTCGCCACCAGAAACGACAAATTTTATATTTTTTAAAGCGTCTTTCTTGAATTTAATTTTAGTAAGATAATCGAAGACCGTTGGGACTCCTACCAGAATACTAACTTTATATTTAGTAATATATTTTTTAAATTTTTTAGGGTTAAATTGAGGGATTAAAAAGGCTCTTGCGCCAAAATAAAGTGGCATATGAATACAGCAACCGAAACCAAAAGCGTGAAAATTAGGGAGGAAGGCCATAAAGGAATATTCGGTCTTAAAAAGTTCTGGCACAAGATATTTAGCACCGAGGGCTTGAGCATTAAAATTTAAATTGGATAACACAATACCTTTGGGTTTACCAGTGGTACCACCAGAATACATAATGATAGCGTCGTCTTCTGAATTGACGCGAGCATGAGGATTGCCAACAAATCTACTGGCTTTAAATAAAAATTGATCCCACGTAATGACGTGCTGACTTTTTTTGATGTGATTTTTGCGGCCTTTAGTAATTTTGTAGATTACTCGCACAATAAAGTCCATTGAACGAGTAGGTGAAACTACCACAACTTGCTCGAGCTCGGTGTTTTTGATAATAGCTTCAACTTTTGGGTAGGAAATATCAACACAGAGCATAATTTTTGAACTAGCCTGATTGAGATAATCTTCGATTTCTTTCTCGGAAGAAAGCGGGTGAACCATATTGGCTACAGCACCAATTTCATTGATGGCATAAAGCATATAAATAGCTTCTGGAGTATTTGGCATACAAACGGTAATTCGGTCGCCTTTTTCGGCCCCAAGCGCTTTCAGAGCAGCGGCAACTTTATTAATTTTTTTGATTAATTCTTTGTAGGTAATCTGTGTATCAAAATATTCTAGAGCAATATTATGAGGCCATTTACAAGAAGCCTCATAAATGGCATCGTACAGGCCACCTTCAAAATAGGAAATATTTTTGGGTAGCTTATCGATATAACCGTATTTAGCGCGCTCTAATTTCATGTCAATTTTGCGCAAAGTATTTTTAATTTTGTTGTATATAAATTCTAAAGGCATAGATTTATTATAACACGCAAAATTCAATTGTGATATAATCGCTTTATGGATAAAAACTTTCGAGTGCGGGTAATTGTTGGCTTGAGTATGTTTGTAATTGCACTAGTTGCACTTTATACCTTTAACAGTATTCCTTTCAAAATCCTTTTTGGTTTATTTGCTTTTGTTGCGGTGATTGAATTGCTAAGCTTCTTTAAAAATAAAAAGACGGCAAACACTTTAAATATTATTTTGACAATTTGTGAAATCATTTTTTTGATTGGGGGAGTAATTTTTGTAGCTAAAATTGATGCCAGTCATTTTTGGTATATTATTCTTGGGGTACCAGGCTATGATATTTTTGCTTATTTGTTTGGAAAAATCTTCGGTGGTAAAATCTTCAAAAAATCACGCCCTTTTCCTTATGTTTCCAAAAATAAAACTTGGGAGGGAACGATTCTGGGTTTGACGATGGCTGTGGGGATGGTAGCTATAAAAATAGCCATAACAGGTAGTTTGGCTACAAATTGGATTTATTTACTTTGTGGTCCGCTTGCTTTAATAGGTGATTTGTTTGAAAGTTTATTAAAACGCAAATTTAAAGTAAAAGATTCAAATGAAATCGTAATAAAAAACAAGTTTTTCGAAAAATTAGAGATATTGATTGGTGGAGCGGAAGGGCATGGTGGTTATTTGGATAGAATTGATTCAAGCGCGTTTGCTTGCACTATTTTATTACTTTTTTCCATCCTTTGATAAGGTAGTCTAAGCCAGAAAAAACAGTGAGAATAAGCGCGAGATAAATAGCTATGGTGCCGAGAATGGCAAAAAATTTGAGATTAATAATTAAATTAAAGAGTAAGATAATAAGAGCTGTCATTTGAACGGTGGTTTTTAATTTGCCATAAAAAGAGGCTGGGACAGTGATACCATTTTTGGCGGCCATCATACGCATGCCATCCACCATAAAATCACGCACTAAAATAATCGCAAAAATCCAAAGCGGAATAATATCAAGATAAGTTAAAGCTAAAAAGGCGAGATTGACGAGCATCTTGTCGGCGATAGGGTCAAGAAAGGCACCAAGATCAGTAACAATTTTTTGCTTGCGGGCCCAAATGCCATCGATTTTATCGGTAATGGCGGCGATAATAAAAATGCTCAGTGCGATAATTTTGGCCCACGTGTCTGGCAACAAAACAAAAATCAAAAAAATAACTGATAAAAACATCCGAAGGATAGTAAGAATAGTGGGAGCTGTGAGACGCTGAGCAGTCTTCATACCACCTTCTTCCTGTGCTCGACTTGATAGGCGCGGATTTTGGCAAATTTGGCTGCAAGTACATCGGTAGACCATTTGTCGCCTAGCATAACTGTCTCGCTAGGTTTAAAGCCATATTCTGCCATAGCAGCAGTTAATTTAATACTGAGAGGTTTTTTAGCCCACCAAACACAGGGGACATCAATGGGTTCGCAGAATTTCTTCATCATTTTTTTGCGACCGTTATTGCTGATGACAATAATTTCAACTTGGGCTTTTTTGCAATCTTTAATCCACATGGCGAGTTCTTCGGCGGGTTCTTTTTCGGAATGAAGCCTCAAGGTATTATCTAAATCACATAGCAATAATTTTACACCTTCTTTTTTTAATAATTCGGGTGTAACGTCTTCGAATCGTTCGAATTTCTTATCTGCACAAAAAATACTCATATAAATATATTACCATAATCACAAGACAAATAAAAATTAAGTTATTTGGAGTACTCTGCAGTAAAATAGAATTTTTTATTTATCTTTGTTATAATGACAATATGTATAATAAATTTGATGAGTTTTTGAAGGATAAAGAAAAAATTTGTATAATTCAGGCAGAAAATCCGGATGGTGATTCTTTGGGCTCGGCGATTGCGCTAGATTATTTATTGCCCGAAAAACAAATTTCATTATATTGCCCGGTTGATATCCCAAAATATTTACGCTATTTCGCGGATTGGTCGAGAGTCTCAAGTGAATTTGATTTTAAGGCTGATGGTTATATTATCGTGGATACGGCGGCGGAAGTTTTGTTATCTAAACTATTAGATGATACAGCTATTCGTAATCGTTTGTATGCAGCACCGGTTCTAGTAATAGACCATCACGAAACCGAAGATGATTTAAAATTTACTCATGAAAGTATTATTGAAACTAGGCCAGCCTCAGCTGAGCTAATTTATCAAATTGCCAAAACCAACAATTTAACAATCAATAAAGAGGCAGCTGAGGCAATTTTTCAGGGGATATTATCTGATACTTTGGGGCTGACGAGTTCTGCGGTGACAGCAGAGACGTTTGAAATTGCGGCGGAATTAACTAGGCTTGGTGCAGAAATTGCAGTTCTAGAAGACCGACGACGTGAATTTATGAAAAAATCACCCCGAATTTTGGATTATAAGGCAGATTTAATCAAGCGGATTGAATATGCTTTGGATGGAAAGCTGGCTACGGTGCATATCCCGTGGGACGATATACGGGAATATTCCGACGAATACAATCCCAATGTGTTAATTTTGGAAGAAATGAGATTAGTCGAAGGGGTAAAAGTGGCAGTAGCAATCAAAACTTATCCTGATGGGAAAGTAACGGGGAAAATCCGTTGTGGAATGGACACACCAATCGCCGAGGAAATTGCGGGATATTTTGGTGGAGGCGGGCATCCTTATGCAGCAGGCTTTAGAACTTATGACACTACTTACGAAAATGTTGTAAGAGATTTAATAAAAATTATCCCGGATTTAGATAACAAATGACACCACTAGAAAAACAACTAACATTAAAAAAGACACATGATTTTGCGTCCGCAAAAGAACCAGAGCTTGCGGTAGTATTAATTCACGGAATTGCTTCGGACTCAACAACTTTTACGAACGCTTTAAAATATCTCGAGGGATTGAAATCTCTGCAAAAGGTGCGTTTTATCACGTTTGATTTACTGGGGGCAGGTAAATCTTTAAAAGATGATAGATTAAATTATGACTACAAAGACCAACTCAGGGCATTACACCAGGCTATTCAAAAATTAAGACTAGATATTCCTCTAGTTTTGGTCGGGCATTCGCTTGGGACTTTTATTGTCACAAAATATGCTGACGTTTACAAAAAGTCGGTAAAAAAATTAGTGTTGGTTTCACCGCCGATTTATACCGAAAAAGATTTGGATAACCCAGCGTTTGAGGCCGGAATTAAGGTTTTTAAGGATGCAGTAAGCTTGAAAAACCGCAAAATTTTGGCAGAAAAAGCTTTTAATAATTCGATGGAAAAAATCGTCTTAAACCGCAAAAATTACCAGGTGCTAGCTGAGTTAAAAACTCCTACGGTACTGATTTACGGAAATATGGATCAATTTATCGCGTCATATAATATACCAAAAATTTTGAAAGCTAACCCAGAATATTTAACTGCCATTAAAACGGAGGGACGACATGGAGTGTCGCGTGATAAATATACTAAATTAGTAAATATTTTAGAGGAGGTTTTAAATGCTTAAAATTTATAATACTGCTAGTCGAAAATTAGAAAGTTTTAAACCTCTTTCGGATGTGGTGAAAATTTACACTTGTGGGCCGACAGTTTATAATGATGCCCATATTGGTAATTTGACCGCTTATATTTATTGGGATTTGTTGATACGCTGCCTCCATGCCAATGGTTATGGCGTAAAAAGGATTCTAAATCTAACGGATGTGGGGCATTTAGTTTCGGATGCAGACGAAGGAGAAGATAAATTAGAGAAGGGAGCAGAACGCGAAGGAAAAACGGTTTGGGAAGTGGCGGAGACTTATATTGAGAAGTTTAAAAAGGATTACAAAGCGTTAGAATTAGTAGAACCAGACGTCTGGGCACGAGCGACGAATTACATAGAGGAAGATATATCGGCAGTGGATGCGATGACAAAACGCGGATTTACTTATGAGACGGCCGATGGAGTTTATTACGATACATCAAAATTTGAACATTATGCAAATTTTGCAAAATTAGACCTTTCTGGCTTACAAGCTGGGGCGAGAGTTGGATTTTCGGATGAGAAGAAAAATGTTTCAGATTTTGCAGTATGGAAATTTATTAAACCGGGTGAAAAGCACGCGATGAGATGGGATTATCTCGGACAACCAGGCTATCCGGGCTGGCATCTGGAATGTGCAACGATTATTCATAAAGAACTCGGCGAGCCGATTGATATTCATACTGGTGGGATTGATCATATCCCTATTCATCATACAAACGAAATTGCTGAAAGCTTTGCGGCTTATGGCACGGAATTATCACGATATTGGTTACATTGCAATTTCATCACAATCGATGGGGAGAAAATTTCAAAATCACTGGGAAATGTTTACTTATTATCAGATTTAGTAGAACGGGGATTTTCGCCTATGGATTATAAGATGTGGGTGCTCTCTGGACATTATCAGGGAACGAGAAATTTCACCTTTGAAAGTTTGCTGGCGGCCAAAAATCGTCGATTGAATTGGCGGAATAAAATTGCCCTATTGTACCAAAGAGATTTGGAATTCGATCATTCGGTTTTTGATAAGATATTAGAGACCGTAAATAATAATCTTAATTCGGCGGAAGCTTTCTCGTTGATTGATACTTCTAACTTGTCGCTTGATGATTGGAAAAAAGTTGATGAATTATTTGGACTGAGGTTAATGGCTGATTCTAACAATATTGATTCGGAGGCTGATGCGTTAATCCATGAACGAGAAATAGCCCGTGAAAAAAAAGATTATCATCGTGCCGACGAAATTCGTGATAAATTAAAAATGTTGGGGATTACGGTTGAAGACACGCCGGATGGTCCGATTTGGCAATATATATAATATATAGTAGCGATTTTGTATTATATTGTCATACAGTGGCTGATTTTTGGTAGTAGCGAGAAAGAAATTGCTTTTTATAATCGGCAAAAGTATCTTGGGCGAGACTTTCGCGAATTTGGTCGACAACGTGGACGATAAAATATTCGTTATGAATACTGGCCAGCACTTTAGCAGTAATTTCGTCGGTTTTGAAGAGATGGTGGAGATAAGCTTTGTTGTAATTTTTACAACATTCACAATCGCAGTCTGGCATGAGCGATGTAAAATCGTGAGTGTATTTAGCATTTTTGATATTGATGCGACCATCCAAAGTATAAAGTGAGCCATTTCTGGCCATACGCGTAGGGCCAACACAATCAAAAGTGTCACAACCAAATTCGGCGCCGATGAATAAATCGATTGGCTCTTGGCCCATGCCGAGAAGATGTCTAGGTTTGTTTTCTGGTAAAATGCTGTTGACAATTTTTAACATTTCGTCCATACCATCGGCGGTAAAAACCCCGCCGATACCGAAGCCATCAACAGGCTTTGATGCACAGTAGCGTGCAGATTCGGCGCGCAAATCGTTAAATGTCCCGCCCTGAACGACCGCATACAAATATTGCTCTGGATGATTACCGAAAACCTCTTTCTCGGGACGCTCCTCACGCCCGTCTTCACGGGGTTCGTCGCTGCGTCCTCGTAGCGACTGCGGATGCCCCTCGAAAGAGGATTTTCGGTTATCCATAGTCATCTTTTGATGTTCTTTGACGCAGCGGTCGAGCCAGCGATGCGTGCGAACCATCGCTGCTTTCATGTCTTCGTAACTTTCGGATTTCGCGAGGTGATCAAAAGCCATGTGAATGTCGGAGCCGATGGCCCATTGGGCCTGCATACTCGATTCGGGAGTTATTTCGAAATTTTGACCGTCGATGTGCGATTTGAATTTGACACCATTTTCGGAAATTTTGGCGTGAGGCAAAGAAAAAATCTGAAAACCGCCAGAATCGGTGAAAGTGGGACCGTGCCAAGAGCAAAACTCAGCGAGTCCGCCGGCTTCTCTTATTAAATCAATACCAGGCCGAAGAATCAAATGATAAGTGTTGGCTAAAATAGCTTGTGAGCCTAGTTCACGCATTTCTTGCATGGTGAGAGCTTTGACAGTGGCACGTGTAGCAGCGCCAACAAAAGCTGGAGTTTTGATATCGCCATGTGGAGTATGAATTACCCCAACCCTAGCAAGACTATTTTTTTTCTTGATGTCAAATTTTAGCATATTAGCATTGAATCTCCGTAGCTTAAGAAATTATATCGTTCGGCGATAGCATGATCGTAAGCGGATTTTAGATGACCCCAACCGGCGAAAGCAGCAGCAAGCATTAGGACGGTAGATTTAGGAGCATGAAAATTTGTAATCAGGGCATCAACTAATTTAAATTCGAAACCAGGATAAATAAAAATGTCGTCTTCGCCGGAAGTTTTGCCAGTTTTCGCATAATATTCGAGAGTCCGAGCTACGGTAGTGCCTAATGCTATGATACGAGGTTTAGGCGGCAGGAATGCATCGTTCTCGGAGCGCTCCCTCGAAAGAGCCTTTCTTGCCGCCTTAATTGACTCAATAGTGTCTTCGGGAATATTAAACCATTCGGAATGCATTTGATGGTCTTCGACCTGATCGGTACGCATAGGGAGAAAGGTGCCGAGACCAACGTGAAGAGTAAGATATTTAATAATCACGCCTTTTTGACGAAGCCGTTCTAATAATTCGTCGGTCATGTTGAGACTGGCGGTCGGGGCAGCAGCAGAGCCCATATGTTTGGCCCAAACGGTTTGGTAACGTTTTTTATCATTTTCGGTTGCGTCACGATGAAGGTAAGGTGGTAAGGGAACTGTACCATATTTTTCGGCGAGGCTAGAAAGCGGAAGACTGGACTCAACTTCGGCGATACCGTTGCCGAGAACATGCTTAACCAAAATATCTGGCATATTGCTTTTTCGGAACGCTCCCTCGCGCCCGTCGTTACGGGGCTCGGTCGCTCCGTAATCGCCCCGTCGGCGATTATGCTCCTCAAAAGCAATATCACCAGATATTTTATCGCAAAGTTTCAGCTTATCTCCCTCGTGCAATTTGCCGCGGTACATCACGCGTTGGGGTTCGTTGCCGTGTTTTTCGAGAACGATAAGCTCACGTTTACGGCCATCTGGGAGTTTACAAAAAAGACGTGACTGCATTACACGAGTATCATTTAAAATCAAAACATCACCGGGATTTAAAAAATCTGCCAAATCTTGATATTGAGAATCTTTTATACTGCCGGTTATGCGATCCAAAACTAGGAGCCTAGTTGAACCGCGTTTTTGGGGCGGAAATTTAGCAATCCGTTCCTCTGGCAAATTATAATTATACTCTGATACCAACATATCGCTATATTATAACATATTTTTTGAATTTTGTTTTGGATGTAAAAAGCACTATCACAATTAAAAGTTGTGTGTTAGAATGAAATTGTATGGTGATAAACAAAAATAAGGGTTATTTTAGTTTATTGATGTTAACTAATGTGTTTTTGGCGGCTTTTTCTGCGCAAGTTTGGGCGGATACCGAAGTAATAGATGACATAAATGTAGCCGTGCCGGTTTCTTGTACTTTGTCGGGCACAGGAATGAATAGCCACAACGCCATTATTCCGAATGGCACTAGTAACTCGCATATCGGTGATACCACTATAAAAGTTTATTGCAACGACAAAAACGGTTTTTCGATCTACGCCATAGGTTATACAGACAACAAAGACGGCAAAAATGTTTTGACCGACAGTAGTTTAGGAAGTAGTTTTGATATTGCAACTGGCACGGGGACGAGTGGTAATTCTCAATGGGCGATGAAACTGAGTACTAATAGCGGGGCGGCTTATCCTGTTACTATTATGCAAGATACGGAGGGGAGTTTTGGTAATTTTCACACGGTACCAAATGATTATGCTTTGGTAGCTCGGCGCACAGCCGATACAGACATGGGAGCTGCTGCCACTGGTTCTACGCTCACTACCACCTACCAAGCATATATTTCTGCCACCCAATCGATGGGTAATTACGCTGGGCAGGTAAAATATGTGATGGTGCATCCATATGATGGTCCGGCACCAGTACCCTGCAACAGTAATGCTACCACCATAGCTCAAGTAAAATGTTTGCAAGACTTTGCTCATGTGACTAGCACTAATCTAAACTCTATCATTAGCTCTATGACACCAGAAACTCAATACACATTAAAAGACAGTAGAGATGGTAAGTCCTATACGATAGCTAAATACCAAGTCGGAGCAACTAATAATTATGACATCTGGATGACCCAGAACCTAGATTTAGACCTAGATGCTAGTAAGACCTATACTAATGAAGACACTGATATAGGTTATAACACTTCAACTGGACAATATACTACGGCTGCTTGGAGTCCAGCTAGATCCACTTACCCAACTAGTACTACTGGCACAGGTTCATGGTGTAATGGTGGAACTTGGAATTCAGAATATGGTGATTGTGAAATAAACAATACTCCAGAATCTTATGATCCAGGTAATCTATATTGGAATGGCACAGAAAGTGGCTTTAATGATTGGAATGCTTATTATGACAGTTGTGATTGGAGCACCAGCACACCAGTCTGTAATGAATCATTAAACCCTATCTCCACCTATACTTCTTCTACTGGCACTGCAGAGTACCATCTTGGCAACTACTACAACTGGACAGCTGCAGTAGCGATGAATGACAGTAGCTCACATACAACAAATAATGAACTTATAGAACAATCCATCTGCCCGGCTGGCTGGACCTTACCTAGAGTAAGAGGCTATGGTGAAGATACTTTCTATGCTCTATGGAACCAATACGGCTTTGCTAATAGTTCTATTAACGGTGCAAACAAATTGTGGACTAGCCCACTTTACTTCGCCGCCAGTGGCTACTGGTACGGAGCCTTACACTACGTTGGTGGGCTCGGCTACTTCTGGTCTCCGGTCGTGTACAATAGCGACAATGCTGGTAGCGCGTACTTCGACATGCATGGCTACTCCTACCCGTCGTTCGGCGACGGTCGCAGCTACGGCCGCTCTGTTCGTTGCGTAGCTCGTCCAGTCGTTTCTTCTATCATAGGCGGTTAGTTTCAGTTTCAATGCTTTTTCCGAGTAATTTGTTTTTTGTAGCGGTCTTCTTCGGAAAAGATACAGCCGCAGTATTTTTGCCTATAAAGCCCTAGTGTACGGGCTTTTTCTTGACCGGCGCGAAAACCTACTCGGAAATCGCGATACAGAAATTGGATACCGGCCTCTTTGGCTAGCTTTTCACAAACTTTTTGAAGTTCTGCATGTTTTTGATAAGGCGAAACCAGCAAAGTTGTAGTAAAAGCCTCGTAGCCATTTTCGGCGGCATAACGCACGGTTTCGCCCAGTCGTTTGGGATAGCAATAATTAACGCAACGATTTTTGAGATCACCAACGACATTTTGGCAAAATTCATCAAGTCCATATTCTTCTTGAAGAATTAGCTTGGCACCGATTGTTTCGGCATATTCTTTTAAACAGTCACGACGAGTTTTGTATTCGATATAAGGATGGATGTTGGGATTATACCAAAAAAGAGTGGGCTCGATGTTTTCGGCTCTTAAACTGTCAATGCAATAAATACTACAGGGCGCACAACACGTGTGCATTAAAACTTTCATTTACATTATTATAACATTTATGCTACAATAAATCTATAAGGAGGTGCATGTCTAAACAAATAGAAACAGATTTAAGAACGTTTATCAAGTTCTGGTTGGTGCCATTAGGGATTGGAATAATTATTTTTATACTTTACAAAGCAATTGTAGGTTTAATTATCATCGGCATTTCGATTTTCTTAGCTCTGGCTCTTAGGCCACTAGTAAATAAGGTTAATAATTTCTTTACTAAGCATTTTGGGCAAGACAAAAAGCACCAAAATTTGTCAGCGGTTTTCGCCTATCTGATTGTAGTTTTGATTATTGGTGCGATTTTGGCAATTGTAGGTCCGGTGGTAGTAAACGAAACAGCCAAATTCGTACAAAACTTCCCCGAGACTTTTGAAAAAACTTTTGGCGGCTGGGAGGGAATCAACAATTTTGGCAAGACAATTGGCATAGAAGACTTACATGCACAACTTAATGGTGCACTGAGTTCGGTGTCAAATAATTTGCTGGGGATTTTGAGCAATAATTTGGTTTCGAGCGTAAGCGGAGTAGCGAACGTGGTGATGAAAATTGTGTTTGTGTTAATTTTGACTCTACTGTTCCTACTGGAAGGACCCAAGATGATGGACACGCTTTGGCAAAATCTTGGCTCGGATACAGACAAAAGACCAGTGGAAGTAGCTAGGCGAGTGATTTCTAAGATGGCAAATGTGGTTTCGACCTATGTTTCGAGACAAGTAGTGGTGGCGATTATTGATGGTTGTGCTTCTATGACAATAGTGTTCATTTTATCTTTGATTCTGGGCTTTTCATCGAGTTTAGCGATTCCGATGGGGATGATTACTATGACTTTTTATCTTATCCCTATGTTTGGCCAGTTTATCGGTGGGACTTTGGTGACTTTGGTGCTACTCTTTTCAAATCCAGTCGCGGCACTAGTCTTTGCCATCATTTATATAATATATGCACAAATCGAAAATAACATTATTGCCCCAAAGATTCAGGGTGATGCCTTAAATCTCCAGCCAGTGGTGATTTTGTGCGCAATTATTATTGGCATGTATATGTTTGGGTTGCTCGGAGCAATTATTGCAATACCAATTGCCGGATGTATACGTGTTTTAATTGAAGAATATCCTAATATCAAAGCAGCCAGAAATTAAAAATGTCAGAAACCGAAGCCAAGAACCATAATGGTTTTCTACCTAAAAAAATTTTTAGAAAACCCCTCCTGATTGTCTTTTTTGTTTTGATAAATATTGCCGTTATTGTAATTACAGCATTTTTTGAATTTGGTAATTCTAAAAATGCTGCTAAATTTTCTGAAATCGTAATAAATTGGTGGTATCTAGTGCCAGCGGCTCTGTGTTTTTTACTAGCATTAACTTTTGAAATTTATAAATATATTTTGATGATAAAAAAGATGTCTAAGAGCGAAAAGACGCTTGATCATAAGAAAATTCGCAAAGTAGCCAGGCGTACGGTGCTTTTAGGCAAATATTACGACAATATTACTCCGGCGGCTTTAGGTGGACAACCTTTTCAGATTTATTATATGCATAAAAATGGAGGGTTGCCGAATGGATTGGCCACCACGATCCCCATTATCGGCATGATTTCTGGGCAGATTGGTTTTATGATAATTGCAATTTTTTGTTTTTTGTTTGGCAGCCTCAGCATTAATAACGCGGCCTTAATTGCAACGGCCTGTTTTGGTTTGTTGTTTTATGCTTTTTGGCCAGTTGCCGTAATGATTGCAACATTTTTGCCCAAAGCTACGACTGAGCTAATTACAATTGGGGTAAAATTTTTGGCAAAACTACATATTATCAAAAACAAAACTGCGGCGATTAAAAAAGCCGAGTTCGAAGTAAACGAATATGCTAAATCCGTAAAATTAATTTTAAAAACCAAAGGACTATTTTTAAAAACTATTTTTTGTTCCTTAATGTTTAATTTTTTAACAGCGCTAATTCCTTTTTTCGTCTTGACGGCTTTTGGCGGAAATGTAGATTTTTTGCCTTGTTTTGTCATAACCATAGCCGTGACTTCAGCGGTTTATTTTGTGCCAACGCCTGGTAACGCTGGTGCAGCTGAAGGCACCTTTTTTGTTGTTTTTTCGGCTCTTTCATCTGGATATGTTTTTTGGGCGATGTTATTCTGGCGCTTTTTCTCTTACTATGTTTATATTATTTTGGGGCCAATTATTTATTTCTTAATGCATCTTGAAAAAAGGAAAGACTTAAATGAAATTAAGAAAAGAATACAATAAAAAAAGCTACGCTTTGCCACTGTTTAATTTTATTTTTGTAGGTTTTTTGGTTTGGTTTTTAATTAGTTTTTTTACAATGGACACAAGTTTAAAACTTGTTACGCAATACAAATTTCCGGAAGCAGTTAGTTTAAAAAATTTTTGGGAAGCGAACGAGGGAGATTGGGCATTAGCAATTGACGGTAAAAGTGTGGCGGGGAAAAATTTTGAAAATAGCGAAAAAGAAATTCGGCCGACGGCAAGCACTATAAAAATGATTTTAGGACTGGCAATTGTGCGAGAAAAACCATTTAGTTTAGGAGAAGTTGGAGAAATAATCACGATTGACAAGGAGATGTATGATAAATATATTTATTATATAAACAATGGGGGCTCATATACAGCAGTGCGGATGGGAGAGGAAATTAGTGAATACGATGCTTTAGTGTCAGTATTTTTAGCTTCGAGTAATAATATGGCGGATTCGCTGGCGATTTGGGCGTTTGGTTCGTTAGAAAATTATCAAGAATATGCTACAAATATGTTGGCGGAATTAGGTATAAAAAATACGACGATTGGCGTCGATGCGAGTGGATTTAGCGAAACTGCAACTAGCACGGCGGAAGATTTGGCAAAAATTGGTGCAAAGGTTTTAGAAGAACCCGTATTGGCAGAAATTGTGAAGACTGAATATTATGAAGTTCCAGTTGCGGGATTAATTTATAATACCAACGGAATTTTAGGAAAATCTGGTGTAATTGGTGTAAAAACGGGATACATTGGTGAGGTTTCGGGTTATTGTTTAATTTCGGGTTACAAGGAGGGGGAACATATTATGACAATAGCTTTACTTGGAATGCCAACACGAGACAGCTCCTTTGATGAAAGTTTGGCACTTATTCAAAAATTGCAGTCAGAATTAACAATTAGCAATTTGGTTGAAAAAGGTCGAGAAGTTGGTTATTACAATAGTTGGTGGACTGGGCCAGTAGAAATTAGAGCAGAAGAAGATTTTAGTGAATTATTGTGGGCAGAAGCAGAAAAAGAAGTTGATTTGGAAATGTCTGACGAGGAGGGGACGCTGAGTCTAAAAATCGCGGGGAATGATTATAAAATAAAAGTGCGAGCGGACGCATACGAAAATAAGCCAAGTCTAATGGAAAAAATCATGCACGTTTTTGGATGGGAAAAAGGACCGGAAGATGAAGAAATAATAGAAGAAAATATTGAAACGGAAAAGGTTAGTGAAGTTATTGACGAAGAGCTAATTAAAGAAGTTGCGTTAACACCAATTACAGCGGCAAAGTCTAGTAACTGCACGATTGATTTTGGTTACTTGATGTTGATAAATCCTAATTTTACGGTGGAAACAAACTTTATCAATACAAGACGCGGGGAATTAGTAAGTTTGTCTCAGCTTTATGGTATTATTGAAGGCAATCCTTATAATGGGGATAATTTACTAGATGCGGAAGCGGCTACACATATTAATGAAATGATTGAAGCCTACAAAGCAGATTATCCTGGGCATACTTTAGAAACTCGTTCATGTTTTAGAGCAGTGGGGACGAATTGTGGGAGACTTTGTGCGGCGACTGGCGCGAGTGATCATCATACGGGATTAACTTGTGATTTGCTTGATCCGGTTTATGGCACTACGCTTGATACGGATTATTATAGTCAGCATCTTGATTGGCAATGGTTAAAAGAGAATTCTTATAAATATGGTTTTATTGATAGATTTCCAGAAGCTTGGGCGGGAGGGTTGATGAGTGAGCCATTAAATGTAGACGAAAATGGTTCAACTGGATTGTTTGAGACTTGGCATTATCGTTACGTGGGGGTGGATGTTGCTACGGAAATTGCGACAGGAAAATATAATAATGGCGAATATGATTCTTTAGAACATTACTTGAAAGCTAGAGGGTTAATTATTGATTTGAAAAATGGTGTTTGTAAATAATTTAATTGTCTATACTTATGCTATAATAATAGAATATTATGTTCAGACTGTTTAAATTTTTGAAGCCTTATTGGTGGCAAGTTGTGATTTTACTGTTAGTAACAGCAGTGCAAGTTTATACCACATTGCGTCTGCCAGCTTTGATGGCTGATATTATTAATAATGGCATCGTGACTCAAAACATAGACTATATTTGGATG
Organism: Candidatus Saccharimonadota bacterium; assembly: GCA_017431725.1. Lineage (GTDB taxonomy): Bacteria > Patescibacteriota > Saccharimonadia > Saccharimonadales > Saccharimonadaceae > Nanosyncoccus. The sequence goes on along the minus strand of JAFRKN010000007.1, from coordinate 2,554 downwards.
ACTGGATTAAGAATGATTGTCATCGCAATTATTTCGGCTATTACTTCATTTATGTCTAGTTATTTTTCGGCAAGAGTAGGGGCAAATTTTTCGAGAGATATCAGGACGGCAATTTTTACTAAAATCATCAATTTAAATATGTCGGACTTAAAAGATTTTACAACTGCATCACTTCTGACTCGTACTACTAATGATGTTAACCAAGTACAAAGTGTAGTGATGATGATGCTTTCGATGATGTTAAGGGCGCCGATGTTCTGCATCATTGCAATCATTATGGCTATCCAAACAGCGCCAGATATGTCGTGGATTATTTTGGTGGGAGTAGTAGCAATACTGGGTTCGGCAATTGTAATTATGGCAATTGTAATGCCAAAATTTAAGGTTTTTCAAAATTTAGTGGATAAAATTACGCTTTTGACGCGGGAAAATTTGACTGGGCTAAGAGTAGTGCGAGCTTTTAATAATGAAGAGCTGGAGCGCAAAAAATTTGTTAAAACCAATGATAGCTTGACACGGCTTTTGATTTTTATTGATAGAATTTTGGAATTACAAAATCCTTTAATAAATATTATCTTTAATGGCACGACTCTGCTTTGTTCTTGGGTGGGAATTTCACTTTTGTCAAAAGATTTTGCTTATCTTGGCAACATGACTGCCTTTGCACAATACGTCACTTTTGTAATGATTTCATTTTTGATGCTATCAATGTTGTTTGTGATGCTACCTAGAGCCAATGTTTCGGCACACAGAATTAATGAAATATTTAAAAAAATGCCAAAAATCAATTGGAAAATAAAAACTACAGGAATTCCAGACAAAGTGCCATCTGTGGAATTTAAAAATGTGGATTTTCGCTACCCCGAAGCGGCAGAAAATGTTTTGGAAAATGTTTCGTTTAAGGCTTTAGCTGGAGAAACTACGGCTTTTATAGGCTCAACGGGTTCTGGAAAATCGACTTTAATAAATTTAGTACCAAGATTTTATGAGGCAACTGATGGGGAGATTTTAGTTAATGGACTATCAATCAAAGAATATGCAAAAAATGATTTGATAGACAAAATCGGCTTAGTGCCGCAGCATGGAATGTTATTTGCTGGGACTATCAAATCAAATATTAAATTTGGGGCGCCGCTCGCTAGTGACTTGCAGGTACATAAGGCTGCTGAAATTGCCCAGGCAAAAAATTTCATTGAGAAATTGCCTAGAAAATATGATGCTCCGATTGCCCAGGGCGGGACTAATGTATCTGGTGGACAAAAACAAAGACTTTCGATTGCGCGTGCGATTTGTAAAAATCCAGATATTTTGATTTTTGACGATGCTTTTTCAGCGCTCGATATGAAAACCGATCGTAAGTTGCGCGAAGCCTTAAAAGAAATTACTAAAGATGCGGTAGTTCTCATTGTGGCGCAACGCGTGAGCACCATCAAAGATGCAGATCAAATTGTCGTATTAAATAATGGTAAAGTGGTTGGAAAAGGTAAACATTTTGAGCTTTTAAAGGCTTGTAAAGTTTATCAAGAAATTGTTAAGTCGCAACTCTCGGATAAAGAATACGCCGACGAATTAAAATTGGCAGGGAGGGCGGAATATGCCTAACCATTATTTCAAAAAAGATAAACCCAAGAATTCGCGCTTAGTTTTTAGATTATTTTTGAAGTCAATTAAAGAATTCCGCCTTTTGATTATTATTTCAATATTTTTAACTGTGGGCTCAGCAATCTTTGGGTTGTTTATACCAAAGCTACTAGGTGATATGACGACTATAGCCGTAAATAGCTATCCAAATTTGGATTGGGGGGCGCTAGGGAATAAAGCAATCATTATTATAGTTTTGTTTTTAATTTCGGCGGCGCTGAATTATGCCCAAGCCTTTATTCTGGCAGTAGTTTCGGCCAAATATACTAAAAAATTACGAGAACAAATTTTGGATAAAATTTATAGACTACCAATAGCTTATTTTGACAAACATCGATTTGGCGATACTTTATCGAGAATGTCAAATGATGTAGATGTTTTGACCACTTCGATGTCGCAAGAGATTGCAGATATCTCCCTTAGTTTAACAACTTTAGTTGGCGTAATGATAATTATGCTTTCAATTAGTGTGCCGTTGTCTTTAATTTCTTTTGTGGTAGTGCCAATTTCGGTGGTAGTGGTGGCTAAAATTATGAATTTTGCGCAAAAATATTTCCGTGAGCAACAAAACACCTTAGGAATTTTAAATAGCAAAATTGAAGAAGATTATTCTGGTCAAATTGTAATAAAATCAAATTCTTATGAAGATGATGCTTTGGAGGATTTTGCTAAAACGAACGAAAAATTAGCAACAGTAACAAGAAAGGCCCAAATTTATTCTTCATTATCTTTTCCAATAACACATATTTTTACTAATTTAGGTTATGTTGCTATTTGTGTTTTGGGTGGAATTTTTGTGGTGCAGGGGAGAATAAATATCGGCGATATTCAGGCTTTTATCCAATATGTCTCTAGATTTAATCGTCCAATTACTGAGATTGCTTCGACCACTTCGACTTTGCAAGCATTGCTA
>JAFRKN010000001.1 GCA_017431725.1 Candidatus Saccharimonadota bacterium | reverse complement strand
CGCGATTTTCTTCCTCGCTTAATTTTGGATCTGGCCAGAATGGGCCGTCGAGATAAGCTTCCATCCGTGGCAAATCGCCGTGCTTTTTGTCTTTGCGTTTATGATAGGTTGTCGTCATGGTAAAAATCGGCAAATTATTTCGTGTCGCGTATTTAAATGATTTGTCACCGGCTGGGAATTTGCGAATTTTTGTTGCATAAGGCCAAACGTGCGCCTCTGGATAAATTACTAAACATTTTTTCTGTTTTAAGCGTTTGTCTGCTGCTTCATTGAACGCTTTCTTCTCGTCGGTGGTTGAACCTAATGGTAATCCACCGATCATTGGCAAAAATTTTCCAATGCCAGGAATTTTCAAATTAACTGGGCTGATGATTGTAAAAATTCGTCGATTCGCCACCATCGCTGGTCCAAACACATCATGAAATGGATTCGTATGGTTCGCGTAAATTACATAGCCTTTGCCGCGCGCTTTTTTTAATTTCTCGCGTCCGTGGATTTTTAATCCCCAGTAACCTTTTTCATACCATTGTCCAAATATCCAAAAACCCCGAAATAATGCCGCCGAATAAATCCTCACAAATGGATTTTTTGGAATGAACTCATATCCTTCCGGTAAGCCAACTTTAATTTCCTTTTCTTGCTCGTCGGTTTTTATTGGGTCATCTTCTTCCGAAGTATAATAAAAAATCCGTTCAGATTTGGGAATATCTTTTTGGAATAGTTCGGCCTTAGCCATTACAATTTTTCCTCCAACTCACTATACTTCTTAAGTATATCATCATATTCCGTAATTTTCAAAATTTTATGGATTTTTTCAACTTCAAAAGGTTTGACTTTTTGGACGCGGAAATACGGCCAGAACTTGAAATTGTTGGAAAAATGATGTAAGACGGTGTCTTTTTGCGGGCGCTCGCCTTGTTCGTTGTATTTGCGTGGCAGGAGCTTGCGCTTTTTGATGGATTTGTTAAGTGCGGCTTGGTCGGCTAACATCATCCAGTGTTCCATGCAAAGCGAAACTGCCTTTTCAAACATTTTGGTCTTGCGACATTCTTGTAAATTGAATAGCATAACGCCAGAATTCATATAATCTTGTTTTAAGCAGTGATAATGGTAAAAATGCTTGCCGTAGATATCGAGGGAGCCGGCGGCTTCGAAATTGTCGAGGTTGGTGTGATAAAAATCGGAAAGACTTTTGCGGCAAACGACGTCGTAATCGAGATAAAGGATTTTATCGCAGTCCTTTAGCTCGGGCATTTTATCCATGTAAAGTCGAAGCATTGAGCAGGGCGTGAAATATGAGCCCATATTTTTCTTTGGCAGATTTTTAGTAAAAACGTCGGTGGCGTCGATTAGCTTGACGAAACTTTTGGGATTTTGTTTTTTGACTAATGAGTTCAAAAAATCCGCTGTCTTTTTTTGAAACGGCTTTACATTTTCATAATTGATTGTTGCAATATAAATTTCGAGCGGTTCGGTGTTGTGTTTGATGAGCGACAAAATCGAAACCAAAACGCCTCGTTTAATCCCATCATCACCACAATATAATATATTCATAATCGTCAGTTTTGGAGGTGCCGACCGGAATTGAACCGGTGTACGCGGTTTTGCAGACCGCTGCGTAACCACTCCGCCACAGCACCAACTTTAATTATTGTATCATAGTTTTTCAGGAAAGAGAAGTGATGGCGCTGGTGATGATGTAGCCATAATAAATCGTGAAAATGATGAGCATGAGGATGCCTTCGAGGTGAGTAATCTTGCGATCGCTTCTTGAGACAAGAAGAAGGATAACGGTAGCGCCGACGAGCATAATAAGATCGATAACTTCGAAACTGCTCGGGGTGATGGTGCCGAAGAGAGCAACTGGGAGACCGAGGACGATACAGATGTTGAAGATGTTACTGCCAATAATGTTGCCGACGAGAAGTTCGTTTTCGCCGCGTTTGGCGGCCTTAATGGTGGTGATGAGCTCTGGGAGAGAAGTGCCGAAGGCGACGATAGTGAGAGCAATCATGCGGTCAGAAACGCCGATGGAAGCGGCGATAGTGGAGGCGGAGCTAACAACGAGCTCGGAGCCACCGACGACGCCAGCGAGACCAATGAGAATCAAGAAGAGAGAAATGCCGAGTCTGAACTTTGGTTTTTCGACTTCGGTTTTAGCGGCGCGGTTCTTGCGAGCCATGGAAATAATGTAGAAAATGAAAACCGAGAAACAAAGCAAACAAATAATACCGTCGGCGCGAGAAATGGTGTTTTGGTCGGCACTAACAAGGAGAGTATCCAGGAAGAGGACAATAATGACGGTAGAAATTAAGAGTAAAAGCGGGAGTTCTTTAGCGACAGTGTCTTTCTTGATGCGGATGGGGCGGATGACGGCGGCGATGCCGATGAGGAGCAAGATATTTAAGATGTTGCTGCCAATGACGTTGCCGAGGAGCATATCTGTAGTGCCGTTTAAGAGAGACGAGACGGAAACAGCGAGTTCTGGCGCGCCGGTGCCGAAGGCAATAATCGTGAGGCCGATTAGGAGTTTAGATACCTTAAAATGTGAGGCGGTTGAGGAGGCGCCGTCGATGAGCCAGTCAGCGCCTTTGATGAGCAGAATGAAACCGACAATAAGTAAAATTATTTGAATAACCATGTCCATTATGGTTATTATAGCAGGTTATTTAATTTTCCGCCATGACTTCTTGGATTTTGGCGGTGACCTCAGTAATAGATTCCGGGTTTGGCTCGAAGACGTAGAGATATTCGGTGCTGATGGTGTAAGTTGGGGCGTCGATATGGGTGCCGGTGAGGCTGATTCTTTCTATGGTCCAGGACGGCATAGAGTTTAGTTGTTCATTGACGAGGGCATAGATTTGGCCACTTGGAATGTTGGTTTCGAGACTACCGCTGAGGGAAGCAAGGATTTTGGTGTAGCTAGTGAGGAGGGCTTTGGAGGAAGTGAGCTTGTCTATAATGGACATGAGGACTTCCTGTTGGTTTTGGATGCGGTGTAAGTCGCCAGCGCCGTAGGCCTTGCGTTCGCGAGCATATCTTAGGGCACAGAAACCGTCGAGGTGGTTGGCGACGCCTTCGTAGTAGGAACACCAGCGACCGTCGGTGAGCCGAGAGAAGGTGATATCTGGGGTAACATCAACGCCGCCGAGGGCATCAATAAGGTTGATGGTAGAGTCAAAATTGACACGGATATAATAGTTGATGTTTATGCCGAGAAGGTCTTCGATGGTGTTAATGGTCATGTCGATACCGTAGAGGCCAGAATGGGTGAGCTTGTCTTTTAAGCCAGTGGTACCGTGGAGCTGGACATAGTAGTCGCGAGGAATGCTGGTCAAAAGGATTTTATGGGCTTTAGGATTAACCGTGATAATCATATTGACGTCACTTCTTGCGACGGTGGCGATGTCGCCGTAAGTGTCGATACCGCTAATATAAATGTTGAAGGAGTCTTTGGTGACGTCGATGTTGGAGGCTTCGCGATTTTCGATTTTGGTCTTAATGGTGACGGTATATAAATTATTGTAATCTTCGATATTGAAGCCCTCAAAGACTTCGGTAGCAAGATCGGTCAGAGAGCTTTTGATAAATAATGAGTCGGTTTTGTCATTTACGATGGCAGCGACGGCGGCGCCGAGATTAGCTTCTTCAACTTTTTTATATTTGATTTTTTCGGCGAGTTTATCAAGGGCTTCGGAGTAAGTTGCGGAGCCGTCATCATAGGTGGCGATAGTGCCGTAGTGGAGATCTTCGATGGTTTTGAATTTGGAGTCTTTTTTAACTAGAACGGAATAATTGTCGATCTGATATTCAGATGCACGGATAGAATCCATGAAATTCATGGTGTGGTTAAGATAAATAAAAACGATGATAAAAACGGCGGAAAAGATGACTTCAAAGACGATATTTATAATCTTGAGAATTTTTGTGAGTTTTTGAGATTTTTTAAACTCTTTTTTGAAAGTGAGAAGTGCGAAAAGCGCGGCAAGAAGGACTGAGACGATAATGAGGATTGAAAGATACTTAAGCGGAAGGACGGAAAGCATGGTGAAAATAACACAAACAAAAGTGGCACAGAAAATATAAGCGAAAAAGGCGATTAATCTGATGATTTTAGCTACCATATATTATAGTATAGCATGAAAAGTTTAATCGCGGGCGAATAAATCGCGAGTGTAAACTTTGTCGGCGATGTCTTTGATGTCGTTTTCAATGCGGTTGGCGAGAATGATGTCGCTCGTAGCTTTGAATTTTGCGAGGTCATTTTCGATTCTGTAACCATCAAAGGATTCGGCTGAGAGGGTTGGCTCGTAGATAATAATGTCGAGATCCTTGTTTGAAAGCAAGTGGATAATGTCTTGGATGGCGCTGGAGCGGAAATTATCGGAGCCGGACTTCATGGTGAGGCGATAAATGCCGACGGTTTTTGGCTTCTTGGCAAGGACCATATCGGCGATGTGCTGTTTTCTAATGTCATTAGCGTCAATGACGGCGGAAATCAGAGTCTCTGGAATATCTTTGTAGTTAGCGCGGAGCTGTTTGGTGTCTTTTGGCAAACAATAGCCACCGTAACCGAAGGATGGGTTATTATAGTGGCTGCCGATGCGCGGGTCGAGACAGACGCCTTCGATAATATCCTTGGCGTTTAAGTTTTGACGTTCGGCGTAAGTATCAAGTTCGTTAAAATAAGCGACACGAATGGCAAGATAGGTATTGGCGAAGAGTTTGACGGCTTCGGCTTCAGTTGGGTTCATGAACTTGACTGGAATGTCGAGTTTGGCGGCGCCTTCTATCAAGAGGTCGGCAAACTTTTTGGCTTTGTCGCTATGGCTACCGATGACGATGCGAGATGGATAGAGATTATCATAAAGTGCATGGCCTTCGCGGAGAAATTCAGGCGAGAAGAAAATGTTGTTTAGGTGGTATTTTTTGCTGATTTGGTTGGTATAGCCGACCGGGATGGTGGACTTGATGACGATGGCAGTATTTTCATCGTTCGGATTGAGTTTTTGATATTTTTTGATGATATCTTCAACGCTAGAAGTGTCGAAATAGTTTTTAACTTCGTCGTAGTTGGTTGGGGTGGCGATGATGATATAATCTTTGTCTTTTAACGCGGTTTTCCAATCGTCGGTGGCTTTTAGATTTAAGTCTTTATGGGCAAGAAAATCCTTAATTTCGGCGTCTTCGATTGGGGATTTTTTGTCATTGATGAGTTTAACTTTTTCCGGAACAATCTCGAGCAAAGTAACTTCGTTATTTTGGGCGAGTAAAGTGGCGAGGCTAAGACCTACATAACCGGCACCGGCAACGGCGATTTTCATGATGTTTTCCTTGTTGAGATTTTATCTGAACTGATTATAACATTTTTCTGGATTTTATAAAAGTATCCATAATGGTGGTGCTTGTTGCTTTTTCGAGATTAGGGTGTTATAATTATGAGAAATAGTAAGGATTAGCGGTGCCTAAAAAGACAATGCATTATTCTGTTCTGATGTCGGTTTATAAAAAAGAAGAACCTGATTTTTTGAGGCGTAGCATGCAAAGTATTTATGATCAGACCGTGCCAACGGATGATTTTGTCTTGATTTGTGATGGAGAATTGACGGAAGCTTTGGATGGGGTGGTCGAAGAAATGCAGAAGAAATTTGGGAAAAGGTTAAATGTGATTCGTCGAGATAAAAACCATGGGCTGGGTGCTACTTTGGCGCTTGGTGTAGAAAAATGTAAAAATGATATAGTTGCGCGTATGGATTCGGATGACGTGTCTAGAAAAGATCGGTGTGAAAAGGAATTGAATATATTGAATGGCTCGGGCGGTATTAGCGTGGTCGGAAGTTTTGTTGCTGAATTTGAAGAATCTCCAGAAAAATTAAAATCGATTAGAAAAGTGCCAGAAAAACATGGAGATATTCTAAAATTTGCAAGGTTTAGGAGTCCGATAAATCATCCGTCAGTTATGTTTAAAAAGCAGGATGTTCTTGCGGTAGGTGGCTATCAGGCGGTGCGCTATTGTCAAGACTACTATTTGTGGGAAAAAATGTTAGCTAATGGATATAAATTTTATAATGTTCAAGATACGCTAGTTTATATGCATGAAAATTCGAGTACTTTTAAGCGGCGTTCGGGAAGGCAATATTTTATAATACAGAAACGGCTCTTTAAACAGATGAAAGCTGATGGCCTTATAGCGTTTCCGCAGTATTGCGCAGTAGTAACGGCAAGATTTTTTTCTACATTTTCGCCAAATTGGTTACGCAAAGTAATCTTTACTAGATTTATGCGGGAGAAAATACATTAATGAGGATAATGTTCGTGATTCCGCGGATGAATGGGGGTGGAGCGGAGCGAGTAGTTGCTAATTTGGCGAATTATTTATGTGGCCAGAATGAAGTCGAGATTTTGGCGATTGCATCGAACGAGTCGTTTTATGAACTTGATAAAAGGGTAACTTTCATAAGCCAAGGTAGATTTATTGACAGAAAGAACAAGATAAAAGTTTTTGCGAGCTATGTAAAATATTTTCCAAAAGCGATAAGTTTTTTGAGGCGAGGTATGCGGGATTTTAGACCAGACGTGGTAGTTTCTTTTTTGGTTCCAGCTGACATTATGACCTATGTTGCTACTTTTGGTGATCACAAGTTTGCAAAAGTATATTCCGAGAGGAACGATCCTACACGGCGAAGTTTTTTAAAGAAGGGATTGCTGCGGATTATCTACAAATCTGGCGACATGTTGGTTTGTCAAGGTAAGAAAGTACATGATTATTATTCTTATATTCCAAAGGATAAGAAAGTAATAATTCCTAATCCGTTAGATATAGACAATTTACCTAAGCCAAAGGCGAAAGAAGAAAATTGTAATTTGGTTGCTGTGGGTAGATTTTCGAAGCAGAAAAACTTCGGTTTTTTAATTGATAGTTTTAGGAGTTCTATTGATAAAATTCCGAGTGAATGCAACCTTGTTATTTACGGAGATGGACCACAACGGAATGAATTACAGGAGATAGTGGATAGTCAAGGTTTAAGAAAAAGAGTTTTATTGCCTGGTGCAAAGAAAAATATATTGCAGGAGATTAGTGGAAGTGCGGCTTTCGTGATGTCCTCACTATATGAGGGGTTTCCTAACGCTTTGATTGAAGCTATGGCAATGGGATTGCCGGTGATTTCGACGGATTTTTATACTGGCATAGCCAAGGAGATGATTAAACGAGAGAACGGTTTTGTGGTGCCAGTGGGCGATGTTGAAAAAATGTCGGATGCCATAATCAATATGATGAACGATGAAGAGAAAAGGTATAAATTTAGAGAAGAAAATGCCTCGGTGAGGGATGAATTAAAAATAGAGAAGATTGGTGGTTTATGGACTAATATGTTTGCTAAATTGATTTCTAAAAAAGTCGGAGGTGTTCGTGGTTAATCTTAGGGAGAATGAAAAGATTAGAAGAATCCCGGCTATACTTTTTGCGATATTGGCGCTATTGACAGTATTTGCGCCATACCAGCAGAGTACGTCACTTAGTGGTGGTGCGTTGCGAGGGATTTTGGTTTATTTTGCTGTCGGTCTTTTTGGATTGATGACGCTATTTTTAATTCTTATTTTTCGTAAGCGTGATTTTAGCTGGTGGAATATATTTGCAATGGTGCCAGCATTTATTTATTTGGCGCTTAATGTTTTTCATAGTTATGGCGAGGTATCGGCTGGTGGGTTTGCTGTAGCTTTGTGGGCGGAGTTTTGTTTATTTCCAAAGGATGTAAAATTAAAAACATTCAGTATTTTTAGAAGATTTTGGATTGTAATTTGTATAGTGGGAATATTGTGTTATCTAAGTTATGTGTTGAATCTACCAATTCCGCATGAGAAGGTTGAATATTATGCGGGGCTTAAAACACAGTGGTATATTGATTACTATGTGAGTTTCTTGTTTGAAAGGCATGACGGGCTGTTGAGGCTTTGTGGAATTTGTAATGAGCCAGGGCTGTTCGGGACATTTTGTGCGTTGATTTTGTGCGCTAGTCGTATGAGACTGAAAAAGGTAGGAAACATCATAATATTGATTGCTGGCATGTTGACATTTTCGGTGGCGTTTATGATTTTGATTGTTCTCTACGTGGTACTAGCGGCGATAATTAAAATTTGTCGTGAGAAGAATAAAAAGAAAAAAATTGTGCAGATTGTTTGCACAGTTTTGGCGATGGTTTTATATTTTGCGGTTTTGCCAAACATTAGAACCGGGAATACTACAATAGATTACACTGTTAGTAGATTGACTATTACGTCGGAAGGGCTGGCTGGCGATAATAGGACTACTGAAAAATTTGATGAATTATACGAATCGACTCCGTTTGCTGATTTGCTTGTCGGGTTAGGAAAATCCTATACTAAAGAGCACGGGATTGTAAAAAACCTTTCTTATAAAGTATATATATTGGAATATGGCATAATCGGCTGCATTGCTATGTGGGGTACTTTATTAATAGCCGCTGTGCATTATTGCAGAAAAGATTTGGCGGCTTTATTGGTTGTAGTGGTTTTCTTTGCGAGTATTTATCAGAGGCCTGGGATTATAACATCTACTTACGCAGTGGCATTGTTTGGTGGAATAGAATATGTTTTGTCTGAATTTTCTCGTAATCGTATGACGCATTTTAAGGTAAAGTCTTTAGGAAAAGGGAAGCGGACGGATAAAGACAATGGTGAGTCGACCCGCAAGTATAAGTTGATGCATTTTGTGCCAACCCTTAACACTGGTGGGGCGGAAACATTAGTGAAAAATTATTTAGTCGGAATTGATAAAAGCAAATTTGACCCAGTATTGCTGTGCTTGAATCACTCCGATAGCCATTTATATGAGGATTTTTTGGCTAAGAATGGAATAAGGGTGATTTATGCAGAAGATTATTTAGTTATTCGTCGAGTTCCTAAGGTGATTCGGAAGACTATTCACTATGTGCAAAAGTATGCGATAGTAAGACGTATTATAAAACGTGAATCTCCGGATATTATGCATCTCCATCTATATATGAACACGGTTATCCGTTTTGCTCGTCCAAAGAAGAATGTGGCAATGTTTTATACCGTGCATAGCACACCGAAAACGATTTGGTCTAGTGATACGAAACAGAAAAAGGCAGAACTGAAAGCTACAAAGTGGTTAGTGAAACATTACGGGATGCGTTTTATAGTTTTGCATAATGAAATGAAAAAAGAAGTCAATGAATTGTTCGGTGTGTCTGATTCCGTGGTGCTTAATAACGGGATTTATGTTGAAGAATATGGGAGGAAGAAGAATAAGAAGCAAATTCGCAGAAGTATTGGGGTGCCAGAGGATGCATTTGTGATTGGGCATGTGGGGCGTTTCGCGTTTCCCAAAAATCATGAGTTTTTGGTCGATGTGTTTGATAGGATAAATAAAAAGAATAAGAAGGCGTTTTTATTAATGGTCGGGAAAGGTCCTGAGACTAAAAAGATAATTCAAAAATTAGACGATAGCGGATTAGGCGATAAATATGTCATTTTTTCGGACAGGGGTGATATGCCAGATTTGTTTTCAGCCATGGATGTTTTTATTTTTCCTTCTAGATATGAAGGGTTGGGGATTGCATTAATAGAGGCGCAAGCGACAAGATTATCATGTTTTGTTTCGGATGCGGTTCCAGAATATGCGACGATTTCGAATCTCGTGACGAGGTTACCGCTTGACGCCGGTGCCGAAATTTGGGCAGATACTATAATAAATAGTCGAAGACCTAGGAAAATAGTGATAAATGACGATGGCTGGGATATTAAAACTGTGGTGAAAAAACTGGAAAACATTTATGTGGAGGCTATTGCGAGCAAAGTGAGAAAAGTAGTATAATTTTATATAGATAAACAAGATGAATAAATATGAATAAGATAATTGAACCAGTAAACTTGTGTTTTGTGACCGACGATTGTTATGCAATGCCGACGTGTGTTGCTATGACTTCGGCGATAATGAATAAAAATCCTGGTACTTTTTATAATATATACGTGTTATGCAACGGTGTCTCTCTGGAGAAGAAGCAAAAGATTCTTGAACTTAAAAACCCCGAAGTTGCTATAAAGATAATTGATGTAGATAATAAAGAAGACTATTCTGGCTTTAAGATAGAGGGTATTACCGCGACGCCTACATCAATTTATAAATTTTATATTCCAACAATATTAAAAAATGTAGATAAGATTATTTTTATCGATTGCGACACGATAATACAAGGTGGTCTTAGTGACCTTTATAATATAAATTTAGGTGATAATTTAGTCGGTTCAGTAAAAAATCCGTCACGTTTAATGAGGCAAAAACCAGAGCTTAGTAAAAGATGTAAGTATTTTAATTCTGGAGTTATGCTAATGAATTTAAATGCCATGCGAGAATATGATTGCCCAGAAAAAATGATGGAGTATAGAAGAACTGGATTTAACCGGTTAATGGATCAAGATGCTATAAACGCAACGGTAAAAAGTAGGGTAAAGATGTTGCCATTCAAATACAATACTATGGTCGGGGTTGTTACTGCAAATTTGTTTTGGTCTAATGGTGAATCTCTAGAAAACATCAAAGAGGCTTGGGGAATTAATAAAAAGTTTTCGGTTGAAGATATCATCTCGAATGCGGTTATTTTGCATTATTATGCGGCCGCAAAGCCATGGAAATATTACGATAGTTATGGCAATGATATTTGGTATCGTTACTATATATTGAGTCCATATGGAAATATTCCACTGATTAGGAAAAGTCATTACCTAGAGAAGACAGCAAAATCGAAATCTTATATGGTTGGAGAGGCTGTAGTAAAAGTACTGAAAAAGATGAAGGTGGAAAAGAAGACTAGAGAAGATAAGCAATATGAAAAATTTCTTGAAAGTTTTTGTGAAGACGTGAAATTCTAATGGCTAGACGTTCTATAAACGCTGCACGGAATATTATCGCTGCTTCTGTAGATAAGGTTGTGCGGTTGGTGCTGCCATTTATTGTTAGGGCAGTAATAATTCAAGTTTTAGGCGTGGAGTTTTTGGGGCTTTCGAGTTTGTTCGCGTCTATTTTGCAAGTTTTGAACTTGGCGGAGATGGGTTTTAATAGTGCAATTGTTTACAATATGTATGGTCCTATAGCAAAGAAAGACACAAAAACTATTTGCGCGTTAATGAATTTGTATAAAAAGGTTTATCGAATTATTGGTGCGATCGTGTTGGTGGTTGGGCTGTGTGTAATGCCGTTTTTGAATAATTTAATAGATGGCAGTGTTCCGGAGTCTATTAATTTATATGCTCTATATGCTATTTATTTGTTTAATACCGTATCCACATATTTCTTGTTTGCTTATAAGAGTGCGTTAGTGACTGCGCATCAGCGAAATGACATTATTAGTAATGTGCGTGCTATAACTGGCTTTTTGCAATATGTGGTTCAAATTTTGGTGATATTGATAACTAAAAATTTTTATATTTATGTAGTGGTGGAGTGTTTCGCTTCAATAATGGACAATGTGCTGGTCGCGATAATTGCTAAGCGTAAATATCCTGAATACATATGTGCCGGTAATGTAACGAGTGAGCAAAAGAAGAGTATAAGGAAAAAAGTAACTGGGCTAGTAATTCACAAGGTTTGTTCGGCGACGCGTAATTCATTGGACAGTATTTTTATTTCTGCAATGATCGGCTTAACTACGGTGGCTATCTATTCAAACTACTATACGATTATGGCGGCGATTGTTGGAGTTATGGGGATTTTGACTACTTCTATGACTGCTGGTGTTGGTGATAGTATTGTCATTGAAACGGAAGAAAAGAATTATAAAGATATGAATAAATTCAATTTTATTTATATGTGGTTGGCTGGCTGGTTAACGGTATGTTTAGCTTGCCTTTACCAGCCGCTTATGCAGATTTGGATGGGTGAAGAGTATATGTTTCCTTATGGGATAGTGGTTTTGTTCTGTGTGTACTTTTATTCTTTGAAAATGGGCGACATTAGAGCGGTTTATTCAGATGCAAAAGGACTTTGGTATGAGAATAGGCACCGCGCAATTATAGAATCCGTGATGAATGTAATATTGAATTTGGTATTAGGACATTTTTTGGGGGTGGTTGGAATTATTGTCGGAACTTTGATTTCGTTGCTTATTATTAACTTTGGTTATGGGTCGCAGATTTTGTTTAAACATTATTTTAAGTCTTTTAAGGTTTCTGAGTATTTCTTAAGACATGGTCTTTATGCAGTAGTTACATTAGCGGTGTGTGCTATAACTTATGCCGTATGTGCAGCTATCAATGTTGATGGTGCGCAAGGACTAATTTTTAAAGGTTGCGTATGTATTGTGGTTCCGAATATGTTGTATATTTTGATATATCGTAAAACAAAAATATATAAAGATGCTGCTGGTTTTTTAAAAAAAATAATACCGCATACAAGGAAAAAAGAATAGGCCGGCGGAGTCTATACTAGAAACATAATGCCGAATATGTTATAATTTGGATATGGATAAAGCAGTGGTTTTTGGTAATAAAACGATTTTGATTACGGGGGCGGCGGGATTTATTGGTTGGCGTCTTGCGAAACGGGTTTGTGCGGAAAATCCGTCAGCGAAAGTGATCGGGTTTGATTCGGTGAACGATTATTACGACGTGCGACTCAAGGAATATCGGCTGAAGGACTTGGAACAATATAAGAACTTTGAGTTTATCCGTGGAAACTTGGCGGATAAGACGGCGGTAGATGCAATTTTTGAAAAGTATCATCCGGAAATCGTGGTGAACCTTGCGGCGCAGGCGGGGGTGCGGTATTCGATTGACCATCCAGATGCGTATATCGAGTCGAACATCGTGGGGTTTTATAATATTTTGGAGGCGTGTCGACATTATCTGGTGGAACATTTGGTTTATGCGTCGTCGTCGTCGGTTTATGGTGGGAATAAAAAAGTACCATTTTCGACGGATGACAAAGTTGATTCGCCAGTGAGTCTTTATGCAGCAACAAAGAAAAGTGATGAGTTGATTGCGCACGCATATTCGAAATTATACAATATTCCGTCGACGGGGCTCAGGTTCTTTACGGTTTATGGTCCGGCGGGGCGGCCAGACATGGCGTATTTTGTATTTACTAACAAGTTGATCAATGGTGAAAAAATCCAGATTTTTAATTTTGGAAATTGCAAGCGCGATTTTACTTATGTGGACGATATCGTTGAGGTGGTGATGCGGGTGATGGCAAAAGCGCCGGAAAAGAAAAATGGTGAGGATGGGTTGCCGCTGGCGCCGCATAAGGTTTATAATATCGGCAATTCGGCGCCGGAAAATTTGCTGGATTTTGTGAAGATTTTGCAAGAGGAGTTAGTGCGAGCGGGAGTATTGCCGGAAGATTATGATTTTGAGGCGCATAAAGAGCTCGTGCCAATGCAACCGGGTGATGTGCCGATAACATATGCTGATACTTCAGATTTAGAGCGAAATTTTGGATTTAAGCCGACGACTTCTTTGAGAGAAGGATTGAGAAAATTTGCGGAGTGGTATAAAGAATTTTATTCCGATGAGAAAAAATAGATTTAGATTATCGGAGAATTATCTATTTTGCATACTTTTATTGTTGGTTTTTGCTGTTGGTTTTTATAGTTTTATCAAAAAACCGAATAAAAGTTCCAATATTGAGAATCGATCGCTTTCGCAGTTTCAGCATATGACTTGGACGGCATTTCTTGACGGCTCTTTTCAGGATAATTTCGAAAATGCTTTGTCGGATCAGTTTCCTAAGAGCGAAGTGATCCGTGCTAATTATGGCAGTCTGGTAAAGAATATGCCAGATTTTGGGATTGGAAATTTGGTGTGTCAAGATCATTATTTAGGTGTGTCTGAAAATTTTACAGTTTTTGATTGCGAAGATTATTTAATTCGTAAACCTGGTGCTCCGAGCAATGGTCAACTTTCTATTTTGAATAGCAACATTAAAAAGTTTAATCGTGTTAATGATTTGATTGAAACTTATTACTATATTATTAACACGCCGGAAACTTACGATTTTGAAAACGCAGAGCGTATCACCGACTATGCGGAGATTCTTTCTGAAAAAATGACTGGTAACTATAAAATTGCATCTTTAAAATATGATGGGTATGAGCAGTATAAACAATATTTTTACAAAAACGATCATCATTGGAACCATAATGGATCATATCAAGGATTTTTAGATATAGCAAAGATGTTAGGTATAAAAAATCCTGCGAAGCCAGTGGGTACATTCACAAATCATGAAAGTTATTTTGGTGGCTCATCAGCTAAAACTGTGCTTAAATTTGACGGATGGGATGAATTTATAGTTTATAAATTTGATATACCGGAGCATACGACTAAAGTCGAGCGGATTGAGCGAGCGTATAATCATATTGACGACTTTATCGAGCATAATTATGAATATACCGATTTATATGCGTTTTATGCCAATGTATATGGTGGTAGTAGGGGTGAGGTCTATTTTGACTTCCACCAGCCGGAAAAGCCAAATCTATTAATGGTCGTTGATTCTTTTAGCAATCCTATTAAGGAGTTAATTGCTCAATATTTTAATAAAACTTACGCTGTGGATTTAAGACATTATCAGAAAAATATTGGCGAACCGTTTGCTTTTGAGAAGTATATCAATAATAACAAGATAGACAAAGTGTTGTTTATCGCAAGCTCTAGACATTTTTTACTTGAGGGCGCTACTACTAGGGGGCTAGAGTTATGAACCAGATTTGAGTGTGATATAATGAGTAGCATGAAAGATAGTTTCAGAATTGTTTTGCCGAATTACTTGAATAGTGATAGGTTTTTTGTTTTTTTATTGTGTATTATTTTTGTTTTTGGAGGCGGCACTTTTATTAAGAGCGAACATCAAAAATCGGATCTAGAGAATAGAACTTTGGCGAGGTTTGAACATTTTACAATTGACGGTTTTGCTAGTGGTAGTTTTCAGGAGAATTTCGAAAATGCTTTCTCTGACCAGTTTGTTAAAAGTGCAGATATTCGGGCTGTGTATGGTGAACTAATTAATGCTTTGCCGACTTTCGGACTGGATAGTTTTGCTTGTTCTGGAAGGTATGTCACTGTGCCAGGAAGCACAGATGGAAGTAGGGTCTCGTTTAACTGTGAAGATTATATAATGTATCGTCCCTCTACGATGGATAGCTCCCAAGAGAAAATATTTAACCAAAATATCTCAAAATATAATCGTGTAAATAGCATTGTTGACACCTATTATTATTTCATAAATGATGCAACAACTTTTGACTTTAGTAGTGGTGCTCAGGTGATTGACTACGCTGCATCTTTGAAGGAAAAATTGAAAGGGAAATATCATTTTGCATCTTTTAGTTTTGATGGTTTTAATGAATTTAAGAAATATTTTTATAATACTGATCACCATTGGAATTACATTGGTTCGTATAAAGGATATGTGGAAATATCTGGCTTGCTCGGCATTGAGGATGTGGCTAAGCCGGCTGGAACGTTAACTGGCGATAAGCCAATTTATGGTTCGCACGCTAGAACATTGAGATACTATAAATATAGTGATAATATGGTAGCCTATTCTTTTGATGTTCCGGAGCATGATACATTAATTAATCGAAAAGCTGAGGAATATGGGCATTTTGCAGATTATTTTGAGCGTAATTATACGTATGATAAAAATACGAATTATTATAGTTATGTCTATGGCCCAGATCGTGGTGAAATAATATTTGATTTTCATAATTCGAATAAAGAAAATTTATTGATTATATCGAATTCTTTTAGCAATCCAATAAATGTTCTTTTGGCGCAACATTTTGATACTACATATGTTGTAGATTTGAGGTATTACAATAAACAAATTGGTGAGGAATTTTCAATTGAAGATTATGTAAAGAATAATAAAATTCAAAAGGTGTTATTTATTATGAGCCCGACGTTTGTGACGAAAAAAGATTCTAACCAAGGATTGGAGGTATAATGTTATTCAGCAGCCTTACATTTCTATTTGCATTCTTGCCGGCGACGTTGATATTGTATTTTTTGGCGAAAGACAAATATAAAAATTATGTTTTACTGGTTGCGTCGTTGGTGTTTTATGCGTGGGGTGAGCCGAAGTATATTATTTTGATGCTTTTGTCGATCATCTTTAACTATTTTATCGCGCGGTTGATTGATAAAAAGCGTAAAAATAAAAAGTTGAGCCGGGCGTTACTTTGGACGGCAGTGATTGTAAATATTGGTGCATTATTTATTTTCAAGTATCTTGATTTTGCGATTTATAATCTTAATCTTGCGTTTAACTTTAACCTTGGGCAGACTAACTTGGCGCTTCCGATTGGCATTTCTTTCTATACGTTCCAGATTTTGTCTTATGTGATTGATGTCTACCGCAAAAAAGTTAAGTTGCAGAAAAACATTTTTACACTTGGGACTTATATCGCACTTTTCCCACAGCTGATTGCTGGTCCGATTGTGCGATATTCGGATGTTGAAAAACAGCTACAAGCGCGGACGCATTCGCTGGATAAATTTTGTGATGGTTTTCGGCGGTTTATTGTGGGCTTCGCGAAGAAGGTGTTGATTGCGAATAACGTGGCGATTATCGCCGATACTGTGTTTAACGATCCGGCGGCACAGGAGCTGGGGCCGGTGGCGATTATTATTGCGCTGCTTGCATATACCTTACAGATTTACTATGATTTCTCTGGCTATAGCGACATGGCGATTGGGCTGGGGAAAATCTTTGGGTTTGACTTTGATGAGAACTTTAATTATCCGTATTCGGCGAGGTCGATTACAGATTTTTGGCGAAGGTGGCACATTTCTTTGACAACTTGGTTCCGCGATTATGTTTACATCCCGCTAGGTGGGAATCGGTGTTCAAAAATAAAGTGGGTGCGCAATTTTGCGATTGTTTGGCTTCTGACGGGGCTTTGGCACGGGGCGAGTTGGAACTTTGTACTGTGGGGTGTGTTCTATATGGTGATTTTACTTTGTGAAAAACAGTTTCTCGGTAAGTGGCTTGAGAAGTTGCCAAAGTTTTTGGCTTGGATTTTGATGTTTGCGGTGGTGAATTTTGGGTGGTTGTTGTTTAGGGTGAATAGTTTGGGTGATTTGGGATACGTGGCGAATGCGTTTTTCCATCCAGGAGCTTCGACGGCGGATTTCTTAGCGCATAATTTCTCGATTATACCGTATGTGAATTTTATGATTATTGGACTAATTTTTATGTTCCCGGTGGGGAAGCGGTTCAAAAAGTGGTTGCTCAAATTTAAATTTGGGCGATTGGTGCTGGATTTGATTTTGATTTTGCTATTTGTGCTCGGAATTTGTGCGCTGGTGAATAGCTCGTATAATCCGTTTATTTACTTTAGGTTTTAATTTGCGTATGAGCATTTAAAAAAAGAAGTCTTGCTGACTTCATTGAAACTTCTTTTTTGTGGTGCGAATGAAGAGACTCTAACTCTCGACCTCTTCCTTGGCAAGGAAGCGCTCTAAACAACTGAGCTACATTCGCACGTTCGCGTGTTTAATCGCGATATGTATATTATAGCAAAAAAAAATAAAAAAGCAATACAGGGAGGTGCGTGATATAATTGTTTTATGAATCTATCTAATACTGCGATAAATAAAATTGGCGATACTATACGTCGTGGCATTAAAGACGTCGAATATGAAGATTCAGTTGATGCTTTGAATGTCTGGCGGGAAGCGCACGTGAAGTTGATGGACGAATATTATGATAAGTGTGTAAGGATTATGCTAACTGACGAATCGACAAGAAATATAATCGTTGCGCAAAGGCTAAAGAGGCTGCCGACGATTATTGGAAAGTTAAATCGTTTTAAGACAATGAGATTATCGAGCATGCAGGATATTGCTGGCGTTAGGATGATTGTGCGAGATATGGACCAGCTAGCCGAAGTTGAGAAAATCATTCGCAAATGGAAGAACTTTGAACGAGTGCGAGACTATATCAATGATCCAAAGTCGGATGGATATCGTTGCAAACATTTCATTTTTAAAAAAGATGGCATGTATGTTGAAATTCAGCTCAGAACACAGATGCAGCATATTTGGGCTACATCGGTGGAAACCGTGGACATATTTCGCAGTTCCTCGATGAAATTTGGTGGCGGTGAAACATATTGGCGCGATTTCTTTCGGCAAACATCTTCGGCATTTGCGATTGCGGAAGGAACAAACCCAGTTCGATGCTACAGCGGGAAGAGTTTAAACGAAATCTGCACTCTATTAAAGGAGACGATGGATGAACATAGAATTGGCCAGTCACTTAACGCTATAGAAATTACTAAGTTGATTTCCGTGGATGAACATATTGAGAAGAACGCATATTATTTAGTTTTAGATTTGGATTTTAATAAAAAGACATGCTATGTTGCTAGTTTTAAAGAGCCGGAATACGATTTGGCTGTTCGGGAATATCAAACTTTGGAACGAAAGCTTGACCAGGGCAAGAGCGTAGTCTTGGTTTCCGTTAGTGATATAAAGAGATTAGATGAGGCATATCCTAATTATTTTCTTAATTTGCGTTTTTTTAACGAATCTATAAAATTTATGCTTGAAATGAATAAGAAAAGAGGTTAAAATAGTAAGTAATGAATATGAAAGAAGTAAAAAAAATTATATCCGAGGCTTTTGAGCGTGATAAAAAGGTTGAGGATAGAAGAACGCTAAAGAAGTAGAACCTAGCGTTTAAGCATTGACTTTTTGGGGGAAATGTGGTATAATTGGGGCATATGAGTGATTTTGGGATTCCTCTGTTAATTATAGCGATGTTGGCGATTCTTGCAGTGGATGTTTTTAGCGTTTCCTATCTTAAAACGGCGCTGCTTGATATGCGAATGCGGAAGCCAGGGTTCTTTATTGGCTCGGCAGGGATTTGCGTGGCATCGATTATTCTGTCTCTGATTATGGCAGGGGCGTTTTTGCAAAGTCCGGTGAAGGCGGAAACTACGGAAGTGCCGAAAGCGGGGACGGTTCAGGAAGAAGTTGAAGAGGAAACGAAACAAAATGAACTGGAAGAGCCAGAAGAGCCGGAAGCAAAAGAGCCGGAACTAACGCAAGCGACAGCAGTAACGTCGACGACTGTTACGGCGCCGACAGTGTCAGCGAATGTGCCGGCAGCGCCAGCTGCGCAGGCGACATTAAATACGCAGGCGACTGTGCCGACCTTTGACGTCTGGCGGGGTTATTACAAAAATTTCACTTATAATTTTATCGAAATTACAAACGGCACGCCGTATGCTTATATGCCAACAAACCGTGGCAATTTTCAAAGCGACTTAAACAACATTGTCGCAAACAGAGAGGGTGGCAATATCATCATCATGGCGAACGCGAGCGTTTATAACACCACTACCACAGACCCGCTCGGGACGACGATTCAAAACCAGAAAATCATAGCGCAAAATGGCGGTTCAAACTGGACGCTAGTGGTGGACGAGGCGGGGAACGTGGGCTACGTAAAGGGCGCGGTGAATGGCACGACAACAGACTATATCGACGCGAAAACTGGCGCGACAGTGAAAAATCGTAAAATCGTATCGGCGGTCTATGCGTTTGTGCCGTTTGTGTTAAATGGCAAAGCGCAAGAAGAATACAGGGGCAATTATCAAAATGCTTACCGTGCGCGGCAGATTTTCTGCGTGAAGCAAAACTCTTATATCATTATCACTAACACCGGCGAAGGCGACACGGGTGGCGTGTGGAACTTTGATGACATGGTGCAGGTAGCGAATAATCGCGGTTGTTTATCGGCATTTAACCTTGATGGTTGAGGTTCGACGGCGACGGCCTATCG
>JAFRKN010000006.1 GCA_017431725.1 Candidatus Saccharimonadota bacterium | reverse complement strand
GTTGCGCTTCCGGGGTCTCTCCCGGTATAGTGAGAAGCGTTAGAGGGCCAAAATAGCCTCAGGTGATGCCCACCCTTACCTGAGGCTTTTTTGATGGTTATGCTTGCGTAGGTGTGATATTATTATTTATATGGCAAAAAATTTAGTAATAGTAGAGAGCCCGGCGAAAGCACATACGATTGAGAAATATCTCGGATCGGATTTTAAAGTTTTAGCTTCAGTAGGGCATATTCGGAAAGACACAAAGGTTGATAAGGCCACTTTTGATGTGACCTACGAAATTGATCCTGATCATAAAAAAATTATTACTGAATTGAAAAAAGCAGTAAAAGAAGCGGATAAGATTTGGCTAGCGACCGATGAAGACCGCGAAGGAGAATCAATTTCTTGGCATCTGTGTGAAGTTTTAAAACTGCCAAAAAATACGGCACGAATTACTTTTCATGAAATTACCAAACCAGCGTTAGAGAACGCTATTAAAAATCCTCGCACAGTAGATATGGATATGGTGGCGTCGCAACAGGCGAGGCAAACTTTAGATATGTTGGTTGGCTATGATTTGTCAGATATCGTGAGGAAAAAAGTGCCGGGGGCAATTTCGGCGGGACGAGTACAATCACCAGCGCTAAGATTAATTGTTGAGCGCGAGAAAGAAATTGAGAAATTTGAGACAAAATTTACTTTCAAAATTAGTGGTAAATTTAAAAAAGATAAAGAATTTGATGCTATTTATGAAGGTGGTGCGCCGGAAACCAAAGAAGAAGCTAAAAAAATATTAGAAAAGTTAAGTTTAGAAACTTATAAAGTTGAGAATGTAGAGGAAACTGAGGGAACTAGAACAAATCCTGTGCCATTTACAACTGCAGCGCTCCAAATTGAAGCGAATGCCAAGTTAGGTTTTTCCTCACGAACGACCATGAGTGCAGCACAAGGCCTTTATCAGGCCGGCTTGATTACTTATCATAGAACCGATTCTTTAAACTTGAGTTCTCAGGCGATCGTAACAATTGCAAAGTATATTGAAGGAACTTTTGGAAAAAATTACTTAAAGGTGCGGACGTTTAAGACTAAGGATACCCAAGCACAAGAGGCACATGAAGCGATTCGCCCAACTGATATAACTAGAGTAGGGGCTGGTAAGACTGAATATGAAAAAAAACTTTATAAGTTAATTTGGGCACGAACTGTTGCCACCCAGATGGCGGCCGCAAAAGTGGCAAAAACTACTATTAAATTAAGTCATGATTTTGTTGCAAAGGGTGAGATAGTAATTTTTGACGGATTCTTAAAGGTTTATGGAAAATCGAAAGATTTAGAACTACCCAAAGTTAAAAAAGGTGATAAGATGGATTGTCTGGAGCTTGTTGCTAGGCAAACTTACGCCAAGCCACCAGCAAGATATACTGAAGGTTCATTGGTCAAGAAGTTAGAGGACCTCGGCATTGGACGGCCTTCTACTTATGCTTCAATTATGACCGCTATACAGACACGGGGGTATGTGATAAAGGGCGAAAATGAAGGAGAGACAAGAAAAATTACTGAATTTGTAGCACAAAATGGCAACATTAAAGAAAATTTGGTAAAAGAAAAATTTGGAGCGGATAAAGGGAAGCTAATCCCGACTCCAATTGGTGAATTGGTTGCGGGTTTTTTGACTGATAATTTCAAAAATATTGTTGACTACAAGTTTACAGCCAACATCGAAAAGGACTTGGACTTGGTTGCTGATGCCAAATTAGAGCGCGTAAAGATGCTCCGAGATTTTTATGGGCCGTTTCAAAACACAGTATTAATTGCTAATGGGGTTGAAAGATATAATAATGCAAGACTCCTGGGGCATGACCCAAAAACTGGTAAGCCAATTTATGCAAAAGTAGGAAAAAATGGTGGTTTTATTCAGCTTGGTGATAATGAAAAAGAAACTAAGGAAAAACCACGTTTTGCACCACTCCCTAAACGTAAAACAGTAAAAACTGTAACTTTAGAACAAGCGTTAAGCCAACTCGAACTACCAACTTTGCCACGAGTGCTAGGAAAGGCTCCGGATGGCACAGAATTAATTGCCGCAAATGGGCCCTTTGGACCATACCTTAAGGGTGGAAAATATAATATTCCGATGAAGGATTTTGATCCTTACATAGTCTCGTTAGAAGAAGTTTTGCCACTTTACCAGAATAAAGTTGCTTCTATTATCGCGGATTGGGGTGAGATTATGATTATAAATGGGGCTTATGGGCCATACATTAAAGGGCCAGGGCGCAGAAATAATGTTAAAATTCCAAAAGCAACTAATCCAAAGAAAGTTACTCTAGAAGAAGCTAAAAAAATGCTTGAAAATAAGCCAAAAACTAAAAGAAGGGCACCAAGAACAAAGGCTAAAAAGAAAAAGTAACCCCAATCTATTTTTAATTATTTCGAAACATTTAAAATTACCCATATAAAAATTACAACATTACAGTTTTTGCGAGTAGAGCTTGCTACGCGAGCAAAAATCTGACTAATGTTGTAATTTTTATCTTGGCGTAATTTTAAGTTGAGAAAAATTAAAAATAGATTGGAATTAATTAAGATTTTTATGATAATCAAATTTGTTGATGCTATAATATTAAATTTTTTCTAAGTTCATCTTGGTGAAAACTTGAAAAAATAATTTGATGGAAGCCTTCCGGTATTGCAGTACCGGCTTTCCATCACTATTTTTTCAAATTTTTAGCCTATTGATGATGAACTTAGAAAAAGTTTATTATATATTAGTTATGCTTTTAAAACTTTCTTTTGAAATTGTAAAAAATGTGCTACAATATAGTTGGAAAGTTGATAATATTATAGTTGACATTTATAAAAAACTATGATATTATAGTAAAAATTAATAATATTAACTGGGGCGGGGCGAGGAAAAAACTGATGGATCAAAATGCGGAAATTCTAAAAAATGCAATCTCTGGCAGCCTGAAGATTATTGAACAAGATCGCGAAAAAGAAATTATTTCACGCCGTTTTGGGTTGACTGGCACAAAGGAAACACTTGAACAAATCGGCGAAATGTTGTCAATTACAAGGGAAAGAGTAAGGCAGCTTGAAAAAGCTATTTTGATTCGTCTCCAAATTTCCGCAGAAGAAAATCAGATTCCAGAACTCGCAGCCGCTGAAAAATTATTAATCAGAAATCTAACCGAAGTGGGTCGGATAGCAAAACTAAACGATCTTGCTGATAAAATTTATGGCAGACCGACAACCGCGTCCGAAAAGACCGGCATTTATTTTATTGCTACCTTTTCTAAAAATTTAACTATTATTGAAGAAAATGATAAATATTATGCGGCTATTGGGATTCACGATTATGGTAACAGTAAAGAAGTCCGCGAACGAGTTGATGAAATTGTAAAATTAATAAGAGAAAATAAAGAGCCGATGACTCTGGAAGAAATTGACAATAAACTAAATTATGAGCATCCTGACCACATAAAAGCCGTAGCGTCAATTTCTAAGCTTTTAGCCACCTTAAATGGGTTGTGGGGCCTAGCAAAATGGCCAGCAGTAAATCCTAAGAATATTCGCGATAAAATTTTTGTGATTTTGGAAACTAAAAAAGAACCAATGCATTTTTCTGAGATTGCTAAAGAAATTAAAGATTCCAATTTTAAGAGGAAAAATGTAACAATCCAGGCTATTCATAATGAATTAATCAAAGATTCTCGCTTTATTTTGATTGGCCGAGGAATTTACGCCCTTAATAGCTGGGGTTATAAGAAGGGAACTATTTCAGAAATTATTAAGTCTATTTTGGAAAAATCAGAGTCTCCTTTAACCCGTGAAGAAATCGTCAAACAGGTCTTAAGAGTGCGAAAAGTTAAAGAAACCACGATTCTTTTGAATTTACAGAATAAAGCTTTATTTAAAAAAGTTGATAAGAATTCTTACACATTAGCTAAATAATTTATGGTAAAATATTATTATGGAAAATGTCATACATTTTATTTTAATGCCAATCTTCTGGATTCCTGTAGTGGGAATTTTAGCTTTTTTGACCTATAAAAATTATAAAAAACTCAACAAGTTGAAAGTTTTGAATGTAGATTCGGTTCTTTTAATGTTGGAAATTCCGCGAGAAAACGACAAAAAAGAGTTAGCAGCGGAACAACTGTTTGCTTCTCTACACGGGATATTAAGGGATAAACAGGAATTGAAAAATTCTGGAGGCGTGCAGGAGCATTTGTCTTTTGAGATTGTTTCAACTGGTGGGCAAATTAGATTTTACGTTTGGGTGCCAAAAGTTTTACAAAGCTTTGTAGAGGGGCAGATCTATTCACAGTATCCGACTGTACAAATTTACAAAATGAATGAAGATTATGTTGACAATCGGGTAAAATATCCAGTTAATTATTCGGCGGAACTAGCTTTAACCGAGAATGAGGCTTTGCCCATCAAAACTTTTGATAATTTTGAAGTCGATCCTTTGGCGGGAATTACTGGAACTTTAGCAAAATTGAATGCCGATAATTCAGAAGAGCTTTGGATTCAGATTTTGGCGAGACCAATACCAGATGATTGGCACAAAAATACTACCGACAAATGGATTCAGCAAATAAAATCTGGCAAAAAACTCTTTTTAGGAGAAACTGGAATAGATTGGACCTGGTTGGTTGAGGCGTTAGGAGCCTTGTTTAGACCGCCAGCTGGTGGAACTACTTCTGAAGTAAAAGTGGAGCTTTCGGAGCGAGACAAAACCCGTATAGCAAAGGCTGAAGAAAAAGCCACAAAGTTGGGTTATGAGGTAAAAGTACGCTTGGCTTATCTTGGTCAAAATGAAACCGATGCAAAATTAAATATGCAAGCACTTGTAGGAACATTTAAACAATATAATTCAACCAATCTTAATGGTTTTAAACAGCTTGGCAGCAGCTTTAATGCTGCTGATTTAGACGCCTACAAAATGCGACAATTTTCTAATCGAGGTTTCATTTTAAATATTTCCGAATTAGCTTCGGTTTATCATTTACCTCATACTTCAGTAGAAACGCCAAACATTGTCTGGGCGAGTTCTAAAACGGCAGAGCCCCCAGCTAAATTACCAATTTTAACTGGTAACCTTACAACTGATGAAAATATTTCAGCTTTTGGCCTGACTAATTTTAGAGGAATTAATCACCAGTTTGGGCTTTTGCGACGTGATCGTTCAAGGCATGTGTATATAATCGGTCAAACTGGGGCTGGTAAGAGTGGGATGTTAGAACTTTTGGCACTTTCTGATATTTTTTATAACCAGGGTTATTGTATTATTGACCCACATGGTGATTTCGCAATTGATAATTTACGCTTTATACCAGATTCTAGAATTCGGGATGTAGTTTATTTTAACCCAGCCGACACAGCCTTTCCTGTAGCTTTCAACCCTCTTGAAATTTCCGATCCTTCAAGAAAGCCCAATATCTGTTCTGAGGTAATTGGAGTTTTGAAACGAATGTTTGGGGACTCTTGGGGTCCTCGTTTGGAACATATTTTACGATATACGCTTCTTGCTTTGCTTGACCGGCCAGAAACTACATTACTTGATATTTCCAGGCTTTTAACTGATAAGGATTTTCGCAAGGAAACCTTGGATTATTGCAAAGATGTAACAGTTTTGCAGTTTTGGAAACATGAATTTGGACAATGGAACGAAAAACAGGTAAATGAGTCGATTGCACCGGTTTTAAATAAAGTCGGTGCTTTCACGGCTAACCCAATTATCCGAAATATTATTGGACAGCCAAAATCTTCTTTTGATATTCGAAAAATTATGGATGAAGGAAAAATTTTAGTGGTGAATCTTTCTAAAGGCTTAATAGGAGAAGACAATGCAGCAATTCTGGGTGCATTCTTGGTAACAAAAGTACAATTAGCAGCGATGTCTAGGTCAGATATTCCCGATATTGCAGATCGGCGACCGTTTTATCTGTATGTGGACGAGTTTCAAAATTTTGCAACGGAATCTTTTGCAATAATTCTTTCTGAAGCACGGAAGTATGGCTTAAATCTAACCGTAGCAAACCAATATGTCGCTCAAATGACCGATCAAGTCCGCGATGCGGTATTTGGCAATGTGGGGACGACAATTTCTTTCCGAGTCTCAGCCGATGATGCTCCAATTTTAGTAAAACAGTTTGAACCAACTTTTGACGAATCTGATATCATTCAGCTCAACAATCGCCATTTTGTGATTTCGATGATTATCAATGGTGAAAAAGTTCCAGCCTTCTCTGCTACCACCCTCTCTATTCCCGATTCACCAAAAGACAATATTGAAGAGATTATTGCACATTCAAGAGAGCAGTTTGCGCGGCCAAGAATGGAAGTGGAAAAAGAAATACGGGAAACGATTGAACAATCCGAAAAATATAAAAGGGAATTATCAGATTCTGGGCGTAAAGAAGAGCCAAAATTAGTGATAAATACAAAAACTTCTACCGAACAAAAACCGAACTTTAAATATCAGCCCACGCCTCAGGCGGATTTTCGAAGACAAAATTTGAGTCCAAATGTGGCTGAGGGTAAAGAGCGGTTGGGTTTAAAAGATTTAGCGAAGTTAATTGCTGAGGAAAAAGGGAAGGAACAGAATGAAGAGGCTAAAAAGCAAGAGAAGATTGAAAAAGGGAAAAAAAGACTTAGTAGAAAACCTTCTATTAAGCCCAAAGCTAATTCCGATCAAAAAAATACGGCTTCTTCCCCTGTTAAACCAGAGGTGGAATACCAGGAAAAAACAACTATTGAAATCAAGCCAAAAAGCACTCCCCTTTCCCTGTCTACCCCTGTTAGAAGGGCTGACAGCTTTGTAGATAAAGATAATTCAGCGGATGGATTTTTAGCTATCAAACATTAAAATAAAAGTATAAAAAATTCTAGAATTAAAAGTAGGGAAATAAGGATTTTTGAAAAAATTAAACAAGGTCTCGATTTTTGTTGAATTTAGGTTGATACAACTTTGTGTTGGGAATATAAGTTTAATGTCGCACAATATAGATTTTAAGACATTACGGTTATGTTAAAAAGCCGGTAAATCAATCGTCTTTTGGGTAGGAATATTTCTGGGTGGGCAGGAATTATGCCTAAAATATGAATGTTAGTGTGTATTTAATTACTAATTATCAAATTCCAAAAACGGGCTTGGGCAGTTGCTATTATCACAAGACTCGTCAGATACTCGCGTCTTAGTGATTGTCTTAAGATTCTAATGAAACGCTCGTTTACACTCTAGAGCCACATGCAAATAATCTATAAAATACTCGATGACGCTCGTATAACTGGAGTATTGTGATAATAGCAACGGGCCAAACCTTTTAATGTTTTTGGAATTTGATAATTAGTAATTTGGCCCTCATAACCTCTGGTTTTTGTTCAGAGTTTTCCACATTTGACATTTCCCCATTTTTGTTTCCCTTTTTAGTGTTTTTCCCTGTTTTTTCAAATATTATCCCACATAAAAATTGTTATACTAAGATATAAACTGAACAAAAACCGAACAAAAGAACAGAGAATTGTAATAGAACAAAAACCGAACAATTCCCTATTTCCAGTAGGCTTTGCCGTCGATACGAACATCTATATAAGTAAATTCACTTATTCCTTTTTCATTAAGGTAACGAAGCATGCGACTGGCGTCTTCGACGGATACCGCTGGATTGCGATCAATAGTCATTTTAATAAAACCGTTATAGTTTTCGAGATAGAGATCAACTTCACGAACCGAGCCAACAGGAATGACGGCTTTGATTGGTTGGTAATTTAGGGTACGAAATTCTTTTTCAGCTCGCGCAATAAAAGTTTTCATACGTGAAGTAATCTGACCGCTGGAAGAGGCTTCTTCGTCAATAATTTCTATAGTAGGACTAAGAGAATGGTTTTCTGTCACAACTGGATCTTCCCTTTTAGAAAAGGCTTGATAAAGACTAATTAATATAAACATTAAAATCGCAAAACAAAAAATTGTAAAGATTATACGAAAAACTTTGCCGCGTTTTTGTTTTTTACGAGCTGCTATACGTTCATTTTTAGTTTCGAGCCGTTCCCTTTTTTCGCCAATGGTGCGACCGGATCTAAAAATTGACTGGCGGTTTTCGCGACGCCGAACAAGTTCTGGTGGCGAAGGAGAGGTTGAAATTTCTGTTTGAGACTTTTTTCCCACCGATAGCCTCCTATATCTCTTCGAGAATTATCTTTGCTAAACGGTCGGCGGCGTCAGAACGTGCTTCTTCGTGCAAATGGTCAGCCATGTCGGCACGGAGGCGGGGAGATTTGACAAGGTGACGAATTTCCTCTAATAAAATCTCTGGTTTTTTGGTCATTTCGGAATCATAAATTACTGATGCGGCGTTGGCTTTTTTTAGTCTTTCGGCATTTTTGACTTGATGGCTACCAGGTAAACGTTCAAACGGAATTAGAATAGTGGCTTTTTTCAAAGCTGCCATTTCAGCAATAGTGGTGGCACCGGCACGTGAGACAATGACATCAGCAGCACCCAAAAGTTCGTTCATAGTGGTGTTAAATTCCCACATCCGAAAATTGGATTCAAGTGAAGCCTTGTCCCAATTTTCGTATTTTTTGAGGTCTACCATGTCCTCATAATGTTTGCGTCCGGCCACGAGGGCTACTGAAGAAAATTTGAGGAGTTCTGGAAGGATGGCGCGAGTTGCTTCATTAAGATTTTTGGAGCCTTGACTTCCACCGGTAATAACAACTAAAGGTTTTTCGGGATTAAAGGAAAAAGCTTTTTTGAGGGAAAGTTGGGTAGTATATGATACTGCTTTAAATTCTGGTCCGACTGGGATGCCAGTCCAAACATAATTTGGGTGTTTTGTTTGTACTTCTTCAGATAAAGGAACTCCGAAAGCTACTTTTTTTGCTTTTCGCATTAAAATGCGGTTGGCGAGACCTGCAACGGCGTCAGACTCATGAATGATGTAAGGAATTTTAAAAAGCCGAGCGGTAAGCCCAACTGGTAAACAAACATAACCGCCCTTAAGAAAAATCACATTGGGTCGGGTTTTTTTAGAAACTAGTCGGAAAAAACAAGTAATTAAACCTAAAATGAAGCCAAAAAAGCCTAGTATGTTGCCGATTAGGAGATCTTTTATAGTTGTGTCAAAATTTACAAAATAATCGCGAAAAGTCCAATTTGAATAGCGATGGAATTTGCCGGCTGGTAAACGACGGACACGGATATAAGGGGTTTTTCGATTGGTTTTTTTATCTTCACCCCAAGGCATACCAATTTCAGTAGTAAGCTTGGTGACATTTTTATAATATTTAAAATCGGTCCAAAATTCGACCTCTGCGCGAGGTTTTTCTGCTAGGATCTTACGAACTACGGCGACGGTTGGGGTAATGTGCCCCCCTGAGCCCCCTCCGACTACTAATATCTTCATTTTTGTTTACCTCTCTACTAGTATAGCATGAAAGTTGTAAAACTAAACCGATTGCAAAAGCAATAAATATCATACTGGTGCCACCATAAGAGAGCAGGGGTAAAGTAATTCCAGTAACTGGTACTAGACTAGTCATTGCCATAATATTGACAACGACTTGAGCAAGAGTCCAAGAAAAAACTCCAATGACAAAGAAACGATCATTGGTATCAGGAGAATTTTCGGCTACTTTAAGCATACGAAGTAAAAGAGCTCCAAAAACTAGAATAATAAGAAAAAGACCCATAAAACCAAAAGTTTCTCCCATGATGGCAAAAACCGAATCGTTAATTGATTCTGGGAGATAACCGGTGGCTTGAACAGAATTGCCAACCCCTACGCCAAATAGCCCACCCGTACCAATAGCAAGAATGGCATTTTCAATGTGATAGGTTGAATCAGTACTTTCTCCACCAGATAAAGTCGTGAGCCAAGCATCAACTCTTTCCATGCGATGGCTAGAGGTCATGACTGCTCCTACTGCAACGGCTAAAACCAAAGCGACCATAATAAGATATTGTCTGGCAGGTATTCCGGAAATTAATAGCATGCCAAAAACAATGGAAATAAGAGCTACACCAGTGCCAAGATCACCTTGTGCAATAACTACAAGAAAAAGAGAGACGCCACAAATAATTAAAAGTGGGAACCAAAATTCTTTCCATTTGCCGATATTCCCTTCTGCTTTTTTGCGAGTAAGAAAATCTGCAAGATAAACAACAAGAGCTAATTTTAAAAATTCAGCAGGTTGGAAGCTAATACTGCCTAAATTAAACCATCGACATTCCCCCAGTTCACATCTTGCTAAACTGGAGCCGGCTAAAGCTAATATCCAAAGCATAACTGATAGAATAAGAGCAGTAATCATGATAATTTTGGCAGATTTTTTAATATATTTGTAAGGAATCCATTTAAAAGCAGCAAAAAAAGCTAGGAGTGATAGTCCTACAGAACGTAGTTGTCCAAGAAAGAAAAAGTTAGAATCGTAATCTGTCCCGTAAGTTGAATTGAGTACATTTGCACGCATTGGTCCAATAGCATAAATGATGATAAGTCCGAGTGCCATAAGCCCGAGTGTGGCAAACAAAATGATCAGATCTGATTTGTGTTTACGATTTTTCATGTGAGCCTCATCTCTTGGCGGATTCTGCTACCCCTACTATATACAGTACCCGCTGATGTCATATGGCTCCTCCAGTGGCAGCAATGAATACTCCTAAAATAGCGCAGACACCAGCAATAATCCAAAAACGCATCACAATCTTGGCTTCACCCCAACCTTTAGCTTCAAGATGATGGTGGAGAGGAGCCGAAATAAAGATTTTTTTGTGAAAAAATTTTTTAGAGATTAATTGAACAAGGCTGGATATGGTTTCGATAACGGCTGGAAGACAAATAACTGGTAGTAAGAGAAAAGAGTTGGTCATCATGGCGACTACACCGAGACCGGCGCCAAGCGCGAATGAACCGGTATCTCCCATCATAAATCGAGCTGGGGGGACGTTAAACCAAATATAAGACAAAAGCCAGCCAATTACAGTAAGGCAGAAGCCAAATAAGAGCATTTGGTCTTGCAAGAGAGCAATAACGCCGTAGGCTCCATACGCCATCATAGCGAGACCACCAGAAAGGCCATCTAAACCATCAGTGATATTAACAGCGTTGGAAGTAGCAACTACGGCAAAAGCAAAAATTAAAATCATCCCAACAATACTAATTTCGAAATTACCTAAGAAAGGAACCAAGATGGTGGTCCAACCAAGTTTGGCGGCGAAAAACCAGCCGAGCAACAGACCGACTGCAGAAATTAAGAAAAATTTGACAGGACCACGAAGTCCAGCGGCCCCCCGGCCAGAACCAAAGATGTTGATTACGTCATCTATGACGCCAACCAAAGCCCCACCAAGAAAACCAACGAGCGGAAGCCAGGTTTGACCACGATCAAGATTAAAAGTCCAAGTAACAAGGGTAACCGAAATAACTCCAATCAAGCCAGCCATAGTCGGAAAAACATGTTTAAATTTGTGGGCGTGAAGTTTGGACATAACTGGTAAATCTTTGCCATCAACTGTGGTTTTTTTCTGCTTTTTCCAAAATTTATATTTATAGGCAAAGTGGG
This sequence comes from Candidatus Saccharimonadota bacterium, assembly GCA_017431725.1. Classification (GTDB taxonomy): domain Bacteria; phylum Patescibacteriota; class Saccharimonadia; order Saccharimonadales; family Saccharimonadaceae; genus Nanosyncoccus. The sequence continues at coordinate 27,267 of JAFRKN010000006.1, read as the reverse complement.
TATAGAAAGGGGTTAAAACCATTGAAAAAAGGAACCCAGCTAAACTCAATAATAATCCATAAAATATTTCATCGTTGATACTCATTTTTAAACTTTCGGTTTAATTTTAAAATAATTAATTGCATAATTGGAGAGAGAGTCAAAGAGAGACATAGGGTCTTTATTTCCTTCAATTTTTTGACCCTCCCCCCACATTTTAACCATTATTACAATTTTTGGCAACTCTTCTTCCGTTCCGACAAAGCCGATATAAGAACCAATAAATTCGTCCATAGTATACGCTCCATCTTTGATAGCCTGAGCTGTCCCAGTTTTACCACCGATAGCATAACCAGGCGGATCAATACCCCAAAGGACTTTGCTAGAGCGGTTATTGATAAGCATTCCGCGCATAGTGGCGCTGGTCTCATCGGACAGAATCTTATCTTCTGCATCCGTAGTTTGTTCGAAAGGAATGATTTTATCATTTTTAAGGGTACCCTTTACTACAGTGGGGGTATGATAGATGCCGCCATTAACAATCGCAGAAAAAGCCGAAGCAACTTGAACCATGGTAAGACTTAAGTTTTGGCCAAAAGTCATATTAGCATAGGCCGCATTAAGACCGTAAATTTCTGCGTTGGGACTCCACACAAAACCTTCAGCTTCAGCAAGTTCAATGCCGGTAGCTTGGCCAAGTCGAAACTTATTGTAATAATAATCATAAAGTTTTTCGCGTCCTTGTTGATTGATACTTTCAGTATTATTGCCGAGTAATTTTAAAGCATAAATAGATCCTGTATTAAGCGACCAATACAACGCAGTTTGAATATCAATATAGCCGTTTAAAGACGCCCTTTTTTCAGCATTATTAATCGTCTCGCTGTCAATAATCTCGTAGCCTTGATTGTAATAGGTGGTGTGAGGAGTCATAACGCCTTCATTGATGGCTGCGGAGAAGGCAAAACTCTTGCAGATTGAGGCTGGCTCATAAGGGACTTCAGTAGTGTAATTAATGTAGGCTGATGAATCTGTAACATTGCCATAATTACCTGGATTATAATTGGGTAAATTGGCCATTGCTAAAATTTCACCAGTATTGGGGTCCATGGCGAGGACAGCAACATTAGTGGCAGCAGATGAAGCTAATGCTTCATTAGCAATTTCTTCGATACCACGTTCAAAACTACGATCAATTGAAAGCACTATGTCTTTACCATCTTCAGCTGGAATTTTGATATTGTCATTGCCAATAGATAGTGCGACATTGTTGATATCCGAAGTGGTTTTTAAGAGACCATCTTTACCTGCTAAGAGATGGTTGAGGGAGCCTTCGACACCATATTGACCGATTCCATCGGCATTGACAAAGCCAAGTAAACCCGAGGCCATTTCATTTTCGGGATAAACGCGTTGGTTATTTTTTTGAAACCAAACTGCTGAAATGCCTAATTCGGAAATTTGAGAGGCTAATTCGCGCGGAACATTTTTGGCCACAATAGAATATCTTAGTCCATCGGTATGATAAATTTCATCAAAATCGACGACAATATAATCTTTGGCATATGATTCTAGAGCAGATTTTATTTCATCTTGATTTGTAACAGAAGGGTCAATAATAATTTGATAAGTAGTTTGATTTAAAACTACTGGGGCAGGTTTTTCCCCTTCCATCATATAGATTTCGCCTCTTTTTGCAACAATAGTTTCAAGTAATGTGTGTTGTTCATCGGCTTTCATAACCCAGTGGCCATGCTCGACAATTTGAATAAAAAAAAGTCGCACCAAAATAATGGCGAGCATAATAATAACAATAATTTTTAAAATTTTAAAACGCGTAAATAATCCTTGAGATGTTGGGGAAAAATTATTCCGTAGCATATCCTGTTACCGTGGCGTCTTCCATAGCCGCAGCAACAGTGCTGTTTTTAGCCGTAGCAATGGAATTTAGACGTGCTTTTTCGACCGCGAGGTCATCTTTTTTGGCATTCATTTCGGAAATTTCTGATTCAACGGATGATAGTTCATAATCAAAACTAGTGGCTTTAGTGCCTTCCGCGACATAAATAAGCCCAAAAACGAGAGTGAGCATACTGACTATGACAATTTGAGAAATTTCTCCCAGACTTCTTTTGGTGTGACGAACAGAATTGTGGTTACGGACAAAACTGCTACCGATGGTTTCCCGTCTAGTGACGTAGGTTTGACTAATCATTTTTTCCTCGCTTATGGTTTATGTTGATGTTTATTTTTTAAATTTTGTTTTCCTAGTCCGGGAATTTTTACGACCAGAGCTATAAGTAAGTCGCAAAAATTATCCCGGGAAGGTCATACACTTCACACTCTCTGTGAACTCTAATTGGCGGACCACACTCGGTCCATGTCATTAATCTTGGAAATCCGAGCAAGTTAAAACTTGCTCGGAAAAGGAAGACTAACGGAAATTTACCTTAATTTTTTGGGCACGCGATTTGTTCGCGACGAAAATTTGTTTTGGCATTTTGCCTCCTTTTGTTTTTGGTTTTTATTTTATCAATTCCGCGTTGCCGCGCGGAACTTAGCGCTCCGGGCACGTGGGTTGATAACTAATTCTTGGGGGGTTGCAATGATGGGTTTTTTGTTAATGATCTTGAGTTCAGATTCTTCACCTAGATTTGAAGCTTTTTTGAAATAATCTTTTACTAACCGATCTTCTAAACTGTGAAAAGTAATAATGCCGACACGACCGTTTTGATTTAATAGTCTTGGAATTAATGGAAGAGTTTTTGCAATTTGCGTTAACTCATCATTTACAACTATCCGAACTGCTTGGAAAACTTTAGTGGCGGGGTGAACTTTAGTGTATCTCGATTTTTTAATAATAATTTCAGCTAATTCTTTCGTGGTTTTAATCGGACGATGATGGGCTATTTCTCTAGCTAGCAGTTTGGCGTGACCTGGCTTTTCTTCACCATATTTAGCAAAAATTTCTGCTAGTTCCCTTTCGTTATATTTATTAACAACGTCCGCTGCCGTAAAATTTTGTTTTTGATTCATCCGCATGTCTAAAGGGCTATCATATTTAAATGAAAATCCACGATTTTCCATGTCTAGTTGCGGAGAAGAAACACCAAAATCAGCCAGTATAATATCAAAAGTTTTTCCACACTCAATAAGCTGTAGCACCGCATTATAAAAATCTGTATTTTCGATTTTAGTTTCGAGTGGAAATTTGCTTTTGAGATAATCTGTAGCAAATTCATCACGGTCGACTAAAACTGAATTCTTATAATTCCGTGTCACATCCAAAATTTTACTAGCATGACCTCCGTAGCCGGCAGTTAAGTCTAAATAACTTTCTCCGGGTTGCGGATCCAAAGTTGCTAGAACTTCTGACAATAATACAGGAATATGTTGTTTCTCCATATTGTTTATTATACATCGTTTGAGGCCGTTCAACTAGAAACTTCAGCGGGTTTGTTTCTGCTTTGATTTTTGTTTGTTCACAATATAATCCACCACGATTTACCAGCGCGAAGCTAATCCATATCGCAGCCGTTGAGAGACTTATTGTGTTTAGACCATATAGAGTTTTATTGGGAGGTGTGTTTTGAGGAAGGAACGCACGATTTTTTTGACGCATCTCGCTAATATTTAATGCGCGCTAGAGCTCCTAGTTGGCCGGTCTCAAACATTTTTAAGGTACAATTTTTGTTTAGCGTTTTTATTCTTTTATTCGCTGATTTCAGTTTATTATATTTTTCAATAAAATGCAAGTGTTTTTTAGTCTTTTTATTGTTATGGTTTTTCGCACTTGTGGAAAACTTCTCTGTTAATTTACCGAACAAGCTTGGTTGATTTTTTTTATATTTTATTTTATAGAAACCGAACATCCCTTGCTACGGAAGATCTTTTTCTCTGTTTAGCTTGACTTTTTACCCTTAACGTGGTATAATTAAATAGTATGCCTTATTTAGAGAGGGGGGATTATAGTGGCAAGTGTACTTTTCGAAGAAATGCGGAAAGAACTAGATAATCTAGAAAAAGAATACTTTTTTCTTTTAGAAAAATTAGAACAAACTGGCGATTTAGATATTTTCGCCGATTTTAATGGCAAATTATGCCAGATGATGGAAATATCCTATAATTTGCAAGATACCGAAGAAAGGCTTGAAGTTGTTAATAATATAGTTGTTTTGAAAAATGGCATGAAATCCTTGTCACATTCCGCATACTAATAAAAGCCGGTCCTATGGGCCGGCTTAAATTATGAGGCTACTATGTTCTGTCTCCGGTTTCGTCGACTCTAAAATGTATGTTATAATAGAAAAAACTAAGTGAGGTAAATATGAATAATACTAATTCTTCTGAACCGTTTGATGTATTTTTATGGGCGAACGAGATTGACGAAATAAAAAATAACGTTAGCGCAGAGCTGTTTTTATTTAATAAAAATTATACGCCGTATAAAATTAAATACTCGGACAAATTGACTGGTGCAGTAAAGTCGATGTTTATGCAAGAGGCGGTGCATTATGTTATTGAGGAAGCGGATAAAGGATTAGAATGTCGCGAATACGAAAGGGCGGATGGTGAGGAGAAAGTAATTTATCGCACTTCCCTTTCTAAAGTAGGACGAGCAGAGACATTGATTCATTTAATTGAACACGAATATAAGGATATCGATTATTTTAGCGAAAATGAATATGACTTTAAAAAAGTAAAAGGAATTATTGCAAAGTTTACTTACCCAGGCGAGACTGGGATGAAGACTTTTTACATTGCAAAAAATTTACCGGCATCTTCGGCTTTAAAAGGAGCGACGTCTTGGGAAATTAATGGTGAGAGTTTTGAACCATTTTCGGCCGAAATCGCATTAAAAATGCCGGATGACAACCAAGTAGCAATCGTAGATGGCAATATTATCGTTTTTAATCAGGCAAAATTTGAGAATTTGTTCCAGTATGACTATAAATCTCAAGTGCTTGCGGAAGCGAAAGCAAAAGAATTAACTGAAAAATATAAGTTGTCATTTTCGGAAGGCTTAACACTCGATTCCCTACTGGCAGATAAAAAGCCGCTTTTGAAAAAGGTTCAAGCAATGGATATTGCTGAAGAAATGCCGCAAGATAAGTTGCTTGATTACGCGGATGAAATGCAACTTGAGCTTATGACTGATGACGATGGTTCAATTATTATTATGGACGACAAAGATTTAACAATGTTTGTGAATCTTCTAAATGAAGATTATTATATTTCGCCAGTAAATGGGCGACGATACGAGATTAAATCGAAAAAATTGCTTGGCGAACCAGATGGTGAACCACCGAGAGGCTAGAAAATATTTGAATTATAAAACTCCTAGCTTGCTCTGGTAAAAATCTGAAAAAATAATTTGATGGAATCCTTCCGGTATTTCAGTACCGGCTTTCCATCACTATTTTTTCAGATTTTTAGCCTGCAAATAGCAAGCTAGGAGTTTTATAATTCAAAATACGTGCTATCGATAAAGTTAGATTCGCCAAGAGTTTCGAAGGTCTTTTTTAGGTCTTCTTTGGCTTCTATGACGGAGTCTGCATCGGAAAGTTCGGATTCAATTTTAGCGTAATAACCAGGTTTATTATCAATCTTATCAAGATAAATAAAAGTTCCTTCGCCCATTTTTAGTTCTTGGCGACGACGAGAGACCTCAGCAATTGATTTAAAGCCAAGTTGCATAATAATATTCACTACTTTTTCGTAATCTTTGATTGAAGTTTCTTCGGTGACATCAACACCGGAATCTTCGATGTGACGGCGCAAAATCAGATAATATTTTGCAGGTTTATCAACGGCTTTCATTTCAGTACGCATGATGAGGCGTGGGAGGTTAATCCCCCGTTTGTAACCACGTGGAGCATAAACTCGGTCGTGTTGCCAATAAATCGGAGAGAAATCAAGATCAATATCGCTGAGTTTTTGCTCAAATTCATCACGATTCTTTAGCTTACATTTGAGGATAACTTTTTTCATATTTTAATTATATCATATTTATGTCTATAATGCGAGCTTCGAGAGACTTAGTACCATTAAAGTCGTTCTCAGAAAGTTTAATCAGCGGTTCGATATGGTCGTAATCAGGATCGAGATTGAGCCAATTTTCAGGGGCATAAAAGGAGACAAGCTTAAAATATTTACCATTTTTATCTCTTAAATCAATACGTAAATGATTACGTTCGGTACCCATGCGGGTAAGATTTGCTATTTCGACGTTTTTAAGACAAAAAATTGGCTCTTCGTTCCCTGCCCCAAATGGTTCAAGAAGTTTTAACTCTTCTAATAAGTCGAGATTTAAACCAGAAAAGTCAATTAATTCGAGATCGGCGGGTTTAGTTAGGTATTTAGTTTGATCTGGTAATTTTAGATTACGATAATAGGCATTGATTTGTTCGCGAAATTGATAAAGATTTTTTTGCTCTAGTCTTACCCCAGCGGCACCAGCATGACCACCTCCGCCAATGATAGTTTCTTGAGTAAAATTAAGAGCTTCAGCCAAATTAAAATCTCCAAAACTACGCCCAGAACCTTTCAAAATTCCGTTTTCTACCTCAGTTAAAACGAAAGCCGGTTTATGGTATTCTTCAACTAAACGACCAGCCACAATACCAAGAATGCCTTCATGAAATTGGCCAGTCTCAATAATGACCGGGTTAGAGTTAACACCACGTTTGATAATTTCGCGAGTAGCGGAAATTTGTTCATTTTTTCTTTTTTTGTTCAAAATTTCGAGTTTTTCGGAAAGGAGGGCGGCTTCAGCTTGGCTAGTAGAACGCAGTAGATTTAAAGAGAGGTCGGCGGTTTTTAGACGCCCGGCAGCGTTAAGACGCGGGCCAATCTGAAAACCAATTGATTCGGAGTTCAATTTTTTTACTCCAGCTTTTTCCATTAATTCTAGAAGTCCGGGTCGACGAGTTTTTGCTAAAACTTTCATCCCGTAATAGCCGAGAATACGATTTTCGCCCGTTAAAAGCATATTGTCGCAAATAGTGCCGATTAAAACGAGGTCGAGAAGCCACTTTTCTTGGCCTGATTTGATTAACCCTTGACCGACAAGGGCTTGAGCTAGTTTGAAGGCGACACCAACGCCAGCGAGATTTTGGAGATTTTCGGTGGGTTTGTCTTTGCGCTTGGGATTTAGAATGGCGATTGCTTCTGGCATCGTACTGGGAGTTTCGTGGTGATCTGTGACAATAGTGTCAATACCTAAGGTGTTAAGTTCTGTAATAATATTGTGGTTGCTGGAGCCGCAGTCAACGGTGATGACGAGTTTAACACCTTGTTTTTTGGCGTTTTCGATGAGTTTTGGACTCATGCCATAGCCGTCAGCAAAGCGATCTGGGAGCATAATACTAATATCATCTGGTTTTATGCCAGTAAGTTTTAAGGTTTCTTCCATTAAAGTACTAGCGGTGACACCGTCTACATCATAGTCGCCATAAATGAGGATTTTTTCGTGATTGTCTAGAGCTTTTTGAATGCGATTGATGGCTTTGTCCATGTCGACTAGAGAAAAAGGATTTTCGCTATTTTCGTATTTGGGATATAAAAAGTCTTTGTCGAGATGACGTTTTTCTAGTAGTTGTTCAAAAATTTTACTCAAATTATACCCCTGTTAGCCGATGGTTTTACTAGGCTTATTGCCTTTTTGGCTTTTTATTACAATACTTTGGAGCTCTTTTAAAATTGGGAATTGTTTATTGGTTTGGTAAATTTTAGTTTTGCCTTTTTTGGTTACAACAAGAAAACCGCCTTTGGCCATGCGCTCAAGTTCTCTCTGAATATTACCTGGATCTTCTTTAATCAACTTAGCTAGACCTCTAACGTGGGTTTTAAAATCGGGATATTTGGCAAAAACCACCAGAATCTTGCGTCGCACCCTTGATGTCACGAATACTTCTAACATATTACCTCTTTTATATGTTTTTATTATAGCATGGATTCTGTAAAAATTACAACAATGTTATAATAGGGATATGTTTTATGAGGTGATACCAGAAGGTAAGGTAGAAGGATTGACCTATGATTTTTTTGATTCCCTTTTACCTGGTCAAATCGTTTTGGTGCCGGTAGGTCGGCGAGTAGTGCCGGGAATTGTTGTTAAAAAAGTTGCGCAACCGGATTTTAAAACCAAATCGATTTTGAAAGTATTGTATTCAAAACCTTTGCCAAAACATTTATTAGAAACTATGGAATTTTTGCATGAATATTATTTAGCGCCATCGGGGCAAGCGGTGTCGCTAATCTTGCCGAGAGGGGTGGAAAAGAAACGGAGGAAAACCGAACAAATGTTCGGGAATATTGGTGGGCGGGTCTTGGCTGAACCTGGTTTTTTAAAAATCCCCCTCAACCCGGCGCAAAAAATGGCCCTAGAAGGCCTGCAGAAGGGCCTAGAAGGCACGAAACTGCTGTTTGGCGTTACTGGTAGTGGTAAAACTAATATCTACCTCAAAATGGCTTTAAATGCGTTTAAACGACAAAAATCTAGTATCATCTTGGTGCCAGAAATTGCCTTAACAAGCCAATTCGTTCGAGTTTTTGAGGAGGTTTTTGGCAAAAATATTGTTCTAATTCATTCCAAACAAACTGAAACGGAAAGACATTTGGTCTTTAATTCCCTGCTTGAGACCGAAGGCCCTAAGATAGTGATTGGGCCGCGTTCGGCCTTATTTGCACCGCTTTCTAATATTGGGTTGATAATTGTAGATGAGGAACATGAAAATGCTTACTATCAAGAGAATCCACCGCGTTATTCGACGGTGCGAGTGGCAAGTTTTATAGCAAAATGTTTGAAAATCCCCTTAATTCTGGGGTCAGCTACCCCAACGGTAGAAGATTTTTATCTTGCCAAAGAGCGAGATGCTTTAGTTAAGCTAGAGGTGAAAGCTAAAGAAGAGGCGGCAAAACCAGAGATTAAAATTATCGGTTTTAAAGATAGAGAGAATTTTACGAAAAATCGGTATTTTTCTAATGCCCTGCTTAAAACAATTTCGGATAATTTAGAGGCTGGACTGCAAACGTTGATTTTTCATAACCGACGAGGGTCGGCACCTTTAACAATTTGTGAAAATTGCGGTGAAGAAATTTTATGTCCGAACTGTTATTTGCCATTAACTCTGCATGCCGATAAATATGTATTACATTGTCATACATGTGGATTTTCCGAGAAAGTGCCGATAAATTGTCCAAAATGTGGGCATCCGGGGATGGTTCATAAGGGGTTTGGAACGAAATTATTAGAAAGTGAACTAAAAAAATTGTTTCCAAAAGCGCGAGTCAGACGATTTGACGCTGATAACAAGAAGAACGAAGGATTAGAGGCGGTTTACGAGGCGGTAAAAGGAGGCGAGGTAGATATTTTGGTCGGGACCCAGACACTCGCTAAGGGGTTAGATTTACCGAAGCTGGCTACGGTAGGGATAGTCCAGGCCGATGCGGGGCTTTCCCTACCGGATTATATGGCGGAAGAGCGAACCTTTCAATTGCTAACGCAAGTTATGGGGAGAGTTGGACGCGGACATCTATCGAAATCGGAGATAGTGATTCAGACCTTCCGACCAGAGCATAAGGTAATTGAATTTGCTGAGAATGAAGATTATTTAGATTTTTATGAGTATATGATAAAAAAACGTAAAAAATCTGGATTTCCACCGTTTCGATTTATCGCAAAGATTGAAATCACGATGAAAACAGAGACGATTGTTTTAAAAAAGATACGAGAATTGGTATCTGAATTAGATCGAGATAAGAGACTCTCTGTTTCTCCACCAATGCCGGCTTTTCATGAAAGGACAAATAAGGGATACTCGTGGCAAATTATTGTGAGAAGTCGATCTAGAAAGGCGCTTTTAGAAGCGTGTGCGGAATTAGAGCCAAATTTTAAGGTTATCTTTGATCCGCCAAGCCTGTTATAAAAAATTTCAATAAATAAATTTTGTGATAAAATAAACGTAAGAATTAAAAAATAAATAAAAAGGAGGCGAGATGTGTACAGGGGTGAGATTTAATGATAGTGCTGGAAATATGTATTTTGGTCGGAATTTAGACTGGTCGGTGGGATATGGTGAGAAAGTAGTAATTACACCACGAGGGTATAAATACAAGCCAGCATTTTTGGGGGAGACGAATCAATCTCCAGCGGTGATTGGAATGGGTATTATAGTCGAAAATACGCCGCTTTATTTTGATTGTGCAAACGAAAACGGATTAGCAATCGCAGGATTAAATTTTCCTGGTTACGCAAAGTACGAAACGGCGATGGTGGGAGATAAAACTAATGTTGCAGCTTATGAATTCCCGTTTTGGGTGGTTTTAAATTTTAATACTGTAGATGAGGCGGAAAAAGCTTTAAAGGAAGTTGCGATTGTAGCAAAACCAATAAATGATCAGTATCCAGTTTCGGAACTTCATTGGATTATTGGTGATGCTAAGAGATCGATTGTGGTGGAATACACTGAAAAAGGCATGGAAATTTTTGAAAATAACGTAGATATTTTGACAAATCAACCGGGATATGGATGGCATAAGGAAAATTTACGTAATTATATGAATTTGTTCCCACAGATGCCAAAAGAGGTAAAATGGGAAAAGGCAAAAATGACAGCATTCGGAAGTGGTTCTCTGATGCGAGGGTTGCCAGGTGATTATTATTCCCCGTCGCGATTCGTGCGGGTGGCTTACTTGAACACACATTATCCAATAAAAACAACAGAAGAAGAAAATGTATCACGTTTATTCCACACACTTACTGGAGTGGCGATGATTGACGGAGCAGCGGCAATGGCAGATGGTCAATTTGAAAAGACGGTTTACACTGGTGGATATTCAATAAAAACGAAAACTTATTATTATAACACCTACGAAGAGCCTGCAATCAAGAGTGTTGCTCTGTCTGATTATAACCTTGAGTCGGCGGAGCTAATCGCTGTATAAAATTATTAGATTTTATCTTTAACTAAAAACGCTAAACGTTTTGGGGCGGTGTTGGTAAGCTGGACAATATCGTTTAGTGTTGTATCGAGAAAATTAGCTCTGAAACCTTGTTTGGACCAAGTTTCAATTACTCCAATAATTTCATTTTCAAAGATACAATAGAGTTCATCTAAATCTCCGGTGAGATTCCAGACTACAAGAATGCGGGCTTTTAAAGTTTTGAGGATTTTTTTAATAATCTCTGACCGCCCACTGGAAAATAAAACTTTGATAGTTTTTCGATTGGAATAGATATAAATAAGAGTGCGAAGAAAGAGTGTTTTTAGATCAATTCCCTTTTTATTTAAAATTTTGCCCACTTTCTTCTGATAGAGATGTAATAAATATTCCTCGTAGTCGCGAGGAATATTTTGAGGTTGCCCGTGGTGACGATAGATAGTAGAGCGAGATATTTTGGATTTTTGTGCGATAAGTTTGGCGGAGGGATAATCTTTGAATTTGCAGTAAGTAATAAAAATAGCATTTTCGGATTTACAAAATCTTTTGTTTGCCATTTTTTTCTCTGTTAACCTGCTGATTTTCATAAAAATATTATATGGTGGTAGATTTTTTTTGGCAAGTAAATGAAAAACTGCAACATAAGAATTATTTACAGGGGTGGCGATTTGTGGTATAATGGAAATATGAAAATAATTACGACGCCGGACGCGCGTCTTAGGGAGAAGTCAGAAAAGGTACACAAGATTGACGATGAAATCTTGAGCGTGATTTCTGATATGCGAAAATTATCGCTGGATTGGGAGGCTGACCATCCTTACGAATTATCGGCGGCGATGGCGGCACCCCAGATGGGAGTAAATAAGCGCATCATTATCATTCGTGACGATATGGAAAATAAGAAAAAAGCGACTTTTACGGCACTGATTAATCCAGAGGTGATAAAAGCGGAAGGCAAGACAAAAACTGATTATGAAGGGTGTTTATCGGTGCCGACTATTTATGGGATGGTGCCGCGTGCAACTAAAGTTCGGGTAAAGGCAAAGCTAGAAAATGGTACAGAGGTCAGAATTAAGGCAACAGATGAGTTGGCGCGAACACTTTTACACGAGATTGATCATCTTAACGGAATTTTGTTTATCGACCATATTAAGGGGATAAAAGATGCGTTTTACGAGATGAACGATAAAGGGGATTTGATACCGGTGGATTATGATAAAAAAATCGCTGGGAATAAAAAACTCTGGGGTGAGGAATAATCAAATAATGGAAAAAGTGATATTTTTTGGGAATGGGCTTTTGGCAGAATATGCATTAGAGGTTTTGAAACAAAAATGCGATATAATTTTTCATGCGAGAACACGGGAAGATTTAGCGGAAGTTTGTCGTTTAAAACGAGAATTTCCAGAGGCACATGGGGTTTTGGCGTCGTTTGGAGTTTTAATAAAGAGTGAGGTCTTAGATTTGTTTGAACCAGAGGGCATTTTGAATATCCATCCTTCCCTGTTACCTTTATATCGAGGCGCGTCACCAATAGAGAGCGCAATTTTGGCTGGAGATAACGATTTTTCTGTATCTATCATGAAATTAGTTAAAGAGATGGACGCGGGTCCGATTTATTATCAGACTACCTTATCGGATTTGCCCTTTTGTAAAAATGAAATTTACAAAGCGTTGGCAGAAACTGGGGCGAAATGGATTATAAAGAATTTGGCAGATTTGCCAAAACCGATTTTACAAAATGCTGCGGAGGCGACTTTTTGTGGGAAACTTACAAAAAATATGGGGGTTTTAACCCCCGAAACAGATTCGTCAGAACAGACTTTCCGGAAAATCGTAGCTTTCCAGGTCTTCCCAAAACCAAAATACACGTTTTTTGGCGTCTCTTGTATCATACACGAGGCGCATATATTAAAGCCGAATGAGACAGCGGTTCTTTCAATTCCCTGTGCTGACGGACATTCTATTGCGGTAGATTTATTACAGCCTGAAGGGCGTAAAGCGATGGACGCGAAAGCATTTTTGAACGGCTATAAAAAATAACTAAGTATATTTCTAGAATGCGTATAGTTTAGACTTCTGGAGTGACAAGTTTGGTGCGATTGGCGCGAATTTCGGCTTTCATTTCTTCAATAGTGCGATTGACTATTTCGCGGTAATCTGGGCGGTTTTCTTCAAGCCATTTGGCAGCCTCAATTTGGTCAGTAATCATATCAAATTCGTTTAATTGAACTTCAGTAAGACCTTTAGAAATACGTTCGCCAATGCGAACTTCAAGTTCTTCTTGGACATAGTCTAAAAATTGTTGTTTTTGGTCTTCTGGCATGGCCGAAAGTCCCATTTCTTGCAAAAATTTTTCGTCAAATTCCATGTATTGTTCTCCTTATGTTTAATAATAACACATGGTTTAATAATAATAAACTTTTTTGAGCTTATCTAAGGTGAAAATTCCAAAAAATAATTTGATGGAAGCCTTCCGGTATTTCAGTACCGGCTTTCCATCACTATTTTTTGGAAATTTTCAGCCTGTAAATGATAAGCTCAAAAAAATTTATTATTGTCTTAAAGTGTGCGTTTTTTGGTTTCGCGAGTGAAGAATTTGAGACGATCGCCAATTTCAAGATCAATTTTATTGGCGGTTTTTAAGGCAAGGCCGCCAGTTTCGCCAGCAATGAGTTCTTTGACATCAATTTTTTCTTTTTGGACAGAAGTTACTTCAACTTCACCCAGATAGGTCTTATTACGAACCACACGAGCAAGATAACCAGGTTTTAAATCGCCAGTTAAAACCTCGCCACCAGCAATAATTGAGGTCTTTTCAGTGCGAAATACACCAAGAACTTTTAATTCTCCTTTGTCTTCTTCTATAATTTCGGCGTCAAGTAAGTTTTCCATCTCATGTTTAGCGTCGTCTAAAAGTTCGTAAATGACTTTATAAATGCGGATTGGAACATGATCGCGCGCAGCCATTTTACTAATATTAATTGGGACAGAGACGTTAAAACCATAAATTACAGTATTTTCACCGGCGGCCATATAAACATCGTTTTCGTTAATATCGCCAACACCAGTAGAAACGATATTGAGAGTGATTTCACCTTTAGTGTCAATAAGACGGAGGCTATCTACTACGCTAGTAACTGAGCCTAAAACGTCGCCTTTGACGATAACATTGAAAGTTTTAGTATTATCCGCCACATTCATCATACGAAGAAGGTCGGAGCTAGTTACATTCGCATCGGCAGATTCATTAGCAAGAGCTTGGGCATTAAGAAGCGCCATTTTACGGGCAGTCTTTTCGTCCTTTACCTCTTCGAAGCGGTCACCAAAATTTGGAAGTTCTTTAAAACCGGTAATAGTAACTGGGGTAGAAGGAGTAGCTTTGCCCTTTGGCTTGCCTTTATAATCTAGCATGGTGCGAACTTTGCCATAGGTTGAGCCGGCGACAATAAATTCTCCGACTTTGAGTTCTCCGCCAGTGATTAAAATATTAACAACCGAGCCTTTACCAACCTCCATATGAGATTCAATGACGAGACCTTCGGCTGGAATGTTAACGTCGGCTTTTAATTCTTCGATGTCGGCGGTAAGGAGAATCATGTCGAGAAGTTTGTCGAGGTTCTGGTTCATCTTTGCGGAAATCGGAACCATGATAATATCGCCACCCCATTCTTCGGGCTGAAGTCCATTGTTAGAAAGGTCGGCCATAGTTCTTTGAACATCAGCGCCTTCGCGGTCGATTTTATTAATGGCGACAATGATTTTGGCGTTGGCAGATTTCGCGAAATTAATTGCTTCAATAGTTTGAGGTTTTACGCCATCATCAGCGGCGACGACAATAACTACGATGTCGGTTAACATCGCGCCGTGTTGACGAATAGCGGCAAAAGCTTCGTGACCAGGAGTATCGAGAAAAGTGATTAACCGGCCATCGTGTTCTAACTGGTAGGCAGAAATATGTTGAGTAATACCGCCAGCCTCGTCGTCGACAGTTTTCTTGTGGAGGAGAGTATCTAGTAGAGTAGTCTTACCGTGATCAACGTGACCCATGACAGCAACTACGGGTGGTCTTGCTACAGCTTTATCGGATAATTCCCGATGAAGATTGGAAGTTCTAGTAGAAGTATTTTTTCTTTCTAGTTTGACATTCTTAAGACCAAGTTCTTCAATAATAATGGAAGCGGTTTCAAAATCGAGGCGCTGATTAATCGTGGCAACGATACCGTTTTTAAAGAGAGTACCGATAAGTTCAGTTACAGAAAGACCGAGAGCTTTGGATAGCTCGTCAACTGTGATAGAACCAGCAATCTGAATAGTCTTTTCTTCCATGACTCTCTCCTTTCTGACCGTAAAAATAAACTGTTCTAATTTTATCACAAAATCAAAAATTATGCTATAATAGGGATATTCCCGGGTAGCTCAATGGTGGAGCAAGAAGCTGTTAACTTCGAGGTTGCTGGTTCGAGTCCAGTCCCGGGAGCCACTCAAAAGCCCTTTGGGCTTTTTTCGTACCAAAAAGCTGGACATCGTTCTTCGAATCGAGTCCGGTCCCGGGAGCCATTTTTTTAGCAAAAATTATGATAGAATACTGTTATGAGTAAGATTAAGAAAACTGTAGAGGATTATTTTAAAGAGAAAAATAAGTTTGTATTATTCGCGTTTTTCGTAATTTGGAGTTTAACTTTTATTGCTTTTATCAATACAATTATCATCGGCGACTGGGTAAAAATTGGATTGTCATTTGCAGCGTTAATGTTTTATCTGATACCGAGTTTTGTCTCTTATCGGTTTAAACTTCGTTTGCCAGCGACACTTGAAATTACTTTTTATCTTTTCGTGTTTGCCTCTCTAGTTCTAGGAGAGGTATTTGCTTTTTATGGGCCGTTCCCTTTTTGGGACATTATTTTGCATTTATTAAGCGGTTTTGTGATTGCTGGTATTGGATTGTCTATTGTCGAAATTATAAACAAAGGCGAAAAATCACGATTATTCACGCTCCTTTTTGCATTTTGTTTTTCGATGACACTTGGGACGATGTGGGAATGTTTAGAATTTACTTTCGATATGACAGCGCGGACTGACGCTCAAAAAGATGCGCATGTGCGCCAGATTTCTACAATTACTTTGCAGCGTGACGGCGGAAATCGGCCAGTAAGATTAAATAATATCGAAAAGACGGACATTTATCTTCAAAATGGTGAAGTTATAACAATAGATGAAGGATTTTTGGATATTGGAATTATGGATACAATGAAAGACATCCTTGTGAATATGGTGGGAGCAACTCTATTTTGTATAATGGGAGCCTCTTATCTTAAAAATAGCAAAAAAGATACAATTGTAAAAAAATTTATACCAATAAAGAATTAGTTTTCAACCTAAAATGATTTTAAAAAGGCCAAGAGAAACGGCGAGCATAATGAGGCCTGCGGTAATAATTCCAGTCGTAATGGCAATGGTGGTTTTCTTAAAATCTAAATTTAAAATACTGGCGGCGAGTGTACCAGTCCAAGCACCAGTTCCTGGAATCGGAATAGCAACAAAAAGAAAGAGAGCAAAATAGGTGCCGTAATTCCCTGCCTTTTTAAGGAGTTTTTCGCCTCCTTTTTCGCCTTTTTTGAGGCAGAAATTGCAAAATTGTTTGAACGGCTTCCATTTTTGTTTACTTCCCCAATTGAGAATTTTCCGAGCAAAGAAGAAAATAATTGGTACAGGAATGATATTGCCAATAATTGCAATTATCAAAACTAGCCATTCTGGAAGACCAAGATCCATCCCTACGGCGACCGGAATAGCACCACGAAGTTCAACCAGAGGAATCATAGAAATAATTAAAACAATAAGAACTTTCCAAAACATAAAATTATTTTAACACAATTTTGTTATATAATTAAGTTAATAAAAGGAGTTTATATGCTTTTAAAAGACAAACTATTAATTGGAAAAACAGATGATGGAACGGAACTTTCTATTTTGCTACAGATGGCAAACCGACATGGCATTATTACAGGAGCATCAGGTTCTGGAAAAACGATTACTCTTAAGGTGATGGCGGAAAGTTTTTCGGATGCGGGCGTGCCGGTGTTTCTGGCTGATGTAAAGGGCGATCTCGCTGGTATGGCAATAAAAGGTGAGGTAACGGAGGCAATTCAAAAAAGATTAGATAAAATTGCTGTGAAAGATTTTGAAGCAAAATCTTTCTCTGTGCGCTTTTGGGATTTATTTGGGACTGAAGGGCATCCGCTTCGAGCGACTGTTGAATCAGTTGGGCCAGAAGTATTATCTATTATGTTAGGCTTATCAGAAGCACAAGAAGGTAATTTAGCGATTGCGTTTGCAATTGCAAAAGATGAAAATCTAGCATTGATTGACCTAAAAGATCTTCGAGCAGTTTTACAATATGTAAGCGAAAATAAAGATAGATATTCGACTCGATATGGCAATATTACCACTCAAAGTATTGGCGTAATACAGAGGTCACTTTTGACGCTGGAGAACCAGGGAGCCAATCATTTCTTCGGTCAGCCAGCTCTCGATATTCATGACTTCTTTGCCACAGAGAACGGACGAGGAGTGATAAATATACTGCATGCTGTTACATTGTTTGAGAGTCCAGATATGTATGCGGCGTTTCTGCTTTGGCTTCTTACAACTTTGTTCTCGACTTCACCAGAGGTAGGTGATTTGGATAAGCCAAAGCTGGTTTTCTTCTTCGATGAAGCACATTTGCTCTTCAATGGCATGCCAGCTTATAGATTAAAACGAATTGCACAAGTAGTAAAACTAATCCGTTCGCGTGGGATTGGGCTTTATTTCATTTCTCAAAGTCCAACCGACATCCCAGATGAGGTTTTGGCGCAACTTGGTAATAGAGTACAACATTCTTTGCGCGCCTATACTCCTTCGGAGCAAAAGGCGGTAAAGGCGGCGGCGCAAGCTTTTAGGGTAAATCCAAAGTTTGATACAGAGAAGGCAATCTTGGAGCTTGGTACTGGCGAGGCTTTAATTTCCTTCCAAAATGAGAAGGGCGCACCAGAGATAGTAGAGAGAGCCACTATCTTACCTCCTCAAAGTTTAATGGGAGCGATTGATGGAATTGCCCGAAATAAAGTAATTAATGCTAGCCCGTTGGTGGGTAAATATGATGAAATTATAGATCCAGAATCAGCAGCGGAAATCATCCAACAAAAGGCCGATACAAAAGCAGCAGAGATAGCGGCGCAAGAAGAAGCGATAGCAGCTGAAAAACAACAGATAGCAGCTGATAAAGCAGCAGAAAAGGCAGCGGATGAACAGGCAAAATTGGCTGAAAAGGAGCGTATTGCGGCCGCTAGAGCCGCTGAAAAAGCAGAAGCAGAACGTATCAAGGCTGAGGAGAAAAGACGCCTAGAGGCCGAAAGAGAGGCCAAAAAAGCCAAAGAAAAGGCTCAGAAAGTTAAAGAAAGAGTGATTGGAAATATACTCGGGTCAGCCGGAAGTGCAATTGGACGTAAAATTACAGATAAGCTTTTTAAAGATATATTTAAATAGAGAACCAATATAACTTTTATTGGTTCTCTATTGATTATTCTTTGGATTTTTCTTCTTCCTCTAGTTTTTTGAAGGCAACTTTGCCAACTAGGGTTTGAGGAAGTTTGTCACGAAATTCATAGGCGACTGGGAGAGCATAGACTGGGACATTACGTTCTAATAATTCCCTGATTTCACGTTCAACTTTTTTACCAGCTTTGTAGCCGGATTTAAGCACGATGAAGGCCTTTGGCACTTGGCCTTTATGAGGATGGTCAATCCCAATAACTGTAGAGGTAAGAACTCCTTCATGGGAATTAATAATTGATTCAAGATGGGTTGGGTAGATATTATAACCAGAGGAAATAATCATGCGTTTTAGACGTTGCGCAAAATAAATAAAACCATCTTCGCCTAAAATACCCAAATCACCAGTATGAAGCCAAACTTTACCATCGTCGTGGAGACGAAGCGCTTGAGCGGTTTCTGCGTCATCATTCAAATATCCTACCATCACTAGTGGACCAGAAATACAAATTTCTCCTTCTTCACCAACATCAGCTTGGTCGTGCGTGCCAGTACGAATGATTTTACAATAAATATCTGGGAAAGGTGCACCAATAATGCCATTTTTAAAAGAATTTTCTGGAGAAAGACAAACTGCACCAGTAGCTTCAGTTAAACCATAGCCGACTCGAATTTTGGCGGAGGAACCATAAGTTTCAAGACATTTATTAACTTTATCGCGGAGAGTTTGATTGAGAGCATCCCCACCGCAGATAACCGCTGTAACCGATTTAAGATCACCAGACTTTAATTTGCTATTTACAAGAGATTCGTAAAGAGTAGGGACACCAGCAATAAAATTTGGTTCATTCTTACGAATCATATCAGCAAATTGTTTATAAGAGAAGGCCGGAATAAGAATACAACCCATACCCTTGCAGAGGGGAGTATGGATACAAACGCCTAAGCCAAAACCATGAAAAATCGGTAAAATAGAAAGAATAGTTGCGCCAGGTACAGCTTGTTTGATGACTGTAGTAGCTTGAATGCCTAGTGCATTAAAATTTAGATTAGTTAAGAGGATGCCTTTGGGTGCTCCGGTCGTCCCGCCAGAATAAAGGATAACAGAAGGATCGTTGGCACTTCTTTCTTCGTGGTAATTACCCTGATAAAAATAAGAGTTAGCAATAAAATCTTCCCATAAAACTACTCTGCTATCATTGATAGGAAGTTTAACTTTTTTGACGTGGAGCAGGCGATACATTTTTTGCTTTAAAAAGCCGAGCCCATCAGAGGGACGAACAACAATTATACGCTCTAGCCCTGCAGAATCTCTTAAGCGGTAGATTTTGTCAAAAATAGCGTCAAAAACGAGTACATATTTTGATTCAGCAACTTTAATATAATATTCTAGCTCCTTTTCCGATGATAATGGGTGAACCATATTACAGATGGCGCCGACCATATTAACGGCGTAAACCATCGTAATTCCTTCAGGGGTATTTGGCATACAAATCGTTACGCGGTCACCCTCTTTGACACCATAGTTTTTGAGAGCGCGAGCGGCTTTTTCAATTTTTTTTACGAAGTTTTTATAAGTTACTTTATGCCCATAATAAACATAAGCAACATTATCAGGCCATTTTTCGGCGCTTTGCATGACCATATCTACCATCGAGCAATCAGGATATTCAATATTACCAGGAATACCTTGTTCATCGTAAAATTCAAGCCAAGGGCGTTCTTTATATTCTTTCTTATTCTTCACAAAAATCTCCTCAAATAGATAGATTCATTATATCATAAGCAAATTCTTTTGGAAACAGTGTCTTTCAAAAAATTATTTTTTGGCAATAGATAAAGAGATTTTGCGACCTTCTTTATCGATATCGAGAACTTTAAAGCTTTTGCGTTCGTTTAAGGTAAAGATTTTTTCGGGGTCGACATCAGAGCCTTCTCCTAGCTCGGAAACATGGACTAAAGCTTCGATAGCGGGAGAAATTTGGACAAAGGCGCCAAATGGAGTAATCCTAGTGACAGTTCCCTCGACTTTTGAGCCTTTCTTAAGGTTTTCTACCTCAGAAATCCAAGGGTCTTCAACTAATTGTTTCATTGAGAGCGAGAGACGTTCTTTATCAATTGCGATGATTTTAGCTTCGATTGTATCACCAACCTTAACATAATCCGAAGGATTATTGACTCGTTCCCAAGAAATTTCGGAAATATGAATTAGCCCCTCGATGCCATCTACGTTGACGAAAACGCCAAAATCAACTACACCAGTGACCACGCCTTTTACGGTATCGCCAACCTTTAGCTCAGCGAAACGTTCAGCTAGACCGTCTTTGATGGCCTCTTTTTCAGAAAAGATAAGCTTATTTTCCTTTTTGTTGGCATCCAAAATGCGTACTTTGATAGATTTTCCAACCAATGAATTGAGACGTTGCAAAATTTCCTCTTTGTCAGCAGAACCCACGCGTGGATAATGTTCAGCCGAAAGTTGAGAAACTGGTAAAAATCCTCTGATACCTTCGTATTCAACCAATAATCCGCCTCTATTGGCGTCAAATGGGGTAATTTCAACAGTTTCGTTATTATCAAGCTTAGTTTGAATTTCATCCCAGCCTTTATCTTTAACGGCTTTACGGAGCGAAAGCAAAACATAGCCATCATCCATTTCTGCTTCAACAACAGAGGTGGCGACTTCGTCTCCAACGTTTAAATTACGAGCGAATGAGGCTTCGCGACGCGGGATCAATCCGATTCCCTGAGCTCCGAGATCAATTAAAATCTCGTGTTTTTTGACGGATAAGACCGTTCCTTTAATAGTATCACCAGCGGTGACTTTTTTGAATGACTCCTCATTACTAGCTAGGAGTTCATCCATAGTGATTTTTTTGGCATTTGCCATCTTTAATTTTCCTTCCTTTAGGCCCATTCACTAACTTATAAGATATATTTTTTCCCAACGGGTACTGACGAGATATCCTGCTTGAGACACGTCTTATCTAGGATATAAATTAGTGAATGAGCCCAAGATTAGTTAATTATAACAAAAAACCATGATATAATCAATATATGTATCTAGCAGTTGATATCGGAGGAACAAAAACTTTAATTGCACTCTTCTCAAAGAGGGGTCGGGTAGTGAGACGCTTTAAGTTTAAAACAGCTCGGGGCTCAAAAACCTTTATTGAGGAATTGAAAGAAAATCTGGAAAAGTTCCAAAAATATAAAATCCGTTCAGTTGTTGTGGCAATTCCTGGTCTTGTTCAAAAAAATTATTCAGTTCGATTTGGGAACCGAGATTGGGGCGATATTGACCTGTTAACACCAATAAAATCTTTGTTCGAGTGCCCAATTTATTTTGAAAATGATGCTAATTTAGGTGCTCTTTACGAAGCTTTTCGTATTCCGGGTAAAGTAATTTTCTTGACTTTTTCAACCGGAATCGGTGGTGGAATTATCGAAAAAAATCGTATTTTGCCCGAGTCTAATAGTTTCGAACCTGGCCATAAGATGTATTTTTATGATGGAAAAGTTGAAGAATGGGAAGATATCGCTGCCTCCTCAGCTCTCGAAAATTATTACCATGCCGATTATGCTACTGATCTACGAGGAAAAGAAATCATGAAGGATATTGCAAAACGAGTTTATCTGGGTTTACCAGATATCGTGAAAAAATACCAGCCAGAAACAATTGTTTTGGGAGGGCCTCTAGGAAAAATATTTAAATTGTATGCCAAATATTTGCCTAGTGATTTAGGTATAAAATTTCGTCGTCCGAAAAGGCCGAATGAGTCGGTAATTTATGGTTGTAATATTTACGCTCGTCAAAAGGAACGAGAGTAATTCCCTTTTATGCAGGTGACTTTTGAAAAAAAAATAGAGAACGATTTCCCAGAATTTAGATTTAAAAAAGGCAAGAAGTTTGCGTTTCACCCGCCAAAAACGATTATCTTGGGCCCAAATGAGCCTTTTGATGAGCTTTTGACTCTACATGAGATTTCGCATGCTATCTTGGGGCACAAAGACTTTAAGACTGGCGTAGGACGATTAAAAATGGAGGCGGAGGCTTGGGAAAAAGCAAAAGAACTGGCTGCTTTGTATGGGGTCGAAATAGATGACGACTTTATACAATGGGAGCTTGATACTTACCGAGATTGGTTACACAAAAAATCGCGTTGCCCTAAGTGTGGGCTTACGCGATTTCAGACGCAAGACGGGGACTATCATTGTCCCCGTTGCGAAAATTTAGTTTAAATTATTAGGCAGCTTTTTTAGCAGGACCACGACGAGAAATCCGTCCACCTTTGGCCCCAGCAATACGAGCTAACGCAGGGTTAGCAGCGAAACCACCAGTGTGACCATTTTGGCCACCTTTTTTACCAATACGGGCATAGAATTCTTTACCGTATTTAGCTTTGTTAGTAGCAGCAGCTTTCATGCCGCCAGCTTTAGTTCCAGCCATTTCTAGAACTCCTATTCTGCCCACCATATTAAAAATTAATCACCACCCATTACAAGAGTGTATGTCGTGATTATAGCATAGTGCTTAACGTTTGTCAATATGCTTTTTCTTAAAAAAGTGTTTTAATATTTTTATAAAATCCGAACACGTTTTTCTAATTTTTTGCACAAAATGTGGAAAAAAGGTCTTGACATTATGCATTTCGTGATATAAACTAGAGGTAGTTTTAAGTAGATTAAACTGCGAGGCTACTTAATTCTATGTATGACCTAAAAGACCGCTCCGAGAAGGGGCGGTCTTTCTTTGTGATGACGTAAGCTAATAAATAAACATACTAAAAAATCGGCTAAAATGCCGAGTTTTTTAAAATTTGGTGGGGGCGAATTGGGTAGGTATTAACACTGTATAGGGGAGATTTACGTGCAAAGTTGGACTATGAATGTGCTATAATAAAACATAAGGATAATCGAAAGGATAATAATGGAACAAAATGTAGATACTGGTGCGCCAATAGCGCCTGTGACAGAAAATAACAAACAAAACGGCGGTAACGGATTAAAAATTGCTACAGCAATTGCTTGTATCGTAGCAGTTTGTGGTATTGGGTTTGGCGTTTATGGCATATTGCAGAATTCACAAAAGGATAATCAAATTTCAGAATTAAACTCAGAGATAACACAACTGAAACAATCGATAGAAAAATTAGAAAATACTATAGAGAATACAAGTGCAAACAATAATACTTCCGAAAATAGTAAAACCAATATAATTATTGATGACTGGAAATTAAATGTTAAAATCCCAGAATCAATTTCCGTAGTTTCATATACGCTAGATAATGATGGTTGGTTATCAATTGTTGCTTCGCCCGTAAACAATAAACAAAAAACAGCAACGGTAGGGTTAATAAAAGTAGACAAAACAGCGGTTGAAAGCGGAAACGCTCAGCAAACAAGCCTAGATGATGCGGTTTTTCTAGATGACGACTTTGCTTATTATCTAATGTACACCAATACTACGCCAGAAAGAGACTTAACAATTGATAAATTAATTATAGATGCCTTATCGGATTCAACATTGTATTCAAAGATTTAAAATAAAGATTATAAGATCTGGTTGTTTAGGGTATTAACAGACGAATTTATAGGGGCAAAACGGTACTTTTTGCCCCATTTTTTATGCAAAATTGGTACAAAATAGCACCCTAGAACCTGCAGGGTACTTAACAGAAATTTACCACTAAAAAATCGGCTAATATGCCGAGTTTTTTATAATCTGGTGGGGATATGTGGACTTGAACCACAGACCTCGTCATTATCAGTGACGCGCTCTAACCAGCTGAGCTATATCCCCGCTTGGTAGTAATTTGCTTGGTGGAGTAACTGGGACTCAAACCCAGGACCTCTGCCTTGCAAAGGCAGCGCTCTAATCAGCTGAGCTATTACCCCTTGCTCCTATATTTTAACGGAAATGAGAAAAATGTCAACCCTCTGTAAATATTTGTGATATAATAGTTCTTATGGATTATGAATTTAGTTTAGGTTGGATGTTTGGAGGGTTAATGATTGCATTGGCTGGGGGTTTAATTGTGATTTTTTATCGTCAAATTGCCGAAAATTTGGCTAATGGGGTTTCTTCATATGATCACGTTAAACTGTTTGGCATAATAACGGTAGTAGTTGGGCTCTTGGTGACAGCAAATCTACATACTTTTTTGCTTGGTCTATTGGTAAAATTAATGTTCGGAAAATAAATTAGGGACGAAAATTATAATAAGCTGTGCCTGGTGAAAGGTTAATGCTACGCATTTTGACGAGTTCGGAAATGTTGACAAATTCATAGCCGGCATCTCTTAATTTATTAATAATAATAGGGACTGCTTCAACAGAAGTCGGGTAAATATCATGCATCAAAATGATAGCACCATCATGAACTTGTTCCATAATCGTTGCGACAATAGCGTCAACATTTTTACTTTGCCAGTCGAGAGAGTCGACCGACCAAAGAATCATAGGGGTGCCAACCGAAGAACGCACGGTGTTATTTATATTGCCATAAGGTGGGCGAGTATAAGTGGGTTGATGGCCTAAGATTTCGTTAAAAACTGTTTTGGCTTCGGAAATATCGTTTTGGGTGGCTTTAGCAGAAATGCGGACGAGATTTTGATGATACATAGTGTGGCTGCCGATGTTATGCCCTTCTTTTTCGGCGCGACGCACTAAATCTGGGTTTTTCCTTGCCATGCTACCTAGCATAAAGAAGGTTGCTGGAACATCTTTTTGAAAGAGAATATCGAGAAGGATTGGGGTAGTTTCGGCAGATGGACCGTCGTCGAAAGTAAGGGCGACAAGCATTCTGCCATTGAAATAGCGTTCGGTAGCACGCACGTGATGAGACATGGGAGCGATTTTAATTTTATCGTAAGGATCACCAATTTTGGAAATGGTGAGATCGAGAAGATCCATAATAGCAAAAATTCCAATTAAAATTACAGCTGCAAGCTTTAGCCAAGGGAAACGAATATCGAGACGGCGGAAAAAAGAGCGATGGGGAGCTTTTTGCTTTGGTTTTTTAGAAGGTAGTTTGGCGTATGTACTCATACATAGCAATTCCCGCGGCAACGCCGACATTAACTGAACGCGTAGAGCCGAAGCTCTCAATAAATCTGACATCTTTCGCTCGATCTAATAAGTCTTTCGTAATACCGTTGTTCTCCGAGCCGAAAATAAGGGTAGTATCTTTGATAAATTTTTTATCATTTAACGGTTTTGCACGTTCGGT
This sequence comes from Candidatus Saccharimonadota bacterium, assembly GCA_017431725.1. GTDB lineage: Bacteria > Patescibacteriota > Saccharimonadia > Saccharimonadales > Saccharimonadaceae > Nanosyncoccus. The sequence continues at coordinate 1,577 of JAFRKN010000006.1, read as the reverse complement.
ATTATTTTCAATGGCAACTAATTCCCTGTTCTTTTGGGTTTTAAGAAAATCTTCCACGGTCGGATGGTGAATAATTTCAAGATATTTATCGGTACACATCGCACCACGACGATTATATTTTTTCTTGCCAATAATATGAACTTTTTTAACATTAAAAGAGTTCGCGGTACGGACAATCGAACCGATATTGAAATCGTGTTCAACATTTTCAATGGCAATCTCTAAAGAAGTGCGAGACTTCTCGAGCGCAGAAAAAACTTGTTCGTTCGTCATTCCCTTATATTCATCAATTAAATTCCGCGTATCTTCCATAATCTAATTATACCACTGTGCTATAATATTTTTAACAGATAAGGAGGTATATGGGATTTGATGAATATCAGAAAAAGGCAGCAAAATATGATTTGGCGGAAGCGACGGCGGATTTAAAGGCGGTTGGATTTATAGAAAAGGTTCTAGGTTTGGTTGGAGAGGCGGGCGAGACGGCAGATAAAATAAAAAAGATTTTGAGAGATAAGAATGGCGTGGTCTCGCCTGAAGATAAGGATTTGATTATTAAAGAGCTTGGAGATACTCTTTGGTATGTGGCGGCGATTGCGAGATATCTTGATGTGCCATTATCTGAAGTGGCTGATGAAAATATCGCTAAGTTAGAAAGCCGGAGGAGAAGAAATAAGTTACACGGTGAGGGAGATAAGAGATAATTGGCATAAAAATGCCCGGACACAAGGTCCGGGCGGGGAGGAAGTTTAGAGAATAAAGGTAAATTCACCGGTACGGTGTTTGGTGTCGTAAGACGCTCTAAATTTGTAATGTTGCCAAGTCGCGGAATATTTGTAGTCCCGAAGGTTTAAATCGGCATCACAATAGCCGTGTATGCGAAACCCAGCACCGCTACCGTCCTCATGTCGGATTCCCACTATCTTAATTCCTTTTAATTTCATTGGGATATACCCGGCTCCAGGTTGAGATGGCGGTGCGGTATAGCCTATGGCCACCTCGAAATCAACAACAATAGTTGAACGACTATCGTAGGCATATTTGCATGCATCAAATAGTGCATCTCTACTTGGTCCTCCAACAATCTCAAAACTTCTGGTATTCATCCGAATACCTCCTCTTAATATATTTCCACTTGCATACGCAAGGTGGATGCGAGTTAACCTTGATTAACTTAGTTTTATTATATAATACTTTTCTTAAAACGTCAATGCCAAAAACCCGAACGTAACCTTATCTTCAAAAAATTCCCCCGTTGGGGAAATTTTCGTTTTAACAACTTAGTTGTGCAAATCATCGTCAAATAGCTTAACGTTACGCCTCTTAACGAGGGCTGTTATGATTCAAGCTTGCATATAATCATAACCGTAACCGACCTAGCATTATGCATCCTCGCGGATTCATAAGCATCAATTCCTTCTCAAGAAAGGAGGTAATCCATCGACACGTTCTCGTACCGATGCCTTGTTACGACTTAACCCCAATCATCCTGCTCACCTTAGGCCGCCGAAGCAGACTTCGGGTGCTCATGACTCTCATGGTTTGACGGGCGGTGTGTACAAGACCCGGGAACGTAT
>JAFRKN010000005.1 GCA_017431725.1 Candidatus Saccharimonadota bacterium | reverse complement strand
GGTAGTAACCAACAGCGACAATAATGACGTCTTTTTTGAATTGTTTGCCTTTAAAATGATTCATTACTCTGTCCTCTCTGTCTTTTTTCTCAATTTTACACAAAAATAGATTTTTTGGAAAACTTTGCAACAGAACCAGATTTAGTTCAATAATGTTAAACTCCTAATTGCCTAGTAAATGAATTTACGCTTATGTCAATTTTTGATTTAACTTTCAAAACACGATTCTCCATTCTTTGGGTGTGGAAATCTGTAGAATATTTTGAGGGGTCTATATAAATCATAAATATTAAATGGTAAATTTTTAGACCATACCTATCCTAAGCTTGAAATCTCAAATTAAATATACTGTTTATCACTTCATTATTCGACAGGCATAATTGATATTTTTCGTTAAACATTAGCGGAATTGTAAGTCCATTTTCAGAAATTTCTTTAACAACCACAGAGCCTTTATAATCAAGAATTTGATCAGAAATGTTAGCCTTGAATGCTACATTATAAAAATTATAATTATCCACAGCGTTGTATGTCCATGCTTTTGATACTTGTATTGGTAAATCATAAAAAGTTTTAGCAATAGCATTAGACAGAAAATATAAATATTCAGTCCCTATGCCAACTGGTTTCGAAAATTGAGATCTGAAAAAATCAGTATATAAACTCTTTATTATTGATAAATTATTTTCAGAACTATCTTTTGGATCATCACCACCAATATGAACACTACCAAAAGACTGTTTAACTTTAAAACAAGAAATCACAACTGGCAGTTTTTTATTTGGATCAAACCTTACTTCTTTTAAAGTTTGATTGAAGTCATTACTTAAGTATAAAACCGACTCCTTAACATGATTAAGTCTTCCATATTTATAAATGTTGTTTTTTGGTAAACTCCAAAAATCACTTTTATCCCAATTTTTTAGTTGATTTAAATCACTATTTTTTAATATTCTGGCCCTATAAAATTTCGTCCCAGTCTGCCAATTGACAACCTCTATTGGTATCTCAACATTATTGCAGAGAACCAATAGTTTTTGCATTATCTCTTCTTCAGAAACTTGAGAATTTAATGACTGTTCAAAAATCCGTATTTTATCCTGAACCTCTGCAATTTTTTTCATAAAAACCTTTCATACACATAATAATTTGTCATCAGTGTTTCTAAATAATGAAATTAATTATTTAAGCAAAATTGTTACACTTCAAAATCTCGAACACTTTGTTTTTCTTCTTTATTTAATTGGAACAAATCCATAACGAGTTCATCAATTTGAGTATTCAGAATAGACAGCAAAGTATCATCTCTGCTCTCTTTTTTCATCTCGTTCATTAACTGTCGGACTGGCTGAGCTATTTTGTTTTGCAACTCTTCATTTGCGTTAGGTATTGGAAAATCACCTAGTTCATTAACCTTAAATTGCGGAAAAATTCTACGTTGAAATTTGTCAAACTTCATTATGAACCAAATGGTCAAAATTTTAGAGTTAATGATACCTAGCAAGTACATTGGATCGACAATAATATCGGTAATAATCATTGAATTTCGGTCATTGATAAAATCCTCATCTGTATAAACAGCTTCAATCGCATAAGTATCATAACTTGGAATTTGTCGAACTAATATTCTAGGTTTTTCAAAAAGCTTAGGATTTCTCATTGCAGCAAGATTTTCGCCATATTTAATATATTTACTATTCCAAGTCAAACTATATCGACTCACATTTTCACCATCAAGATATTTTCTATACTCTTGACTAATTTGAATATTAGAATGGTAGATACGATTTTTTTTATCTTGTGCTGATATTTTTGGTTTCCCTTTACCAGTTTCATAAGCCACAACTCCAGATTTTACAGTTGCTATTTCTATTCTGTCTAATTTTGGGAAATTATTCACTTTCCAAAATGAGTTTATGACGTTATTGTACTTAACCATTGATAAACTGAAAATTGGATTTTTACCAAAAAAATCTGATTTTACCGTGTCTAAGGTATTGAACTCATTGTTTTTCAACTCTGAAACTTGAATCCAGTTTGGCTTATTTTTCTTAAAAAAAATGATGCAATTGTCAACGCTTGCGTCTGAAAAAATTTTATCGAGCGAGTTAATCAGAATAACATCACTGGTTTCTTTTGTAATAAATTCACGTATTTTAGAATTAGTTTGGATTGTCAGGAAGTTGTTTGGAATTATAAAGCTGAATGTTCCACCTTTACGCATCAATTTATAAGCTAACTCAATAAAGAACGTATAAGTATTAGCTTGATATTCACTAACTTTATAAGTACTGAGATAATACTTTTTCATATCATCACTAAACGACTGATTTCGCGAAAAAATGTAGGGTGGATTCCCAATCACTAGGTCAAATCCAATAAAATTCCCATATTCATCAAGTACTTCGGGGAATTCCATGCGCCATTCTAAACCTTTTTTAAACATTGGATTTTGCATTGATTTATCAAATGCTTTTTGTGCTACTGAAAATTGCCTACTAATCTCCTCAAAGCGTTTTTGTTCATCATTCATGTCATTTAAGAGGTCCATCACTGTCAGATCTTTCAATTTCTTTCTAAGCTGCTTAAGACGCTTTAGTTCTGGACTAGTGGCAGTATCATCAAACGATGATTTAATTTTATTGATTTTTTCAAAAATTTCAGCTTTTGTACGTTTATTATTAGTGTTTTTGTATTCTTTAACCAGTTGTAAGTAATCTTTGAAATCATTTTTCCGCAAATCAAAGCTAAAGTCAAAATCAAATTTGTGGAGTAAACTGTCACCTACTTTGATATTAATATCAATGTTTGGGAGGGTTACCAGTCTGCCTGTTTCATCATAATATGAGTTTTTCAAAAGTTCAATCCAAAGACGTAACCGGCAGATATTAGCTGAATTAGGGTTAATATCTACACCAAATAAAGAATTTTCAATAATAGCTTGCTTTTGCATAAAAATTGCTTTTTGTATTCTTGTTGAAGGAATATTTCCCACACTATAGGCGAAATTATTCCCTGAAAAATCCTGAACAATCAGTTCATCATTCGCCACATAGCAATGAATATCATTGAGAATATTCCCATCAGCGTCAAATAAACAATGTAATTCATTTTTCAAAGAGACAATTTCATTGAGGATTGAAACGAGAAAATGTCCTGATCCTACAGCTGGGTCACATATTCTTAAGCTATCAATTGCTCTTCCCACTTTGCGAGCAACTGCAATATTATCTATATTAAATTTTAAGTCTTCAATATTTTTAGCATTCCACCCCAACATTTGATTGACCTTATCAACGACAGCAGAGTGAAGCGCGCGCCGAGACATATACATGGTAATCTTTCCCGGTGTGAAGAAAGAACCATCCGCGTAACCGTTTATCTTTTCAAAAATCAATCCCAGAACTGAAGCATTGATAAGTTCATTTTTGGAATTTTTTTTGTGCTTGATAGTTGTTGAAAAATCATAAGCATTTAGAAATTCAAAGAGATATTGGTGAAAGTCCATCTTACCATTTTTACGTTTCCCGTCAGTACCTTTGATTACTGTTTTGCTGTAAATCTGAATATCTTCTTCGCGCAAGCGATCAATAGCAATTCCATCTGGCGATCGTTCAAGGTCTGTCTCTTCAAAAAGTGAACTATTCAAATATGGAATATCCCCAAATTTATCTTCTAAACGTTTATCTCGTTTCTCATGACGCTTCGCAAGGACTCCAAAAAATAAGTCACTTAAATCGCCATAACTCTTTATCTTTTCATAAGTTAAAAATTTTAATTTTTCGTTATTGTTGAAAGAAACCAGTTGAGATTCTAAAAGTTTTAAAAATAAGATTCGATTGACCCAAACAACAGTCAATTGAATAGCATTATCATATTGTTTTTCAACGGGAACATCATTTTGATTGAGTCTAGTAATGACAGATTCTACTAGTGAAGCATATTCGCGTTTGTCAGGTTTTAACCGTTTAATGACTTTTGAAGTTCCCTCTTTAGTCTCTTCCAGTCCCATGATATAAAGTAACTCATCATAAAAAGCTTTGTTGAGTTTGTTTGAGTCTGTGAAAATCTCTTTATTTAACAAATTTTCAGCTGTAAAGAAACGATACAGCTGAGTAAGATTATTCTTTTTTATTCTCATCGGTCTCTTGGCAACAAGTGCGTCGCTAAGGTTAAAATGAGCGATAGTAATACCTTTTTCAATGGCCTTATCAATTTCTGGAGCGATGACTTCACTATATAGAAAGTCCGTTTTGGCACTTGAAAGTTGACCATTTTGCCATTTGTGATAAAGATCATGAAGTTTTTTATTATTGTAGAAATATTTTTCCAATTCTTTGGCTTCTATAACAAACCAAGATAAACCATTAGTAATAATAGTTTTTTTAATTTCTAGGTTATTAGAAAAACGCTCGCTCATGTAATAAGCAATCAATTCACGAAAAGCTTTGACGTTGATGTTGTCGCGTATCATCATTTCAGATTTATTGCTTAAACTCTTAAGCTCAAGAATCACACCGAGAGAGCTAGTACTCATTTTTCCGTTATATATGGCTAAATCAATCCGATTACTAGTGTTGATGAAATTATTAGGAAGAAGTGATTTTAAGAAATCAGAAATTAAATTTTTTTGATATTCTTCTGATTCTGTTTGCTTGCCTTGTAATTGCTCTATATAAGAAATGAGCTTATTTTCAAATTCTGATTTCTCATCTTCTTGTGGCATAATGGCTTGAACATTCTTATTCATGCTCTGCTTTAAAGAAAGTCTCTTAATTGTCATTAGAATACCTCCCAGAAAGTATGTACAATACTGAACTAATTTGAGTGAAAATATTTTTTTGTATCGTCATCAGTTGTCCTTTTTGCTTTCTCAAATATAATATATTTGATTTCTTATCCTATCTATACGTATGCCATTATTTTTATTAAAACAATTGTTAGAGCGATTTATGATTACTGAGAAAACAACTTTTTCCAAAAACTTTTTTTCTCGTTCGCAGTTTTAGTTTCGTCACTTGTTTCCTTAGACCTTTCAGTCTTGTCTTCTTTTTCCAACTCTGTTTCTAACTGTTCAATCTTTTTATTGGCCTGCAAAGTTAGAATTTGTTGTTGATCCAATAATTTTTGTAGTCTCTCAATTTGTTTATCTTTAGATTTATTTTGTTCATCTGAAACTAAAATTCTATCTTTTAAAACGGAAACCAATTCGGAAACTTCGGAAACTTTTTGGTTACCTTTATTTTTGATATCGGAAACCAGAACAGAAACTTCAGTTTTTTGATTTTCATTTTTTAAATCAATAAACATTGATTTAATAATATTTTGTCCTTCTTCGTCAATCAAAAACCTGTTTCCGTTTTTCGAAAAGTGTTTGCGTTTAATGGTTTCCGATACTTTTTTATGAATTGCCGTTTTAGAAACACCTAATTCGTCAGCAAGTTCTCGAATTGTTTTTAAATTGTCACTCATGATCTATATCCTGCCTTTTAACGATTGGTAGATACTGTTCAATCGATTTTTTAAGATACTTAGCAATATTCTTTTTCGAATAGTCATCTTGTTTATCTCGAATATATGCTAAGTGTTCTTTCACGCCCTTTAAACCACGTAACTCTTTTAATTCGTCATAGAGTGGATAAACATTTTTCTGTAGCCCTGACAAAATAGCCGTATCCGTCAAATCAATGTATGATAACAAGAAATGTTCCATCAACAATTTTGTATATGGACTTTTCATAGCTTCATATACGAGGTCTTTTTCACTTTCTTCTTGCCTTATCTTACCGTCAATATAAGTTGGATCATCTAACTTGTAACTAATATCATCTGCCACCTGCTTTTTAGTGATATGAAAGACGATACTATCAATGCTACGTCCTTTTTTAACTTTTTCATATATAACATTAAAGCTGGTATGATTTGTGATTTCTGCTAGAGGTTCTTTCAATACTCTCGTTTCAAAGTGAGTGAATCGTTTGTATTCTGTTATCGTATCAGTCATTTCTCGTAACTCTTTCATACCAATTTCAGGATTACGGTACCTGTCAATTTGTTCTTCTCGGCGTCCACCTTTAACACTATAGTGCTCGTATTGGTTGTAATTCATCGATAACCAACGATACAAAATAACGGCATATTTACTATTCAATTCGGAAATTTCTGACAAGGCATGTTGTGTAAAATTGGTTTTGAGATTAATTAAATAGGGCATAATTTCAGGACTAAATCGAATTAATACCTCATCATGATAATCTGTCCATTCTACATATGGAATTGGCACAATGCTAACAAACTTAAAACCTTTATCTTGTTCTTTTTTAATCTGAAAAAAAGCCTGTTTTTGCATTTTTTCAATTGCCTCTTTAAAACGACTATGCTTATCGTTGTCATCCACTTTAAAGAAAGCAAACATTTCTTTCTTTGATAAATAAACCGTCTGATCCTGAGGTGGATTGTCGGTATCAATTAAAGACACCGCTAGTTCAAACATTTTGAGTGGTGTCTTATCCATCTTGGCAATGGATGTGATTAAACTATTATGTTCAACGACTTTTCTTTTTGATAATTCATTCAAGGTCTGTACCTGCCTTGTCTTTGATTCTGGTATAATAGTCATATACATACACTCCTTTGGGTGTGTTGTTGGATAAGCATAAAGAAAAACTTTTAGACGGGAATTTCTTTATGCTTTTATTATAACATTATATAGCCACTTATTTTATTTTTTTGTGGCTATATACACAGTTTTTTGTGGTTATGTACACAGTTTTTTGTGGTTATATACACAGTTTTTTGTGGCTATATAATACGTGAATGCATTGTTATTACTGTATTTATAACTACGCAAAAGAACAAAAGATTAAAATATAAAAGATAAACTTATAATAGGCTTCGCCTTTTTATTGAATTAATAAAAACAAAACAAAAAGAACACGGTGTACATAAATTTTGTACAGGGTGTTCTTTTTGTTTGGAATTATTTTAAATGATGGATTACTGGTTATGTAGCCTGATTGCCACTTATTAAGCCAATAGCGACGTTTGAATATATTTGATGACTATTTCTACGTATTTCATCTAAAAACGCTTAGACGGGCAAATAAGCCGTTTTAACGTTAGAGACTAGGTCCTTTAAAAATATCACGCGTTAATTCAATGATCCGATTGATTAATGCTTTAACTTGTTCAATGCCCCAATCTAATCTACTAGGCACTATTTTCGTATCTGGATCTTCTCTAGCTGTCGTCAAGATTTTTAACCAGGACTGGGCTACTTTTTTATTTTGAGTAAGTTCGTCATGATCCAGCTTATAAAGAACATACCTGGCCTCCACATCAGTATGGGCTATCTTGTCGACACCATAATCATTTTTAAGCATGTCACGTATAGCATAATCCATCTGTTGCTGTTCTCGTTGCCGCTTCTGAAGCGCTTGATGCGTTTCTTTCAGGTTTTGATAGTCTGCTTGGACGTCTTCTAATTGCGCTTTGACTTGGCCTAACGTTTGCTTGAGTTCTTCTGTCTCATGCTTGCTTTGTAAGGTGACTTTCTTCATCGTGGCTAACACGTTTTTAAAGCGATCTAAGTCATCTGGTTTAAGCACCGTCTTGCCAAAGAGGTTTTTAGATAAGGCTTGTTTAAAATCATCAATCTGTTTTTCGGCTAAGTCAACTTCCGTTAAGGTTTGATCCGTTATTTTAAGTACGGCCTGTTTCGCACGAATGTTGTCTTCAATATCGGCTAGTTCCGTTTTTAAGGCATTAAACTGATCGTTGTATTTTTTGATTTCAGCGACATTCTCAAACGGTAAGGTTTTGTTATTTAAAACCCCTTGTTCATAAAAGGGCAGCACCTTTTTTAAATGCTGGTCTAAATCCTCGTGGAAAGTTTGCAAATCCTGCCGCGTGAGCACTTCTTTAGCGGATACTTTATAACGTGATTTTTTATCATCAAAAACCACTGGGACAAAGGCATAGTGCAAGTGAAGGGTGGTCTCATCATAATGCACGACAGCGGCCACGGCATTTTCTTGACCATAACGTTCATTAAGAAAATTGGTGGTTGCTTCAAAAAAGGCGCTCTGTTGCTCGTAGGGCGCTTCTGCGAGTTCTTCAGGTAAAGTGACAATCCAAGTTGCTAACGCCTTCACATCGTCTCTTTTCATGCAATAAACGTCATTTAAACGCTCATTGAAGCGTGAAAGCATATCAGAACCATCCGCCATGAGATCTTGATTCAGATAGGATTTCGACACATCAATTTCTTTGTTGGTGTGATGGTCAGTTTGACGTTCAAAATGAACGGCTAGACCGGGAACTGAACCACGCGTATTTTTCTTTAAATGCGCCATCAAAAATGCCTCCTCGAAAAAGGTTTTCCAAGACCAGTATAACACCGTTAAAAATCTGGTATAGCCTGTTATACCAAAATAATATTTTGGACAGGCTCTGCGAGGCACGTCATCGACAAGCGATGACCGTAGCTTTTCCCCTTCGTACTGGGGAAACTGCTATTTTACAGCGCCACTTATCCGGCTTGTAAAACCTCCGGCGGGTCACGCCATGACAGGGCAATTTACCATTGCATGGTCGATTTCATCGGGAGCATGTCATGCAGAACGCTACCCGCGCGGGGCAAGCTGATGTCAGCTTAACCACATTAAAATAATCTGTAAACGTAAGTGTATAATAACAAAAAAATTGTAGTGGACTATCGCAATTAATAGGTGTTATACAATAAAAGCAAACAAAAAGGCACCCTTAAGGTGCCCACATTATTTTAACGATCATTAAGATCATCAAAATGACGTTTAATTGCGAACGTCACAACAGCAACACAGATTGCGTTAAACAATTGTGTGAGTTCTTGAAAAAAGTAAATCATGGAGTCTAAACCTCCTTGCCGTTGCAGTATAGTAGGAAACAACAGCTTTTTAAGTATAGCATGTTTTGAAATACCAATAATATGATGTTATAATGTTAATAGGAAAAAGTACATGGAGACTAACCTCTCTAGTAAAAAGGGCTAGTGCGTAGGAACACCAGCTCTTTTTGTTTGTCTTTTTTTGAAGCAAGTTTCCTTTCAGGGCAAGACAGTGTATAATTATAAACAATAACTGCCATGAAACAGCTCTGCTGTTTCAAAGGCTTGGGCCAGTACGCTGGGCAAGCCTGGTGGCCCACTTTAAAATACAGTGACGCTGATAGTATGATGGCTAGACTGTTATTTTTGACAATTAAAGACGATTCAAAAAATTAACCAAGCCCCCAAATTACTAATAGGGGGGGTAAAATTGCAAATAAACCGACAGGTAACCCCTCCTCAACGCTTGGGGGAGTAGCTTTTAGTCGACATTTCTATTATGGGGCAAAAAGGTAATAAACGCCCCTTTGATGAGATTTATCTAATAAAATCAAGAAAGGAGCTGTGATGACGTACAATGCAATTAAGGGTCGCTTTACGCGCGTAGCCCCTGATAAAACGATTTTGTATGGCGACAAGTCTTATACGTTTGCCCTAACACCCGAACAAAGTGACCAGATTGACCAAGCTGTTTATGCGGTTGTCCTGGCAAAAAATTACAAAACGACCTCTTTTTCAATTGATGAGAAGTTAACCTTGTCTGACGAAGAAGTCGCCCAACACAAATTGGTGGTCCGTTTACGCCTCCGCAAAAAGCACAAACAGCCGTCTCATAAAACGCCCACGGACTAAAATTTCACAAATGACAAAAGGCTAGTTGTGGGGATTATGAGAGCTAGACCAATTATTTTAAGCTCAATTCACAAGAACAGATCACAGAAAAAGCGCCGAACCCTATTAAATTAAGGTTTGGCGCTTTTAACTTGGCACAAGCTACATTATGTTAATCTATGAATTAACGATTGCTCGTGCATTAATTTAAATTTTATAAATACCATGTAAATTACTAGGATTATAAATGAAATCATTGATACTACAAGCAGATATACGCTATTATTATGTCGCACTTTTATAATTATTTTATTTTGTCCCCTATGCAATCGGACTTTTATAAATTTTCCATTTCCTGACATGTAAACTTTTTGTCCATTACTAGAAATCACATAATTCAATCCGCGATAAGTAATGAACGGAATCTGATAATCTACATTCTTTGCAGAATATGCTGAATAAGTAATTTCTTTTGGTGAAGAATTAACAATTTTTAATATTTTTTTATTATCATTTTGTTTAGTATTTGAGTTGTCTTTTTCAATATTTTTCGGTAAATAATCCGCAAATGTGTCTGTATTATTAATCATGCCATAGTAGTTTTCAGAATTTATTTTTGAATGACCACCTGTGCCTGGACCAAAGTAATTATAATGGTAATTATATAGAGCAGATAAAGAGAAAATAATTATAACAACATTCAGTCCGAAAATAAGACTTACTTTTATATTTTTCTTTCTAAAAGTAATTAAATAACTAACACCAATACTTAACGATATAAGTACGAAAATTAACAGTCTCCCTAAAAACTGAACATTAGCTAATAAAGAGTCTTTAATCAGATCATAGGGTATCCATGTGAACAAGGAAAAATAAAATAATATAGAAAATGATCCATACACCTTCCAATAGTTAGACTTGGTTACCAAACAATATGTCCCCAAAAAAATAACTAACAATGTCACAGGTAAGCCCATACTCCAATTTTGAGCACCCTGTTCACCTATTTCATTGTTAATAGTTGACATGAAAACGCCACTAGGACTCAAAGCAATTATAGCTTTGAATGGCTCTTCTATATGATTATTTGTAATCATATGCACTAAGTTATAAATAGTATACATTCCCAAAAAAATCGCGACAATTGAAGACTTAATTATTTGAATTAACTTATCAAGTAAATATTTTCTATCAAATAAAAATAAATAAATTATAAATAAAATTACAATAAAAACAGCATACAGAAATGTCAAAATGTGTGTATTAACTAGCAATCCCATGGACAATCCTAAAAGCAGGAAACCAAATTTATCTGAACGATTAATTTTAATTATTCCCAAAAAAACTATTGGGAAAAAGGCATACGCAATAGATTCTCCAATAGCCACACGGGAGTATAAATCAATAAAATGATAGTTATTAAATTGATAAATAACTATACCTGTAAATACAGCTAATCGATTACTTGTTAAATAGCTTAATAAACTATTTATTGAGATAATTGTAAAAATATTTAATATAAAAAAACTTAAAAAAAGAGCCCACATGGGATTACTAAATAGCAAATTAGGAATAATAAATATTATACCAGTAAGCCAAGGATAGAAAGAATTAATTGCAACACCAGGATATGAATTAGTGGAAACATGGGTTAAATTAACCACTTCTGGAAAATTTAAATTTCTAAAACTATCTGCAACATTCAGAAATCTACCCAAATGATAAACTCCATCATGAGATATATTAAAAAAATGCCCTGAAAAGGCAAAATATGTCGAAATAAAAGACATACAAATTAAAATAAGAAATTCAAAAATATAATTATATTTTTGCTTTATTTTTATCAATTGAAACATATTATTATTTACTCCCAATAACTAATTAAATCATTAGAGAACTAAAAATACAATAAAACTAGCAAGCTAAGGAATTATAGAGTCTAAATATAGGTGAATAGATAATATAGACATATATTTAAGCTAAAAAAATAACCAAGGGCAATCAGTTAGATTTGAGCAGAGGAAGCCCTAAGTATTTAGGACTTTTAAAATTGTTCAAGGTATAATTCAGAATCATATCGCTTGTATCAACCACGTATGCCGCTCTATTTTCACTTCTATCGTCTGCCCAATAGAAAGCCTTACTTTTATAAGTCAATAAGGTTAGAACACGTCAGACACCGTTTAAATCGCCTTATAGACGTTTTAAACCATATAGTGTGCTAATTCTATATGCCACTTCTTTGCCAATCACTTGCGGGCGAGCCTACCCTTAATCGAATTATTCATTCCCCACAATCTCGCTTTGATTGCTTTGGACGTGGTTTAGACGACCTTTCAGCCCTCTTGACGGATACACGCCTGTTCCGTATTAGTTGTTAGGATAACGTCCGACAACGATTGAACAGACGTAAAAAGCGTATCCTCTGTCTGAATGGACTTGTGGATACGCTTTTATATTTCGTCATAGTTATTTGTGTAAATGGTTTACACTACGTCTATAAGTTTGTATAATAGTAAGTAATCTAAGCCGTTACAGAGTTCTATTTCTGTAATGGCAAAACCCTGATAGTGTTAATATCTAGGTCAACAAGTCCTAACCTTTGGCGAGGTTGAGGGCTTTTTAATTTGTATTTAAATGTTGGGTTTATTATATCCTGAATAACTGAACATTGTAAACCCTATTAATCCTTTATTCCATTGATTAAAACTTTCAACTGTTCACAAAATCGTTTACACTTAACTGGACAGATTGAACAGTTTTCTGAACAGATGGTGAACAATGACTGAACACGAATTCAACAGTATATCCGAGCTTGCTGAACACTTAAAAATATCGCGAACAACCCTTTATAAAAGGGCTAATTTGAGTGATATAGATTTAACAGGAGTGTACTCTAATGAACAATTAGATCTACTTTCAAGTGTCCACCCAACTGTTCAGCAACTGAACAGTTCAACTGAACAAACTGGACGATTATCTGAACAAACTGAACAACAAATTAAATTTTTAAATAAAGAAATATCAGCAAAAGATAAGCAAATTAAGTTACTTTCTGGTCAATTAAAAGAAAAGGATTTACAGATTGGTTTATTAAACAAGCATCTTGATCAAGCACAACAACTGCAATTAATTGCTGAACAGCGGTTAACAGAAACAAAGGATAACTTAATTGAATATCAAGAAAAAGAAAATCACACAAAAAAAGGATTCTGGAGTAGATTATTTAAATAAAAAGTTGATTTTCTTGAAGCACTTAGTGCTTTTTTTATAATGCAAAGACATTTTGACAGACAAGTATATCTAATTAATTTAAATTGGATATAACATGTCTCAGCGTATCCTCCTTTGTTTTGCCAAAAAATTAAAATCGGTGCTGGCTAACTCTCATAATTATGCGGCGTTCAAGTGGTCCCAATATGTCGTAATTATCGATAAACCGATATTCACTGTCTTGACAATTCTGATGTGATGCGATAAATTACCCTTGTTGAGAAAATTATAATTAAGTGCGTTAAAAATGTGAACAATTTGTGTTTTTGCAAAGATTTGTCTGGGAAGATGGCGTGCTCAACAACCAATATTAGGAGGTAGTCACGAATGCGTAGAAATTCGATGACCGAAATGAAGAGGCACTACAAGTTATATAAGTCGGGCTCCAAGTGGGCAGCGGCGGCAATCATTACCGTTAGCGCGGGAGCTATTGTGCTGAGTGGTAGCGCCACACAATCAGTGTCGGCCGATACCACGGCGGCGACAACGGTACAAACGCAAACCGACACGGAAACGACCGGACAGTCGTCCCCCGCGGTGGACGACGCGCAAAATGCAGCGGACAACCACACGCAAAGTAGCACGGCTACGGAGGAGGACACGACGCCAGCGCAATCATCAGCTACCGCGTCACAGGCGACGCCAGCTACTACTACGAGTCAATCGCAGGCTGGCTCAAGTGCAGCCACTAGCGGCGCCACTGCCACCACTGCCACCAGTGGTGCGAGCGCGTCGAGTTCAAGCGCCGCAACCACGACGACACCTGCCGCTACCACCACCGCGCAGGCTACAGCCGACGCAACCGCCGATCCCGGTCCCGCAAACCAGGATACGTTGACCAAGGGGAACGTTGAGGGCTTGTGGAATGAGGGTTATCAGGGTCAGGGCATGGTTGCGGCCGTGATCGATTCTGGGGTCCAACCACACGCAGACTTGCGGTTGACTGACGATAGTACGGCGGCGATTAGCAAAGACGCCGCGGAGGCCGCTATTGCTAAGCTAGGGTACGGCACGTACATCAACAGCAAGATTCCCTTTGCCTACGATTACGTGAACAACGATAGTGTCAACACGGGGACTACGGTGTCCGGGTCTACGCACGGTGAACACGTCGCTGGTATTATTGCCGCCAACGGGACCGTTGCCGATGGCGCTACCGGTACGTCTAAAGCGTCAGTCTACGTCAAAGGGGTCGCCCCGGAAGCCCAGATTTTGGCGATGCAGGTCATTGATGAGTTCCCGGACGAAAATGCTAACGATATTTCCCGGGCAATAAGGGACGCCGTTTCGATGGGAGCCAATGCCATCCAAATGTCACTGGGAATTGGTGTGGCCGAACAAGATCTGACCGACGAGGAGCAAGCCGCCGTGCAGTACGCTACCGACCACGGAGTCTTTGTTTCCATCTCGGCCAGCAACGAAGCCAACGCGGCCAGCATTTTGGGCTCCGATACGCCGAATGATATTTCCACGGCGTACGTGCCGAAGAACGATTCAACCATTGCCGATCCCGGTGCCGCAGCGTCCGCGATGACCGTCGCCGCCGAGAAGAGTGCGACTGGTGCTGATTCTGAAATGGACGGCTTCTCCTCGTGGGGACCGATGGCGGACTATACGCTTAAGCCGGACATCGCGGCGCCCGGTGATAGTGTGACCTCCACGGCCATTGACCCGACAACCAATACCCAAACATACGCGGTTGAGTCCGGTACTTCCATGGCTGGCCCGTACGATGCCGGTGCGGCCCTACTAGTCATGCAGAAACTCAAGGCAACCCGTCCAGAATTGCAGGGCGCGGACCTGGTTAAGGCCGTTAAGCTAGCGTTAATGAACGCGGCAGACCCAATGATTGACTTAAACTACCCGGACACCTACGTCTCCCCGCGGCGCCAGGGTGCTGGACAAATTGATGTGACCAAGGCGGGGAACTTGGACGTCGCTGCTGAGGGTACAAATAACGCCGGCTCGGTGTCGCTGGGTAAAATCGGGCAGACGGCCAGCTTCAACGTGACTTTAACCAATTACGGACAGACGACCCAAAGCTACACGGTCGACTACGACGGTGGGCCCCTCACGCAGGTGCGGGACACCAGTAAGGGTAATATCGTGCACGACCAGAAATTGGCAGGAGCGGCGGTGAACAGTGCTACGCCAACGTTTACGCTCGCTCCCGGTGCCAGCAAAGTGGTGCCCTTCACGCTCGCGTTGGCTGATGCGGTTGCCGCTAACCAAATTGTCGAGGGCTACTTGACATTCAAAGCGGGAGACGACACCCAGACCATCAGTGTGCCGTACCTCGGCTACTTTGGTGACCTCACCACCGAGCAGATTATTGATGATTCGGCGAACAAGCAGGACTCAATCTTTAAGGGTGGGTACCTCGTTGATAACAACAATAACCCGCTGGGGGTCACCGACGCTGCCTCACTGAGCAACCTCGTGAATAGCGACGTAACAGGCAAGTACACGTGGGGACAGGTGCCCGCGTACATTGAGAACGGCAAGGTCTCGTTCTCGCCTAACGGAGACGGTGCTAGCGATACCGTGTACCCATACGTCTTTGCCAAGCAGAACCTCAAGGCGGTCACCATTCAGATTCTGGACGCTAAAGGTAACTTGGTTCGCGTGCTCGACAAGGAGAACAACACGACCAAGTCATACCTGAAATCCAGTCACAACTCTGACTTAGGGTTGAGCACCGACATGCGTCTGGATGCTGACGCGTTTACCTGGGATGGTCGGATTTACGACCAACAGACGGGCAAGTACATCACGGCGCCGGATGGTAGGTACACTTACCGGATTGTGACTGAGCAGTACAACGACGGGGCGGAGCAGGAACAAAACTTTGATTTACCTGTAGCCGTGGATACCGTCGCACCGACTCTGACCGGTCTGACTTACGCCAAAGGTCAGTTGACGGCCAGCTACAACGACCAGGGTGCGGAGTTCAGCCAGTTTAGTGACGCGGTGCTCAAGATTGGCGCCCAGGAGTATGGGGTGAGTCTCGATAACAACGGGCAAAGTAACGCTGGGACAATCAGCTTCAAACTGACGGCAGCGCAAATGGCCGCCCTAGCAACGAGCGATGGGCAGCTGACCTTGACGGTGACGGACGTTGCTGGCAACCACACCAGCGCGAGTGTACAGGCGTTTGCGGGTACTACTTCAGCCTCAGCAACCGATACTGCCGCCAACGTCGCACCGCAGTTTAGTTGGCAAGTCGGCGACGGCAGTAATAACCATTGGCGTACGACGGGCTTCGTGCAGGCCGTGTCCGACCAGACGAGTTTCACCGCGTACGCCCAGGTGCCGTCGGGTGTCGATTGGATTGTTTACGCGACCGACGCTAGGGCGGGCAAAGTGTTCCCAGGCAAAGTCGATACGGCTACTGGTATCGTGACGTTTAACCTGACCGAAGGGGCTCCCTACGGCGACTTTGTGGGCACCGTCCTGTACCCGACCGCTAACTTTGGCGAATACAAGCGGGCTGGACGTGCTGCCGGGGACGAAATGATCGTCTTCCTTGACGCTGACGGCACTGCCGGATACGGTCACTTCAGCACAACGAATCCACACACGGTGATTGCCCTGCGCGATAACGCAGACGCGGCTGCGGACGCTACGGTCACGACCGGGGCGCCAGTGCTTAGTGGGCGCGCCTTTGCGGACATTACGACGCACGCACAGCCAACTGCTGGGCTTTCCTTTGATAAGTTTAACGACAACACGTTTACGTTGGTGGGTGCTGATCAGGTGGCGGACGTTTACGACCCGCAGACTGGTGAACTGACGATTACGGGTAAGGTGGCTGATCCTGCCGGGAAGGGCATGACGGTGACTGATGCTACCGAGCCGACCAAGGCGGTTGTGATTAACGCGGACGGGACGTTCAGCTTCACGGTACCATTCAAAGCCGCTGAGCAGCAGTCAGTTGGTTACCGTCTGACGACGACTACGACCAATGATGACGGTACGACGGCAAGTAGCACGGCTTACGGCGAGCTCCAGATCTACCTGGACACCGTCTTCCCAACTTTGTCCATGCCGCAAGCCGACAAGTTGGCGGTTGATGCAGATGGTAACTACGATATCACGACGTCAGACCCGACCTTTACCGTCACGGGCACCGTAAACGATAACGTGAATGGCTACCGGCTGTACACGAACGGAGATAACGTTGTGCACCAGAAGAACCTGGCTGGGTTTAACAACCACGTGGATGCGGATGCGGCCAGCTCAAACCCTTATGGGGCGGCTGACTTTAGCCAGACGTACAACCTGTTGGAGGGCGATAACTACTTCACCGTGACTGCCGTGGATATGGTGGGTAACACCATCACGAAGGTTTTCCACGTCGTACGGGCGGACGCAACTAGCGTGACACCAAAATCGCAGGGCGTTCCAGACGTGCACCCTGCTGCACCTGGTTACAAGAATGATGGTCAGGGTGGCGTACAGCTAGTACCTGCCACCAGCCAGGCAGGTCGTCCGCAGAGTGGTGCTGAGCAAGGTCAAAGCCCAGCAACTACGACTGCAGTTGCACTTCCGGAGACGGGGGCAACACACAGCCCGTTGGCTGCAATCGTTCTATCTATCCTCAGCGTGCTGGGACTGGCTGGACTTGCATCCCGGAAGCGGCGTGTATAGTTTATATGTAGACGATAGCGGCAAAATCGGGGGGTGAAGAGGATGCAACCAGTGACCATTACTAATTTAGACCGGGTATTGACCGCGTTGGTGCAGGCGCGCCAGCGGGGAGAACTCTCTCCTGACCAGGTGGTGCTGGATGTACGCCCGCACGAGCCCGGATCGGCGCACGTTTTCACGGTACGGGACGACGCTGGCAGGCAGCACGTACTCGTTGAACTCCGATTTGATGAGCCCTTACCCGATAACTACGCCAGTGAAATACGCCGCCGCGGCTACCACCTCGAATTGGTGGATAGGCGGTAATCATAAAGAACTTGAAGTCGGTACACGGCGCATTGATTGCGAAGCGTGCCGGCTTTTTGCGTTTGTCTCGGCAATTGTTGGCTCTTCGTCAAGTAGAGTTGATAGATCTTTTGTGAAGCATCTAGGCCTTAATTTGTCTAGGTGCTTTTATTATGCTGCTGCCTTGCTGCTCTTAGCTCTGAACCAAACCCGTTCCAGGAATATACGATTGATGAAATTGTTCCAATTCGTATAGCCGTACGCAGTGTTCTTAATCTTCTTGATGATGCCGTTAATACCCTCAAGGAAGACATTTGAGTACTCATAGCGTAATGCATTGATGACTTGTCTCTTGTACTTCTTTAACGTTTTGATAGACTGATCCATTCGGTTTCCTAATGATCGATAGCTCTCTAGTGCGGCTGCGAGTGTTGACGCATCACGCTTTCTAACCGCTCCTATAATCTCCTGGTAGACTTCATATGCTGCCCGGAACTCCGGGCTCAGGTCTAAGCTATTGGCGACCAGATTTACAGTTGTTTCGTAATAGCCGATGCTGGTGTGATACGTGGGTTTTATTGCTTCAGGTTCGTTGAAGTCCTTAAGAAAGATTTTCCACTCGCGTTTCATGAATCGGTATTCCTTGCTACGCTTAGATAGACCCTTCATTACTTGGATACGGACCATGTTGAGGGCGGTCGACACCATCTGGACGATATGGAACCGATCCACAACTATCTTGGCGTTTGGAAACAAACGTGGAACTAGGTTGATATATCCGGCGTTCAGGTCTAACGACACTGTCTGCACTTGCTGGCGTACACTGAGTGGAAAGCCTTCAAAGTACTTCGTTATTGCGTATGCCGTCCGGCACAACTCACAACGAAATCGCTGACGGCTAAGCTTCATATAGGTGGGACGGTAGCTGTAACTGGGCATAAGTACGCAGGTACGTTCAAACCCATAACGAACTAGTTTGCTGGCTAAGCCACAGGCAGGGCAATGCTCTGGTTGGAGTTTAAGTTCGGCATAGAAGACAAGGGCTTTAGCGCCCCGAATTTCTTCAATGACAGCGTCTTGCGTAAAGATAATGTTAGGGTCCTTGATTTCTAGAACCATTCGGATAGACTTACTTGTAAGGGACATTACACAAACTCCTATTCTCTATTCTTTGGTCGGGACAGTGAACGAGCAGAAAGTGTAATGTCCTTTTTGCGCGTTCAAATATAGAAATAGTATAGAAAAAGGAGCTGGTAGGCAAGCTGCCTATCAACTCCAAATATCGTAGCGCCAGTATTTTGTTAATCAGTTCTATATTTAATATTTCCTTAGATGAACTAGTCAAAGGAGATTTACCAACTATGAAAAATCAAGTATTACACAGGAAAAAGGAAAACACATCTTCTTGGATTATGCTTTTGTCTTTTTTATTGACAGCACTATCCATAGGTCCAATATTATTATCTGATAATATACTTATATTATCTATACCTTTCTTACTGCTTATTCCTGCTTTGTATTGTAGTTATAGAATTGATTCATTTAAAAAATCAATAGATATAAAAACATATTCAGAAATCATTGCTTATACTCAAGGAAAAAATGTTGATGAATTAAGAAAAAAAAGAAATAAAATTTCTTATTTTTTTGAGCAATTTGCTATTCTTACTATATTTATAATAGTGTTTGTTGGAATATGTGTATTATCTATAACAATGGCCCGCTTTTTTATGTAACAGTTTTTCTATTAAATATAGCTAACTTACCTTTTAAATATAGTAATTGGATAAAATATGCTTGTTAAGTTATAATATAAGTACATTAACTAATAGGTTTGGAGATTCCAATCCTTTCGAGCTCATCGCTGGCAGGCGACGAGCTTTTATTTTACAAAAAAACCCCGTCTGGCAGGACGAGGCACATGCATTAACGACGATCGTCGAAATACTTTTGCAACCAGATTAACGTTATGCCAACAAAAATTTGCCATAATGCAGCGTTGAGCAGTTGCAATTCATTAACTAATAGTATCAAGGAGACCCACCTCCCTTCACGGCGCTTAATCTTAACGCCTCGGTAACTAATATAACAGATTTAATTTTTGTTGACTATTTCAATAGTTTTCTTCTAAGCTTACTTTTATAGCGTCCGTTTTGTTTGTTAGTACTTGTCGTTCAATAACCGTCCGCTTATCAAAATTGATTTTAATTCAAAAAGGGATTGGGAATTTCCCAAACAAAAACATATCAATCTTGATATGTTTTTACACCATGTGTATATACACATAGTATGCTCGCAACAGGAACTTTTGTTGTTTTTGAGTTGTCGCTTATAGCGACTTCTGATACAATTTTTTTGCGCAATACCACCACCAATTTATGTGTGGTGTGTAAGTGCGCATTCTGATGAAAATAAGCTAGCAATCACGCCACTATTTATAGTGACGTGTAAGTGCGCCTTGACCTAAAAAATAGGTCATACGGACTACCATAGAATTTTCTATGTGTAAGTGCGCATTAAACTCATTTTATTCGTTTTGCTGACGGATTATTTTGCCTATTAGTATAATTAGGCTAGAGACACATTTAAATGCAATAAGGAGCTTAAATTATGGCTGATAAAAATATTTTTGAAGAGTTGTTTTTGGAAGCTGAAAAAACCAACTTACAAGTATTAATGGATAATGCTTTAAATGAAAAAGATCCCGACAAGAAAAAAGTCTTAATGGAAATTTACACCTACGCCATTGGTAAGAAACAAAATGAATTACTTAAAAACAAAAAATTTGTGATTTGAAAAGAAACGTAGTTTATGTTTTCAATGCTAGTCGATTTAATCAGTTTAATAACCAATACACTTTCAAACTATCTATGGCATTCTGATGAACAAAAAAATAAATAATAACTACATCCATTATTTAGCCTAGATTTAATCTAGCTATTTTATAATCAATACATAGTCAATTACATGACTATTCTCTTCTCTCCCAAAAATATTTTTTTCATAACCAAATATTCTCTCTCAAAAAAAGGCCGTCTCACTCCCAGAGCGGCCTTTTTACTATTTATGAAGATGAATTATGTATTTGTCAAAATTATTGCTAAACTAGGGATAGAGGGAATCTATCGATGAAAAAATTAAACGCACAAAAACTAATCTTCTTAATTCTGATGATAATGAGCCTCAATGTCTTGCTGACAGCTCATTATCCAGTTATGAATAAAACGTTAGCACTCTTTGGCATTGTCCTGACGGTCTTGGCTTTTACAAAAACTAAAAAGCACACAAAAGCTTAATCGCTCTTAAAAAATTCACAAACTAGCAACGTGATTAAACCAAGGTTTAGGAAGCTAGACCAATTAAAAACAGGGCAATTCACAATGTTACCACTAACAAAAAAAGCGCTATCCTTACTCGCTGTAAGGATAGCGCTTTTCACTTTGTATAAGATGGATTAAGTCAACCAAACATTGGTCTAGGCGGCTTCAAGCCATTCAATGCGTGAATTAATACGTTCGTTGTTGTACCAGTTCACATACCATTCGACAGATGCCCTGACATCATCAATGGTTCTGTATTCTTCGTGATAAATCAGCTCACGCTTGATGAGCGAATGAAAGCTCTCGAT
>JAFRKN010000004.1 GCA_017431725.1 Candidatus Saccharimonadota bacterium | reverse complement strand
GATGCATGGTTTAAGACTGGCACTGAATGGGGCACACTTGGTTATCCAACTAGTGGGGAGAAGAAAGATGCAGATGGGACGACTTATCAGGAATTTGAAAAAGGTCGTATTTATTGGACGGCTAAAGATGGTGCGTGGATAGAAAAAATGTGATAAAATAAAGGGATGAAAGTATTATCTATAATCATTCCTACATATAATACGGAATTATATATAGAGAGGTGTTTGGATAGCCTTCTATATAATGATAAAATAATAAAATATTTAGATATTATAATTGTGAATGATGGGAGCTCGGATGCCTCTTTGAAAATCGCAAAAAAATACCAGGGTCTTTATTACGATAGTGTAAAAGTTGTAGATAAGAAAAATGGGGGGCATGGTTCTGCCGTGAATGCTGGTTTGGTTGTGGCGGTTGGTAAATATGTACGCGTGCTTGATTCTGATGACT
Source organism: Candidatus Saccharimonadota bacterium (assembly GCA_017431725.1). GTDB lineage: Bacteria > Patescibacteriota > Saccharimonadia > Saccharimonadales > Saccharimonadaceae > Nanosyncoccus. The sequence goes on along the minus strand of JAFRKN010000004.1, from coordinate 43,343 downwards.
GGGTTGATATTGATAATTTTAAGGAATATGTGGAAAGACTAAAAGATGAAAAGGCCGATCTTGTAGTAACCGATGTGCGGAAACAGCATTTATATGATGAGAGTGAATTAGATTTTAAATTTAAAGAAAATTCGGATAGGCCAATATCTATTGAAAAGGTAAAAAAGAAAGTTTTGGAAGAGAACTTTTTTTTCGAATTTTCAATACACTCCATGACAATATTAACTGAGAGATTAAAGGAGGTGTGGGGAGATGGTTTGCTTGAAAAAACGTTTTATGTGGATCAGCAGTTTGTAGCTAAGATATTTATGTGTGCTAAAAATTTCATTGAATATCATATTAATATATATATGTACTTTATTGGAAGGCCTGGGCAGAGTATGGGGGAGGGTTTTTTTAAGCACATAAATGATCATGAGCGCGTGTTAAGGTGGTTGCTAAAAACCACTGATGATAATAAACTTCCAGAATATTATAGAACGATTGTCTCTAGACAAATAATTTTGATGCTTAGGACTCATTATGGAGCTTATGATCAACAAAAATTGTCAAAACAAAAGAAAGCAGAGATTATAAATTTTGATAAATTTTTAAAAAATAATTATGGCAAATATTATCAGCTAGCACGAGTGTCTTTTATTATGAAGAGAATATTGAACCCAATGAAAGATTCTGTTTCTGCGAAGATGATACGTTATTATAAGAAAGGGGAGAGATGAAAAAGAGAGAAAGAGGATTTGTAATTAGTTGGTATTATCCTCCTGGGAATTCTTCTGAAGGGCTGGTTACCTTTAAACTTTTAGGACATTCTAAGTATTTTTATGATGTATGGACGCGCGCAAATCAGTGGCAGAATGTTTGGGACAGGAAGAGTGATGAACGTGAGTTGGTTGCTAAGAATGTAAGAACTATTGAAAATGATTGTAGCAGTATGGAAAAATGGGTAAAAAATGGGTTAGAGTATTTTACACAGCATAGAGATGAATATGATTTTATTATGTCTAGGAGTATGCCTGCAGAATCACATGAACTTGCAATCAAAATCAAAGAGAGGTTTCCTGATATAAAGTGGGTTGCTTCCTTCGGGGATCCGATTGTAAACACTCCTTATATAGATGCTATTACAATGAATGGGGAAAATAACCCTTTTAGAGTACGAGAGTATTTAAGAAGAGAAAAATTATCTATCCCTAGGACTGCCAAACTAATTTTATCGCCAGTGAGGAATGCAAAAAGTTACCTTTGGCAGCGGGACAAACAGGTTGGAGAAAAAGAGGCTAAAAAATTAAGAACGATAAATAATAATGTTTTGCAAAAGGCTGATGTTTTAATTTATAATAATGAATATCAGTATGAACATGCTTTTTCTGACATAAAATTAAAAAAATATAAAAATAAAGGACGGATTTTGGAGCATTCTTTTGATGCTGATTTATATTCTATAGAACAAAAGCTAAAAAATGATAAGTTGACTTTTATTTATGTTGGGCATTTAGATGATACGAGAAATGCCAATTCGCTTTTCCGGGCAATTTTGCATTTGAAGAAAAAAGATGCAGATTTAGACAAAAAAGTAAGTTTTGACTTTTATGGTCATCTTAGTGAAAAAAATAAGTTATATGTTTTAGAACATAGATTGACGGATGTGATAAAAATTCATGAGGATGTAGGGTATTTAGAAAGTTTAAAGATTATAAAAAGTGCGGATTGGGCTATTTTGATTGATGCTAATTTCACTGGTTTGGTTGATGACTGCATATATTTACCTGCGAAGTTAATGGATTATATAGGAGCGAGGACGAAAGTTTTTTCAATTTCGCATGTAAAGGGAGCTGGTTCTGATATCATTAGGGATGTTGGGGGAGGAAAAGTTGTGACTCATAATGCGGATGATATTTATTTGTATTTATCAAAGATTATATATAAAGGTTATAGCCCTGTGCCTTATGATGAAAAAAAGGTGCAACAGTATTCTGCTAAGGAAATTGCAAAGAAACTCGATTGTATTGAGGATGAGTTGATGGAGAATTAGTTGATGAAAAAAATATTGTCTATTTTTGGTACGCGTCCTGAGGCGATAAAAATGGCGCCAGTGGTAAAGGAGTTAGAAAAAAGGGAAGGCGTTAAGTCAGTTGTTTGTGTGACGGCTCAACATAGAGGAATGTTGGACCAAGTGCTAGATGTTTTTAAAATAAAACCGGATTATGATTTGGACATAATGAAACCCGGTCAGAATTTATCATATATAACGGCAGAAGTTTTAAAAGGAATAGAGGAAATAATTTTAAAGGAGAAACCAGAGCTTGTTTTAGTCCATGGAGATACGACTACGGCAATGGCAGCTAGTTTAGCAGCTTTTTATCAGCAAATTAAAGTGGGTCATGTAGAAGCGGGATTGAGGACTTATGATAAATATTCACCTTTCCCGGAAGAAATGAATCGTCAAATAATTGATTGCATAGCGGATTATTTATTTGCGCCAACTGAAACGAGTAAGGAAAATTTGACAAAAAGCCTTAATAAAAATCAAAAGGTGATTGTCACTGGGAATACGGCGATCGATGCCTTGAAGACAACGGTCTCTGAAAAATATTCAAGTTCGGTTTTGGATTGGGCGAGTGATGCACGTTTGATTTTGGTGACTGCACATCGCCGCGAAAACCTAGGAGAGCCAATGAAAAATATCTTTTCGGCTATTAAAAAAATTGTTGATGAATTTTCAGACGTGAAAGTGATATACCCAGTGCATTTGAACCCTAAAGTGCAAGCTACTGCTAAGGAAATATTAGGAGATAATGAAAAAATAAGGCTAATAGAACCTCTTGATGTCTTAGATTTTCATAATTATATGAAACAGGCTTATTTTATAATGTCAGATTCAGGTGGCATCCAGGAGGAAGCGCCGTCATTAGGAAAGCCTGTTTTAGTGTTACGCGATACGACTGAACGTCCTGAGGGAATTGAGGCAGGAACACTGATGTTGGTGGGGACGAGCATGAATGGAGTTTATGATGCTGCAAAAATGTTATTAGTTGATGAGAAAATTTATAATAAAATGGCAAATGCTAAAAATCCTTATGGTGATGGTTTTGCTAGTAAATATATAGTTGACTCTATTATGGTTGAGTGATGCACCTTCTGTTGGGGTGGTTTTATGTTATAATAGGACTATGAGTAAGAGCGTGAGAGTTTCAGTGCTTGTGCCTGTTTATAATGTGGAAGAGTTTTTACCGGAGTGCCTAGATAGTTTGGTCAGCCAGACGTTGAAGAATATTGAAATTATTTGTATTAATGATGGGTCAAAAGATAATTCTTTAAAAATTTTGAGGGAATATGCTGAAGTTGATAAAAGGATAATTATAATCAACAAAGAAAATACTGGGTATGGTGATTCGATGAACCAGGGGTTAAAAAAAGCTAGAGGAGAATATATTGGAATTGTAGAATCGGATGACTTTATTGATAAAGATGCGTTTGATAAATTGTATAAAATTGCTAGAAAGAATGATGCCGAAATTGTGAAGGCTAATTTTTATGAATATTATGGGAATGTAAAAAAAGATAAAGGGTTAAGTAAATTATTTGCGGCCGATGAAACTGGCAAGATAATTAATCCTCGAGAAGACAATCGAATTTTTTATAAGCCGCCTTGTATATGGGCAGCAATTTATAAAAATGATTTTTTGAAAAAGAATAAGATTGATTTTCTTCCTACACCAGGCGCTTCATATCAGGACACTGGTTTTAATTTAAAAGTGTGGTCAATGGCAAGAAAAGCCTTTTTTGTGAAGCGTGCCTTTTTACACTATCGTCAAGACAACTCGAATTCTTCAGTCAAGGATGCTGGTAAAATTTATTGTGTAAAAGAGGAATATGATAGTGTGGAAGAATATTTGGAAAAAAGAAATTTGATGGATGAATTAGGCTCGGTAATCTTTACATGTAGATTTGGAGCTTATATTTGGAATTTAAAAAGATTAAAAATAAAACCGGCTTTAGAATTTGCAAAAATAGTAAAAGAAGACTATGAAAGAGCAAAGCGAGGTGGATATTTAGATGAAAATAAATTGGATGATGTCGGTAAATATAATTCTCGTTTAATTGCTATTAAATATCCAAAATTATATATATTTTTGAGGCCTTTGCATGAATTAAGAAATAAGTGTAGAATTTTTTATGGAAAAATTCTAAAAGGAAGTTGAGATGAAAAGTAAAGTAAGTATCATTGTTCCTATTTATAATACAGAAAAATATCTTGAGGATTGTCTTAATAGTTTGCTTTGTCAGACTTTGAAAGAAATAGAAATAATATGTATTGATGATGGCTCGACTGACAATTCTTTAAAAGTATTGCGAAAATGTGTAAAGGGTGATTCTAGGGTTAGGGTTGTGAAGCAGAAAAATCAGGGACGTTCGGTCGCAAGAAATGTTGGGCTAGAATTAGCAAAAAGCCCTTTTGTGATGTTTTGTGATTCTGACGATAAATTTGAGGCTAATATGTGTGAAGAAATGGTCAAGTTGGTTGCAGAGAATGATGTGGATTTGGTGGTTTGTGGAATAAATGTAAAATATGAGGCGCATCATGAATTAAAAGATAGTGATGATAGATATTATGAGTTAAAATATTGTGGTAAAAAAATAATCAATGATGAAGTGATATTACAAACTGACGCGTCGGTTTGTAATAAAATTTTTCGTATGGATTATGTAAGAAAGTATGAGATAAAATTTCCAGAAAAATTGAATAACGAGGATTATTATTTTTGTAATGCTTATATGAGTGTAGCGCAAACATGTTATTATGCAAAAAATAAATTATATGAATATGTAAGGCATGATGGTTCAATTATGTCCGAAAATTTTGAAAAACTTGGGTATTCACCAGATCATTTATTGGTAGTAGAAAAATTATTTATATTCTATAAAAATAATGATTTTTTGCCAGAACATAATGATTTGTTTTGGAGGCAATTTGATGAGAGTTTTTGGTTTTCTTATAGACATACTGCTAAGGGGCGACAAGAAAAAATTTTATTGATGGCTAGGAATTTTATTAACGAATTTTTTGAGAAATATATGCCGGCCAATAAAAAGGTGAAAAGAAGAATAGAAATGATTAAAAATTATAATAGTTTTTATAGATGTCGAGAATATGTTTTGAACAAAATGAGAAGTTTTTATGTGGTGATGGAAAATAAATTTAAAAATAAGGAAGGGATAAAGTAAGGCATGGGCAATTATGATTATATAGTAGTTGGGGCGGGAATTTTTGGAGCGACAGTAGCGGAAAGATTGGCAAATGTAGGTAAAAAAGTATTAGTGATTGATAAGCGTGAGCATTTGGCTGGTAATATTTATTCTTATACTGACGAAAAAACGGGGATTGAAATACATAAATATGGTTCACATATTTTTCATACGGAGTTAGACGAAGTATGGGATTATATCACAAAATTTACTGAGTTTAATGATTACATACATACTGTTAATACGCGGCATGAAGGCAAATTGTACCCGATGCCAATTAATTTGGATACAATTAACTTGTTATATGGTACGAATATGAATGCTGAGGAAGCAGAGAGATTTGTGGCAGAAGAAGCTAAGCGAGATAGTGAGAAATATGGAATAACTGAACCAAAAAATTTTGAGGAAAAGGGAATTAGTTTGGTAGGAGAGAAATTATATACGGCATTTTTAAAAAATTATACTGAGAAACAATGGAATACTTCGGCCACAAATTTGTCAGCAGAAATTTTAAGTCGGATTCCAGTGAGATTTTCGCATGATAATAGATATTTTATGACGGCGAAGCATCAAGGTATACCAAAAAATGGATATACTAAGATGGTTGAGAATATGCTTAGCTCGGATAATATTGAGGTAAAATTAAATACGAATTTTAAAAATATTGAAAAAGATTTACCAGATGACATAAAAATTATTTATTGTGGGCAGATAGATGAATTGTTGAATTATGAATTGGGTGTTTTGCCTTGGAGATCGCTGAGGTTTGAGGAAGAAGAAACTGAAAATGGGTTAGGTGAAGCCGTAATTAATGAAGCGGATAAAGATGTGCCGTATACCAGAGCACATGATTATAAATATTATCAAGTTCATCAACCGGAAGTAGTAGAGCAGAAGATGTCTTATATAGCACGGGAATATCCGGCGGATTTTGAAAAGGATGGGGAAGCGTATTATCCGGTAAATAATGAAGAGTCGGAAAAACTATATAAAGAATATGTAGATTTGCTGAAAGAAAAGTATCCTAATATGATTTTGGGTGGGAGACTAGGCGCGTATCAATATTGGGATATGGATAAAGCAATTAAGAATGCGCTGGAGCTTTTTAAAGATTTGGAGAAGGAAAAATGAGAAAGAAGAAAAAAATTATAGGATATACTACAGGGGTGTACGATATGTTCCATATAGGGCATTTAAATATTTTAAAAAATGCTAAAAAGAGGTGTGATTATTTGATAGTAGGTGTTTCGACGGATGAAGTGGTACGAAAATATAAACATAAGACTCCAATTGTTCCGTTAGAAGACCGTATGGAAATAGTGAGATCTTTGAGATATGTAGATAAAGTCGTAGTACAAGATTCGATGGATAAAATGAAAGCTTGGAAGAAATATAAATTTGATATTTTATTTCATGGAGATGATTGGGCTAATTCGAAGATGTACAATGAAATTGAAGAGAAATTGAATCAGGTAGGAGCAAAAGTAGTTTTTTTGCCGCATACGCCAGGTATATCAACAACGATTTTGACGGAGATTATAAAAATAAATGATTAAACAAAAAATAATTAAAACATTATTAGGGTTAAATGATTTCCAGGTTGAAAAATTTAAATTGATGGTCAAGGAGAGCAAGATGCCTTTGTTTGTGGCCCCAAATTCCGAACTAGATGCATTGTTACTTTCCCACTCAATAGAAAAAGGAATGTCTTTAGATAATCCTAAAGAGGTATTCGGTGAAGATAAAGCTCTATTATTATTGGAATTATTAAGTAAAATGGAGGGTGTGTGTTTCGAGTATAATGTTTCTATGTCGATTTTGGAAGAATATATAAAAAGTAGAGGATATGAAAGTGAAAAGTTAAACAATATTAAGAGTGTGTATAAGAAACTAAAGAAAGAAAAACCTTACAAAAAAATTCCTGCTGGCATTGACTATATTTCTCGTTCAGAAATGATGCGAAAAACGCAAATGGATCTGTTTGGATTTTTGAGTTCTAGACATGATATTAGAAAAACTACGGACGAACGGATTAAAAAAAATGAGATTCAAAAAGCTGTTACATTGGCATCGCTTGCCCCTAGTGCTTGTAATCGTCAGCCTTGGAAAGTTTATTATTCTATGGAAAAAGAAAAAAATATCAAACTCGGTGAAATTGTGTCTGGTAATAAAACATTTGCGCAAGACATGCGTTACTATTGTGCTATAGTTTTGGATTATCGTTTTTTTGCAAATCGTCTAGACGAATTTAGACAGATTTATCTGAATGCAGGTATTTTTATAGCTTATTTTGTTTTGGCTTTGCATTTTTTGGGTATTGGTAGTTGCATTATGCAATTCACTGGTTTAGTTGAGGATGCTGACAAAAAGTCTCGTGAATTATTAAACTTGAAAAAATCCGAGCAAGTTATGGTTGTGATTGGATATGGAAAATATCCTGAGAAGATAAAGTATTCAAAAGCTGGGCGTCGTTCTGCTGATGAAATTATGGTGGAGTTTTAATGTAGAAAATGATTATATTTTATAGGGGAATTATCGGTCTTTAAGTATAGAGATATCGATTGAAAAATAGGGTTTTTCTACAAAATATCTTTTTGATTATAATATTGAATTAACTAATACTTTTTTATTATTTCTATTCGGAATTTATGAAATCATTAATCACATCAATATTGATGTTATCTTGATCGATATGATGAAAATGTGTTATTAAATCTTCAGGGAGTTTATATATATTTCCGTATTGTCGTGCTAGATATTTTTCGTATTGTCGAGGTGCTTCAACTTTTAGGCCTGCGAAATTAACTTTAGTGGTAGGGAATATCATGTTTTTTTCGAATAATCTTTTCCATTTTACGGGAAAGTTATCAAGAGCCCAATTCACAGTTGTATAATTATTCTTATTGATTTTTGGGTCGAGAAGGCTGTCATAGTATTTTTCAAATAAAGGTTTCAATTTTTTCCCAATTGGAGAGTCTTCTTCCGCAAGAAACGCCTCGCGCCATTTAGTCGCTAGATCAGGGTGATTTTTTTCAAATTTGTCATTGATTTCTTGTTTTTGTTTATGCCAATTTGTCCATGCTTGATCAGAGGCATCATTCCCGTAATCAAATATGTAGACGTCTATAAAGCAAGGGTTATTCGGATTAGTAGTCCTAAATCTAAGTTGACGACTTTTGTTGTAATGATCATAACCTAATGCTAATTTATACATTTTATTATTTTTTAAAATATCTCGTAATTTTTTAATATCATCTCTAAACATAGCAACATCAGTGTCGTCATCCCATGGCACGAATCCTTTATGCCTGACAGCACCGAGTAAAGTTCCACTTTGCAAAAAATAGATTAATTTATGTTTTTTGCAAAGGGAAATGAATATTTTTAGTAATTTAACGTTTCCGGCTTGAAAAGTTTCTATGTCTTTATCGGTGGGTGTTAGACTTTCAAAAAAACGTTTATTTGTTTCTTCACGGGTTTCTTGGGGGTGTTTAAAAAGAGCATTAAATCTTAATTCATTTGTTTTATTTTCTGTTAGAATAATTGTTTTTAATTCATTGAATTGAGATTCTATAGAATTCTGAAGTAAATCTATTTTTTCTTCTAATTGGTGTTGATGATTAGATATGTCTTCTATTCTTTGAGACACTTCGTCGATTTTCAGGATTTTATTGTAACTTTTTTTTGCAATATTGACAGGGTTTTTCATATTAGCTCCATAGGTTTTTATATGCTTTAGCGACTTTTTTAGGATCGCCATTTAGGATTATTTTGCCATTTTCGATTAAGATGGCGCGATCGCAAAATTTTGTAATATTTTCCATTGAATGAGTAACGAGAATGACAGTTTGGTTGCCATGAAGAGATTCAAAATAATCTTCGCATTTCTTTTGGAAGGCGGCATCGCCGACAGCCAAGACTTCGTCTAGTAGTAGAATATCGCCTTGGGCACGGATGGCAATTGAAAAAGCAAGACGAACTTGCATGCCAGAAGAGTAATTTTTCAATTTTTGGTCTTGGAACTCTTTTAACTCAGCAAATTCCCAAATTTCGTTATACATGGCATCCATTTCTTTACGCGAGAACCCGAGCAAGGCACCATTTAGATAAACATTTTCACGTCCAGTTAGTTCTGGGTTAAAACCTACGCCAAGTTCAATGAAAGGGATGAGATTGCCGTCAATAATTATTTCGCCATTTTCAGGATAATAAATGCCAGCTAGGGTTTTAAGAAGAGTTGATTTACCAGAACCATTGCGCCCTACTATACCAAGGAATTCTCCTTTTTTGACGGTAAAACTAATATTGCTTAGGACTTTTTGTTCTTTGAAACCTTTGACTCCGCGTAAACGATTAAAGAGGGCCTGTTTGAGACCGAAGGCTTTTTCGGTAGGTAATTGGAATGATTTGGATAAGTTTGAGACACTAATGGCAATATCTGAATCCGTTAATATTTCTTTTCGTATGCCTAATTTCCGATGTTTCATTAGATTTCCTCCGCGAAGAACTTGGATTTTTTGCGGAAATAGAAAGCAGCGAATAGAAGAATTAAGATGATGAAAATAATTGGAAGAATTTGTAGAAAAGTATTGTTGATAAAATTCCAAGTAGTGACTGTTTCTGGGGTAATTAAATTATATCTAATATCTTGAATTGCTTGGGCAATAGGATTTAATAAAATAACCTTAGCCGCTAACATACTACTTTCTATGACCATAGAAATTGGATAAATGATAGGGACAGCATAAAATAATGCTTGAGTAAGGACATCCCATATTGAAGTAATATCTCGATATTTGACGTTGATGGCACCGAGCAAAAAGGCGATGCCAAGAGAAAGGGTGTAAAGTTCAATGAGCGATAAAGGAACTAATAACCAGCTCCAGCTAGGTTCGACGCCATTGATAAGGGCGAAAATAATAACTACAACGAGGTTAATTAACATATTGATAACGGCGGTGAGGGTGGCTGAAACTACAACTATATATTTTGGAAAGGAAATTTTACGAATAAGGTCTCCGCGAGTAACCATGGCTTGAATACCCTGGGAAGTACATTCCGTGAAGAAGCTCCACATAGTGGTGCCGGCGAGGAGATAGACTGGATAATGAGGAATATCGCTACCGAAGCGTAAGAGTTTAGCAAAGACAACATATAAAATAGCGAACATCATTAGAGGGCGAAGAAGCGCCCATAAGTAACCAAGCACAGAACCTTGATAACGTAACTTAAAATCGGTTTTGGTCAGTTCTGACAAGAGAACACGATTTTTTTTATTTAATACACGAGGTATATTCATACTGTTTTATTTTACCATAAAATGATATAATTGTCACATGAAAAGGATTTTAGTTACAGGGGGGACCGGATATATCGGTTCACATACGGTTATTGAGTTACTTAGGCGAGATTATGAGATTGATATATTAGATAATCTATTCAATTCAAAGATAACAGTTTTAGATAAAATTGAAAAAATATCAGGAAAAAGGCCGAATTTTCATAAGATAGATTTACTTGATTTTGAGAAAACAGAAGAATTATTTAAAAATAATCAATATGATTTAGTGATGCATTTTGCGGGCTTGAAGGCGGTAGGTGAGTCGGTGGAAAAGCCATTGAAATATTATGAGAACAATGTAGGAGGAACAATAAATTTATTAAAATGCATGCAAAAATACGATGTGAATAAAATCATTTTTTCGTCTTCCGCGACTGTTTATGGCGAGCAACCAATTCCAAAACTTGATGAAACAATGCCAACTGGAATGGGAATTACAAATCCTTATGGTGAAACAAAACATATCATTGAAGAAATACTGAAAGATGTAGTAGAATCTGACAATAAATTTGAAGCAGTAATTTTGAGATATTTCAATCCGGTCGGGAATCATCCTTCTGGGTTAATTGGTGAAGACCCGAATGATATACCGAATAATTTAATGCCAATTATCATGAAGGTATCTAGGGGTGAAATTAAAGAATTAAGTGTATATGGAGATGATTATCCAACTCTGGATGGCAGTGGGGTGAGGGATTTTATTCATGTGGTTGATCTTGCCAGGGGACATGTAGCGGCGATAGACAAGATGAAACCAGGGGTATTAATTTATAATCTTGGGACTGGGAAGGGGACTTCAGTATTTGAGATGATAAAAGCTTTTGAAAAAGCAAGTGGTAAAAAGTTGCCTTATAAGGTCGTAGGGCGAAGAGCGGGAGATTTGGCAGAAATGTTTGCAGACCCATCGAAAGCCGAGAAAGAATTAGGATGGAAAACCGAGTTGACAGTAGAAGATGCAATGCGCGATACGATTAATTATTTAAATAATTTGTAAGATAATTGGAATAATCGAGGGCTAATTAGAGCAAGCCGTAAAGCGAGCTTGTCGATTTTGGTAGCTTCGGGGTTTTTGATGATGTAGGATTTGTGGTTTTTTAAGTAGGAAAGGATTTTTGGAGTTTCTTGATGTTTTAGAGGAATTTGGCGAAGGACGGAAAATCTGGCGCGTATGCGACGTTCGTTGGTAACATTTTTAAGATGAGGATATTTTTTGTCGATATCGTTGCACATTTGATCAGTGAGCTCGATAATATCTAGTTTGCGATTATCGAATTTTGAAATGATAGAATCATTGTGATGATGATAAATATAAAGTTCTTCTGGAATAAATGAAATTAGGTTGGCTTGCATGATTAATTTGTAAGTAGTGCCAACGTCTTCGTGAAGTTTGCCGGTGGGGAAATTGATATCTTTAAAGAATTTAGCAGGAAATAGTTTCATGGTGGCAGAGACTATAAATCCCTGTTCTAATAACATAGCTTTTAAGGCGGATTCAGTATCATAAGTGGTTTTAGAATAATTTTTATTAAAATGGGTGATTTTGCCGTTGGGGTAGATTTCTTTAAAAGAACAAACAGTGATATCGGCTTGTGATTCTACTAAAGTGCAAAATAACCTATTAATCATGTCTGGCTCAACACAATCATCGGAATCTACAAAAGAAATATATTTGCCATTAGCTGCTTGGAGACCGCTATTTCGTGCACTAGAAAGGCCCTGATTTTCTTGATGAATTGCTTTAATTTGTTTATGGGATTTTGCGTAAGCTTCGACTAATTGTTCGGATCCATCAGTTGATCCATCATCAATGAGAATAATTTCTAAGTTTTGATATGTTTGAGAGAGAATAGATTCGATGCATCTTTTTAAATATTTTTTAGTATTGTGAACTGGGACTATTATGGTTATGACTGGAAGATTTTCTTTCATATCCTCATTATAGCATGATATAGATTAGCTTATGGGTTGGATTACTTGTGTTATAATGATAATTAATGGAAAGTGGAGAAAGAGGGAAAAAGCAGTTTTATTATGTATCGGTTTTGAGTGTCATTTCGGCATTGGCTGTAGTAATATTACATTCGAATACTGCTTTTTGGTTATATCGAGAAGACGGAGCCTGGTTATTTAATAATGTGGTTGAGTCGTTATTTTATTTTGCTGTGCCTATTTTTTTTATGATTACTGGAGTGACATTATTCGATTACCAGGATAGATATGATACAAAAACTTTTTTTAAGCATCGTTTTTCGAAAGTGTTAATCCCATTTATTTTTTGGAGTTTTTTTGGGTTATTTTTCTATGGCGTTTTAAGAGAGCAACGGTTCTCGTTAGATTTTGTTAGTATTTGGAATGACTTTTTCGGCCATCAATATGTAGGGATATTTTGGTTCTTTTTGCCATTGATATGTATTTATTTATCAGTTCCTTTATTCGCATCTATTGAAAAAAAGAAAAAAGATAGAATAATGATTTATTTGGCTGGCGCTGGCTTGTTTATAAATGTGTTGATACCTTTTATTCTTTCTGTTATTGGGTTTTTTTGTGAAAAAAAGTTGGTATGGGGGTTTGCACTTGATGTGGTTGGAGGTTTTTTGATATATCCAATTCTTGGTTATATATTGCATGAGAAAGAATTAACACAAAAACAACGATACTGGATATATGGCTTAGCAATTTGTGGTTTATCAGTTCATATGTTAGGAACGTATTATTTATCTCGACATGACGGTATGATTGTGGATTTATTCAAAGGTTATAAGAATTTACCTTGTATATTATATTCTATGGGTATTTTTGTTTTTATTAAGCAAATATCGAACTATAAAATTTTACAAAAAATGAAAAAACTAGTATTGTATTTATCTAAATATACATTTGCTTTTTATTTAATACACAGTTTTGTGTTAGTTTATTTAACTGATATGTTTGTAAGTATCGGTATAAGTGCTACTTCAAAAAAATATGTATTACTGGCGTTTATTTTAACAATACCAATTTGTTTAGTATTAACTTGGCTAATTAGAAAAATACCTGGTGGTAAAAAGATTTTGCCATAATATTAAATAGATTTTAAATATTGTCGATGCTATGGTGTATGGACTTTCTAGGGGTTTTGGTATATAATATATGCCGTTTATGGAAGAGAATTATATAAAAGTAAGAGGGGCGAGGCAAAATAATCTAAAGGATTTAGATGTTGATATTCCACGCGATAAATTAGTAATTATTACGGGTTTGTCGGGGTCGGGGAAATCATCTCTTGCGTTTGATACGATTTATGCGGAAGGGCAAAGGCGATATGTAGAATCATTATCTTCCTATGCGCGAATGTTTCTAGGAATTATGGACAAACCAGATGTAGATTCGATTACGGGGCTTTCGCCGGCGATTTCGATCGATCAGAAATCGACTTCTAGAAATCCACGTTCAACAGTGGCAACGGTGACGGAAGTGTATGACTATTTACGGCTTTTGTTTGCGAGAGTGGGCATACCACATTGTCCGGTTTGCCACAGGCAAGTTTCTCGGAGAACAGTAGAAGATATTGTGAACGAGGTGATGAAGTTGCCACTTGGGTCGAAATTAATATTGCTTGCTCCAATTGTGGCTTCAAAAAAAGGTGAATTTTTGCATATTGCGGAACAATATTCGGCGAAAGGTTTTTCGAGGGTAAGAGTAGATGGAATTATTTATGCTTTGGATGAATTTCCGGAATTAAATAAAAATGAAAGGCATAATATTGAAATCGTGGTAGATAGGTTTGTTTTGAATCCGGATTTAAAATCACGAATTTCTGGTTCGATTGAACAAGCATTAGAATTGGGGCAGGGGATTATTCAATTATTAAAAATTAAAGATACATCGACGGCGGTAGGGGAAAATCGAATTTCAGCCGAAAATACGGAGCTTTTAACTTATTCGCAAAGATATGCTTGTCCGGAACACCCGGATGAATTGATCCCAGAGCTTACACCACGTTTATTTTCGTTTAATGCACCGGAGGGGGCTTGTCCAGTTTGTATGGGGTTAGGTTCGAGGATGGAAATTGATCCAGGACTAGTTTTTAATAACAATTTGACGATTGCGGAAGGGGGAATTCGGCCCTTTAATCGAGTAGGACAGGATTCTTGGTGGCTAAAAAGATTAATGCAAGTTGGCCAGGCACACGATTTTTCGGTTTATACGCCGATTGGAGATTTGTCTGAAGAAGCTAAACAAATTATTTTATATGGGACTGGAAATGAAAAATATAAGATGAAAATTTCTGGATCAGGAAGATTTGCGGATGGGACGGTTTATGAAACAATATATGAGGGCGTGATACCAACTTTGGAACGACGTTATAATGATCCGAAAGTTTCGGAATTTACAAAACATGACATCGAGAGATTTATGAGGGTGAGAGAATGTCAGGAATGTCATGGGGCGAGGTTAAAGCCGGCGGTACTTGCAGTAACAGTGCATGATTTAAATATTGTGGATATGTGTAATTTGGATGTAGATGCGACACTTGAAGTTCTCAATCAAGATTTGGGCTTTACAGAATCTGAGGAATTAATTGCAAAACCAATTTTGAAAGAGATTCGGGAAAGAGTGAAATTTATGCAAGATGTGGGATTAGGATATTTGGAGTTAGGGCGAGCGGCAAATACATTATCAGGAGGGGAGGCACAGAGGATTAGACTAGCGACACAAATTGGATCGGGTTTGCAGGGGGTTTTGTATGTGTTGGATGAACCGTCGATTGGGCTACACCAGAGAGATAATAATAAACTGATAAATACATTGAAGCATTTGAGAGATTTGAAAAATACTGTATTGGTGGTTGAGCACGATGAAGATACGATGAGAGAGTCGGATTATATTATTGATATTGGGCCAGGTGCGGGAAATCAAGGAGGGCTTTTGGTAGCGGCGGGGACGCCGGAAGAAATAGCGGCGAATGCAAATTCGATTACAGGACAATATTTATCTGGAAAATTGACAATTCCTACGCCAAAGAAGCGAAGAAAAATGAAAACAGGCCATGAATTAGTAGTAGTGGGAGCGAGAGAAAATAATTTAAAAAATATTGATGTGCGTTTTCCATTAGGTTTAATGACGGTAGTTTCGGGAGTTTCGGGATCGGGAAAATCGACTTTAGTAAATTCGATTCTTGCTAATGAATTATTGGCGAGATTGCATCGAGCGCAGACGGTTTCAGGAACACATGAAAGAATTGAGGGGATTGAAAAAATAAATAAGGTAATTGTAATTGATCAGTCGCCAATTGGGAGAACGCCGCGTTCAAACCCAGCGACTTATACGGGGGTTTTTACAGCGATTCGAGAATTATTTGCAGGGCAACCAGAGGCGGAAGTGAAGGGCTATAAGGCGGGAAGGTTTTCGTTTAATGTGAAAGGGGGGAGGTGCGAACATTGCCAGGGCGATGGAGTAAATAAGATTGAAATGCATTTTTTGCCGGATGTTTATGTAACTTGTCCGGCTTGCCATGGCAAACGATACAATCAAGAGGCTTTGGAAATAAAATATAAGGGTAAAGACATCTCGCAAGTTTTAGATATGACGATTGATGAAGCAGTAGAATTTTTCAAAAATATTCCGTCGATTGCGCCGAAATTAAGAACGATACAAGAAGTGGGTTTGGGTTATATTAGATTGGGCCAGCCGGCGACGACATTTTCGGGAGGAGAGGCGCAGAGGATAAAGTTGGCGACAGAGCTTTCGAGACGATCCACTGGTAAAACTTTATATATTTTGGATGAACCAACAACTGGTTTGCATACTGATGACGTAAAGAGACTTTTGACAATTTTGAACCGGTTAGTGGATGGGGGAAATTCGATGATTATTATTGAACATAATTTGCACGTGATAAAATCGGCAGATTGGGTGATTGATATGGGCCCGGAAGGAGGTTTGAAAGGTGGAAAAGTTGTTGCAGAAGGGACGCCAGAGCAATTAGCTAAAGCTGCAAAAACGCCGACCGGAGAGTATTTGAGGAAAATTTTATAATGGTTTTTCGAAATGACCAGGTGACGAAAATGGAAATACGGGAAATTATTTTGTGCGCACAAGAAGCTTTAGCAGTAAAGGGAGATTTTGTGGAGATGGGATGTTATAAAGGGGATACTTCGTTGGTACTTGCGGAAATTTTAAAAGGAACGGGAAAACGACTTTTTATTTATGACTCGTTTGAAGGCTTGCCAATGAAGGGAGAAAAGGATGAGTCAGTTTTAGGACAGGATTTTCGTGAAGGGGAATTGAAGGTTTCGAAAAGGGAGGTAAAGGAGAGGTTTCTTAGAGCGGGTTTAGCGGTGCCAATAATTAAGAAAGGGTGGTTTTCGGAACTTTCTGATTTGGATTTGCCGGATGAGATTGCTTTTGCATTTTTGGACGGAGATTTTTATGAATCGATTAAAGATAGTTTGAGATTAGTTTTGCCAAGATTGGCAAAAGAAGGAATTTTGATTGTGCATGACTATATAAATCCAGCTTTGCCTGGCGTAAAAAAGGCGGTAGATGAAATTTTAAAAGATAGAAATTTAATGTTAAAGGTAAAAAAGAGGGGGAGCTGTGTTATAATGAGTGGAAAAGGAGTTATATGACAAATATTACAAAGATTTTTTTAGTTTTAAATTCGGGTTCGTCGAGTGAGAAGTTTTCGCTTTATGAAGGCGAAGATGAAGTCTGCTCGCTTTATTTTGAAGGAGTAGAAGAAAATGGAAAAAAGAAATACATTTGCACAATTACGCGAGCGGATGGTTCAGAAGAATTAATGGACAAAAAGTGGGATTCATTGAATGAGGCTTTTAAAGAAGCGAAGACAATTTTTGAGAAGGAAGGTTTTATTAATGAAGCACATCCATTAGATGGAATTTTAGTAAGAACGCCAGCGGCGGGGAAATATTTTACAAAACATCATATTGCGGATGATGAAACATTTAGGCAACTTGAAAAGGCTAAACTGACTTATCCGTTGCACGTTCCGAATGCGATTAGAGGGTTAAAAAATGCCCAAAGCGCTTTCCCAGGAGTTCCAGTTCTAACTTTGTCGGATTCGGAAGCTTTGACGCGAGATTCACGGCGAGATGTGGAATATGCTTTGCCAAAAGAAATTATAGAAGAATTTGATCTTGGACGTTATGGGGCACATGGTTCTTCTTATGGATATGTAATGGGGAAGATAAAGGAATTAGGAATTTTGGAAAAGAAAATGATTATTTGCCATTTGGGTTCGGGCTGTTCGGTAACTGGATTTATTGATGGAGAACCAGTTTATACTTCGATGGGCGAGACCCCACTAGAAGGGTTAATGTCTTCGACGAGAGCGGGCTCGATCGACCCAACAATTGGAGCACTGCTAGGCGAAAAATTTGGAGCGGAAGAGGCGATAAAGATAATGATAAAGGATTCGGGTTTGTTAGCAGAAGCTGGATCTAATGATATGAGAGAAATTATTGCGGGAGTTGAGGAGGGGAATGAGAAAGCTGTGATGGCTTATAATATGTTTGTAGATGGAGTAGTGGGAAAGATTGGTGAGTTTGCGGCAAAAATGGGAGGACTTGATGCAATTGTCTTTACAGCGACGATCGGGGAGCGTTCAATTCCGGTAAGAAGTTCGGTAATTGGAAAACTGGAATTCATGGGCTTTAAGATAAAAAATGACGCAGTTTTAGATAAAACAAAGGGATATGTAAATATCGCAGAAGAAGGTTTTAAACCAGTTTATATTATTCCGACTAACGAAGCAGCTTATATGATAAAGAAAGCAGGAGAACTTTTAGACGATTTGGCAAAATAATTAGAGGCTAGGGGTTTAAAAAAGCATAATTAGCACTCGTATGTTTACAGTGCTAATTTTTGTGTTATAATGGGAGTAGGAAAGGAGATAATAACTATGGCATTAAAACCATTAAAAGATCGAGTGGTGGCAAAGGTAGAAAAGCCACTAGAAAAGACAAAATCGGGAATTTTGTTAGGTGAGGCAAAGGAAAAACCGGCATATGCAGTAGTTGAATCAGTGGGACCGGAGGTTTCGAGTGTGAAAAAAGGGGATAAAATTGTTTATAAGGAATATTCAACTACAGAGGTAAAAGTAGAGGATATGGAATATATTGTTTTGAAAGAAGAAGATATTTTGGCAACATTATAAAAATAGGTGGGGAAAAGATAAACGAAAGGAAATTATGGCAAAAAAGATTTATTATGAAGCAGAAGCAAGAGAAAAGGTCCTGAAAGGCGCGAAGCAGTTATATGATGCAGTGAAAGTAACTTTTGGACCAAAGGGGAAGAATGTGATAATTGAGAAGGAATACGGAGCGCCGGTAATAACGCATGATGGGGTGACGGTAGCGGAAGCGGTAGAATTGCCAAATAAGGAAGAATCGCTTGGCGAAGCGGTGGGGGCGAAATTAGTAAAAACAGCGGCGCAGAAATTAAATAAGGTAGCTGGAGATGGAACGACAACGGTGACGGTTCTTACTTATAATATTTTGAATGAAGCGAATAAATTAATTGCGGCGGGGGTGAACCCGATGGAACTGAGGCGGGGAATTGAAAAAGCAGGAGCGGAAATAGTAAAGGAGATTGATAAAGTTGCGGAGAAGATAGAAGGAGATTCGAAGAAAGTGGCGGAAGTCGCGACAATTTCGGCGGGAGATGAAAAGATTGGCGAGTTGATTGCGGAAGTAATTTCGAAAATCGGAAAAGATGGAGTAGTAACAGTGGAAGCGGGACAGGGGCTTGAAATGGAAGAAGAGATTGTAGAAGGGTTTAGTTATGATAAAGGTTATTCTTCGCCGTTTTTCGTAACTGATGTTAATAGACAAGAAGCGATTTTTGAAAAACCGTTGGTTCTGATTACGGACCGTAAGATTGCAGCGGCGAGTGATATCTTGGCATTACTAGAAAAATGTGCACAAGCTGGAAAGAAAGATTTGGTGATTATTGCAGAGGAAGTTGAGGGAGAGGCGTTATCGCTACTCGTTTTGAATAAACTTAAAGGGGTGTTTAATTCATTAGTATTGAAAGCACCGGCATTTGGAGATAGACGTAAAGAAATTATGGAAGATATTGCAATTCTTACGGATGCGACGGTAGTTTCTGCGGATAAGGGTTTGAAATTAGAGGAAGTAGGTTTAGAAGTATTAGGCTCGGCGGCGAAAGTGATTGCGACGAAAGATGAGACGACGATTATTAAGGGGGCGGGTGATGCGAAGGCAGTAAAGGCAAGAATTGAATTGATTAATTCTTTGGCGGCGATGGCAAAATCGGATTATGAAAGAGAAGAGTTTGGGAAACGAGCAGCAGCATTATCCGGAAAAGTTGCGGTAATAAAGGTTGGTGGAGCAACGGAAACGGAGATTGATGAGAAAAAATTTAGGGTAGATGATGCGGTCGCGGCAACAAAGGCGGCACTAGCGGAAGGGATTGTAGCTGGTGGCGGCGTAACTTTGGTGAATCTGGCGGCACGATTGTCGGATGATGAGGATGGGGCGAGGATTGTGAAAAATGCTTTGAAGGCTCCGTTTATTCATATTATGGAGAATGCGGGCTTAAATGCACAGGCGCTTTTGTATGAAGTTGAGAAGTCGTTGAAGAGTGGATATGGAATCAATGTGATGACGCCAGAGAAAGGATTAATTGATCTCGAAAAAGCGGGGGTGATTGATCCGGCTAAAGTGGCGAAAGAAGCAGTTAAAAATGCAACTTCGATTGCGGCGACAGCAATTACAATGGGGGCGTTGATTTGCGAGATACCGGAAGAGAAGCCAACGAATAATATGGAAATGGGTTACTAAGGTAATTTTCTAAAGCTGGACTTGTTCGCTTGTAATTTTTGCAACGTAAGTCAAGAAAAAATATCCTTATTATTTAGGGATATTTTTTCATTGTTAAGTTGTAAAAATTACGCGAACAAATCTGGTCTAAATCTCATTATGCTTTAGAAAATTACCTTAGTAACTCACTACATTTTATCGATGGATTCGACGAGATAGAGGAGGGCTTCGGCGCGGTCGGTATCGTCGGAGATTTCTTTGGCAGCGAGATAGGCTGGCTCTAAGACTGTGTAATCGCGGAGTTCTTCAAAAATGTTGCGATAAATATTGAATTTTTGATTTGGATTAAGATTAAGATGATCGAGAAGAGGGACTAGGTCGCGGAGAGCAGCTTCCTTGATTTGATGCATATTGAGATTAACAGGCATTTCTGGGGAAGGCTCTGCGGGGGCGAGATTGACTTCTGGAGTCGGTTCTGGAGTTGGACTTGGAGCTGGTTCCGGAGCTGGGGTAGGCGCTGGGACTTCTAAATCTGGGATGTTGATAGACTCTAATGGGGCCATCGGCTCAGGAGCTGGGGCGACCATTTCGACTTTAGGCTCTGGGAAAGGGCCAACTGGTTCGCCAAGTTCGCCAGTATCGCCTTCAGGAACTGAGGATGGAGCGGCGACTGGGTCGGAAAAAACCGGGTCAACATTAGTTGTATTAGCGATGTCGTCAATTGCTTTTTGTAGATCATTGTCTACGGTTTGATTTTGGTCCATTATGCCCACCTTTATATTAAACTTATGTTTATAATAGCACAGTTAATTTAAATACGCAAGAAATTTACGATTTTATCGAGAAAGTCAAGTTTGACTTCTTCCATGGGGAGCCTGGCGCCGAGTGCGTCGACAATGGCTTCGCCTTTGCCTTCAGAAAAATAGACTTTGGTGCTAAGGCCGAAACGTTTTTTGGGGATGAGAACGGCGGAAAAATTGGAACCTTCTTTTAAAATACCGAAAGCTTTGAATTCTGCGTATTGGTGGAGTTTGTCACCTTCTTTTAGGCCTTCTTTGTTAAGAGTATATTTGATTTTGCGAGGAGGGCGAAAAGTTGAGACGAGGATAGCGACGATGCTGAGAATGATAAGGACGAGAAAAGTCCACCAACTTAAAATGATAGCAAGAATTGAGAGAGCCACGCCAACAGCAAAAAGACCAACATACCACCAAGTATTGCGGTCTCTAACTATGTATTCTTCGGCTTCCCAAGAGATGTCGTTTAATGCCTT
This sequence comes from Candidatus Saccharimonadota bacterium, assembly GCA_017431725.1. Lineage (GTDB taxonomy): Bacteria > Patescibacteriota > Saccharimonadia > Saccharimonadales > Saccharimonadaceae > Nanosyncoccus. Next base: position 21,697 of record JAFRKN010000004.1, on the reverse strand, counting down.
TGCCATAAGCTCATTATAGCATAATTTAAAAAATAGTGAAAAGTATGTTAAAATTAGAGGAACGGAGGGTTACCCAAGTGGTTGAAGGGGTCTCATTGCTAACGAGATAGTCTGGGGCAACCTGGAGCGAGGGTTCAAATCCCTCACCCTCCGCCATTTTTGTGGATTAAAAGATGAAACATTGATAATCATACCTGAAACAAAATTGCAATATTTGGGGGAAAATGTTTCAGGTAGGAAAGTTATAAAAATTTTATATAAAAGGGGGACATTTTTGCTGGTTAGTCACACAAAAATTTTACATATTTTTTTACATTATGCTATAATGGTTATGTAATTAAAGGCAGAGATATAACCATGAAAAGAAAAACAAAGACGAAGGGTTTTGAGTGGTTTTTTGTGGGCCTGTTTAGCATAATGATGATTGCTGGTTTGGCATTAAATAATCTAGCCTCGGCCGATTCTGTCGTAGATCTAATCAACATCACTGTCCCAGTTTCTTGTTCGCTTTCTGGCACTGGTATGGCTTCCCATAATGCTACTATTTCTAATGGTACTTATCAAAACAACATTGGTTCTACTACACTAAAAGCTTTTTGTAATGACACTAATGGCTTTGCTATTTATGCTGCAGGTTACACTAACGATACGATTGGTGAAGAGAATAGTAATAAACTAGTAGGTACTAATGCTAGTATGTCTGCTATTATCACTGGACTAGCTACTGCACCAGGCAATCCAGACACTTCTAACTGGGCCATGAAACTCACTGCTACAGGAGACTCTGGTGATACATCCGGCACTAATGCCTTAACCATAGATTCTGCTCCTAATACAGCAGGAGGAGCAGACGCTAGCTTTAATAACTACCATACTGTGCCTAATGAATTCACTAAAGTAGCCCATAAGAACGCTGCTACTAGTATGGACGAGACTACTGGTGGAGCTACCCTCACTACTACTTATGCTGCTTATATATCTAAAACTCAAGCTGCTGGGGCTTATCAAGGACAAGTGATCTATGCATTAGTGCATCCAGCGAGTAGTGATGCTCCAGTAGTTTGTAATAGCAATGCTACTACTATCAGCGAAGTTAAATGCATGCAAGATTTTGCTAGTGTAACTAGTACTAACCGAACTGCTATACTAAACTCCATGACAACTGGAACTCAGTACACCATAAAAGACAAACGTGATGGCAAAGAATATACGATTGCTAAACTTGCTGATGGCAAGGTCTGGATGACTCAGAATCTAGACTTAGACTTAGACAGTTCAATAACTTACACCAACTTAGACACAGACTTAGGCTGGAATACAACTACTAATAGTTATGATACGGCCGCTTGGAGTCCAGCTCGCTCTACCTATGCAACAGCTACTAATAACATCCACGAATGGTGCAATGGTGGGACTTGGAATTCACAATATGGTTATTGCGAAATAAACAACACTCCAGAATCCTATGATCCAGGTAATCTATATTGGAATAGCACAGAAAGTGACTATAGTGACTGGGATGCATACTATAGTAGCTGTGACTATTCTACTAGCACTCCAGCTTGTAACGAATCACTTAACCCCCTATCTACCTATACTTCAAGTACTGGCACTGCTCAGTATCATTTAGGTAACTACTATAACTGGCCTGCAGCCATAGCTTCTAATGATGCTAGTATTTATGGAACATATAATGAAACTACTGATGAATATGAAAACCTAGAAGCTAATCAATCCATCTGCCCAGCTGGTTGGACTTTGCCTTATACGACTTATAACGAGAATACAAACCAACCTGAAGGAGATTTCGTAAACTTATGGACTGCATATGGCTGGACTTATAATGATGGCTTTAGTGATATCTCTACACTTTGGTCTGCTCCGCTTTACTCCGCCCCTACCGGCAACTTCAACGGTAACCTCGGGGATGTCGGGGACGACGGCGACTTCTGGTCGTCTGTTGCGACGGATGACTACAACGCCAGGTTCGCGTACTTCGGCGTGGGTGGCGGCGCCAGTCCTGCAGGCGACGACAGTCGCGACTACGGCGACTCAGTTCGTTGTTTACTTCGTTAAGCTAAGCGTTTCTAGTTTCTGTCTTTGATCCCTCCAGCCTTTCCGAAACTAAAATGAACAGCGAATTAGAAACCAAAATGGGAAAATGACAAAAAAGAGGAATGATTTTGGTATAAGCAGGGGTTGGTGGTTAGTGTTAGAATTGGTGTGGGTTTTAGAGGTTGATTTTTTGGCAAGGGTGTGATATGCTATGTTTAAGATGAAAAATATAGTAAAACTTATTTTATCAGTTTTAATTGTGGGAGTCGTGACTTTGGCGGGATTTTCGTCGGTGTCGGCTCTGACATTGCAAGAAGGTGCTGAAGCAGCACGTTGTGATGGATGTCCGGCGGATCTTTTTGGTGATACGGGGGTTTTTAAGCAGGTAACGAATACCATTCTTTATATTGTGGGGATTATTGCGGTAATTATGTTGATTATTGGTGGAATTAAGTATGTAATTTCGGGTGGAGATGCCAAAAAAGTGACGGACGCAAAAAATACCGTGCTTTATGCAATTATTGGGTTGGTAATTGCATTTCTCGCCTTTGCAATTGTAAACTTTGTGATTTCGGCGTTGCCGTCGTCTAATACGGACAAAGATAGTTCCAAAGAAACAAGTTTGTATTTGGATTCAACTAACAGCTAAGACAGTGATGATAATTTTTGAGAGGCCGGCTTGAGTTAGTTTTTGGTAGGCGGACTGCATGGAGGCGCCGGTGGTCCAGACATCATCTAGAAGAAGGTAGGTAGCGCTTTGGTTGAGAGAAATTTTGGGATTGAGAGCGTAGGCGTTTTTGGCTTGAGTAAGGCGAGTTTTGGCATCAGAGCCAACTTGGACGGAATTATTGGAGCGGAGGAGGAGATTTTCTAATTGCCAATTTGGACGCATTTTGACAAGAGATTTGGCGATGAGGTAAGTGTGGTCGAAACCGCGAATATGAATATGCTGGTTGATGGTGGGAAGCGGAACAATTTTGACGGGACCGTCGATGAGGGGAAGAATGTGGTTGAGAATTTCGGCAAGAGATTTTGAGAGTGCTCGGACGGAATGATATTTGTAGTCATGAATTAAGGTGCCGATGAGTGTGGAACGTTGGTCGGCAACAAAAATAGGCGGAAGGTTTTGACAATTTGGGCATTTGCCAGTAGGATTTAAATTTTTGCAGTTTGGGCAATAGTTTTCGTGATTCAAAATGATGTAATTTTTACAACAATTACATAAAGGTTCTCCGATACGTCCACAACCTCTACAGGAGTGGGGAGCGAGAAGGGCAAGTGGGTTGGGGAATGTTGTATTTTTTACAATAAAATTCATGATTTTCTTGATTTTACTATAAAGATGGTCTATAATAAAGCATAACAATATAAGTGGAGGAAATATGGCTCGTACAAACAGTGACGATTTGCTGATGGAAGATGACCTCGCCGCTGCTTTCCTTGGGGGAGACGATGAACTCACCGCTCCGGTTGAGACTGAGGAAGTAGTAGAAGAAGAGGTACCTCAAGAATCAGGCGAATCAGTCGAAGATGAGTGGGAAAATACCGACGACTTTCCAGGACAACTCGCTGTAGATGTCTTTGAAACCGCCGATAAATTAGTAGTAAAAGCTCGGACCGCTGGCATCTCGAAATCTGATCTCGATGTTAGTATTTCCGACAATATTTTGACAATTTCGGGAGTTTTGTCTGGTGGCGAAGATGAACAAACGACGAGATGGCATATTCAAGAATGCTACTGGGGTGAGTTTTCGCGGACGATTGCTTTGCCGGTGCAAGTGAAAGAAGATGAGAATAGTGTAAAGGCAGAACTAAAGGACGGGGTGCTCACGATTACGTTTGAGAAGGAAAAAACTGAAGCGCCGAAGAAAATTGCAATACAATAGTTGGCTGGTTAATAAAAAAATACTCCCGAATGGGAGTATTTTTTATGATGGTTTTTAATTGCTTCCACCAATGACATTGACAATAACAAAGTTGACAAGAGCAAAAGCGAGGACGCAAACTACGAGACCGATTAGACCATAAAGGATGGTATCTTTGGCTTTTTTGACTTTGGCGGCATCGCCAGAAGAAGTCATGTAATTAACGCCACCGATGATCATAACGACAACACAAACGAGACCAAGCACACCAATAACGGCGTTTAAAATACCAGTAATACTCGTAACAAGAGTATCGCCACTTGTGTCAGTGCCTACTGGTTCTACTGTTGGTAACTCGGCGAATTTTGTAAGAAGTTCTTTCATTTTATATCCTTTATGATTAATTTAATATTATTGTATAATTATTTTTCTAAAAATGCAATAGGCTTTTCTTTGATGATGAGGCTGGTGCTTTCTTGGTCTGTGGAAGCGGGAGTTTGCCCGCCGATAGCGCGAAGAATGACCCAGTTGACGATGGCAAAGGAAAGAGCGCAGATGGCGAGACCAATAAGGGCGTAAAGAATGGTAGTTTTGGCTTTTTGAATTTTGGTTGCATCACCACTAGAGGTCATGTAGTTAATACCACCGATGATAACGTAGACGACGGCAACAAGACCAGCAATGGCGATGACGGCATTCAAGATACCGGTGATGATGGATGGAAGACTATCTTTGCTGCCTCCGCATCCGGCAGCTTCCCAAGCGGCAGTTCCAGATTTGAGGCTGCTGCATGCATCGGCTGCTGTAACATTTGAGGTGGCGACGAGATTGAAAATTCCTAGCATGGCAACAAAAGCCAGAAGGATAATTTTAATAAATTTTGTTTTCATTGACCTCCTTTGAAATGGTTGATTGATTAATATATGCATTATTATTGGATTCACGAATGATATTGGAAACGAAAGCTGTAATGGCGACAGAAAGAGCAACTATAGCGAGGCCAATGAGAGAATAAATAATCATTTGTTTGGCTTTTTGGATTTTGCCTGAATCGCCAGAGGAGGTGATATAAGATATACCGCCATAAACTAAGAAGATGGCAGACACTATTCCGGCAATGGCAATAAACCAGTTGATGAGATTTTGGATTAAATCATCAGGATTTACACAGCCACTTTCGGTGGCACAATTACCAATGTTGCCACTTCCACCGACTAGAGCAATACGAATGGTGCCCATAATGAGATTGGCAGACATAACTATGGCGAGTCCAATAAAGGCTCGGGTGAGTGTTTTTTTGCCGTCGGCTGCTTTGACGGGATCGCCGCTGGAAAAAATATAGAGGTAACCGCCATAAATAACGTAACCTAAGACTAGATAAGCGGCGATGATGGTAATATCTACGGCGATGTTGGAAGCAATAATCCAAATGTTGGATTTTAGGGCCGCCTCACTGTCGATAGTAGATGGTAAACCACAATCCCAAGAAGTGAGACCTAAGAAATTAGGGCAGGATCTGCCTCCTAAGCCGGTAGCGGAATCGGCGTAAGTGTGGGGTGAAATTAGTATAGAGGTTATTAGACTGGAAATGAGGAATAATGGTAACAATATAATTGCAGAAATTTTAGAAAAATGTCGTTTCATGTTTTATCCATATTAAGATAGTTTAATGTTACCATTTTATAAAGAAAAAGTCCAATAATTTTTGGAGAGGTTAGAATTAAGCATAAATATTTTAACATATTTTTGACATTAGTGGAAATAATCTGTATTTACTCTTGACAAAGACGCTTATGCGTGCTATAATTAAGACACGCCTTATAAGGGAGGCGGGTCTTATTATGGTAATGAAAAAAAGATTAAAAATAGACTTTAAGAAGGCCATTTTTGGTTTCTTTTTCGTTGCGATAAGTATATTTGGGCTGATGGGGCCGATGTTTAATGTGAATGAAGCGAACGCTGTACCGGTGGAAACGACGACTTCTGATACAGAAGGGACAGGCAGTACTAGCGGGACAGCTACGAATAATAGTGAAACGAATACGAATGCTACTGGGGCGAATGTAGACAGTGATGGGGCTAATGCGGAAAATACAGAAGAAACGGTTGAACAAAGTGGGGACGGTTGCAAAAGCAGTTTGGGGGCGATTGGGTGGCTAGTTTGTCCGACGACGGGAAAAATTGCAGAAGCGGTGGACTGGTTATATGAAAAACTTGAAGATATTTTGGTGATTAACCCGATAGCGATGGAAGATGGATCGCCGATTTATGAAATTTGGAAGTATTGTCGGGGGCTAACAAATATTATATTTATTATTTTTCTTTTGGTGGTGATTTATTCACAGATTACGGGGGTAGGGATTTCGAACTATGGGATAAAGCGAGCGTTGCCGAAATTAATTATTGCGGCGGTTTTGGTGAATCTGAGTTTTTTGATTTGTTCTCTTGCAGTGGATGTTTCGAATATTTTTGGTAATGGAATACGAGGATTGTTTGCATCGATTGGGGAATCGGCACTAGGGGGAGGCGAGGGTTCGTCGATATCGATTGCGAATATGTATGGAGCGTTGGTAGGGGGGTCGGCTTTAGCGGTGGCTGGTGGTGTGATAGCGTTTGAACTCGGGGCAATCTGGATGTTAATACCAACGGTGCTGGGGGCGTTGGTGGCGGTAGCGTCGGGGTTGATTACGATTGCATTACGTCAGGCGGTAGTGGCGCTCCTCATTATGATTTCGCCTTTGGCGATGGTGGCGTATATTTTGCCAAATACGGAAAACTTATTTAAGAAATGGAAGAGTTTGCTGACAAAAATGTTGGTGTTTTATCCGATGTTTTCGTTGTTGTTTGGAGCATCGAGTTTGGCAGGTTTTGCGATTATAACAAGTGCAAAAAATGGATTTGGAGTATTACTGGGAGTGGCGGTGCAGATTTTCCCGTTGTTTTTCTCTTGGAGTTTGATGAGAATGTCGGGGACGTTTCTTGGAGATATCAATACGAGATTACGAGGAATGGCGGCGGGGCCACTTGCGACAAATCGAGCATGGGCGGATTCGCATCGGCAACTTACTAAACAAAAGCGTTTGGCCGCGGGGCGAGCAACGACGCCGTCACTTAGATTAATGCAATTTATATCGAATCGAAGAATTGACAGGGAGGCAGAGATAGCGGAAAATGCGCAATTGGTGAAAGAACGAGGAATGGCTTATCGAGCGAGGAGAAATTGGCAAGGGATTGACGCTAATAGTTTGCCAACAAAGCGTGGGAGAAGGACTTATGAAAATCAAGCGCGGAGTTTGGAATATCAGCGGGTGATTGAGCGCGATAAAAATACGATGAATAAGGGGCTTGGTTATCTTGCGAAGGAAGGAACGGCGGAACGAGCGAGATTAGATAAGCTTGATACGAGAATGGTGAATGCGGCGGATGCATTGAAGGCTGAGTATGTGCGTGGAGCAAAGGTTGATTATGAAAATGCGAAAGGATTTTTTGATCGAACTCTTAATGCACAATTCGCATATGATGATCAAATGAGAATTGATGATAAAAAACATCGATTGCATACCGGTGTGCTTGAAGATCCTAATAATCTTAAAAACTTTGAAAGAATAAAACAGATTATGGATGGAGATTCTAATGGTGCACAAGAGGTTCTTGCTGATGCTGCAAGTACGTTAACTGCACAAGCACAAATCCGGCGTAATAAATTTCAAGCTGCTTCGACTTTGACTCCGGCGACTCAAAATGTAGCGGATCATCTTAGTGATCTTGTGAAAAGTCCAGATGCAATGAAAAATATTGATGCCATTATTGGTGGGTTACGTGTTTTAAGTATGCGTGGAGATACGGATTTAGTGGCAAGAGAAATGTCGCATAATTTGGTTGGCATTCTTGCTGATAAAGGAAGAATGGAGGGAGGGACTTATGCCTCGCAGGCGATAGCAAATTATGCGATGTTTGAAGTTAAAGATAGCGATCCGTTGTTACGTAGGTGGGGCAAATATATTAATATGCAAACTGCGGCGATGTATGATGATGTTAAACCAGGAAAAGAGCGTCGCAACAGAAAAGATATATCGTGGTGGGAATATATTAATAGTGAATATGTCGAATATGATGAAAATGGCAATGTAGCACAAAACCCTGACGGGACTGTAAAAACAGTAAAAACTAGAGGTATGAAAGAATTGATGCCGGGTACTTCGTATGCGAAAGTGGAACGGACTGGATTTAAATCGGAAATAGAAGGGATTAGAGCGGCTGCGTATGATGTTGGTGCGGATGGTAAATTGTCGTCGGAATTTAGCTTGAAAAGATTTTTGGATAATGAGGGAGGCTTTTGGAATGCTGTTATGCCAAATATAATTGGCGATCAATTTTCTTATTTAAGTGGTAGCGAGCAGATAACTGCTCTCGCGAAAGCTTTAACTGGGGTTGATGTGAAAAAACATAAGTTTGATTGGAAATATATTTTTGGTGATGAACTAAAAGAACCGAGTTTGGAGCAGAAAGCGGCATATATTTTGAAGTCTCGTGATAGGGTTAAACAATTTCTTGGAGGACATGTTCCTGTACAGATTGCACGGAGTAAGAGCGACATGCTAGAAGCTATAAAAACTCAATATGCTTTGTTGTCTGAAATAGTTTATAAAAATGAAAAAGGAGAAGAATTAATAGATTTAGAGCGTTTAGAAAAATTAGAAAAAAGAAAATTTGTTGATGGAGGTGCAGAAGTACCGGATAGTTATATAAATTTTGAAAATAAACGAATGGATAAGATTAAAGAAAGATTTGTTGAATCCTTTAAAAAAGATGCACTTAAAGGGTTTTCGAAAATGTACAAAAAGGGTTATCAGGGAGAAGCAAAAGATGCACTTATTCAGTTACTCGATCCAGAATCGCTTTATGAACGCTATTACCCTAGAGGAGAAAATAATAATAAACGTTCTAATAATAAGAGTTCGCATAATCGAGATTATGATGAAGATGAAGATGAAGGAATGCTGGTTGATGCTGATTTTGGAGGGGGCTCGGTTGATGGTTCTGTATATAATGAGGCTAGATTTAAAATCGAATCTGCCTTTAAGGAATATCGAGGGGCTAGAAGACTTGATGTAATAGATTTTTGGAATGAAACAAAGGATATTCTTGAGACAATGCTGGCTATAGAAGATCAGGCAATTATAATGAATGAGATTGAAGAAGGTTTATCACAATATACAGACGTCAGTCAATTACATGAGCGTATTATGCGGGTTTTCTTTGGCAGTAATTGAATATAAAAATTTCAGTATAGATCCATGGGGCGCTGGTTTTGAAATTTGTTGTGTAAAGAAAAACAAAGAAAAAATATTGACGATAACTAAAATGGTAAATGGGAGACCAGAGATGCTAATGTTAGTAAGATATGTAAGTGGGGAACCTGAGATTATTAAATATGACGAGACTACGGCATGGGATCTTTATATGGAGGCGTGCTTGTCTGATGTTAAGAAAAAAGTTGCTCATAAAGTAGGGAAGTAATAAGATAGTGAGTGAGAAGAGATTATGGAGAACTTAGAAAGATTTTGATTATTATAAATTTAGCCGTCAGGCTTTAGGCTTGGCGGTTTTTTATTTTTTTGGTAGTGGCGGTTTTTGTTTATGGTTAATGGTGGGGTTATGTTATAATATATAATATATGGCGCAATATAAGGTGCCTCAGGATGTTGAGGCGGATGATAAGCTTCTAGGGCCGTTTAGTTTTCGGCAGTTTGTTTATCTTTTGATTTCTGGTGGGCTGATCGCGCTGGCGGTGGGGCTTTTCCAGATATTCCCGTTGCTCGCGATAATCCCGTTGCCACCAGTTTTATTATTTGTGGCTTTGGCTTTGCCGCTAAAGAAGGATCAGCCAATGGAAACATATTTAGCAGCAATAGTTTCATATTATCTAAAACCACATAATAGAATTTGGACACCGGGTCAGAGAGAATCAACGATCAAAATTACGGCGCCAAAAATTGCTGAAGACAGCCGAACGAGAAATATTACGGGTGAGGAAGCAACACATAGATTATCGTTTTTGGCTAATATTGTGGATACGGGCGGGTATGCGATAAAAGGAGTGAGCGCTAGTCCAATGCGCGATGATTTGGTGGCGGAGGCGAATGCGACAGTGGATATGTTTGAAACGGCACATTTTGATAATTTGGATAACACAATTGCAAGAGAAGAAAATGAAAGACATAATGAGGTAGTCGAAAGTATGAAAAACGCAATTGCGAAAAATGAAAATTTGAGCGCGGCGGGGATAAAAACACAGTCGAGCCTTTACAGAAAGATAGATGAAGAAGTAGAAAAAGAAAAATCGCTTTTGGATTCTGCGACGATAGTGATGCCGGGTTCTGTGGACGCGGGAAAACAGAAGAAGGAAACTGAAGAGCCAGAATTAGCGTTGAGGGCAGAAGTGAAATCAGAGCCGGAATCGGAATCGAAGTCGGGGTCAGAGCCGGAATCAAAACCGGAGCAAAACACAGAAAATGCTCAAACTTTAGCAAAACCTAGTATAATGGAATTAGCAACTAATCCTGATTTCTCGGTGGCAACGATAGCAAAAGAAGCTAATAGAATAAAAGAAAGGGATGAGGGCGAAGTGTTTATTTCGTTACATTAAATTATGGGACCACAACAAAATTTTCCAAATAATCAAAATATGATGGCACAACCAATGGGACAACCGATGCAGCCGCAAGCCCCGCAGATGATTATGCCAAACCAAATGGCGCAACAGCAAAATCCAAATGCGGCAAATTTGGGGTCGGCGGCGATGATGGCGAACCAAGCAGCGCCAGTTTCGCCAAATCAGGAATTGCCAACTTCGACGCAGGCAACTTTATTGATATCGGAGCTTAGAGATAATGTGGTAATTATGAAAGACGGTTCGTTTAGAGCGGTAGTAGCTTGTAAATCGATTAATTTTGATTTGATGTCGGATATGGAAAGAGAAGGCGTAGAATATTCCTATCAGAATTTTTTGAATTCTTTGAAATTTACAACACAAATTTTGATTAGGTCGCAGAGAGTTGATATTGGCCCGTATATTGAACGATTATCGGAAATTCGGCGAAATAATGACAATATGCTTTTGGGCGTGTTGATGGACGATTATATTAATTTCATTGATATTTTGTCGCAAGAGGCAAATATTATGGATAAATCGTTTTTCATTATTGTGCCTTATTATTCTTCACCGGATGCGGAAAAAGTTTTACAACAGACTAAAAATTTGTTTAAGTCTTTTTCTAAGGCAAAACCACCGGAAATTACGCATATTGATAGAGTAACTTATGATAAAGCATTATCGGAATTGACGAACCGAGTAGATACAGTAATGTCTGGTTTGTTTCAGATTGGAATTCATTCGGTGAGGTTGAATACAAAGGAACTAGCGGAGCTTTATTATAACTTTAATAATCCGGATACAGCTGTGAGAGAGCCACTGGTGGATTTTTCTAAGCTTGCAACAATGTATGTGAAGAAGGGAGAAAATAATGGCTAGGAAGAAAAAATTGACAGCAGCAGAAATTGCGGTGCAGGCAGAGGCGATGGAAGATGCGGAAATCCAGAGGGCTTTTGAGCAGGGGACAAATACATTAAGGGATTTGATTTCGCCATCAGCGATTGAGATTCATTCGGATTATTTTAGGTTGGGGAATAAATATGGGCGGACATTATATGTATATGGTTATCCACGTACGTTGTTTACGGGTTGGTTGTCGCCCATTATCAATATTGACGAAGTAATTGATATCTCGATGTATATCTATCCGGTGGAGTCGGCGGTGGTAATGAAAAATTTGAGGACAAAGGTGACACAACTTGAGGCTTCGATGAATTTGAATGTGGAAAAAGGTCGGGTGAGAGACCCGGAACTTGAGGCGGCAATTTCTGATGCGGAAGAATTAAGGGACCAACTTCAAGTGGGAGCGGAGAGGTTTTTCCGGTTTGGACTTTATGTGACAATTTGGGCGGATTCTCTGGATGAAATGAAATTTGTGCAGCAAAAGATTGAGACGATTTTTGGGCAGCAGATGATTTTCTCGAAAGTAGCAAATTCGCAACAAGAGCAAGGGATGAATTCAATCATGCCACAATGCACGGATCAATTGCAAATTCGGCGAAATATGAACACGGGAGCAATTTCTACGTCATTTCCATTTACTTCGGCAGATTTAACTCAAGATAAAGGTATATTGTATGGTATTAATATGCATAATAATGGGTTGGTGATTTTTGATCGGTTTAGTTTGGAAAATGCGAATATGGTAGTGTTCGCAAAATCTGGTGCAGGTAAATCGTTTACGGTAAAACTGGAAGCACTTAGGTCGATGATGGTGGGGACGGAAATTTTGATTATTGATCCAGAAAATGAATATCAGAAGCTTTGTGATGCGGTTGGAGGATCATATGTGCGTTTGTCTTTGAACTCGGATGTACGGATTAATCCGTTTGATTTGCCGAAAGTAGTGGATGCGGAAGATGCGGGTGATGCACTCAGAGCAAATTTAGTAACTTTGCACGGATTGTTTAGACTGATGTTGGGGGGGAATCAAGTTGCGTCAGGCGGACAGGTAGTACCAGCTTTGACAGCGAATGAGGAAGCTGATCTTGATCAGGCTTTGATTGATACCTATGCGCGCGCTGGAATTACGTCGGATCCTTTAACGCATCAGTCAACGCCACCAACGATAATGAATTTATATGATACGCTTCTACATATGGAAGGTACTGGGCCACAATTAGCGCAGAGATTGCGCAAATATACGACAGGAACTTTTGCAGGTATTTTCTCACAACAATCGAATATTGATATCAATAACCAAATGGTAGTGTTTAACATTCGGGATCTTGAAGATGAGCTTCGGCCGGTAGCGATGTATATCGTGCTTTCGCATATTTGGAATATTGTGCGGGCGGAACAAAAGAAACGATTATTGATTGTGGATGAGGCATGGCAGTTAATGAAATACGAAGATTCGGCGAACTTTTTGTTTTCTTTGGCCAAGCGAGCGAGAAAGTATTATTTGGGGCTTACGACAATTACGCAGGACGTGGAAGATTTTATGGGTTCAAAGATGGGTAGAGCAATTGTGGCAAACTCTTCGATGCAATTATTGTTAAAACAATCGGCGTCGGCAGTAGATGTTTTGTCGGATGTGTTTAAATTGACAGAAGAAGAAAAGCGGAGATTAGCGAATTTCCCAGTGGGGCAGGGATTGTTCTTTGCTGGGCAAAACCATGTACATATTCAGATTATTGCCTCGGAGACAGAAGAGGGATTAATCACTACAAATCCAGGAAGTAAATAAAGCATTATTGGCACTCTTGTATTTTGAGTGCTAATAATGTATAATAGATGTTATGGCAAAACGTGATTATTATGAGGTTTTAGGCGTTTCAAGAAATGCGTCAGATGATGAAATTAAGAAAGCTTACCGAAAATTAGCGATTAAATATCATCCGGATAAAAACCCGGGCGATAAGGAAGCAGAAGCAAAATTTAAGGAAGTAAATGAGGCGCATGACGTTTTATCAGATAAACAAAAAAGAGCGAGATACGATCAGTTTGGGCATGCAGGAGTAGGAGGAGCTGCGGGAAATCCGTTTGCTTCGGGTAATCCGTTTGCAGGTGGGAACTTTAACTTTAATGGGCAGACATTTAATTTTGATTTTGGTGGAGGCGGGTTGGATGACATTTTAGGTAATATTTTTGGTTTTGGAGGAGGAGCAAGAAGACCACGCAGGGGAGCAGATTATCAAACTGCAGTAACGATTTCTTTTGAGGAAGCGATTTTTGGAGTGACAAAAGAAATTTCTGCAAATGGCGAGGAAATAAAAATAAAAATTCCGGCAGGGATTGATGATGGGATGTCGATTAGACTGAAAGGAAGAGGAGGCGAAGCGCCGGAGGGCGGAGAAAAAGGTGATTTATACGTAAGAGTGAGAGTGAAACCACATAAGAATTTGACTAGAGAAGGAGCAATTATCCTTTCGGAAGAAAAAATTGATATGGTTGAAGCAGCGTTAGGATGTGAAATTGAAGTGGAGACGGTCGATGGTCCGATACGTATGAAAGTGCCAGCGGGAACACAGTCAGGAACGCCATTTAAATTGTCGGGGCATGGAGTGCCATTTAGAGCGGATGGAGATAGAGGACCACATATTGTGACAATTATTGTTGAAACGCCAAAAAACTTAAGTCGAAAGCAAAAAGAATTATTAGAAGAATTTAAAAAGAATAAAAAACGCGGATTTTGGGGTTAAGCAGCGATTCTGGTTTCTACTAAGCCGGTAGAAACGTTTCTGACAATGAGATCGACGCCGTTAGAAGCGCGTTCGATGCGGTGAGTAACCCAGCCGGATGAATTGCGGATGACCAGGGAGTTTGACAATAAACTACCTTCAATATAAGATTTGGAGCCATCTGGTGCACGATAGATGACTCCATTTTTTAATAACATTTCTTCTAAATATCCCACTTTTTACCTCCACTTATTTTATATAAGTTTAGCTTTTTGGATGTAAAAATGCAAGCAGTGAAAATTAGTGAAATTGAGCAGAAAATAGGTTTTTGTGTTATAATAGATAAGGGAATTTATTAATTTGATTTATTTGTTAATCCGTTGATATAGAGGAAAATATCGACAAAAACAATTAGAAAGGGCAGTATGGAAATAGTAATCCCAATTATTGCCGCTGTGGTAGGTGTAGCTGCTGGAGCTGGCGGGATTTTTGCGTATAATAAAAGAAACGAAAATGGGGGAAAAAATAAAGCAGAAGATTTGGTGAGAAAAGCTAAACACGAGGCGAGTGAAATAGTTTTGAATGCAAAGAAAGAAGCTGCGAAAATAACGGAAAAAAATCAGGCGGAGGAAAATGATCGCAGAAAAGAATGGAAGAGAACGGAAAATCGTTTGGCGGAAAGAGAAACGACTTTAGACACAAAATTAGACCAGTTGGAGAAGAAATCGGACAAATTGAATAAAGAAGAAAAAGAATTAGAAGAGTTGAAAAATGAAATAAAAGACATTCGAGTAAAACAACACGAAAAATTAGAAAAAATTGCGGGGCTTTCTAAACAAGAGGCTCGTGATAAATTGATGACAATGACAGAAAATGATATCAAACAAGATTTGGCTGGTTTGATTATGAAGGAACAGAAAGAAATCAAACATGAAGTTGACGAGACAGCGCAGGCGATGCTCCTTACGGCAATGGAGAGAATGAGTTCGGAAGTGACAGCGGATAGGACAATTACGGCTTTGAAATTGCCAGATGACGATATGAAAGGTCGGATTATTGGTAAGGAGGGTCGGAACATTCAGTCATTGCAACGTGCAACTGGTGTGGATATTATGGTTGATGATACGCCTGGGATGGTGGTTTTGTCTTCGTTTGATCCGATTAGGAGGCAGGTAGCGAGATATGCTTTGGAGCGTTTGATGAAAGATGGGCGGATTAATCCGGCTTCGATTGAAGAAGCAGTTGCTAAGGCTGAGAAGGAAATTGAAAAAGAAGTTGTGCGGGCGGGAGAAGATGCAGCGAGGGAAGTTGGAGTAGTAGGAATTCCGCGTGAGATTTTACATCTTTTGGGCGAACTTAAATTTAGGACTTCATATGGGCAGAATGTACTTTTGCATTCGATTGAAATGGCACACATTGCTGGAATGATTGCGGAAGAAATTGGAGCAGATAAAAGAGTGACAAAAACAGCAACGTTACTTCACGATATTGGTAAAGCAGTAACTCATAAGATTGAGGGGAAACATGCGGAAATTGGGGCAGAGTTGGCGAAAAAATATGGCATGCCAGAGCAGATAGTGCATGCAATTGCAGCGCACCATGATGATATTGAGCCAACGACGCCGGAGGCCATAATTGTAAAAATTGTGGATGCGATTTCGGCAGCAAGACCGGGAGCAAGAAACATCTCGGCAGAAAATTTTGCGGAAAGAATGCGAGATCTTGAAAATATTGCAACTGGTTTTCCGGGTGTTGATAAAGCTTATGCGATTTCGGCAGGGCGAGAGATTAGAATCATTGTGGAACCGAAATCAATTGATGATTTATCGGCACTTAAATTAGCACGAGATATTGCAAATAAAATTGAAGCAACGATGAGCTATCCGGGTGTAATCAAAGTAAATGTGATCAGAGAAACGAGAGCGGTTGAATACGCCAAATAAGTATTAATCGTTGGCGTCGATATCCAGCGTGATGTTGAGGGCGTAACCTGGAAAGTTTGATTTGATTTCATCGTAAATTTGTTTGTATAATTCTTCGCGGTTTTTGATGGCGAAGTCGATAATGATGTCGAGGCTGATGATTTTGTCATTTTCGTCATAATAAAAACCATGCATTTCTAAAATGCCTTGATGTGAGAAAACAATGTCGTGGATTTGGTTTTTGATTTTGATGATATTTTCGTCTTTGGTGTTGATGGAATACACGCCGACGGTATGAAGAATGACGCCATATTTTTTCATGATGTTTTTGGTGATGTTACGAGAAATTTTATCAATATCTGCAACGCTTAAAGTATCTGGGACTTCGATATGAACGGAGCCGAGGTATTTGTCTGGACCATAGTCGTTGAGGATTAGATCAAAAACGCCCTGAATTTTTTCTTCTTTTAAGATTTCGTTTTTGATTGATTTAACAAGTTTGCTTTCTACGCGAACTCCAAGGACGTTGTCGACAGATTTTTTGATAAGCTCAACACCAGCTTTAATAATATATAGCGAGACTAGGACGCCGACATAAGCTTCTAAGCTAATATGAAAAACCATATAAACAATAGTAGAGATGAGGACGGAGATTGAAAGAATAGCATCATTAAAGGCGTCGATGCCGCTAGCGACAAGTGAATCAGAGTGGACTTTTTGGCCAGTTTTTTTAACATAAAGACCGAGAGCGAATTTTATGATGATGCCGGCGGTAAGGATAATTAAGGTAGTGGCGGTATAATCAGGCGTTTCGGGGGAGATGATTTTTTTGGTGGATTCAATTAATGCGGTAAAGCCGGCGTAGAGAACAATGGCAGAGACGACGAATGAAGTAATATATTCAATACGTCCGTAGCCGTAGGGGTGTTTTTTGTTGGGGGCTTTGCCGGCGAGTTTAGTGCCGATGATGGTGATGATACTAGAAAGGGCATCGCTTAGGTTATTGATGGCGTCGGAAATAATGGCGATGGAATTGGCCATGAAACCGATGAAGGCTTTGAAACCGACAAGAATGAGGTTAGCTAGGATGCTGATGATGCTAGTTTTTACGACGGTTGATTCGCGTTTATTTGATTTAGCCATAGTAGTAGTATACTAGATTATTGATAATAGTAAAACTTTTGTGCAATGAGATTATTCGTATGTTATGATATTGAATATGAAAGAAGAAAGAATTTGTCAAAGCTGTGCGATGCCACTAACGTCGGATGATATGTTTGGTACGAATGCGGATGGGAGTATTAATAAGGATTATTGTAAGTGGTGTTATGATAAGGGTGAGTTTTTGGATAAGTGTACGATGGAGGAATATATTGAGAAATGCTCGCAGTTTGGTGAGCAGGCGGGGATGACAAATGAGCAGATGAAGGAGTATTGTACGAAGGTGTTCCCGACACTGAAGAGATGGAAGAAGGATTAGAGTGATGGTGAAATGGGTGGTGGGCAAACAATGTAAGTCGATCAGTGGCTAGATTTACGATATAATGGTAGGAGGCAAAAATGAATAAAGGCATTAAGATTTCTATACCCGTATTCGTAGCTGTGATTGTGTCAGTAATTGTGACAACGGTTATGATGAATAACAAAAGTTTGGATGTGGATCCTAATTTGAATCAGGATGCGGTTTCTGTTGAAGAAAATAAGGAGTTAAAAATGGATAGAATGTATATTGAGATGAATGGCGAGAAGCTAACGGTTGATTTGGAGGAGAATGCTACTGCTTCGGCTTTGATTGGGCTATTGCCATTTACAGTTTCGATGGATGATTTGAACGGAAATGAAAAATATGTATATTTGGACAAATCCTTGCCTGTGGATGCCTATAATCCTGGAAGGATTGAGGTTGGGGATTTGATGCTGTATGGTGATAATTGTCTTGTGATTTTTTATGAATCGTTTGATACTGAGTATAGTTATACGAAAATTGGGCACGTTGAGAAACTACCGGAGATGAGGGATGGGGAAGTCGTTGTGAGATTCGCTGAAGAATAATTAGTATTGCTTTACAAAAGTAGTATTTTATGGTATTATAGTAGTGTTTTTGATTGGTGGAAGCTCAAACGCACATTAAGAAAGGTTGGTGATGATGAATGCCAAGAAATTATGAGTTAGATTCATTGAAGTCTGTGGAACAGGATGCATTTGAGAGGAAACAAAGAGCTTGGGAAACTTATGCGGATTTAAGAGAACGTTGCAGCAATGCACATGACGCAATGGAATTTGCCTGGCATGACCGAGTAGCTGCTAGGGAGGAAATGAACTCCGAATATGCAAATATGCAGCAGGCGAGGGAACATTCTAGGCAAGTTTGGGACGAATATGGACGAATTCGTGATAATAATAATTATGAAATCGAACGTCTGCGGGCTGAGGCTGACTCTGAGCATCAGCAAATGATTGCTTGCTTTGAAAGAGCGAGTGAATGCTACGAGTATGGCGATAAGTCTGAAGCCCCATATTGGTCTCAAGAAGGACATGCCCATAAAGATCGTCGTGATGAACTAAACGAGGAGGTTCGTCGGCTTTGTGGGGAGGTGAAATCTGCGAAACAGGATGCTGAATGGCGAGCACCAAAAGTTGATGCTTCGGTTTTTCATCAGGCAAAAGCGGTTTTTGAAAGTGCTAAGGCACGCCATGAAGCTGCTCAGGAGGAGTTTAAACAGCTTAAGACGGAACGTGACCAGGCGAAGGCAGAATTTAATCCCGCTCAGGAAGAGTATAAACGGGCCAAAGAAGCGTTTCAGAAAAAGCTTGAAGAAGTAAAGGCTAGTAATCAGCGCGAACGCGATAAAGTGCTTGATGAAGCTGGCGTGCGTTATTCAGAGCGTAAGGATGCGAAAATTGTTAAGAAGGCAGATGGCACTACGCAGGTTTATCATGGCGGAGTTGGTTCTGGCGATGGCTATGGGCATGGGCATACGGTGCTTGATCAGTCTGGTCGGAAGACGTATGACCGCGGAGCGTTTGAGGAGCATGGTGGGCAGAATTTTACCGAGGATGGTAAAGGTGTGACTATCTATGATCGTAATGCAAGACCTGGACATGAGGTCAAAGGAATCGAGGGCGGAATCAAACTTAGACCAAATAGTTCGTTTAGAGGTGAAGGTCAAGACTGGTATAAAGGAAAAAGGTCAGGTATTATCGGCCATTCTACTCAGTTTTATGATGATGGGGTGAGAGTATCTAGAGACACTAAAGATGGTATTAATGAAGAAAATGTCCATTGGACTGATACTCGTTTGCCGAAGGGAAGCCCGGACTATCATAAGAGACCAGAAGATTGAATCCAACCAACTACAAGAGCCACGAGTGATCGTGGCTTTTTAAAGAATAGGGAAACATGTTATAATAATAGTATGAAGAAACAGATAATTGATGGTATTATAAAGGAACTTGAGATTTTGTCGAATGAAAACCCACGAGATTTTTTTTATTCCGTTGAATCGTACATTGATACTTATTATGAAGATAGTATTTGTGCTTTGATATTGAAATGGGAACAATCTGGTTATGGTGATTTTAGTGCTACGTTTCCAATAACTGCTGGAGTTGTTGCTAAACTTGAGTCGCTAAATGATTTTGTCGAGAGACCTCGGGAGGTTTACGCTGGTATTATTGTTTCGGCGAAAGATGCTTTGAAAGAGGTAAGAGAATATAAGATTTCATGATTGGTGAAGAATACAACGAAAAAGCTCAGAAGATAAAGGTGAAAATGCAGGAGATGATTACTGCAGAGTATAAGTATGTTGATTCGCTAGCGAAATATATTAATTCTTTGATTGAGCAATTTGGGGGTTCGAATGACCATATGGTGGAGCTATTGAATTTGAAGAAAGATAATGAAGATGCAAGGGCGTTTCTGGCTAGTTTAGATAATATGTTGAAGAATCGTTTGACAGCCGATGGAATTTCGAGATTTAATGAGTTATTGCAAGGGTATTTGAATTATTCTGATGCGATTGGGGATGATTTGGGGAAGTTTGGGGGTGAAGTATAAGACATATGAAACATGAAATGGGGTTACAATCAAAATATTTTGATTATATAAAGAATGGGACTAAACGTATAGAGCTTAGGCTTTTTGATGAGAAAAGGCAGAGGATTGGACTCGGGGATACCATTGAGTTTACTGATCCAGATGGTGAAAAGCTTTTGGTGAAGGTGGTGGGGCTTTTCCGGTATGAGTCGTTTGAAGAATTATTCCGGGATTTTGACATTTCTATGCTTGCCGATACTTCTATGACGAAGAGGGAACTGCTTGATGTGTTGAATGGGTTTTATCCTTTGGAAAAGCAGAATGAGATGGGGGTTGTGGGGATAAGAGTGGAGGTGTTGTAGAGAGTGGTTGATGTAGGGTTTGATTATGTTTCCGATTTGTTAGGCATTAAGGAGCGTTTTGGATGAGCTTTCGGGAAGATGTTTATGCGGCGGTGAGAAAAATTAAACCTGGTCATGTGGCGACTTATGGTGAGATTGCTTTAATGATAGGGCGACCAGGCGTGGCGCGGGCGGTGGGGAATGCTTTGCATGTAAATCCGTACGAATGGGGTTCCTCGAGTGTGCCGAGGGAGCTTTGGGTGCCGTGCCATCGGGTGGTAGCTGCTAACGGGTCGCTGGCGGCCGGATTTGGGTTCGGTGGATGCGAAGAACAAAGGATTAGATTGATGGCTGAAGGGGTGGAAGTGGTAGGGAATAAGGTGGTGATGGGGGATGGTGGAGTAGGTGGCCGAATCGATGGATGATTATCGTTGATTTGTGGAGGATTTCTTGCATAAAACTTATACGATTGGCGGGGAGATTATCTTTCCGAAGCATACGAGAAGTATTAATCAGGCGCGTGGGGTGAATCCTTTGATTTGCGATAGGTTTGATTTGACACTGGAATGTATTCGGCGGTATTATGCGGGGGTTTCTAGCCCGCTATATGAGGTATTGTGTGGTGACGGGCGGTTTTTTTGATTTGTTTGGTAATTTTAGGGGGTATGTGGATTTCTTCTTGTTGCAGGACTTGATGAGTGAGGATTATTCTGCTGTGAAGTTTTGGGATGAGTGGAAAGATTTTTCGGATAATCCGATTCCGCAGACGGTGGAGGGGTATTTGGGTTTTTGGAGAGGGAAGTGGAGTTTGTGGGCGAGAGAAATAAGAGGATTCAAAATACATGATGGTTTAAGATGTTCTTTACTTGGTGAGGGGCGACCAGACGTTGTTGCTCGGCTTTGCATGGTGGTAGACTGGTGTATTGACCACCCCGAATACACGGCTAAGATCAAGGTTATACCTAAGAAAGACTACCCGGTGCTGATGCCGTGCGAGTTCTGAGGTATACATATACAGACAAAGAGATTCGAACTTTTAAGAATATATGGCTTAACTGGAGCCGTAAAGACTTAAAACAATGACAATGGAGAAAATAAAAGAAATACAATGTCAATGACATAATTAGCATAAACATGTTGTCAAGTACAATATTCTGGGCTTTTCCACATTTCACAATCTGTTATATGACAGAGCTATTG
>JAFRKN010000018.1 GCA_017431725.1 Candidatus Saccharimonadota bacterium | reverse complement strand
GTGATTCGTTACAAGCTGGAGTGCTAGTAGAATAGTCACAGCTACTATAGTATGCATCCCAGTCACTATAGTCACTTTCTGTGCTATTCCATTATAGATTACCTGGATCATAGGATTCTGGAGTGTTGTTTAGTTCGCAATAGCCACCCGAGTTCCACGTTCCACCATTGCACCATTCGTGGATGTTATTAGTAGCTGTTGCATAGGTAGAGCGAGCTGGACTCCAAGCAGCAGTAGTGTAAGTGCCAGTTTGGGTATTATAGCCTATATCAGTATCTTCATTAGTATAGGTCCTACTAGCATCTAGGTCTAGGTCTAGGTTTTGGGTCATCCAGATGTCATAATTATTAGTTTGTCCTACTTGGTATTTAGCTATTGTATAGGACTTACCATCTCTACTGTCTTTTAAGGTGTATTGAGTTTCTGGTGTCATAGAGTTGATGATGGAGTTTAGGTTAGTACTAGTCACATGAGCAAAGTCTTGTAGGCATTTTACTTCGCTGATAGTAGTAGCATTGCTATTACAAACTACTGGAGCATCACTACTCGCTGGATGCACTAATGCATAAATCACTTGTCCTTGATAACTACCAGCAGCTTGAGTCTTAGAAATATAAGCAGCATAAGTAGTAGTAAGAGTAGCTCCACCAGTAGTTTCATCCATACTTGTAGCTGCGTTCTTATGCGCTACTTTAGTATATTCATTTGGTACTATGTGATAACTAGCAAAGCTAGCAGCACTTCCTCCTGAAGTATTAGGAGCAGAATCTATGGTTAAGGCATTAGTGCCAGATGTATCACCAGAGTCTCCTGTAGCAGTGAGTTTCATGGCCCAGTTAGAGATGTCTGGATTACCAGTAGTAGTAGCTAGTCCTGTAACGATAGGTTCTGCTCCCGATGTATTACTTACTAGTTTATTACTATTAGTTTCACCAATAGTGTTATTAGTATATCCTGCTGCATAAATAGCAAAGCCAGCAGTATCATTACAGAAAGCTTTTAGTGTGGTAGAGCCAATGTTGTTTTGGTAAATACCATTAGAGATAGTGGCAGTATGTGAAGCCATACCAGTACCAGAAAGCGAACAAGAAACTGGGACAGTAATGTTGATTTGATCTACTACTGAATCAGCGGAGGCAGAAGTAGTATAGAATATTCCACCAGTGATGATTGTGAGACTAAAAAGTCCTGCTAAACCAGCTAGAGCTTTGTAGCTATTAGTACTACTACTAATGCTACCATTAGTACTAAGTGGATTTAGGCTATTAGAGAGAGAGAGAGAGAGAGAGCTATTTTTGTGGGATGCTAAGGCATGGGTATAATTAACTAGTCTAAATACCTGACTATTTATTTTTCTTTTCATGCTTATCTCTCTTTTACCTTTTAATTACATAACCATTATAGCATGGTTGGAGGAAATTGCAATATATTTATGCCTTAATTCGTATGCTATAATAACCCTATGAAAATCATTTTTCCTGAAGTAATTAAAAATAATCTAGCCAAAGAAGCTATCAAATTTTTTCCTAATATCGAATTTCTTCCCGCCGATAATCTCAACCACGCTATCGAACTTTTAGAAACTGCCGACTCTATGATTTCTGGCCTCGATTATTCTTCTCGCGAAGTCTTAATTACCTACAAAAATCATCTTCCTCTCAAATCTGCTTATTTCTCTAGCTGTTTCATCTGCAAAAAAGCTGAGAAAATCCTTGCCCTCGCCGATTGCGGCGTAAACAAACAGCCCGATGCCGAAAAACTTTACACTATCGTCGAAGACACTGTCGAAACTTTCAAAACCTATACTAACAAAATTCCCAAAATTGCCATGCTATCCTATTCCACTAACGGTAGTGGTGGCAAAAACGCAGATCTCGAAAAAATTCATTATGTAATTAATCAAATTCGCGCCAATCATCCCGACTGGGAAATCGACGGCGAAATGCAGCTAGACGCCGCCGTCAATCCAAAAATCGGCCAAAAAAAGTTTCCTGGTTCTAAAGTCGCCGGAAACGCCAATATTCTCATCACTCCAGATCTCAACTCTGGCAACATCCTCTATAAATCTCTCGAACAATTTGGCAGCTTCACCTGTGCCGGCCCCATCATCCAAGGCTTTAAAATTCCTCTCGCCGATCTTTCACGCGGCAGTACTCTAGAAGACATTAAACTAACCATCGATGTAATTATTAAACAACTCGAAAGGAAATAAAAATGGAATACTTTGGGACTGATGGCATCCGCCAAAAAGCCGATCAATTCACTACCGATTTTTTAACTAATATCATTTCTGGTCTTATTGACTACGCCGGAGATAATATTAAAATCCTCTTAGGCGGCGATACCCGCGAATCTACCGAATGGATTCTAGCTGATCTCGAATCCGCCTGCGAAACTTTCGGTCTCGAATATGGCAACGTCGGTATTCTTCCTACTCCCGCTATTAACTATTGCTTTTACGAAATGGGTTTTGATTTTGCGATTGACGTAACCGCTTCTCATAATCCTTACGAAGATAATGGTATTAAAATTTTTGAACGTGGCAAAAAAAGTGGTCAAAAACTCAGCGAAAAAGGTTGTAAAATTATTGAATCCGCTCTCACATCAGCAAAAACTTACGCGCTGAACTCTGCCACTCTAAGAGAAGATTTACATGGCGAAGCCTTAAATCTTTATCAAAATCATCTGGAAAACTATCTCGGTAAAGTGAATTTCAACGGTCTCAAAATCGCTATTGATTGTGCTAACGGCGCTACCAGCGTTATCGGCGAATCAATTTTCGAAGAACTCGGCGCTGAAACTGAAATCATTCATACTAACCAAAATTACAATACTAAAATTAACGCCAACTGTGGCAGCACTCATCTCGATTCTCTCCAATCTCTCGTTCAAGAAAATCAATTAGATCTTGGTATTGCTTTCGACGGTGACGGCGACCGTTGTCTCATGGTCGACCAATCTGGCAACATTGTCGACGGCGACGAAATTATTGCTATCCTCGCTAATTATCTAAAATTAGACGCTATTGCTATAACTGTCATGGCTAATCAAGGCCTTTTAAACTGGGCCAAAGAAAACCATCTTAAAACTGAAATTACTCCTGTCGGCGATTCTAACGTCTATACCGCTATGCAAGAAAAACATATTCAAATCGGTGGTGAACAATCTGGCCATATCATTTTGCCAAACGAACCAACTGGCGATGGTATTCTTACCGCTCTCATGATTTTAAAAGTAGTTTCCGAAACTGGAAAATCTCTTAATGAACTTTCTAAAATCATCACAAAGTTCCCTCAAATTATCATCAATATGCCCGCCACCCCCAGTCAAAAAGAAAATCTTAAAACTTCCGAAGCCGCAAAAATCCTTCTTTTAGAATGTAGTAAAAAACTCGAATCTGTTTTTGGCCGCCTCCTCGTCCGCCCTTCCGGCACCGAATCTCTCATCCGCATCACCATATGGGGCGACAATGAAAAAATTATCACAGATCTCGCTCATGAATTAAAAACTAAGTTAGGAGAAATTTTATGATTATCAAAAAACTAGACCAATACACTCCCGAAATTGCTAATCCTGTACGCGAACTTTTGATCCAACTTTCCCGCTCCGGCAAAGACCGTGGCGAAATTCCAAAAACCTTGTTTGACAATTTAATTTCTTCTCCATATCACGACATGCTCGTCGCCTACGACGACAATCATAAAATTATCGGCATTGCCACTTTGTCTATCATCATGGGGCCAATTGTCAGAAAAGTCGCTTACCTCGAAGATTTCGTTACCGATGCTTCACTTCGTGGCAAAGGTATCGGTTCCGCCCTCTGGGATGAGATGCTAGTCTGGGCCAAAGAAAAAGGCTGCTCCGAACTCTGCTTCACCTCCGGTCAAGGCCGCGAAGCCGCTCAAGCCTTCTATCTAAAACGTGGCGCCAAAATTTATGACACTAATTTTTTCCGTTACGAGCTTTAATAATTTTATTCAAAACCAACTTAAATATTTCCATTGCCACTAATACTGGAACTGCAAGTAGCAACAATTCCAAAGTATGCACCAAAGGTATTCTATCTAAACCAAAAATCGCACCAACTCCCGGCACACTTACAATCATAATCTGCAAAATAATCATCATGGTCAGTGCCAAAACTACTAATTTATTATCACGAACCTTAATTTTAAATAGTGATACTTTTTCACTCCGACAGTTAAATATATGTATATTTTCCATAAACACCATTGCTACTAATAAATAAGTCCTCGCTAGTTCCAAATCTAACCCTAACACATTATACAAATAATTGTATAGTATAAAACCGACCACCGCTATCGTCATCGCTGCCACAAATGTTTCGCTCAATAATAATCGATCCACTATCCCCTCTCTCGTCCCTCGCACTTTTTCTTTCATTAGGCCAATACTATTTTTTTCAAATGCCAACATATTATCTTGTATTCCATTCGTAATCAAATTCAACCACAAAAGTTGCACCGCCGTAAGCGGCATCGGCAATCCTGCAAATACCGATATCACAAATAAAATAATTTCTGCTAGTCCTGTTGAAAGTAATAAATAAATCACATTCCGGATATTTTTATAAGCTTTCCGCCCCTCTCGTACTCCCGTCACAATTGTAGCAAAATTATCGTCCGCGATAATCATATCTCCAGTTTCTTTTGCTACATCCGATCCACTTCCCATCGCCACTCCAATATTCGCAGTCTTTAAAGCCGGTGCATCATTCACCCCATCACCAGTCACTGCCACAAACTCTTCCTGACGCTTTAAAGCTTCTACAATTTCCAATTTTTGCATTGGCGTCGTCCGCGCACACACTCTCACATTTCGGATGAATCTATCAAATGCCTCTTCCCCCAACTTCAACTTTTTCTCAATCTCATCGCCAGTTGCCACCTCTCCATAATCCGACACCATTCCTAATCTTTCCCCCACATAATATGCTGTTAAAGGATGATCTCCCGTAATCATATAAACTTTCACTCCAGCATCACGACAGAATTTTACCGCTTCTACTGCATCTTCCCGAATCGGATCCACAAACCCCACTAACCCTACAAATGTCATCTTTGGCAAATCATTTTCATCATACGAAACCTTACTTTCAAGTGCATCCTTTTTCCCATAAGCCAAAGCTATTATTCTATAACCATCTTTCGCTAATCTATCATTTTGTTCTTTTATTTTTATTTCATCAATCTTTTTTTCAATCCCATTAACCAACATCTTATCACAAAATTGCAAAATTTTTTCCGTTGAACCTTTAGCCGTAAAAAATTTCTGATTCTTTCTTTTGTCTTCATAATATACCGCTGAATATTTTTTCCGCGATTCATACGGAATTCTTAAAATTACGTCATCTTTTTTTATATTA
This sequence comes from Candidatus Saccharimonadota bacterium, assembly GCA_017431725.1. Classification (GTDB taxonomy): domain Bacteria; phylum Patescibacteriota; class Saccharimonadia; order Saccharimonadales; family Saccharimonadaceae; genus Nanosyncoccus. The sequence continues at coordinate 8,674 of JAFRKN010000018.1, read as the reverse complement.
CATTTTAATTTCTCACCCAATACTAAAAATGCTACATCTATTGAATCCCCCACCCCACTCCATTTTTGATTTTCGTATTTTAATTCTGCCTCATTATTTAACATTCCAAGCTCCGCGATTAATCTTAATTGCTCTCGGTGTTCAACTCTCACTTCTTCCCAAAAATTATATTTCTCATCTACCTCATATCCCGCTCCTTTCACATAATAGTCTTCACCGCCTGGCAACATCACTACTTTACCCGTCTGCTCATTCACCGTCAATGTTCCTGTCTTGTCACTCGCAATCACCGTACAACTGCCCAAACTCTCTACTGCATTTAATTTTTTTACAATTACATTTTTCTTTGCCATCCGATGCGATGCCACCGAAAGTGCAATTGTCATCGCCGTCATCATCCCTTCTGGAATTGCCGATACCGTAAGTGCCACTACCGTAAAGAAAATTTCCCGCGCTACATAACCCTTATAATATAAAATCAAAGACATTATAATTACAAACACCAAAAATGCCGTACTGAGCTGCCGTGAAAATTTTTTTATCCGAATCACCAAAGGTGAATCTGCCTCCTTTGTGTTCATCACTTTATCAGCAATTTTACCAATTTCCGTCTTTTCCGCCGTTTCTACCACTATTCCAATCCCTCTTCCGGACAAAACCATCGTTCCCGCATAAACCATATTATTTCTATCACTTACATTTACACCCTCATCCAAAACTCTAACCGATTTTTCTACCCCTTCCGATTCTCCAGTCAAAATCGATTCATCCATCATCAAATTTTCAATCTTCATTAATCTCATATCCGCTGGAATTTTATCGCCAGACTCCAAAATCACTACATCTCCAATTACCAAATCTCGCGCATCAATCAGCATTCTTTCTCCATCGCGTAACACCTTCACAGTCACTTTTATCATTTCTTGCAACTTTTCCGCACTTTTACCCGCTGTGTATTCTTGCACCGTCCCAAGAATTCCATTTATCATAATTACCACAAAAATAAATACTGCATTAACATATTCTTCAGTAATTAAAGCTAATATAATTGCCACAATCAAAATTGCCACGATCGGATTTATAAACTGCATCAAAAATATTTTTATTAGTCCCTGTCGCTTACCTCGCGGCAAAACATTTTGCCCATCTCTCTCAAGACGCTTTTTTACTTCAAGTAAATCTAAGCCCTTTTCCGACGTCTTTAGCTCTTCACAAACCCACTCCGGCGTCTTCGTATGCCACATACTATAATAATAGCATGATTATAATAGACATCAAATAGACATGTAACGCATTAGCAAACCCTGCAAAAAACAATAACGAAATACCGTATGCCATCATCAAAGAAAACATAATTTGCGTATCCGATTTTTTTATCACCACTCTAATTATTAAAATTAAAGTTAAAATTAACAAAACTATTCCTACTAAACCTGTTTCAAGTAACAAACTTATATATTGATTTTGAATAATTTCCTTTGGCGCCGACGACAATCCATTATCATATAAAGCCTGCCCCGCTCCACCTAACCCCACTCCAAACATTACCGTCGTAAAATCCTTCGACCAAACTTTTAATGCCGCATCATTCAATCTTATTCTTGTATTCGTCGATTCTTCTACATACCCATCAAACACCGCCTCGTCTTTTTCTTCTATCACTCCAATTTCCAACGCTTGTGTTTCTTCCGAAAAATTTTCCGTTCTACTCTTTTCTCGAATGTCAATTGCCCCCAAAGACAAATGGTTTAACGCTTTCGAAATTCCACTAAAATACGTGTCATTCGTCGGACTCACCGCCGCCATAATTCCTTGCAAATTCAAAGTGAAAAGAAATGCCAAAATTATTACTCCCCATACTAAACTCAGCCTCTTTGCAATTTTTTTCCATCCCTCTTTCATTATTGTAAACGTCGTCATAAACACCATCGCCACCAAAAACGCATAAATCGCCCCCCGCGAAAACGTCAAAAATAACGTCATTGTCAAAATAAAGAGTAACAAACCAAAAGTTTTCGAAGAGTATAAGTGTAGTACAGGTTTACCACTCTTTATTATTGAATATGCCGCTATTATACTTGGCGCAAGCAACAAATTTCCCATAAACTGTGGCTCTATCGCAAACCCATTTGGATGCGGAAAACCAAACATCGAATAAGTACACCCCTCACACATTAATGTCCACTCCCTAGAAACTCCCGCTAAATCTAATATACATTGCAAAAAACACCAAACACAAACAAAAAGCGTTGCACTAAAAAATATTTTCCAAAAATTCTTCCTAAATTTATTATCTTGCAAAGTTTCTTTAAAACTATCTAAAGCATATCCCGCAAAATAAATCAGCCACAAAATCCCCGCTGTCAAAATTCCTCGCAAACTATTTAGCGACCACAAAACTGAAGTTGTCAAAAAAACCGGAAACAATAACCAAATCCACTCTTTCTTAATTTTTTTAAACAACGTTCTACGTCTTACCATCGCAACAAATACAAACAAATCAAATAGCACTAACCAAATCATTGGCAAAGAAATTTCAAAATTCATTGATTCACTCGACCCAAAATGAATTAACGGATAATACGAAAAAAATAATAAAATAGGAAAAATATAAATAAAAAGTTTAAATAAAAAATCAAAGTTCCAAAAATTCAACTTTAACCTTTCTGATTTTTTATTTAATTTTTTCATCGATAAATTTCTTCAACTCTTTATTAAATCTTTCTTCACTAAATTCACTCACACTTTTCGCAATTTTTTCCCGATTAAATTTCATTTTTTCGAATTTCAAAATCGCCTCCGCTAATGATTTTGCCGTCTGTTTTTCAAACAAAATTCCATTCTTGCCCTCAATTATATAGTCCTTCGACCCCCCTTCATTAAGCGCGATTACTGGACAACCTGCCGCCAAAGCCTCAACCGGTGCAATCCCAAATGGTTCTAAACTCGGAAACAAATATCCTTTTGCTCCCGCCAAATACTTCGCCAATTTTTTCCTATCCATCAATGGTAAAAATTCCACCAAACTTGATCCTTCCGCTATCTTCATTAATTTTTTATGCTCCGGTCCCTCACCAATCACTAACAATTTCCTCTGTGTCATCATACATGCCTTTACCGCCAAATCAATCCGCTTCCAATTCACCTGCCGACTAGTCGTAATGTAATAATCCTCAACCCGAGAAATATCTTCTCGATTATAAAAATCATCAATCTCCACTGGCGGATAAATTACAGTCGCTTCACGTCCATAATATTTTCGAATCTGTTCCTTTGCATACCCCGAAATCGTCACAAAATAATCCACTCTCCTCGCTACCTTTAAATCAGCTCGCCTAAGTGGCAAAACCATCAATCTAAAGAAAAACCTTACTAAAGGATTAAAAATCCCAAAACCCGGATTTTTTACATACTCATCATACATCTGCCAATAATATTGTGTTGGCACATGACAATAAGATATATGAATTCCTTTCGGATTTTTCACATTTCTCTTGCCCTTCTCGTGAAGCCACTTTCCTGACTTCACAGCTTTTGCCTCTGCTCCTGTTACCGAAATTATCAAATCATATTCAGATAAGTCTAAATGCGAAAAATACCACTGTCTAAAAGGGCCTAGTAGCCTTCGCATCTTTGTCGGGAACTTTTGTAACCATCCCGTCCTTATCTCCGCATTCAAAAACCAGTCAATCCCTTTCGGATCATATTTTGATGTATAAATCGGCGCTTCCGGATACATTCGATGAATCTTAAGCAAAACTTTTTCTGCCCCGCCCACATTCGTTAACCAATCACAAACTATTGCAACTTTCATTTTGCCCCATCGCCCCTAAAAACTTCCGCGATTGTCTTGAAGAAAATTGAAAGATCTAGCATCAAAGACCAGTTTCTCACATAATAAATATCCAAAGCTCGACGTTCTTCAAACGAAATATCTCTTCTTCCCGAAACCTGCGCAAACCCCGTCAAACCAGATTTTACCGTTAATATTAACGACCTATCCCCGTAATCTCTCAACTCACCCGGCAGCAACGCCCTCGGTCCAATTAACGAAATATCCCCTTTTAATATATTAAAAAACTGCGGCAATTCATCAATCGAAGTCCGCCGAATAAAATGTCCAATCTTCGTAATTCTTGGATCATTTTTCAAATAATCACCGTTTTTCCGATATTTCTTAATTAATTCTGGTTTTCCCATTTTTATAAAAGCCTCTTCTGCCGTCATCCCACTATATTCCGACCTCATCGATCTAAATTTATAACATTTAAACTTTCGATTATATTGAGTTAATCTCTCATCTTTATAAATTGGTGAATGTTTAAAATCAGAAAATTTTAAAACCAACCAAGTTATCAACATTGGAATTATCGTAATTATAATTGCAACCAAACTAAACAAAATATCAAAAATCCGTTTTAAAACAACATAGCCTCCAACTAGAGGTGTTGTCATAACTAGCACTGCTGGTGTATTTCCCACTAACTCTAACTCCCCAAAATGCGACGACAAAGCAGTTTCCGATGGGACAAAATAATAAAAAAGATGTCGATTAATCGCCTGTTTATAGACATATTCTGTAGATTTTTCATCTGTTTGAAAAATCACATCTACCCGCATTTTTTTCAAAGCTTCTTTCAAAGAAGAATATTGCCGTGCCTTTAAATCTTTGGGAATATATTTTTGGCTTGCCACAATCCCTGCCAACCTATACCCCGACTCTGGTGTCGAAGTAATATAATCCGCTAAATATTCTGTATTTTTATGATTACCAATAATTATTACCCGCTTTGTCCCATAATCCTTTCTAAAAATCAATCTCACAAAAAATCGCACCAAAATTCTTTCTATTAACAAAAATACAAACGACAAAACTACTGAAGTTAACGCCATCACCCTCACTGGAAACAAATTTTCACCTTTAAAAAAATCATAAACTATCAATGCCGCCACCGACAAGATTGCCGCAAGTACCAACCGCCCACGTTCTGGCAACCTCGATTTCCCCAAAAAAACATCCTTCCGATATAACCCCAACGCCGCCAAAATTATTAATAAAATTGGCACTAACAATATCACTGTATTCGTAAAATCCAATAATTGTGACTCAAAAACATAAGGTCTCGGATCAACATGTACCCGAATAAAATACGCCGCCGCAAATGACAAAATTAGCATCAGCGCATCCCCTATAATCAAACTAAGCCTTAAAACAAAATCGGATTTCTTCCGCATAAATCTATTATATCATGAGTTGACTTTAAATAACTTTTCAAAGAGTTACTCTACCGTAACAGACTTTGCCAAGTTTCTCGGCTGATCAACATTATAACCTTTTGCTACCGTCATATAATACGCAAAAAGCTGCGAAACCAGATTCATCAAAATCGGTGCAAATAACTTTAATGATGTTGTAATTTTTACAACATTCTCCACCTCTAAATCAAATTCGTCTGAATTTGTTATTATTACAACATGTCCTCCTCTTGCTAGAACTTCTTGCACGTTCGACACTGCTTTTTCATAAAGTTCTCCCTCTGGCAGCAAAACCATTTCAAAAAATCTATCATCAACCAAAGCCAAAGGCCCATGTTTTAGTTCTCCAAACGCATAAGCATTCGCATCAATATAAGAAACTTCTTTTAACTTCAATGCGCCCTCCATTGCTGTTGGATAAGCTGTCCCTCGCCCAAGATAAATCGCGTGCTCATATTTTTTATAATTCCCCGCCACAGTTTTCATCGAATCATTAACTTCATTCAAGACCGCCCTAATTTCTTCCGGCATTTTCACAATCTCATCAACATACGGTTTTAATGCCCCAGCTCTTACCCCCTTTGCCTGCGCAATTGTAATCCCAAACATTACCATTGCAATTACCTGCGAAGTAAATGCCTTTGTCGAAGCTACCGATATTTCTGGACCCACATGCACATAAGTTCCCCCGTCCACTTCTCTTGCAATCGTCGAACCAATCGCATTCACAATCCCAATCGTTTTTACGCCCTGCTTTTTAATTTCACGAAGACACGCCAAAGTATCCGCCGTTTCCCCAGATTGCGAGACGATCAACGCTATCGAATCTTCTGGAATATAAGCTTGACGATAACGATATTCCGAAGCAATCACTGTTTCAATTGTAATTTCTGGCGTAAATTGCTCAATATAATATCCGGCCAAAAGCCCCGCATGATAAGCCGTTCCACATCCCACAATAATTAAATGTTTAATTTTCCTTAACTCCGTATCCGTCAGACCTGGCCCACCTAATTTTACTACTCCAGTCTCCGCATTTATTCGCCCCCTTAAAGTTTCAACTAGGGACTCCGGCTGTTCCATAATTTCTTTCAAAAGAAAATGATCATAACCCCCCTTCTGAATCGCCGCAAGATTTGTTTCAATTTCTTCAACCTTCGCCGAAACCGGCTCCGCATTTAAAGTTTTAATTTCTATGCTATCTTTCGTTAATCTTGCTACTTCACCATCGTTTAAATAAATAGCTCTCTTCGTATGACCAACTAAAGCCGACGCATCCGACGCTAAGAAAGTTTCATCCTTCCCTACCCCTATAACAAGCGGCGAGCCAGCTCGTGCCACAATAATTTCTTCTGGATTATTTTTTGATATTACTGCAATCCCATAAGTCCCTTTTACTAATTTCAAAGCCTGCACCACCGCATTTACCAACGGATGTTTACCATTATCATAAAAAGAATCAATTAAAGCCGCTAAAACTTCCGAATCCGTATCTGATTCAAATTTAAAATCTTTTAAAGTTTCTTTCAAATCTTTGTAATTTTCAATAATCCCATTGTGAACTAAATAAATTGAGCCAGCTTGGTGCGGATGCGCATTTGCTTCCGATGGTTCTCCATGTGTTGCCCAACGTGTATGACCAATCCCAATTTTATCGTCTTTCTTCTCCTTTGCTATTTTTTCCTCTAAATTTACAATTTTACCTTTTGCCCTAATTAAGGTTGCCTCGCCATTTTTACTAACTGTCACAATCCCTGCCGAATCATAACCCCGATATTCTAATCGTTTTAAACCACTCACCAAAAAATCTTGCGCATTCTTATTTCCCACATATCCTACAATCCCACACATCTTAAACCTCCTTTTTATTTAATTCATTATATCACACTTCTCTCGCAGTCCACTCCCCAAATATCATTCCCAAAATCACTTTTTTGTGATATAATAACAGAAGCCCTATATTCGGTCCGGTAGCTCAGCTGGTTAGAGCACGAGCCTCTTAAGCTTGGTGTCGTGGGTTCGAGTCCCACCCGGATCACCAAATGAAGGTATTATCGAACCCACCGCAAGGTGGTGATTTTTTATTATTACGTCACTAACTGTCGAGGTCTTGCGTGAGGTATGTGGTAGAATAGAGATATGCAGGGAAAAATTCGGAGTTATGGTGATTTGCGGGAACGACTTATGTTTTATGCGGATGAGACCTACCAGGAGTTTGCAAAGAAAGGGATATTGACCGAGCGGCCGATATTGGGGGTGAAAATTCCGCAGGTGAGGGAAATTGTGAATTTGGTGTCACGGGAAACATATCTTAATTTTCTAAATATAGAGCCAGTGGCGTTTGAAGAAGTTTTAGCGCGGGGGATGATAATCGTGCGTCTGTCTTATGCGGAAATTTTGGATTGGTTTGATTCGCAAGTTTCGTATTTTGACGATTGGGCATCTTGCGATACGTTTTGTTCTGGGCTTTCAAGAATTGTGAAGAAGCACCGAGAAGAGTTTTTGGAGCTTAAAATTGAAAAATTACTAGGTAGTGATGGTGAATTTACCGTGAGGACTGGACTAGTCTTACTAAAAGCCGCATATGTGGAGCCAGATTATTTGGCGTTGATTTTTGACCGGGTGGAAGAGCTTATTGAGCGGGAAGAATACTATATACGGACGGCGATAGCATGGCTTATCGCAGAGTGTTTTATTAAATATCCGAAAGTGACTCTGGGGTATTTAAAGGTTTCGAAATTACCAAAGTGGACTTTTAACAAAACGATTTCGAAAATTTGCGATTCGTACCGAGTAGATGAGGAGGTGAAGGATTTGGTGCGGAAAATGCGGCGATAGATGTATTCATACTAATCTTTGGTTGATTTTATTGTTACGGTAAAAGCTGCAAGGTTTTTATGATTTTTGCAATTAATCTTCCAGCCGTTCTGTTCGCAAAGTGCTTTGGCAATAGCAAGGCCAAGACCGGAACCGTCTTTACTCTTGTCTGCCTGATAGAAACGATCAAAGATTTTTTCTTGATCTTCTTTAGGTATTGTTGCGCCATCATTTGTAACTACAAAACCGTTTTTATCTAAAAGGATAGATATTTTTTTGTCACCGTATTTTGTGGCATTATCTAATAAAATATCTAGAACCTGGAGCAAGTCTTGCTTCGGAAGTTTTATGGTTTTATTATCGGAAGAATCTTTAAGAGAAATACTACCAGTGAATTTTGGCTTAAACATTTCTATACGTTTTTCTATTTCTGCTTTTAAATTAATATCTTCAATGGCACCCTTTTCAATATTGCCAGCATCCATTTTGGCGAGTTGTAATAAATCTAGTACTAATTTGTTGGCATGGCTTATTTCATCTTCAATGTTAGATTTCCATTTTTCATTTTCTTTACTAATATCCAAGGCTTCCATATTAGCCT
>JAFRKN010000017.1 GCA_017431725.1 Candidatus Saccharimonadota bacterium | reverse complement strand
TGTCGATGTCGTAGTTGGTGAGTTTGGAAGCAAGGCGGACGTTTTGACCTTGTTTGCCGATAGCGATGGATTGTTGATCTTCGGAGACGTAGACTTTGGCTTTTTTGCCATCGATATCTACTTTCATGACTTCGGCAGGACTTAAGGCTTCGCGAATGTATTCGGAAGCGTTATCACTCCAGTTGATTACATCGATTTTTTCTTTGTCGCCAATTTCGTTCATAATGGCTTGGACCCGAATACCACGACTGCCAACAAAAGTTCCGACAGGATCAATGCCTGGAACAGTTGAAGTGACGGCGATTTTGGTGCGACGCCCAGCCTCTCTAGCGATACCGCGGATTTCGACAGTACCGTTTTCAATTTCTGGGACCTCTTGACGGAAAAGGCTTTCGATAAATTCAGTGCAACCACGCGAAAGAATTAGTTGAGCACCGCGTTCGTTTCTTTCGACATTTTTAATATAAACTTTGATACGATTGCCTACGGTATAATATTCGCCGTCGATTTGTTCAGAACGAGGCATAATACCAGAAGCACGTCCAAGATCGACTCGAACAAGTTTTGGTTCGACGCGAGAAACTGTCCCAGTGACGACAGTACCAATTTTGTCTTCGAAGGCGGTGAGAACAGCATCATTTTCGGCTTCACGGAGACGTTGAACAACAACTTGTTTTGCAGTCATGGCGGCGACACGGCCAAAAGAAGTGACTTTGAATTTTTCTTCTATGATATCGCCAATTTTGGCGTTTTCCCCAGCCTCTTTTAAAGGAATTTCGGTAGAGGGATTATAAGCGACATCGTCTTCGATGACTTCGCGGGCGACAAAAACGTCGGCAGCGCCAGTCTTGGTATTAAGAACGGCACGAACATTCATATCGCGATTACCGTTGTCTTTGCGCCAAGCAGCGGCAATAGCTTGTTCGATGACGTTTAGAACAGTATTCTTTGGTAGGCCCTTCTCTTCGGAAATAATATCTACCATAGTGGACATTTGTTTTAGATCTAGATTTTCCATTTGACTCCTTTCAACTAAAAAACCGCCTCTATTCCAAGAGTCGGTCAAATCTGTATATATTTATTATAGCAAACAACTTGTCAAAAAGCAAGAGTTTTGTTATAATGGAGATACTAAGATTTACTTGTAATAAAAAGGAGTTTATGAAGATAAATGAAGAAGAGCGTCGTGCCCGGCTTTTAAAATCTAGGGCGGAGAGACTCCCGGATATCAAAAAACAATTTGAGGCAGCTCAGAACCGAAATTTTAATTCAAATTTTAAGCCGGGTGGAAAAGATGAAAAATTAGTAAATGGTAAAAAAACTACGAAAAAGGTAGCAACAAAGATTACTGCGAAATCGAAAGAAAAAGCCGAAGCGGAAAAGAGAAAAGTTAATCTTTCGGTAAATACAAAAAAGGGAGAAATGGTGCACCATCAGAGGATGCTTTCTCAGGATGTGAATGCACAAGCGACACAGCATATTATTGGAGTGCCAGTTAATAAGTCTAAATATAATGGCTATAACGGTGAGCAAATAACAAATGCCAAACTGAAAACGATGCGTCCAGATCCAGAAGCGGTGCGAATTATACCGATTGGGGGAGTGGGGGAATTTGGTATTGGGAAGAATATGACAATTTTTGAATATAAGACAGAAATGATAGTAGTAGATATGGGAGTTTTGTTTGCTGGCGAAGATTATCCAGGTGTAAATTATCTGATCCCAGACATTAAATATCTTGAGGATAATCGTGATAAAGTTAAGGCGATTTTATTCACGCATGCCCATCTTGATCATATTGGAGCTTGCCGACATTTATTGCCAAAATTTAATCCTTTGACACCAATTTACGGTACGGATTTTACAATAGGAATGATTAAAAAACAGATGTCGGAACTTGAAGAAGTACCAGATTTAAATTATCAAGTGGTAGATCCATTTAAACATGAAAAATTTCAATTGTCGGAGCATTTTTCAGTAGAATTTATTCATACATTGCATTCGATTCCGGGTAATACGGCGTTGGTTCTCAGAACTCCAAACGGTTTAATTTATATGTCTGGAGACTGGAGACATGAAGAAAGACCGATGGGAATTCAGACGGACTATGAGAGAATTGATGAGATTGTAAAAAATGAAGGGATTGATTTGATGCTGAATGAATCAACTAATATTGATTCGCCAGGTCGGCATCCACATTCGGAATATGATGTGGGAGAAAATTTAGGTAAAGTGATGGATCATTACGCAAATGGACGGGTAATCATTTCGTGTTTTTCGTCACAAATTTCGAGAATTGAGTTGGTTTTGAAGGAAGCGGCGGCGAGAGGAAGAAAAGTAGCATTTTCAGGCTTTTCGATGATAAATAATGTTGAGGTAGCTTTACGCTCAAAAGTGATTAAAGTACCTAAAGATACGATTGTAAAAATGGAGGATACGGTTAAATATCCGGATGAAAAAATTTGTATTATTTGTACTGGTTCGCAGGGAGAATTAAACGCAGTTTTAAGTAGAATGATAACTGGAGCGCACAAATATATTAAAATTAAGGCGACGGATACAATTGTCTTTTCTTCTAATCCAATTCCGGGTAATGAACCGCATGTGGTGACGACGGTGGATGGATTGTTACGCGAAGGAGCACAAGTAATTCAGAATGGTAAAACGCATTTAACGAATATTGGGCCATTACATCTTTCAGGGCATGCTTATTATGAGGATCATGTGGATTTTGTGACGCGGCTACATCCGACTAATTACATACCTTACCACGGTGAGTTTTATATGCTGGAGCATAATGCGGAGATGGCGGAAAATGTGATTGGAATTCCGAGAGAGAGAATTTTGGTATGTGATGACGGAGATGTGACGGAACTTTTGCCAAATAAAACAATCCGAAAGGCGGGAAGAATTCCGGTAGGAAACAAATTGTTTGATGATGCTGATCAGCCAGTACATGAAGCGGTAATTAAGGATCGGATTCATATTTCACGGGAGGGAATTTTTGTAATTGTCTTGACTTTGAATAAAAAGACGGGTCATTTAATGAAAACGCCAGATATTGTATCACGAGCATTTATTTATTTGGATAATTCAGAGGAATTGATTGGAAAAATTCGGCATTATCTTCGGCAAAAGACGGATAAATCAATTTCAACTGACCCAGAAATGAAAGTTTTGAAAGAAGAAATTAAGGAAGACATTACACATATTTTGTTTGATGCGACGGGGCATACGCCGATTGTGATTCCAGTGATAAATAAAGTATAGAGGCTTTAAAACTTTTTCAAAATTTCAGCCACCTTATGGCGAGCTAAGGAAAAAATTTTAAGGCATGTTATAATTGATTTATGAGACAGTATGATGTGGTAATTGTTGGTGGGGGGATGGCGGGATTAACTGCAGGGATTTATGCTGCAAGAGCGGGGAAAAAGGTGTTGGTTTTGGAAGCGAAAGTTTATGGAGGACAAATAGTTAATACTTTAAATATTGAAAATTGGCCGGGTGATTTTAGAGTGTCAGGTGCGGATTTGATAAAAAAAGTAAAAAAACAAGCTGTTGAACTTGGTGTGAATTTTGAATATGACGAGGTGGTGAATATTGCGAAAGAAGAAAATAAATTTAGAATAATTACGATTGAAAATGAATATTTGGCTCTGGCGGTAATTATAGCAACAGGAACAGAACCAAGAAAATTGAGTAATAAACAAACCAAGGATGCGGGAGAACGCCCGATTTCTTATTGTGCGACTTGCGACGGAGCACTTTATAAAGATAAGGCGGTAGTGGTGGTAGGGAGTGGAAATACTGCGAAGCACGAAATGGAATATCTTGAAGGAATTTGTGCGAAAGTTTACCACATTCATCATGATGATCCAATTCCGAAAGATGCGGAGGCAGTATTCGTGGCGATAGGACGAGTGCCGATGACAAAAATATTTGAGAGTTTAGTAGATTTAAACAAAGATGGCTACATCGTAGCAGGAGAAGATTGTTTAACTTCTTGTGTTGGAGTGTTTGTGGCGGGGGATTGTCGAACTAAATCAGTGCGTCAATTGGTGACGGCGGCGGCGGATGGGGCAGTAGCTGGTGAGAATGCAGTGAAATATTTAAATAGGTAATTATGGCGGATAAAGAAACTGAACTAGAGTGGGAAAAATCGAAGCGAATTGAAGCTGAACGTATGAAAGCAGCAAAAGCTATTGCGGAGGAAAAATCTGAAAAGACAAATTTGGCTTTTCTTGACCCAAAAGTAACTAAGGTAAAAGGTTGGTCGACTGATCCGGACGTGATCCTTAGCAGTAGTGAAAGAATGGGAAATCGAGCAATTATATTAGTATTGGGCGGAGTAGTGTTAGATTTTGTTGGTAGTGTTGGGGCGGTCGTGAGCAGTACTTTTAATTTAGGGCTGGGCGGGGTAATTTTGGGTATTCCGAGCGCGGTGGGGCTTTTTTGTATTGGATTGGCGATTTTGATGGCGATAGTGGCAATAGGCTGTGAGATTTATTTGAAAATAAAACGAGGACGAAAATTTAGTGTAGCCTTTGGGACTTCGTTGTGGGCGATTGGAATTGTGATTTTGTATATGGTAATAAGATGGATGATTATGAGATTTGGTTAAAGTGTGGTATAATAGCGAAGTGCCCGAGTGGCGGAATTGGTATACGCGTTCGACTTAAAATCGAATGGAATACTCCATATGGGTTCAAGTCCCATCTCGGGCACCACCATTCGAGTTGAAAGGCGCCATCTCGGCGTTTTTTCGTGTTCGCTCTATTAATAATAGCGCTTCACACGAAGAAAACACCAATCTGGCACCTTTCAATCTCGAATGGAAAAATAATCTGAAAGGCGCCATCTCGGCGTTTTTCTTGTATAATATATATATGAATATTTTGTATTGTGGGGATAAGGGGATTGCGAGGGGAGTGTTGATCTCGATTTTGTCAATCATAAAATATAATAAGGGAGTTTTACATTTTTATATTTTGACGATAAATTATGAGGATACGAAGGCTTTTTCAAAGAAGGCGACAGAGTTTTTGGATGAGTTAGTGAAGAAAACAAATAAAAAGAGTTTTGTAAAATTAATTGACGCGACGGAAATTTTTACAGCGAATTTACCGAAAAAAAATATGAAGTCGTATTTTACACCATGTTCGATGTTGAGATTATATATTGATAAGGTGCCAGAAATAAATCAATTGGAACGGGTATTGTATTTGGATTATGACGTAGTTTGCAGAGGAAATATGACAGAGTTTTATAATATTGATTTAAAGAATATTGAAGCGGCGGGAGTTTTGGATATATATGGGCGAAGATTTTATCGTTATCATGGATTTTTTAACCAAGATTATATGAATTCTGGTGTGATGTTATTTAATATGCCGGAATGTTTAAAAAGTGGGATGTTTGATAAAACAGTAAAACTATGTGCAAAACGGTGGATGATGTTGGCAGACCAAGCGGCACTGAATAAGTCAATTGAGAAACGAAAATTAGTTGATAGAAAGTATAATGAACAAGAAGAGAGACCGCGAAAAAATACAGTGTTGCATCATTTTTCGAATAATTTTAAGTTTTGGCCATATTTTCGAATTCAAAAAGTAAAACCATTTGAAATTGATAAAGTGCATAAGGTATTAAAAATTACAGAATATGATGATATACTTGAAGAATACAATCAATTAAAGGGTAAATTGTAAAAATTAATCGTTATGGCTAAAGCAGAATTGTTTCAGAAAGATATACCAAAAGAAGAAAGAATATTTTATTATGATTCGGAGGAAGATGATCCAATCAAGACGAGCGAACAGGAAAAAAAAGTTGAAGTAGGACTTCCAGAGGGATATGAATTTATTCCTAAGAGCCCATTGAAAAAAATTTGGTCGGCGATTTTGTTTCGGGCTTTTAAAATATTTGGGCAATATTATGAACGTGGTTATTGGCAAACAAAATTTTATGGACGAGAAAAATTAAAAGAAGTTAAAGGCAAAGGTTATGTAATTTATGCAAATCATACAAATCCGTTTCATGATGTGTTTGGTCCGGCACTAGCGGCAGATCGGCGGATTTTTACAGTGATTAGCCCAGTTAATTTAAAAATTCCTGGTATTGGAAAATATTTGCCATATATTGGCGGATTGCCATTAGGTAAAACTAAACAGGAAAAAGAGGCTTTTAATAAAGCGGTGGATGAAAGAATAAAACAAAAGAAAGTTTTAGTTATTTATCCGGAGGCGCATGTTTGGCCGTATGCGACCAAAATTCGAAAATTTCCGGCGGGAGATAAATCATTTAAATATGCCACACGAAACAACGTGCCGATTTTTACGATGACAACTACTTATCATAAACGTAAAAGTAATAAGCGAGGTGATTTGCCTAGAATGGATATATATGTGGAGGGGCCATTTTACCCTAACTCAGATTTGACGGAAGAAGAAAGGCGGGTGGATTTGGCTAAAAAAGCTTATAATAGTATGGTAAAATGGAGTAAGAAAAACAGTTACGAATATTTTAAATATGTAAAAAGAACCGAAAGGAAGTAAGATGAGCATTTTTAATACGGGTATTAACCACTTAAAAAAGACCAAAGTGGTGCCGATTTTTTTGACCATTACGGATGATTATGCAAAATATGCGGCAGTGGCGATTCATTCTTTGATGAAGCACACAAACCCAAAAAGATATTATCGAGTGATTGTGTTGTATGATAAATTAAGTATTCCGAATCGATGGCGATTAAGAAATTTGGTAACTAAAAATTGCGCGATTCAGTTTCATAAAATGAAATATAATTTGTATCTGCAAATTATTATGAGATATTGTGCAACAAAAACAGGTTCGGGAGATTTCTTTTCGGCGGCAGTATATTATTATAGAGCTTTTATCGCAAGAATGTTCCCGATGTATGAGAAGGCAATCTACATTGATAGTGATACGGTGCTTCTAGATGATATTGGTAAATTATTTGATATTGATTTAGGTGAATATGTTTTAGCAGCGAGAGTGGATCCAAAAGTTTCAGCGATCCCACAGTTTAAAAATTATGTTGAAAATGCGGTGGGTATTCCAGCAAAAGAATATGTAAATTCTGGGGTTTTATTAATGAATCTGAAAAAGTTAAGAAAATTGCACTATATTACCAAGATGACAGATTTGATTAAAGAATATGATGCAGATTTGGTGGCGCCAGATCAGGATTATTTAAATGTGATTTTGCGTGGTAAAATTATGCATTTAGATTCGAATTGGAATTTGCAACCAGAAAAAGAAATGCCAAAAGACGCGAAACTAGTGCACTTTAATTTATTTAAAAAGCCGTGGTTTTATGACGATGTAGATGGAGGGGAACTGTTTTGGAATGCGGCAAGAGGGACGGGATTTTTGGGGGATTTGATGAGGGGGAAAGAAAAATATACGTTAAAAGATATGCAAATGAATGAAATACAATTAAAAGCTTTACTAGAAAAAGCAGAAAAATTATCAAAAGTGAAAGAGCCATTGTTAAAAACCCCTCCAGAAGAATAATTTTATAAAAAAAGACACTAGCTTTTTGAAAAATACTATGTTAAAATGATTTTGTGAGGAAAAATTTAGGTGTTTGTTTTGTGAGGACGTTTCGTGATTTTATGATTTTGTTAACTTCGGAAGAAGTTATTTTGTTTTTTAGAAAATTATTTGTTACGGGAAATTTTGGGTATTTAGTGGTTGGGATTTTGATTTTTGCGGTGATTATGGCGGGAACGATATTAAGTATAAATAAAATATGGGCACAAAATGGTGCAGTGACTACAGCGAGTGTGGTGGTGCCAGTTTCTTGCACGCTTTCTGGAAATGTGACTTTAGCACATAATGCTACCATGAATAATGGTTTATATGAAGATGATATTGGTGTAACGGTGCTTAAAGCTTTTTGCAACGATGTGAATGGATTTTCGATTTATGCAATAGGTTATACTAGCGAAGAAGATGGAAACACAAAATTAGAGGGGGTATCAGATGGCGAAAATATTATAAACACTGGAATCAATACAAGTGGGAATACATCTGCTTGGGCGATGAAATTAACGGCGACTGGGAGTAATTATATACCGACAATAGAAAATAACTTTAATAATTATCATGTAGTGCCAGAAAATTATATAAAAGTAGCAAGTTATGCTTCTGCAACGGATGTTTCTTCAGCTATTTATAATGCTGTTGGTTCGACTTTGACTACAACTTATGCTGCTTATATTTCTAATAATCAAGTTGCGGATACTTATGTTGGAAAAGTAAAATATGTGATGGTGCATCCTGTTAGTGCGGATGCTCCAGTAGTCTGCAACAAAAATGCTACTACTATCAGTGAAGTTAGATGTATGCAAGATTTTGCTCATGTGACTAGTACTAACCTAAACTCCATCATCAACTCTATGACACCAGAAACTCAATATACATTAAAAGATAGTAGAGATGGTAAATCCTATACAATAGCTAAATACCAAACTAAATATTATGATGCTTCTACTGAGAGCGAACAAACAGCCTATGACATCTGGATGACTAAAAACCTAGACCTAGACCTAGATGCTAGTAGGACCTATACTAATGAAGATACAGACATTGGTTATAATACAAATACAGGCACCTACACTACTGCAGCTTGGAGTCCAGAACGTTCTACTTATCCTACTGGTATTACTACTTGGGGATTATATGATGAAACAGATGACTATTATGGAGGCGATAAGCATCCAGAATCATATGATCTGGGTGATTTATATATTGATTCGATGGTTTTTATTGCAGAGGATTATTTAAATAGTTGTGATAATGGTTCTTGTGACGCATCCTTATATGCACAACTTTCCAGTGATTGGAAAGCATTTATTGATACTTGTATTTCGGGAACTTGTGATATGAGTATATTTCCAGGTGATGATCCTGAGATACCAATCTCCTCTACTGGCATTCCCCAATATCACTTAGGCAACTACTACAACTGGACGGCTGCAGTAGCTATGAACGATAGCTCTACCCATACAACATATAATGAAATAATAGAACAATCTATTTGTCCGACTGGTTGGACCTTACCTAGAATAGGCTATGGTGAAGACTCCTTCTATGCTTTATGGAATCAATATGGCTTTGCTGAAAACCCTATAAATGGTGCAAACAAATTGTGGACTAGCCCACTTTACTTCGTTGCTAGCGGTCGCTGGCATAGTGTCCTGTACGGCGTTGGCTGGTTCGGCCGCTTTTGGTCTCCGGTTGTGAACGATGAGTTCTCCGCTGACAACGCGGAATTCTACGTTAATGGACACTCCGGCCCTTCGTACGTATCCAGTCGAGGTTATGGTCATTCTGTCCGTTGCATAGCTCGTCCGGTTGTTGCCCCTTAGTTTTTTCCCGGAGCCTTTTAGTTAAAAAAATGGAGGCGCCTACCGGAATTGAACCGGTGTACGCGGTTTTGCAGACCGCTGCGTAACCACTCCGCCAAAGCGCCAACAATTTTATTATAGCATGATTTACGGAATCTGCATAACAAGAACGCCGGTGACGACGAGAATTGTGGCAACAAGATGGACTAAGACAGTTTTTTTGTCGAGTTTTTCACGACCGAATTTGGGACTAATGAGGGTAAATAATATTCCCATAAAGAAAATGACGATGGGTTCGGCAGTGTCTGATATGGCAGAAGCGAGAGCAACGGCAGGAGCAGAAGCGAGAGCTAGGCGGTAACAAAGATCGGCAATAATACCGATAATCGAATTAAGAAGGAGAGGTTTAATGATTTTTAGTTTAGAAGATTCGAGGACGTGATAAAAACGTTTACGCCATTTGGGACGGCTATATATAATAATTAAATTACTAATACCTTTGCCGACCATGACTAAAACAAGGGCAGCTGTCATATTTAAACCATTACCGCTTTCTTTGACGAAAATAAAGGAACTTAAAACATAAAAAACTACATAAATGAGGGCGAATAGCACGGCTTTCATTTTGATATGGCGACTTTTTTTGCGAGCAGAAAAAACAATGGTAAGAGGGGCAGCAATGATGATTGCGAAAGCAATAAGTTGGAAAGGTGAAAAAGTTTCATTTAAAAGGAACCAACCTAAAATGAGATAAAGAATGGGGGCAAATTGGATAAAAATACCTAGACTGGTGGAATTTTCGATTTCGAGAGCGCGGTAATATGGAATACCGGCAATACCGCTAATAAAACCAGCCAAAAAGAGTAGAATAATGGTGGAGATAGCAGCAGTGCCAAAATCGGCACCAAAAACAAGAGCAACGAGGGGAGCAAAAAGAAGATAGGCATAGCCATAAAAAAGTTTTTGAGAGACAGCACCTTTGCATTTAAAATAATAATCTGAATTATAATTATCAATAAAAATACGAGTGGAATCTGCAAGAACATTAATTGCTACCAATGTTAACCAGTTCATGTGAAGGCCTCAAAAATAATAAAGGCGTAGTAGCCGGCAAAAATGAGAAGCATTAAAATACCGTTTAGCCGAGTGATTTTGCGATTGCGACGAGTGAAGAGGAAAAGCAAAATGGTTGAGAAAATCAACATTATTAAATCGATAGTTTGAAAGCTTTCGGGAGTAATGCTGCCGAAGAGGGCAACTGGCAACCCCATAACTATACAAATGTTAAAGATGTTACTACCAATAATATTGCCAACGATGAGGTCGGTTTCTTTGCGTTTTGCGGCGGTGATGGTAGTGATAAGTTCGGGGAGAGAAGTGCCAAAAGCGACGATGGTGAGGGCAATGATACGGTCGGAAATTCCTATCGTTGAAGCTAGAAAAGAGGCACTATTGACGATGAGTTGGCTTCCTGCAATAAGGCCAACAAGACCGATAATGGTGATGAAGAAGGCTTTGCTGAGTTTGTAGGCAGGTTTTTCTGGTTTTTTGGTTTTGAGGGCGCGATTTTTGTGAGCTAAAGAGATTAAATAGTAGAAAAAGATACCAAAAAATAGGAGGCAAATAATGGCATCACTGCGGGAGATGGCGTTGGTGGTTTCATTTGTGAGAGAAATATCTAAGAATAGGACGACCAAGGCGGTGGAAATTAATAATAAAATGGGAATTTCTTTTCTGACAGTATCTTTTTTAACTCTGATAGGGCAGATGAGGGCGCCGATACCTATAAGTAGGAGAACGTTTAAAATGTTACTACCTATGACATTACCGAGTAGCATATCGGTAGTACCATTGATTAGGGAGCTGATTGAGATGGCAAGTTCAGGCGCGCTGGTGCCGAAAGCGACGATGGTAAGGCCGATTAAAAGTTTAGAAACTTTAAAACTAGTAGCAATGGAAGAGGAGCCAGAAACTAACCAATCGGCACCACGAATCAAAAAAACAAAGCCGAGAATGAGAAGGATGATTTGTAATATTATTTCCATGTTTATTTTGATTTAGTTTACGCTTATATTATATATAAATTTTTAAAAAAATGCAAGAGTTGTGGTATAATGAGTTATATGCGAGCGTAGCTCAGTTGTTTAGAGCGCTTCCTTGCCAAGGAAGAGGTCGAGAGTTAGAGTCTCTTCGCTCGCACCATTAAAATTTAGGTGAAAAGGAGTAAAAATGTCGACAATTGGAATTGTATTAATTGTAATCTTGGTTGTTGTAGTATTGATTGTGGGTTTTGTGGCGGGAATTTACAATAGTTTAGTAAGATTAGATGAGAGAGTGAATGAGGCATGGTCGGATATTACAGTACAAATGAAATATCGGGCAGATTTAATCCCGAATGTGGTTGAAACCGTGAAGGGCTATGCCAAGCATGAAAAAGAAACTTTCCAAATGGTAACCGAAGCCAGAACTGCGGCGATGGGTGCAAAGACTGTGAAACAGGCTGCGGAGGCGGAGAAGGAAATGCAGGGAGCTTTAGGAAGATTATTTGCAATCGCCGAAGCTTATCCAGAATTAAAAGCCAATGAAAATTTTGTGAAATTACAGTCACAACTTCAGGATGTTGAAGATAAAATTCAAGCGGCACGACGGTTTTATAATGCTGGGGCAAAGGATCTTAATACAAAGATAAAAACTTTTCCGACTAACATAGTTAACAAAATAGTTGGGCACTTTAAGAAGCGCGAATATTTTGAAGTTGAAGAATCGGAAAAGGCTAAGATTGAAAAAGCGCCAGAAGTTAAGTTTTAAAAACTTAAGGTTAAGTTTTTTTCTTCCTCTGTTAAAATGCGGATTAAGTTTTAAAGACGTGAGGTTAAGTTAAAAATGTATAAACAAATTGCTGAAAATAAACGCAGAACAATTTATATTATTGTTGGTTTTGTTTTGATGATTGGTGTGATTGCAGGAGTTTTTGCATGGGTCTATAACGATGTTTGGATTGCGGTATGGACGGTGGTGGTGGCAATTATTTATGCGGTGATTCAATATTACGCATCGAGTTCAATTGCGATGGCGATGACTGGAGCAAAAGAAATAACAAAAAAAGATCAGCCACGTTTTTATAATATTGTAGAAAACCTGAGTATTACGACAGGATTGCCGATGCCGAAGGTTTATATGATTGATGATAAGGCACCAAATGCTTTTGCAACGGGAAGAGATCCAAAACACGCTGCGGTGGCGGCTACGACGGGGTTGCTTGACATTATGGACGACAAAGAAGTAACAGCGGTGATGGCGCACGAAATGTCGCACGTCAAAAATTATGATATCAGGGTTTCGATGATTGTTTTTGGTTTGGTGTGTGTAGTGGGTTTAATTTCGGATTTGGCTTTTAGAATGATGTTTTATGGAGATAGACGGCGAAACAATGAAGGAAGTCCGGTGGGTTATGCTTTAGTGATTTTGGCGGCAATTTTGGCGCCAGTTTTTGCTAGTATTGCGCAGATGGCGGTGTCTAGACAGAGAGAATATTTGGCGGATGCTTCGGCAGTGAATATTACACGTTATCCGGAAGGAATGATTTCGGCTTTGAAAAAATTACAGTCCCATTCACAACCGATGAAAAGTCAAAATATTGCGACAGAAGCACTTTATATAAATAATCCTTTAAGAAAAGGGTTTTTTAGTAATTTATTTTCGTCGCATCCGCCGATTGAAAAACGAATAGAAAGACTTGAGCATGGCAAGAAAAACTTCTAAAAGTAGTAAAACCCGAAAAGGCGTTTTTCGGACCGGAGTCGCGTCGGCCCGTCGTCACGGGCGACGCGCTCCTCGCGTTCTCGGTCGTAACCTCCGAAGCGTCCTTAAAACACCTTTTCGAGTTTTTAAACATTCTTCGAAAGTCAATCCGCATAAATCTTTTAGACGGTCGTATCGAGAGGATTATAAACGAGATTTGAATGTGCCAGGAATTATGTATCATATTTTTGCGACGTTTAAGATTTTATTTAAAAATTGGAAATTGTTTTTGCCACTTTTGATAATAGTGGTGATTTTGAATGCGGTACTGGTGGGAATTATGAGTGAGTCGAGCTATGTGCAATTTCAGGAGGTGTTAGATCAGACGAGTGTGCAAGTGGCGGGGGGAGATATTGGGAATGTGGCAAAGGCTGGTCTGCTTTTGATATCGACAATTACAACTGGTGGACTTTCGGGTGATTCGGGTGAGGCAGCAACGGTTTTCGGAGTGTTGATTTTTTTGATTATTTGGCTGGTGACAATTTTTCTATTGAGGCATCGTTTGGCAAATCATAAAGTAAAATTAAGGGATGGGCTTTATAATGCGATGACGCCACTGATTTCTACTTTTCTAGTTTTTATGGTGGCAGTAATCCAATGTATCCCAATTTTTCTTTTGATTATTGTTTATTCGGCGGCAGTGCAAACTGAATTTTTGGCTACACCGTTTTATGCTTTGATATTTTTTATTTTTGCGGCATTAATGATACTACTTTCTGGTTATTTATTATCGAGTTCGTTAATGGCTCTAGTGGCAGTTTCGGCGCCGGGACTTTATCCGTTAAAAGCTTTACACACGGCAGCGGATTTGATGATGGGGAGAAGAATAAAATTGATTATTAGGATAATTGCAATTTTCTTAGTGTTGATAATTTTATGGGTGATTGTGATGCTTCCTTTGATAGTGTTTGATTTATGGATGAAGACTTTTGCATGGACGGAAGGGATTCCGTTTATTCCGATTTGTTTGACAGCGATGACTTGTTTTACGGAAATTTATGTGACCGCTTATTTATATCTTTATTATAGATGGATGTTGGATTATGAGTAGAGATGAAGCCGAAAAACGGGTGGGGAAATTAAGGGAATTGATAAATGATTATAGATATCATTATCATGTTCTAGATGAGTCGATTATGTCGGAAGCAGCGGCAGATTCATTAAAACATGAATTAGCATTGCTTGAAGCTGAATTTCCAGAATTAGTGACACCGGATTCACCCACGCAAAGAGTAGCGGGAAAACCACTAGATAAATTTTTGAAAGTGCGGCATGAAAAAAGGATGATTAGTCTTGCGGACGTGTTTTCACAACAGGAAATTGAAGAGTGGATTTTGCGAAATGAAAAATTGATTTCGAATGGAAAAATTGAAGAATTTTTTACGGATATTAAAATGGATGGATTGTCCTGTTCATTGAAATATCGGGATGGAATTTTTTATCAATCGGTGACGCGTGGAGATGGATTAGTTGGGGAAGATGTAACTTTGAATGTAAAAACGATTGAGAATATACCACTTAAAATTGATATTGATGAGGCGGAGATTCGAGGGGAAATTGTAATATTTAAGAAAGATTTTGAACAATTAAATGAGTTTCAGCGTAAGCACGGTGAAGCGGAATTTGCGAATCCGCGAAATTTAGCGGCAGGGTCGATTCGGCAACTTAATCCAAAAATTGCGGCGAGCCGTCCGTTAAAATTTATTGCGTATGATTTAGTAACGCCAGATTCTCTAACTTGGCGGGAAGCTTATGAAAAATTGCGAGCTTACGGATTCCAAACTTCAAATGAGGATAAAGTTTTTAAGGCGAGCGAGAAGAAGCAACTGTTTAAATATATTGCAGATTTAGATGAATATCGGAAAAGTTTGCCATTTAATACGGATGGAATGGTAATCAAAATAAACGATCGGAAGGTTTATGATGATTTGGGGATTGTAGGAAAGACTCCGCGTGGAGCGATTGCTTTTAAATTCCCGGCCGAAGAATCAACTACGGTGGTGAGAGATATTGTGATTTCGATTGGGAGAACTGGAGCAGCGACGCCGGTGGCAATACTAGATCCAGTTGAGGTTGCTGGCACAACGGTAAGGCATGCTTCGCTTCATAATGCTGATGAGATTGCGAGGCTTGATGTCAGGATTGGTGATACGGTAATTATTTATAAGGCGGGAGATATTATTCCACAAGTAAAAGAAGTTTTGGTGAGTTTGAGGCCAGAAGGAACGGAGGCGTTTAATTATAAAGAGGCATTGAAGCGGCAATATCCTGATTTGGAGTTTGAACGACCAGAAGGCGAGGTGGTTTATAGAGTGAGGGGTGAATCTTCGGACTTCATTTTGAAACGAGCAATAGAATATTATGCTTCGAAGCCGGCTTTAAATATAGAGGGATTAGGTGAAAAAAATGTGGTGGCATTAGTTGATGCAGGTTTAGTGAATTCAATTGCAGATTTGTATCGTTTGAAAATTTCGGAGATTGCCAAACTAGAAAGATTTGGAGAGCTTTCGGCGCGAAATTTAGTGATGGCGATTGATGGTTCAAAAAAGCCAGCGTTAAATAAATTTATTACGGCACTTGGGATTCGACACGTTGGAGCACAGACGGCGACGAGTTTGGCGCGTAATTTTAAGACGTTGGATAATTTAGCTAATGCGACAAAAGATGATTTATTAAAAATTTTGGATATTGGTGGAGTGGTGGCGGAGTCGATTTTGGCGTGGTTTGCAGATGAAGATAATTTAAAGATGTTGGCTGATTTAAAAGAATTGGGAGTTGAGCCACTTGAGGAAAATACGAAAAACCTGCCACTTATGGGCCAATCGTATATTATAACGGGGACTTTAAATTTAATGGGACGCGAAGAAGCAGAAGATAAGTTGAGGGCGCTTGGTGCGACGGTGACTTCGTCAGTGACAAAAAATACAACGGCGTTAATTGTGGGCGAGAAGCCAGGAAAATCTAAGTTGGAAAAAGCGAAGAAATTGGGAATCGAGATGATAAATGAAGATGTTTTTAAAGCATTAGTTAATTATTGAAAAAAATATAATATTGTGTATAATGGGGTTAGAGTTGGTCTTACAGGCAAAAATAAAAAAGAAAAATTAAAAATAAAGAAAGATAAATATGATTTTTCGCAAATCAGATAAGTTTTGTGTTTTTGCCATTATTAGAATATTTATGATTATCTTTTCGTCGATAGTGTTAGGCTTTTCGGTTTTTGTTTCTGCTGCAACGCAAGATTATACGACTAGACTAACAATTGAAGTGGTGGATCCGGCTAGTCCGGTCAACCCAGATGATCCAGTGAACCCAGATAATCCGACGAGCCCAGATGACCCGACTGACCCGGATGAGCCAGTAAATCCGGTTAATCCAGACGATCCAACCGATCCAGATGAGCCGATTAATCCGGATGGGCCGATAGACCCAACTAATCCAGACGATCCAGTTGATCCGACTAATCCAATCAGTCCGGATGACCCGGTTAATCCAGACGATCCTGTAGTTAGCCCAACTGATTCGGAGGAGCCAGTAAATCCAGAAGAATTAACAGATTCTAGTGATGAGAATGTTTTGACACCTAATACTGGTGTGAATACTGATTTAGTTGAGGCAAAGAAAACCTATCTTTATGTATTTTTGGTGCAATTATTATTGACAGTTCTTTATATTATATTTTGGAGAAGGAAAAAAACTAAACTCTATTTTTCGTCTGAAAGTAAAATATCAGCAAAAATATTAAATTTAGTAGTAGTATTATTGTTTGTGGCGACGGATGCTGTTATATTGATGACGGCGACGAAAGAAGCTAAAGTTTTTGCTGATTTTAGTTCTAGTAATACGGTTATAGATATGCCTGGGCAAATTCATATGGTAGCGGAAAGAGGCGGAGAAATAGCAATGGCGGATGATACTATTGCCTTGCGAACTAATGCGAGGTCGTTTAAATTGTACGCGTATGTTAAAAGTAGTAATAGGATAATAAATAATTCAGGTAATTATATCAATCCAATTTCAAATAATGGTAGTATTTTTGATGAAAATGTTTGGGGATATCGTATTGGCGGTAACTCTAATAACTATAGTAGTTTGCCAGTTGTTGGATCAAATAGTTTAAATGGCAAATATTTATATGGTAAAACATTTACGGGTAATGGGGACAGGCAGGATAGTATTGATGTGACGTATGGGATGAAGGCTAATACAGAATTAGAGGTTGGGACATATGAAGGAATAATTAATTACGTTGTTATAACGGATGTATCTAGAAATGGTAGTGCACAGATTTTGAGCCCGACGACAACAGTAAGTGGTGATGGAGGGACTAGAATGAATATCTTGACTAGTTTACAGGAATATGGAGAGATGAATCTTGGAAATCCGAGAGTGCTGGTAGGAGATAATAATTGTACAGATGCTCGGATACAAAAAGATAATAATACGAATTTCCTGAGCATTACATGTATATTGCCAGAAAATAATCCTGGGAATTATGATGTATATATTGCAATACCGAGACTTGATTGGGAATTTAGCATAATGGATGGAATTAGTGTAATAGATAATAATATTAGAACTATAAGTGTGGGTAATGAGTCTTGTAATCTTTATATTAATAATACGCATAAAGCAAGGGAAAATTCTATTTGTCTGCAGAGTATGATTGATGAGGCTCATGATATTGCAGTGAGGAATAATAATATTCAGCAGACGGTTATTGTGCCTAGAGGAGCATACTATTTTGCCTGGACTGGTATGAGAACAAAAGAGCAAAATGGGGCATTAGTTTATGATACTAGTTTGGGTGAGTATTATTGCATTAAGTTGAAGAGTTATGTGAA
Organism: Candidatus Saccharimonadota bacterium; assembly: GCA_017431725.1. Taxonomy (GTDB): domain Bacteria; phylum Patescibacteriota; class Saccharimonadia; order Saccharimonadales; family Saccharimonadaceae; genus Nanosyncoccus. Next base: position 129,212 of record JAFRKN010000017.1, on the reverse strand, counting down.
AATTGTTGGTGAGGGTAATAGTAGGGTAATTAGGAGTGATATCAATCCTGATAATTTTGCAATTTTTTATCCATATGATGGAACGGAATTTTATGGTGATAGTTCTTTGCCAAGTGCAGCGAATTCGAGAGTAGATATGTTTTATTTTAATGATTATGCTGATAGTAGTTTTGATAATAAAAATTATCTTGTTAATGCGGATTTTAGTAATTTTGTAGTTGATGGTAGATATACAACAGCTTCTAATCTGAATAGTTCCGCCGGAAAAGGGTTTATGGTTAATTTGTTTAGGGATTGTGATTGGGATAATGTTGCAGTTTTAAATACAGACGGGACTGGTTTTGGCATGGATTGTCCGATAAGAAGCACTATAAGTAATAGTTTGGCTGTTGGATGCGGCAAGGGTCCAGGTATTGCTGGACATTCGGGTTTTGGAATTGGGACCGGATATGTTAATAATGAAAATTTGAGCATAAGCAATAGTTACGCTTATTATAATAGTCAGTATGGTTTCTTCTTTGAGCATCAAGGAAAATGGTTTAATCAGGGTTCTTCTTATCCGGCAAAAATAATTGGTAATACATCGGAATTTATAGTGAGGAATTCATTTGCTGGTTTAAATGCATATGATTATGGTGGAGAAAGAGCATATAATGTGAGTTATTTGGGAAATCGATCAAATGAAACGGCTAATTATAGGCAATATGTGTCAACAAGTAGTTTAAGAAGAAGTCATGCACTTGCGCCGGTCTTTTTCGGTGATCTTTCAACTAATATATTTGTGACGAATCAGACGGTTGAACGTAGTGATTATGATGATGTTGATGGTAGTGCAATGGGGATTGTAAAATGGGCTACTGGAGAGGGGATTATTGCGCCCAACTCGGCTATGCAATTTGGTAAAAATGACAATATTAGTAGAGGGGAAGCTCTGAGTATGCTTTGGCGTTATTTCAACCATACTAATGAAAGCTTAAATGATGGTAGGAGCTATTTATATTATAATAATCCGATGGTTTATTATCGTGAACCAATAGCAGATTTTGGTAATAGGAATTATAAATCAATTCCTAAGGTTGATCATTCAAATAGTACGGATATTTATATTGCTACGGATTGGGCTTTGGATTCAAATATCACAAATGGTAGTGGGTATAGTAGTGGTGGTCTGGAATTAGATTTAAATGATAATTGTAGTAGGGTTGATTTTATGATATATCTGTATCGGCTTTCTGGAGAGAATGTAAGTGATATGGTATCGGGTAATCTAGATGATTATTTAACGACGTTCTTTGATGATGTTGCGAGTATACGTAGTTTTAGAGGAGATATTGGAATAAATGCAGTAAGTTGGGGAGCTTATCGTGGGATTATAAATAATAATAATTCTAGAATGTTTGTACCAGGAAATACGATAATAAAGATGGATGCTGTTAATATGCTGTATGAATATGATAATAATTCTGATATAAATATAAAACCTTAATAAAATATAAAAACTAGACCCTGTGGGTCTACTTTTATTTTTTGGTGACCTCACCGAGAGTCGAACTCGGATTGACGGGATGAAAACCCGTTGTACTAACCGTTATACTATGAGGCCATTACGAGGTTGTGTTGATATTATAAACAAAAATATTAGAAATTGCAAGAGTAGGTGTATTCGGTGCGGTAGGAAGTTTTTGAATAAGGAGGTTCAGGATAAAATTTTACATAGGTATTTTCTTCGTTGCAATATTTTTTTAGAAAAGGGGCGGAGTCGGAATTTTTTTGATTGTTGTAAAGCAGAAGCTGACGTAAGTTGAGTGAAGAAAGACCAGAATCTTTATATTTGCCTAATATATTATCTAGGTTTTGAATTTCGGCATATTTTTCGGAATTAACCAGATTTTCGTAAAAATAATTTTCATAGTAATCTGAGGCGATGGAGGCTATTTTGGATTTTACGAGATTTTCTGGTTTGTGGAAAAAGGTAATGGCAAGAGCAATAATAACAACTAATATAACGGTAAATATAACAGAAAGAATAAGTTTTTGGATGGGGGAGTAGCAATATTTTTTAGATTTGGTAGAACGTTTTTTGGATTTAGCCATATTTATATATTATCATAAAAATAAAACTTATGGTAAGATATTAATATGAGTAAACTTTTTAAGCGAACGAAAATTTTGGCGACGATTGGACCAGCAACAAATTCGGCGGAAAAAATTGAAGAGATTATCATGGCGGGGGTGAATGGATGTAGGTTAAATTGTCCGCATGGTTCGAACGAAGAGCGTGATCAGCAGATTAAATGGATACGTGCGGCGGCTAAGAAAAAAGGAAAATCGGTGGCGATTTTGCAGGATTTGCAAGGGCCAAAAATTAGACTGGGTTTTTTAAAAGACAACCGTCTTGATTTAAGGGCGGGGGATGAAGTTATTTTAGAGTCAAAAGAGTTTGAACATGATGGGGGGTTAACTGTGCCAGTGCAATATAATTTGGCTGATAAAGTGAAGGTGGGCGAGCCGCTGTCGATGTTTGATGGAAAAATAAAAAGTATAGTGACAGATATAATTTCGGAGACGGCGATAAAAATTGAAGTTTCGAATGATGGTTTTATTATGTCGAAAAAAGGATTAAATTTGCCAGAGACGGATTTTGGTGGGGATATTTTGACTGCGAAGGATATGGCAGATATTGAATATGGAGCGAATTGCGATTATGATTATGTTTCTTTGTCGTTTGTGCAATCGGTAAATGATATTTTAAAATTAAAACAGGTTTTGTTATCTTATGGTTCAAATGCAAAAGTGATTGCAAAAATTGAGACGAAAAAAGCAATTGAAGACGAGAAGAAGCTCGAAGAAATTGTGAAAGCTTCGGATGGAATTATGGTGGCAAGAGGTGATATGGCGGTAGAAGCGGGAGCAGAGGTGGTGCCGATTATTCAGCGAAAATTGATTGCAATGTGTCGAGCAAATGCAAAACTTTGCATTGTGGCGACTCAGATGCTTGGTTCGATGGTAGATAATCCAGAACCAACGCGAGCGGAAGTTTCCGATGTGGCAACAGCAGTGGTGCAAGGGGCGGATGCAGTGATGCTTTCGGATGAAACAGCGAATGGTAAATATCCGTTAGAGACGGTAATGGAGATGAAAAAAGTAATTTTATATACTCAGAATCATTCAAAAATTGCACCAATTGCTCAACTGCCAGTAGGAGAAAAATCCGAAATTTATGATGCAATTTCTAGTGCGGCGGCGAGATTAGCGGAAAGAATTGAAGCGGATATTATAATATGCCAAACGGCTTCTGGGGCTACGGCAAAAACAATGGCAGCGCAAAGGCCGAATTTGCCAATTGTTTCGGTGACGGCAAATCCACGTGTAGCTAATCAACTAGCTTTGATATATGCGAATTCAGCTTTCGTAAGACCTTATTCAGAAGATTTTGGTATTAACTTGGTAAAAGAATTAAAAGAATCAGAATATTTACGGACAAAAGAAGATCAAAAAGATTTATTAACAGTGATTGTTTCGGGGGATAAAGATAAAGTTGGGACAGATACAATAAAAGTTAGGCAAATTTAGTTTTGAATGGCTTTGAGACCAGGTAGCGCTTTGCCGAGTAGAAATTCTAGGGCGGCTCCTCCGCCAGTAGAAACTAGAGAGTAGTTGAGATTTTTGTGATTTTTCATGAGATTCTCAACAAAACCAGTAGTGTCGCCACCACAAATGATGGTTATGGAATTTTCTTTTTCACCAAGAGCTTCTGCAATGATAGTGGAAGCAGTAGCATAGGCGGGATCTTCGGCTTTGCCAAGTAGGCCGTTCCAAATAATGGTTTTTGCGTCTTTAATAAAATCGGTGATTTTGGCAGTGGAAAAAGGACCAATATCAAGTTTATTACCGGAGACATCTTCATCAAAATCTTCGGCTACATAGATTTTCTGATTATTAGATTGATAACCATCAGCAGCGATTTTGCCTCCGACGACAATTTGGTTAGCAATGTTGGTAAATTTGTCAATGAGAGGTTCTTTATCTTCGACTTTGGAACCGCCAATAATTAAAAGGAGGGGCTTTGGAGGATTTTTAATAATTTTTTCTAGATTAATAATTTCCTTTTCAATTAATAATCCGGCATAAACTGGGAGAAAATTTTTTATAGCGTCGGTGGAGGCGTGGGCGCGGTGAGTAACGGCAAAACCATCTTGGACATAGATTTCGGCGCCAGTAGCATTGACGAGATTTTTGATAAAGTTTAAATCATTTTTTTCTTCGCCTGGATTGAAGCGGAGATTTTCTAGGAGAACGATTTTAATTTTTTCGGGGATTTCTTTGAATTCGGTATTATTTGGTAGGGGGTAAAATCCAACAGTTTGGTGAGGCAGTAATTTTTGGAGGGATTTGGCAACGGGAGACAGGGTATAGTCGGAATTTTCTTTACCCTCAGGGCGACCGAGATGGGAGATGATAAAGATTTTTCGGGCGCCATTTTCGAGTAAATAATTGATAGTAGGAAGGCTGGCGCGAATTCTTAAATCATTTTCAACTTTGCCATTTTTGATGGGGACATTATAATCGGTTCTCAACAATATAATTTTATCTTTTACATTAATATCTTTTATCGTTTTCATGAAGTGATTATAACATACTTTACAAATTATTCGTGTAGTGATATATTATGAGCTATGGCAAAAGCGAAAACTTATCAACAAGTAATTGGTGAGACTGTAGAACACATGCGGCTAGAGAAGGGTTGGACGCAGGGGGAGCTAGCAAATGCGGTAGGGTCAAGTCAATCGGCAATTCACCGTATAGAAAAAGGTGGGCAAAATATTTCACTTGAAATGATTAAGAAACTTTCGGAGGCACTCGGAAATCAGATTCTCTCTATAAATGATTCAGTTTCTCAGAGTTTTAGAATTAGAGGAGGGAAAGAATTGCATGGTGAAATTACCATTAATACTTCAAAAAATGCGGCAGTGGGATTGCTTTGTGCAGCGCTTTTGAACACAGGCAAAACGGTGTTACACAGAGTGGCTAGAATAGAAGAAGTGTTTAGGATTATTGAAGTTTTGGAATCGATTGGGGTGAGATGTCATTGGCAAAACCGTCATAGAGATTTGGAAATTATATCACCGCGTGAATTGAAATTGGACGAAATGAATATTGAGGCGGCTAGAAAAACACGTTCAATTATTATGTTTTTGGGTCCATTATTGCATCGTTACAAAAAATTTCAACTTCCGTATGCTGGGGGTTGTTCGCTTGGAACGAGGACAGTGGAGCCACACTTGAAAGCATTAGAAAGTTTTGGATTAAAAGTTGATGCAGAAAAAAATAGTGGTTTTTATGAGATTGAAGTTGACCAAAATATATTAAAAAATAATAATAATCGATATATTGTTTTGTCGGAGCGTGGTGATACGGTAACAGAAAATGTTTTAATGGCAGCAGCGATGACGGCAGGAAAGACAACAATTGTGGGAGCTTCACCAAATTATATGGTGCAGGATGTTTGTTTTTTCTTAGAAAAATTAGGAGTAAAAATTTCTGGTATTGGTACGACTAAATTGGTAGTAACTGGCAGGCAAAAATTTAGTTTTGATGTGGATTATAATTTATCGGAAGATCCGATTGAAGCGATGAGTTTTATTGCGGCGGCGCTTACGACAAATTCAGAAATTACTTTGATGCGTGTGCCAATTGAATTTTTGGAAATAGAGTTAGAAATTTTGAAAAATATGAATGCACAATTTGAAAAATCTGAGGAATATCTTTCGGCGAACGGAAAAACGCGACTGGTAGATTTAACAATGAAAAAATCCAGATTAGTGGCACCGGTGGACAAAATCCATCCAATGCCATTTCCGGGTTTAAACATTGATAATTTGCCATTTTTTGCGGTGATTGCGGCGGTGAGTGAAGGGCGGACGTTGATACATGATTGGGTGTTTGAAAACCGGGCAGTTTATACAACGGAGCTGGCAAATTTGAATGTGAAGGTTGAACTTTTGGATGCGCATCGTGTGTATATTGAGGGACCAACGAATTGGCGGGCGGCGGAATTAGTGGCTCCACAGGCGTTAAGGCCGGCAGTAGTAATTTTGATTGGTATGTTGGCAGCGCCGGGGACTTCGATTTTAAGAAATGTTTATCCGATTAATCGGGGTTATCAAGATTTTGCGGCGCGACTTAGGCATCTTGGGGCTGATATCGTGCCACTCACGGGCATATAAAGTTTCTTAGTATGACTATTTGTCAAGTTTTTGGTAAATAGGGAAGTTTGATATAATGAAGTAATGAATGAAATTTTGGAGGGATTAAATAAACAACAAAAAGAAGCAGTGGAAATTTTGGAAGGACCGGTGCTAGTTTTGGCGGGAGCGGGATCGGGGAAAACAAAAACTCTAACTCATCGTATCGCCAATTTAATTGCACACGGCGTTAAGCCATCCAGTATTCTTGCCGTGACGTTTACCAATAAGGCGGCAAATGAAATGCGAGAAAGATTGTTCGGGCTTCTGCAATATGTTCCGGGAGACGGGTCGCTTGGGCCCGTCGTCACGGGCCTCACGCCCTCATCTTCGGTTGTAACTTCCGGAAGCCCCCGACAACACATTGCAGAAGCCCCTAGAAGTTTTATGCCGTTTATGGGGACGTTTCATGGGATTGCGGTAAAAATTTTGCGGATGGAAGCAGATGCTTTAGGTCTAGATCGGAATTTTGTGATTTACGATACGGACGATCAGATTTCGTTGATTCGAAAAATCATTAAAGATTTAAATTTGTCGGATAATAAAAATTTGAAACCAAAATCGATTCAAGCTATTATTTCGAACGAAAAAAATCAGGGAAATGGGCCAGAAGAATATGCGGTGAAAGGATTTTATCCGAATCAAAAAAGCATTGCTAAAATTTTTAAAAAATATGAGGAAGAAAAGAAAAAGGCGCAGGCGTTGGATTTTGATGATTTATTGTTAAAAGAGTTGGAACTCTTGAGTAAATATCCGGAAGTGCGAAAAAAATGGCAAGAAAAGTTTCAGCATATTTTGATTGACGAGTATCAGGATACAAATTTGGTGCAATATCAAATTATCAAATTGTTAGTGAACGAAAAGCGAAATATTTGTGTGGTAGGGGATGATTGGCAATCGATATATTCTTGGCGGGGAGCGGATTTTAGAAATATTTTACATTTTGAACGGGATTTTCCGGGTGCGAAGGTAATTAAGTTGGAACAGAATTATCGTTCGACCGGAAATATTTTGGAAGCCTCGCAGAAAGTTATAAATAAAAATAAGACTAGAACAGAAAAAGTTTTATTTACGGAAGCGGAAAAAGGTGAGCCGGTTGATATAGAGTCACTGAGAAACGAGGAGGAAGAAGCGAATTATGTGGCATTAAAAATTATTAATATGCAAAAAATCTTCCGAGATTTTAGCAATTTTGTGGTTTTGTATCGAACTAATGCGCAGTCTTATAATTTTGAGAAGGCTTTTATAAATAATCATATTCCATACAAAATTATTGGTGGGGTAAGATTTTATGACCGAAAAGAGGTGAAGGATGTTTTGGCAATTTTAAAATTGATGCTTAATCAGAGGGATAAAGTGAGTTTAGCACGAGTGGTGCAAAATGTGTTGTCGGGAATTGGTGAAGCGTCTTTAAACAAAATCACTGAGGCGATGGACAAGATGTCTGATTCAAAACCGTTAGTTGAGATGAATTATGAAGAAATTTTGAAGGCCGGAAAGGCGAGGAATAGTTTTTTGAGATTGGTTAATTTTTTGAAAAAAGTTTCATTAGACGAACAACCACGAGAAATTGTGAAGAAGATTATAGATTATTTTGATTTTAGAACTTTAACGGATGATGGAACACCAAGTGCGGAAGACAGGATGCGAAACTTGGAGGTTTTGGAAGGGAATGCGACTAATTACGAAAATTTGGAGGATTTTTTGGCGGACGCAACTTTGATGTCTAGTGCGGATGAAAGTTCTGTAAAAAATTCGGTGACATTGATGACTTTACATGCAGCCAAAGGCTTGGAATTTCCAGTGGTATTTATTGTGGGAATGGAAGATGGGCTTTTCCCAAATAGTCGAGTGGCAGAAGATGAAGCGGAATTAGAAGAAGAACGAAGGTTAGCATATGTAGGAATGACGCGGGCGATGAAGAGATTAATTTTGACATATGCGGCGTCGAGATATAGTTTTGGCAATCGGAACATGAATATGCCATCAAGGTTTTTGATTGAACTAGGATATAATCCATATGGTTCTTTGGGATACCGGGACGAAGATGGGGATGGTTTTAATGATTTTACAGAGGAATATTTCGATCCTTTTCCGGAAGATTTGCCAATATTTGAATAAGATGTGGAAAACTTAGATATTTAAATTAAAATGCTTGCGTTTTTTTAAAAAGTGTAATATGATAGAAGGGTCAGGTCATACATTAAATAAAAAGGATGCCGATGCGAATAACAAAGACACCCATTTTATGGTCCGTTGGGGGATTTGCAGTGTTATTTTTTGGTGTCTTCTTTTCTTTTGATACTTTAGCTTATACGGCTACCCTTTCCACTTCTGGCCAAGTGAAAATTGATGTTTCTACGGCTGCTAATAGTGCAGCGGTTGGGGTAGATAATGTGGTGGTGAGTTCAACTTGTCCGTTTGGGTATGATTTATCTATCGGTGGGACTAACGATAATGCTTTATACAAAAGTGGAGATAATACTAGCTCTTATTTAATTTCTTCGACGGCTGGAACAACAGCTAATCCTCGTCCGATTATTGGCGATGATGGTGGAGGAAACAGTTATTTGGGAACGTGGGGGTATACGACCACAAGTAATGCAACATTTTCTTCTCATTTTATTGGACTTACTAGCTCAACTACACTTCTTGCTAATAAAACTTCGGCTTCTGCTGTTGGTGGCGATATTATACCAGTTTATTATGGGGCTTCAGTAAATCATTCTATTGAACCTGGCCTTTATAAAATGTCTAATAATACAGCGGTAACTTATTATTTAACAGCCGATTCGAATTGTTTTATATATAAGGTAATGTATAACGGTAATGGGGCAGATATTGGGAATGATATGAGCGTAACGCATAATAATGTATATGAAAATGATGAAATTACACTCTACGCTTCTAATTATAAGAGGGCTGGTTATGGATTTGCGGGTTGGTCTACAGTGCAATTAAACCCAGACTCAGCCACTTTCCAAACCGATCTTGCTACGGCTAAAGCGGCTGGTCAAGTCTTTGGGCCAAATGAAACTATTACAGCTACTGCTTCGTTTTTGAATAATGCAGCGGTGTCAAATAATGGGCAAATAGTGCTTTTATATGCCGTGTGGGTGAAGCCGGCCCCGAATGCTAATTTACAAAATTGGCAAGGTTGTGGTAATTTGGGCGTTGGTGATGTGGTGGCTTTAAAAGATTTGAGGGACAATGATGTTTATGCTGTAGCCAAACTTGCTGATGGCAATTGTTGGATGATAGAGAACTTAAGACTAGACTACGATGCCAACATTGCTACATCTAATACTCAGAGTAATAACGGAGCCTTTGGCGGAGTCTTCTCTGGTCTGGCTCAACCGGAAACTGCTAACTTTTCTGACTCTACTACTGCTAATACCCTTTATAAATCTGATGGTTCTGGTGATATTGCTGGAATTAATGGTGCTACCCTTTCTGATATTGGTACTACTAACTATCCAGGCTATCGCATGCCTAGATATCGTAATGACAATACTAACACTAATAGTACTATCAACCCCAACACTAATGTATCTAATATGACTGGAACTGGACAGAATGTCTATTCCTATGGCAACTACTACACTTGGGCTGCAGCTATGGCTAATACTAATTACTATAATAGTCCTACCTCTACAGATGGTAATGGTAAAACTTCAGAAACTGCAGGTACTTCACTTTGTCCTACTGGCTGGAAACTACCAAGAGGCGGTGATAAAACTAGAATAGAAGGTGGCACTAGTGACTTCTACGCATTAGGTTTAGCTATAGTAGGGACCGCTCCAGCTAATTATTCTAGTAGCACTGCTCCATATTGGGCCAATAACAGTAATACTGAAGGCACTGATGCTTCTAAGGCTATCAGAGCTTATCCAAATAACTTCCTCTACTCAGGCTACGCCGGTGGGTCGTCAGTGGGTAATAGGGGCAGCAAAGGGTACTATTGGTCGTCTACTGCGAGCAGTATCGACGTTTCATACGGCCTGTATCTGGGTAGCTCGTATGTTGATCCAGGTGCGAGTGGCTACAGTAAGGACTACGGCCGCCCTATTAGGTGTTTAGCTAAAACTGAATATATTATTTCATATAACGCTAATGGCGGCACGGGGACGATGGACGATCAAACTGTTACGGTTGGGACCACAGTAAATTTGTCTACTAATACCTTTTCGGCGCCAATTGGTTATGAATTTGATGGTTGGAATACAATGGCGGACGGAAACGGGACGAGCTATGCGGATGGGGCGTTAGTTACTGATTTGGCTGCTTCTGGAGAAACAATTACGCTTTATGCACAATGGAAAAAAATGTATATTCAGGATTTGACTAATGCAGCTTGTCAAGCAAAGGCGTCAAATAGTAATTTATTGGTTTATGATAAACGTGATGAAAAAGATTATACGGTGAGATATATTAACGGAAATTGTTGGATGACGCAGAATTTAAGATTTACCGAAAATTCACTTAACTTTACCACTTCTAATGTGGCTTCAGATTATACAGGATCTAATCCTTTAGTTTTAACTTGGTATGATTTAAAGACGAGTAGCGGGTGCTCACAATGGACGGGATATTATAATTTATGTAGGCGGATTCCAGATGCGACTGATTTAGCTGCGAATGGATTAAACTATACAGCTGATCAAATTGGGGTTTGGTATAATTATGCGGGGGCTACGGCGGGGACTATCGTAGGTAATTCTAATCTTAATCCTAGTATTTACAATGTTTGTCCAAAAAATTGGACTTTGCCGACAGATACCCAGCAAAATAGTTTAAGTAATTATGTGACGCTTTTTTCGCCAATTTACGGTGGACAATATAGCAACGCTTCCTTAATTAACGCCGATGTAGCTGGCTATTTTTGGTCTGCTACAGCAGGGAATTATTCGCAACGGTCTTTTCAATTTTATGCTAATGGATCTTTGGGAACTGATACTGGAGGGGATCGTGCATTGGGAAATTACGTAAGATGTGTGAGAAGTTCATATTATACGGTAGAATTCAACGCTAATGGTGGGAGTGGAGTAATGAATAGCCAAGAAATTCGAAGAGACATTGCAACAGCTTTAAATACAAATACTTTTACAGCGCCTAATAATAATATGGTGTTTGACAGTTGGAATACTTTACCTAATGGAACAGGAATAAGTTATGATGATGGAGAATTGGTGACAAATTTGATTGGAGGAGACGAAACAATTACACTTTACGCACAATGGAAACAAAAGATTTACATTCAAGATTTTACTAGTACAATGTGTCAAACGCAAGCTTCGTCTGGAGCTGTGACAGTATTTGATAGGAGGGATGAAAATGATTACACGGTGAGATATATTAATGGGAATTGTTGGATGACACGAAATCTGAGATTTGCTGGTAGTAATCTTAATTCTACTACTTCTAACATACCTTTGGAATATACAGAAACCAGCCCATTAACATTAACTTGGTATGACTTAAAAACTGATACAGAGTGTAATGTTGGAAATGCACAGAATCCACAAGGTTATGTTTATTCATGTAAGCATTCTCCTAATTCAGTTGATGATGGTATGGCGCTATATTATTATACGGCTGATCAAATTGGGGTTTGGTATAATTATGCGGGGGCTACGGCAGGGACTATAACAGGTTATTCTAACTCTGATGTTGATATTTATAATGTTTGTCCAAAAAATTGGACTTTACCGAGTTATTTTCAACAATATGGTATGTCTTCTGCTTATTATTCTTATTCTTTTTCACCTATTTTGGGTGGGTCTTATGGTAATGGTAATTTATCTAGTGCTGGTTCGTATGGCTATTGGTGGTCTACTACAGAATATAATAATAATAACCGCTATCTTTTACAATTTAATAATAATGAATTGAGCACAGGTAATATATCGAGGGGTTATGGAATCCATGTTCGTTGTGTAAGAAAGCCAGTTTATGTAGTAGAGTTTGATGCTAATGGTGGAAGCGGAACAATGAATAGTCAAGAAATTCGAAGAGGTGTTACAGTAGCTTTAAACACAAATACTTTTACAGCACCTAGTGATATGGTGTTTGATAGTTGGAATACTTTACCTAACGGGACTGGGACAAGTTATAGTAACGGAGAATCGGTGACAGATTTAGTTGGAGAAGGTGAAACAATTACACTTTATGCACAGTGGAAACAAAAAATTTACATTCAAGATTTTACTAATGCAATGTGCCAGACGCAAGCTTTAAATGATGATATTGTAGTTTTTGATGAACGTGATGAGAAGGATTATACGGTGCGTTATATTAGTGGAGCTTGTTGGATGACGCAGAACCTAAGATTTACCGAAAGTTCACTTAACTCTACTACTTCTAATGTTGCTGCAATTTATACTACGGCCAACCCGCTTACACTTACTTGGCGTAATTTGACTGCTACTGGTTGTACTAGTACCAGCAACTACGGTAACGGCATGACTTATACTTGTAGACAGAATTCTGATGACGTGACAACTGGAATATGGTATAACTATGCGGGAGCTACGGCTGGGACTATCACTGGTTCGTCGAATTCTACTGAAGCTTCTTATGATATTTGTCCGAAAGGATGGCATTTACCTAATAGGGATACCAATGCTCCAGCGGGATCATTTAATAGTATCTTAAATTCAACTACTTTTTCTCCAGTTACTGGTGGACGTTATAGTGGCGGATCGATTGGTAATGAAACTTCAGGTTATTGGTGGGCGTCAACTCCTTCTAGCGGAGCAGGGCGTTATTATTTACGATTTTATAATAATGCCTTAACTGCTGATTCTGGAGCTTCTCGATATATTGGTTATTTTGTACGTTGTGTTAGAAATTCATAAAAAAATGGTCTGGGTGATCAGACTTGAACTGACGACCTCAGCGTCCCGAACGCTGCGCGCTACCAACTGCGCCACACCCAGATTTTATTATGCTATGGTCTGGGATAGGAGATTTGAACTCCTGACCTCACGCACCCCATGCGTACGCGCTACCAGGCTGCGCCAATCCCAGATAAAATTGGTCTGGGTGACAGGACTTGAACCTGCGACCTCGACTTCCCAAAAGTCGCGCGCTACCAACTGTGCTACACCCAGACGCAATTTTATTATATCACAATTATAATTATTATGATAGAATGTAAAGTAGTAAGGAGATAAAAAAGTGGCGGATAAAATACCGAAAAAGCCAGTGGGACGCCCACTAGAAACGAATAAATCAAATACGGTGAGAAGTATTTTGTTTACAGCGATTTTGATTTGCTTTGGCATATATGTTGTGGCAAATATGAATAATACTGGTATACAAAAGACAGAAGTGCCGATTTCTGAGGTAATTCAGCGAGCGAATGATCCGGAAGGAAATATCGCTAAGATTACGGTGATTGGAAATAATTTAGAAATCACTTTGAAAGACAAAGATCAGCCAACTGAAACTTCTAGAAAAGATGGTTCGGGGACTTTGTATGATCAGGGCTTGGTTAATTATTGCGATGGCATGGAAGGAGAAGAACTTATAAAATGTCAAGAAACTTATCCGGTGATTGAATACAAAGAGGATGTAAATGCTTGGGGAATTGTGTTTGATATTATGTTGACAGTTTTGCCGATTATTGCGATTGTGATTTTCTTTAGTTGGATGATGCGTCAGGCAAATGCGGCGAATAATCAATCAATGTCGTTTGGAAAGTCGCGAGCGAGACTTTATGGGCCAGACAAAAAGAAAGTGACTTTTAAAGATGTGGCGGGCAATGAGTCGGCAAAACAGGATTTAACGGAAATTGTGGATTTTTTGAAAAATCCGAAAAAATATGAAAAGTTAGGAGCAAAGATTCCGCGCGGAGTATTACTAGCTGGCGATCCAGGGACTGGTAAAACTTTGATGGCAAGAGCAGTAGCGGGCGAAGCAGATGTGCCGTTTTTCTCGATTTCGGGTTCGGAATTTGCGGAAATGTTTGTAGGCGTGGGGGCATCAAGAGTGCGGGATTTGTTTTCTAAGGCGAAAAAGAATGCCCCATCGATTATCTTTATTGATGAAATCGATGCAGTAGCACATAAACGTGATGCTAGGGGTGGAGCAGGACGCGAGGATGAACAAACTTTGAATCAAATTTTGGTAGAGATGGATGGATTTGACAATGATTCTGGTGTGATTGTAATGGCGGCAACTAACCGAGTAGATATGTTGGATAAAGCTTTACTTCGTCCAGGGCGGTTTGATCGGCATGTGAACGTGACTTTGCCAGAAAGAAAAGATCGATTAGAAATTTTGAAAGTGCATTTTAAAGGTAAACCAGTAGAGGAAGATGTTGATTTAGAAGCTTTAGCAAAGAAAACAGCAGGTTCTTCGGGAGCTGATCTTTCGAACATTGCGAACGAGGCGGCGATTACGGCGGCGCGCGAGGGGCATAAAGCCATTTCTAATAAAGATTTAACTGAAGCTTTTGAACGAGTGGCAATTGGGCCAGAAAGAAAATCGAAAGTTTTGAATGAAAAAGAGAAAAAAATTACGGCTTATCATGAAGCTGGGCATGCGGTAGTGGGGCATGTTTTACCAGATTCGGATCCGGTACATAAGGTTACGATTATTCCGCGTGGTGCGACGGGAGGAGTAACGTGGTTTTTGCCGCCAGAAGATCGGAGCTATAAAAATATTTTTGAACTAAAAGATATTTTAGCGCGGGCGATGGGGGGAAGGGTGGCAGAAAAATTAATCTTTGGAAAAGACGCAATTACGACGGGAGCTTCGTCGGACTTGAAAAATGTAGCAGGATTAGCTAAATCGATGATTATTGAAGAAGGAATGGGCGAAGAAACTAGAAACTTGGTTTTTCCGGATGAAGCAACAGGATATTATACAATTACTACAGGAAAGCCTTATTCAGAAAAAACAGCAGAGTTGATTGATTTAGAAATAAAAAAATTGTCGGATGAAGCGGCAAAGAGAGCAGAAGAAGTATTAAAGGCTAACAAAGGAATATTAGACAAGTTGGCGGAGGAATTATTGAAGCATGAGACGTTAGAAGAAGCTGAGCTTGAGCCGATTTTGAAATCCGCAAAATTACCTACAACTGCAAAATTACATTAGTATTTGTTTTTATGGAAAGATTTTTGAATTATTTTAAACCGGAAAAATATAATTTAGATATTTTTATCGATAAAGATAAAAAAATAATTAGTGGGGTGGTTATAGTTTCGGGTCAGGTTTTGAATGAAACGGTTAAGTTTCATGCGGTGAATTTAGAAATTACGGGAGTTTTGGTAAATAGGAAAGAAGCGAAGTTCAAGGCGGATGGAGAAGTTTTGGAAATTTTTGAAGTAGAATTGGGTGAAGCAGATATTATTATATATTATAATGGGAAACTGAATGAGAATATGGAGGGGGCGTATCTTTCGACTTATGAATATAAAGGTAAAAAAGAAATAATTGTGGCGACGCAATTCGAATCACATTATGCACGCGAAGCGTTTCCGTGTATTGATGAACCAGCGGCGAAAGCAGTATTTAAGCTATCGATATCCGTCCCGGAAGGTTCAGATGATTTGGTTTTGTCTAATATGTCAGAACTAAAGTTTAGTTCGGGGCCGCGTCGCTCGCGCCCGTCGCCACGGGGCGAGCGCGCTAATTCTCCGACGGGTGCGCTCCGAAATGCCCCGAACCAAACTTTAGTTTCTGACTATAAAACGAAATTATTTGAGCCGACGCCGAGAATGTCAACGTATCTTTTAGCTTGGGTGATTGGAAAGTTTCATGGTAAGACAGTAAAAAATAAACATGGAGTGGAAATTACAACTTATTGTGCCTTAAATCAGGATGTGGATTCGGTGGATTTTGCGAATGAGGTTGCGGCGAGGAGTTTGGAATTTTATGATGATAATTTTGGGGAGCCTTATCCTTTGAAAAAATTAGACCAAGTAGCGTTGCCAGATTTTGAAGCGGGGGCGATGGAAAATTGGGGACTAGTAACTTATCGAGAATCAATGTTGCTAGTTTCGAGAAATGCGACGCTTGGAACAAAAAAAAGCGTGGCTCTTACTGTGGCGCATGAATTATCACATCAGTGGTTTGGCGATTTGGTAACGATGAAATGGTGGGATGATTTGTGGCTCAATGAGTCTTTTGCAAGTGTGATGGAATATTATGCAGTAGATAAAATACATCCAGAATATAGGATTTTTGAAGGCTTTTTTACGGGCGATGCTTATGCGGCACTTTTAAGAGATGCGTATAATGGGGTGCAATCAGTGCATCAAGAAGTGCATGATCCAGCGGAGATTGCAACATTGTTTGATGGAGCAATTGTTTATGCAAAGGGGGCAAGATTGATGTTGATGTTGATAAGATTGATGGGCTGGAATAATTTTTGTAAAGGTTTAGTTGATTATTTTAATAAATATCAATATAAAAATACGGTGGGAGATGATTTGTGGAACAGTTTGAAGCCTTATGCGAAATTTGACCCAGGAGAATTGATGCATGCCTTTATCGATAAGCCTGGTTATCCAGTAATTACGAATTTGGGTAAAAATTTTGAAAAGTTTAGTCAAAAAAGATTTTTGTTGGACGGGTCGATGGAAGATTCGGATTGGCCACTTCCGGAAATTACGGAAGACATGTCGGGACATTATGTATTAAATTTGTCGGAAGAGGAATTTAGTCAACGATTGAATGATTTTAATAAATTAGGTTTGGAAGAAAAACTAAGGCTTTTAATTGACCGAGATTTAGTAACGAAATCTGGATTACAGAGCGCGGCGTCTTTGATCCCATTGGCGAGGCGATTTAAAGAAGAATCGGCGCCAGCGGTTTGGAATAAAATTGCGGCGCTGATTGCAAATTTGAAAATTTATTTTGATGATGAGTCGGAAGAAGAAAAGTTGTTGAAAAAATATGTATTTAATTTAGTTGACAGGAGATTAGACGAAGTAGGATTGGCGACGAAACAAAATGACGATGAAGACAGAATAAGGTTAAGAGCAAATTTGTTGGCGTTAGATTATTATGCGGAAGATAAAAAGAGATTAAAGAAATTGGCCGAAAAATACCGAGAAAATTATACAGAAATGGATAAAGAAATTCGAGATGATATTTTAAGTGCAAAAATTTATTTAGAACCAGAAATGACGGATGAATATTTAGAAAAATATAAATTGATAGTGGATCCAGAGGTAAAGTTTGATTATTTAGTGGCGGCTTGTTTAGTGAAGGATGAAAAACAATTAGAAAAAGTGTTGGCTTTGCTTGGAGATATTAAAATAGTGAAGCCGCAAGATCAGCTACATTTATTTATTTATCTTTATCGGAACCCGAAGTCAAAAAAGCGAGCGTTTGAGTGGCTAACGAAAAATTGGGATTTGGTGAAAAAAATGGGGGGAGAGAAAACTTTGAATGATTATCCAATGCTAGTAGCGAGGTTGGCACGTACAGAAGAAGAGCTGGAAAAGTTTAAAGAATTTTTTGATCCGATGCGAGGGGATTTAGCTCTAAAGAGAGCAATTGAGATTGGTAAAAATGAGATTCGAGCGAGGGTAGAATTGATTCAAAAAAATAAAAATGCAGTAGAGCAGGAATTAAGAAAAAATAGCACTGTATGACAGTGTAATACAAAAATAGCACTATATATTATATATAATGCCAAAAATCTGATCTTGGTGCCCCGAACAGGGGTTGAACCTGCACGTCTGAAAAGACACTAGCACCTGAAGCTAGCGCGTCTGCCAATTCCGCCATCGGGGCGTGGTTAGATTATAACATAAAAAATCCCCCGACGAAAATTCGTCGGGGGTAAATCAGAAGAGGCTCCCTTTTCACGGAGGAGTAGAAAGAAGTAATGCGTGTGCTCTGGTTCTGGCTGGTACCATTTGATTGCTTAGCTGGACTAAGCAAAGGGAAGCTGTTTTCCAGAGGTCTGGCACATTTGAAACCGTTTGTAACTTAGAGAACAACACATGTCCGAGCGAAACAGTAGTATAGGGTAGGGGGCTCTCTTCTAATTTTCTAAGTTGCGACTACTTTGGATTTTAATAGTTCCAATAACTATTTTGTAATTTTTACACCTCTTAAGTAGTATGTGGGTTTATTATATTATGTAGTTTTAAAAAAAGCAACACTTTTTATAAAAAACATCCAGAAATAAGGTAATTTGATATAATATTAGTATAATTGGAGGTGAAATAAATGGTTACAGTGAATTTAAATTTAGAGATTGACGAAAAAAAAGTAGCAGAGATTTTGAAAGATATTGCTAGGGATAAAATGGGGGGATGGTTTGAGCTTCCTAAAAAGTATGATATGGGAGAATTTGCCAAGATAAAAGAAGTAGCTAAAAAAATTCAAGATGAATCGGAATATTTAGTTTGTATAGGAATTGGCGGTTCTTATTTAGGCCATCGGGCTTTGATTGAGGCTTTACGGCCGAAATCTGCAACGAAGATTATTTATGCTGGTAATTCATTATCAAGAAAAGAACTTGATTTTGCATTGGAAAAAGTAGGGGACCATGATTTTTCAGTGAATGTAATTTCTAAGTCGGGAACAACACTGGAACCAGCAATTGCTTTTTCGGAATTTAAAAAGAAATTAATCGAAAAATATGGAGAAGAAGCAGCAAATGAGAGAATTTATGCAACGACTGATGCTAAGGTAGGTGCACTTCATGATGAAGCTGTGGCTAATAATTGGGTGAGATTTGTGGTTCCAGATAATATAGGTGGGAGATATTCGGTTTTGACGG
Source organism: Candidatus Saccharimonadota bacterium (assembly GCA_017431725.1). GTDB lineage: Bacteria > Patescibacteriota > Saccharimonadia > Saccharimonadales > Saccharimonadaceae > Nanosyncoccus. The sequence continues at coordinate 110,219 of JAFRKN010000017.1, read as the reverse complement.
CAGTGGGGCTTTTGCCTTTAGCGGTAGCTGGAATTGATGTAGATAAATTATTGGAAGGGGCGGCGAGTGCGGTAGAAGAGGCAGTTTTGCCAGCCGCTAAATATGCTTTTATGAGATATGCTTTAGGTAAAAAAAATTACGATACAGAAGTTTTTGCAAGTTTTGAACCAGCGACAAGGTATTTTAATGAATGGCTAAAGCAACTATTTGGTGAATCGGAAGGAAAAAATAAACAAGGAATTTTCCCGGCAGCAGTAATTTATTCGACTGATTTACATTCACTCGGGCAGTTTATGCAAGATGGGAGAAGGAATTTGTTTGAAACAATTATTAACTATCCGACGGATGAATTAAATATGAAAGTGGTGCAGGCAGTAAAAGTGGCGCATGCGGAGGGTGGAATACCAGTTCTTGATATTGGAGTTTCGAGTTATGATGAAAAGGGTTTTGGGGAATTAATTTATTTCTTTGAATTAGCTTGTGCGGTGTCGGCGAAGCTGTTTGGAGTAAATCCGTTCGATCAACCGGGAGTAGAAGCATACAAAAATGAACTTAAGAAGTTGATGGCGGAAGGATAATTATTTAGAAATATTTTTTGAAATGATGGTGCCGGCTTTACCTAGGAGAGCATCTTTTAGATGGTCAATATCGGTAATGATACCGGTACCACCCTTTTTTGCAAACATGATGGCGGCTTCGACTTTTGGTAACATAGAGCCCGATTTAAAATAACCATATTTAATTAGACCAGAAATTTCTTTAGTAGAAATTTTATGTAGAGCTTCTTCATTTTTAAGACCAAAATTAATAAAAACATTTGGAACGGCAGTAACGGAAACGAAGATGTCGGCTTTGGTCAGTTCGGCAAGTTTTTCAGCAGCGTAATCTTTATCTATAACTGCATCGATACCTTTGAGATGTTTGAGAATTTTTGTACGGTAGACTGGAATTCCACCGCCACCAGCGGCAATAACGATGATGTCGTTTGCAACTAATTCTAAAATGGATTTTTTTTCAATAATATCAATTGGTTTGGGGCTAGCAACAACGCGGCGCCAGCCTCTACCGGCGTCTTCTTTAACGGTCCATTTATTTTGTTTGGCAAGCAGTTTAGCTTGTTTTTCGTTGTAAAATTGGCCAATAGGTTTGGTGGGGTTTTGAAAAGCTGGATCTTTGCGATCTACGACGACTTGAGAAATAATGGTAACAACTTTTTTGGTTTGATTTTTTTTAATAAAAGCATTATTAATAGCTTGGGTTAACCAATAGCCAATTTGGCCTTGACTCATGGCAACGGCAGTTTCGAGTGGCATGGCGGGGGCTTTTTCGGTGGAAGCAGATTCTTCGTGAATAAGGATGTTGCCAACTTGAGGACCATTGCCATGAGCGACAATGATTTCGTATTGACTGGCAATGTCCGCAATTACTTCACCAACTTCATTGGCAATCTTTTTTTGAGCCTCAGCAGTAGCTTCACCATTTTTTTGGAGAGCATTACCCCCTAGAGCCAGAACGATGCGTTTCTTCATAGTTTAATTATAGCATAAGTATAATAATCGTTTGAGTTATTATAAACTACTTGTGTTTAAAATAAACTTAATATATAATATGTAGTAAGTAAAAAGGGTGAAATATGGATTTTTACGGAAGAGATTTCTTAAGAATTCTAGACTTTAACGAAGAAGAGCTTCGTTATATGCTAGCGACAGCTAAAAAATTTAAAGAAATGAAGAGGGAGGGGCGGAGCCATAAGGTTTTTCCAAATAAAAATATTGCAATTTTATTTGAAAAAACTTCAACTAGGACGAGATGCTCGTTTGAGGTAGCGGGATATGATCTGGGGATGGGGGTGACTTATCTTGATCCAACGGGTTCGCAAATGGGGCATAAAGAATCGATTGCGGATACGGCACGAGTGTTGTCGAGATTCTATGATGGAATTGAATATCGTGGATTCGATCAAAAAATTGTAGATGATTTAGCAAAATATGCTAGTGTGCCAGTTTGGAATGGATTAACTGATGAGTGCCATCCCACCCAGGTTCTAGCAGATTTTATGACAATGGAAGAACATTTTGGGCACCTGAAAGGTTTGACATTGGCATTTGTAGGGGATGCGAGAAATAATGTGGCAAATTCTTTGATGGCGATGAGCGCAAAGATGGGAGTAAATTATATCGCTTGTGGCCCAGAAGCTTTGAAACCGTCGGATGAAATAGTCGAGAAATGTCGACCAATTGCAGAGAAGAATGGCTGTACGATTACCGTGACTAATGATTTGTCGGCTCTGAATGGAAAAGCGGATGCAATTTATGCGGATGTTTGGCTTTCAATGGGCGAAGATAAGGAAATGTGGGGGGAGAGAATAAAGTTGCTGAAGCCTTATCAGGTAACGATGGAAATGATGAATCAAGCAAAACCAGAGACGGTATTTTTGCACGCACTGCCATCGTTTCATGATTTAAATACATCTGTGGCGAGAGACGTCTATGAAAAATTTGATTTAAGAGAAATGGAAGTCACAAATGAAGTATTTGAGTCGGAGCGTTCGATTGTGTTTGATGAGGCAGAAAATCGTATGCACACAATTAAAGCAGTAATGTTCTTAACAATGTATAAGAAGGAGGAAAAACAATGAAAAATACAATATGTAACTTTAGTGAGATAGCACCGCTCAAGAAAGTCTTGTTACATAGACCAGGAGACGAATTTTTAAATTTAACGCCAAATTCTTTGAATCGTTTGTTGTTTGATGAAATTCCGTATTTAAAAGTAGCAAAGCAAGAACACGATGCTTTTTCGAATGCTTTGAGGTCGGAAGGAGTGGAAGTTGTTTATGTCACAGATTTAGTGGCGGAAGCTTTGGATGCGGGTGGTCGCACAGTGCGAAAAAAATTTATTGAACAATTTATAGAAGAGGCAGGAGTAACTTCTGCGAAGGTGGCTAAACACTGTTTTGATTTTTTGGATAGTTTTAAGGATAATCGTGATTTGGTAAGTAAATGTATTGCTGGGACAGATATTACAGAATTAAAGAAGTTAAGAAATATTTCTGGATTTTATGCGACACGAGATCTTGGAAAAATGATTTTGGATCCGATCCCAAATATTTATTGTCCAAGAGATCCGCTGGCCACGATTGGTAGAGGGGCAACTTTGCATAAAATGTGGGCAACAACTAGGAATCGTGAATCGATGTTCATTGATTATGTCTTTAAATATCATCCGTTTTATGATGATGTTAAATTATATTATGATCGAACAGAACCATATTCAATTGAAGGAGGTGATATTCAAGTTTTGTCAAAGGAAGTGGTGGCGATTGGAATTTCGCAAAGGACGGAACCAGACGCGATTGCAACTTTTGCGAAGAATCTGTTTAAAGATAAGAATAACACCTTTAAATATGTACTAGCAATTGATATTCCGGATGAAAGATCTTTTATGCATCTTGATACAGTAATGACACAAGTTGATGTAGATAAATTTGCGGTACAGGATGCAATTATGGATATTTCAACGATTTATGAAATTACAAAGGGAGCAGGTGGAGAACTTGATATTGTGGAGATTCACCAGAGCTTGCAAAAGGTGTTGGAGAAATATCTGCATTTGAATAAGGTTGAATTGATAAAATGTGGCGGTGGCCGCAGGATTGATGCAGAAAGAGAACAATGGAGCGATGGGGTGAATTTGCTTTGTGTCAAACCTGGCGTAGTGACTGCCTATGACAGAAATTTTGTGACGAATGAAACACTCCGAAAACATGGCGTGAGAGTGATTGAGATTCCGAGCTCAGAACTTTCGCGTGGGCGAGGTGGAACGCACTGTATGAGTATGGCGTTAGTCAGAGAGGAGGCATAGCAGGAACGAAGAATTTTAAGGGGGATAATATTAATTTAAAAAGGATTTAAAATGTTTAGGAAGAAAAATCGGAAGAAACATAGTCGAGCAATGCTATCGGCATACTCGATTATTATGATTTTGATTATTTTACTCGGCATTTTGTCGCATGTTTTACCGAAGCCACAATATACGGCAGCTGTGCTTGAAGATGAGGCTTCAAGTGTAGAAGTTGGACCTGGTGAATGGGAAGACGAGGCTCCGGCTGAAGGTTTGGAATTAGAATCGTCCGAAGAAGGGGCTTTTGAACCAGTTGTTAGTGACGAAGTGACTGATGAAAATTTGTCAGAAAGCCGGATGGTAACCAATGAAGAGGTAGCTGATGATGAGATGTCGAATCGCAGTAGCGAAGAAGTAGTGTTGGAAGAAGAAGCTACTACTGATGGTGTGGTTTCGAGTGGAGAAGAGTTAGTAGCGATTGCAAAATCAACAGAAGCTGAGACCTTTGATTCGTTGGAAGCTTGTGAAGAAGTTTATGGCGAAGAAGGTTGTGCCATTGTGGATGGTTCTGGCGTGGTGGGGGCTCAACTTTATCAAATTTTGATGGCTCCAATCTTAGGTTTTGCTGATGCGATTGATGTTTGTATCTTCGTAATGGTGCTCGGTGGGTTCTTGGCTATTATGGCAAAGACCAAAGCATTGGAAACAGGTATTAAGATTTTAGTTAGAAAGATGCACGGTAAAGAATACTTGTTGATTCTTTTATTGATGTTTATCTTCTCTATACTCGGTACTACTTACGGTTTCTTGGAAGAAAGTGTAGGGTTTTATGTATTAATTGCGGCAACGATGTTTGCGGCAGGAATGGATCCGCTTGTAGGTGTGGCAACTATCTTACTTGGTGCGGGTTCTGGTGTGTTAGGCTCTACGATTAACCCATTTGCAACTGGTGTAGCTGTATCGGCAATGAAAGACGCTGGTATTGAATTTAATCAGGGTACGGTGATTTTAATTGCTACAGTGTTGTGGTTGACTACATTGGCAATTTCGGCATTCTTTGTAGTGAAATACGCTAAAAAGGTGCAACGCGATAAGGGTTCTACTTTCTTAAGCTTGCGTGAACAAGCGATGGCTGAAAAGAAATATGGTAATTTCTTGGAAGGAAAAGATGAGACTGAAAAATTAACTGGCAAACAAATTGCTTCGTTAATAGTGTTTAGTTTAGCTTTCCTCGTGATGATTGTTGGGTTTATTCCGTGGGGTGATTTTGGAATTACCTTCTTTGATTCATGGACGGGATGGTTGACTGGAGCACCGCTTGGACTTTGGTGGTTCTATGAAGCGGCTTTGTGGTTCTTAATTGCATCAATTATACTTGCTATTATTAACCGTCAGGGTGAGCATGGCTTTGTTGACACGTTTATTGATGGTGCGGATGATATGATTGGAGTGGTGTTAATTATTGCCGTAGCACGTGGTGCATCGGTGTTAATGGCTGAGACCGCGCTTGATAATTATATTATCTATAATGCTTCGAATTTCTTGGCGACGTTGCCAGAAATGGCATTTGTGCCTTTGAACTATTTGTTGCATGTAGTGCTTTCGGTATTAGTGCCATCTTCTTCTGGTCTTGCAACGTTATCTACACCGATTATTGCGCCAGTGGCAGCAAACCTTGGTTATAGTACCAACGTAGCAGCTATGACGATTGTGGCTGCGAATGGTCTTGTCAATTTGATTACGCCGACCTGTGGTGCAATCATGGCGGGCCTTGCTCTTGCGAAAGTTGATTATTCAACTTGGTTTAAGTGGGGAATTAGAGTAGTAGCTTGTATTGCGGTAATTAATATCGTAGTGCTTTGTCTATTCTCATTATAAAAATAGAATACTATTTTCTTCAACGTTGAAATACCCGCCAAGATAAAAAATACAACACTCGTCGGATTGCTTCGGAAATTGCAGTTTCCTTAGCAATCCGGTGAGTTGTATTTTTTATATGGGGGATTTCAAATGTTTCAGAAAATAGCATTCTATTTTTTTAAAAAGATAGTATAATAAGGTTATGGATAAATTATCGTATGATGGGCCGATAGTTTTGGCTATTTTGGATGGAGTGGGCTTAGCACCAGATTCGCCAGGTAACGCAGTCTCAAAAGCGCGGACTTCATTTTTGGGAAAGATAGCGCGAGAATATCTACATATTGCACTCAATGCTTCGGGTGAAGCAGTCGGGTTGATTGTTGGGCAAATGGGTAACTCAGAAGTTGGACATAATACAATGGGCGCGGGACGAGCAATAAAACAGGGTATAGCAAGAATGGAGGAAGCGTTTAACACAGGAGAAGTATTTAGTTCTGATGCTTGGAAGGGAGCAATAACGAGAATTTTGAGTGAAAAACACAGCACGGTTATTTCTACTGATATATGGCACGATGAAAAATCTAAATCTCCGACTTTACATTTTGCCGGAATTTTTTCGGACGGAGGAGTGCACAGTCATATTTCGCATTTAGAACAAATGATTGAGCAGGCTTATAATGAAGGTGTAAGAAAGATGCGTGTGCATGCGATTTTTGACGGGAGAGATGTTTTGCCGCATTCGGAGCCGAAATATATTAGACAGTTTGAAGAATTTGTGAAGCGTTTTCCAGATGCTGATATTAAAATAGCTTCGGGCGGAGGACGAATGACGACGGTAGCGGATAGATATGAAAATGATTGGTCGGTAGTAGCTAGAGGATGGGATATGATGGTAAATGCAACGGCAGATTATTATTTTAGATCAGCAGAAGAAGCAATAGAAATTTTACGGCGGATTAATCCAGCGGTGCAGGATCAAGATTTGCCAGCTTTTGTAATAGTAGATGAACATGAAAAGCCAGTAGGGAAAATTGAAAAAGGTGACGTGATGATTTATTTTGATTTTCGAGCGGATCGAGCAATTGAAATTGCGATGGCATTTACTTATTATGATTTCCCGTATTTTAATCGGGGGGACTATTCGCCAAATGATGTATTCTTTGTAGGATTGACAGAATATAATTCAGATACACACGTGCCAGAACATCGTTTGGTTGAGCCAGTGCACATTTCGGAAACTTTAAATCAATTTTTGGGAGAAAAAGAAATTTCGGAGTTGGCGATTTCGGAGACGGTGAAGTTTGGACATGTAACATATTATTTCAATGGTAATAGTTATGAAAAAGCAAAAAACGAGGACTTCATTAAAATTGATTCTTATACTGAGCCTTTTGAAACGAGGCCGTGGATGAAATCGGCGGAAATTACGGATGAAGTGATTCGTAATTTGGATAAATATAGATTTGTGAGGTTGAATTTTCCGGGTGGAGATATGGTAGGGCATACGGCCGATATGGAGGCGACGATTGTGGCAATGGAGGCGATTGATATTAGTTTGGCGAGGATTGCAGAAGAAGTTGATAAATTGGGGGGAGCATTAATGATTGTTGCAGATCATGGTAATGCGGAGGAATTGTTGGATAAAAATGGGATGAAAAAAACTTCGCATACAGCGAATCAGGTGCCATGTATTATTTATGATAATACAGATAATTGTCATAAATATAGATTGGCGGATTTAGAAAATCCGGGCATCTCTAGTGTTGCAGCGACGATTGCGACGATGCTGGGACAAGATGATTATCCAGAATCGTGGGACAAGTCATTGATAACTGTGATATAATTTCTATATTATGATAACAAAAGCGATTATTCCGGTGGCTGGCTGGGGAACGAGGCGACTACCGATTACAAAAATTATTGAAAAATCAATGTTGCCGGTTGGAAACCGACCATTGGTGGATTATTCAGTACAAGAGTTAATTAAGGCAGGCGTAAAAGATATTTATATGGTGATTTCGAACGTGGAGCCGTGTCAGGTGCAGGAGTTTTATAAAGATAATTTGGCTCTTAATCAATATTTGATCGACCGAGGGAAAGAAGATAGATTAGCTCTCGCTAAGACATTACCAGAGGACGTAACAATCCATTATGCGGTGCAGGATCCATCAGGAAAATATGGAACGGCGGTACCGATTGCAATGGTAGTGCAAGAATACAAGATTGAAGAGCCGGTGCTAGTTTTTATGGGGGATGATTTTATTTGGAATCCAGATGGAGAATCGGCAGCGGAAGCTTTGATGAATGCAGTGAAAGATGATACGGAATCGGCGATTTTGGGGGTGGAAATTGATAAAGAAAAAGTAGAGAAATATGGGGTTTTGTCGGAAAAAGGCGGAAAATTAGTTGGAGTAGTGGAAAAACCAAAACCAGAAGAAGCGCCTTCTAATTTGATTAATGTTTCTAAATATATTATGGCGCCGGATTTGTTGAAACGGATTGTAAAATATGTAGGGGAAAATGATTTCGGTCCAAAGGATCAAGAATATATGGTGACGGACCCGATTGATGAATATATAAAAGAGGGGGGCGTGATGAGAGTCGCGCCGACGAGTGGCGAATATCTTGATGGGGGTTCGGTTGAAGGGTGGCTACATGCAAATAATGTAGTTTGCGGTGAGAAAGCTAAATAGGAGTTTTCCTATTTAGCTTTTTCTTCACTGGCTAGCTCTTTGGCCATTTGTTCGAGCTTTCGAAAGTCGGTTTTGGAGGCGCGAGTTAGGGGAAGTTCGTCTAAGAAAACAACCTTTCTAGGGATTTCATATTCTTTTAGGACGATGCGGCGTTTGCCGATATAGAAAGGCTCGGTAGATTCTTTGGCGATTTTACGACGGGTTTCGTTATTTCTTCCGATTCCTTCGTTTAAAACTACAAAAGCGCAAGAAGCCCAGCCAAGTTTTTTATCGGGCATTTTGACAACATAGCAGCTTTTAACGACTTCGTTTCGGGCGATAGAGGCGCGAACGACTTCGTAATAAACTTTAGCTGGGACAGTATTGATAAAGAAAGTAGCGCGACCGACTAGAGTAACAAAACCGGTTTCGGAGACGGCGGCGAGATCGCCGGTATTGATGAATTTCTTACCTTTAACTTTAAGGATTTTTTCTTCGGTGAGTTCGGGGCGGTTAAAATAACGATTTAAAGTATGTTTTCCAGAAACGTAAAGAAGTCCGGTTTTACCGAAATCTAATTCTGTTTTGGTTTCGGGGTCTAGGACCATAACGTGGGCGCCGGGCACAACGCGACCGACAGTATCAGGATGATAAGTTGAGCCAACTGCGACAGTAATGGAGCCAAGACATTCGCCAACGCCATAACCGTTGCACATTTTTACAATAGCGCCATGTTTACTAAAATATTCGGCGATATCAAGAGAAGCTTGTTTTTCAAGACGTTCGCCACCAGAAATACACATTTTTACCGATGAAAGATCAATATCTTCTGGTAGAACTTTTGGTAAAGTGTCGAAGAAGAGTGGGACGGTTTGGAGAACGCTGATATCTTTACTGAGATAGTAGGGAAAATTATGCTCGTTAATATCTGGAGTTAAGATGACTGAACTACCGCCAATAATTGGAGTCATAGTTGAGGTCCAAAAACCATAGGGGCAATCAAATTTGACGAATGAAAACCAAGTTTTAATTTCTTTATCCCACATTTTGATGCCAGAAGCAGCTTTAGAAAAAAGCGCAGCAGCGATGAGGGCTTTATTGGTGAAGACCATTGGTTTTGGGCCGGAGGTAGAGCCGGAAGTAAAAGTAATAATAGCTTCATTATTGCCACCAAAAATATTTTTGGGGACATGGCCTTTGTATTTTTTGGCGACTTCGCGGAGAGTTTTTTTGCCTATCCATATATGATCCAGGGCAGATATTTCAATATCTTCTTCTTGGTCTTCGTCGATGTCGCCTTCGTCGATTAATTTACCATCCAAATTAATGATGTTTTTGACGGTTTTAGCGTCGCGTTTTAGTTCTTTGATACGTTTTTCATTATATTTATAAGTAATAACGAGTGAGGACTTAAATTCTTCAATATAATGAATTAGGGTTTCGCGAGGAGTTTTTTCATCTAAAAAACTAACGATAGCACCAATTTTGTTGGCGGCGAGAAAGATTAAGACATTTTCATACATAGAGCGACTGGTGGCTACAGTAATAATATCTTTCTTTTTAACGCCGAGTGCAAGAAAAGCTTTGGCGAGGATTTTGCGATCGTGTTTTAATTCGCGACGAGTGAAGTCGAATTCTTTTTGGTTTATGACAATCTGGTTCCAATGACGGAAACTGGATAAATTGTAAAGTGCCGAGATGCTTAAAGGCGGCACAATCGGATCTTTTTTCTGTCCTTTGATTTTTAACATATTACCTCACTTTAATAAAGTTTATTATAGCATAGAAAGTATAAGTTTAAAATAGGACAAAAATAACAAATTGGCACTCTTGACTGACGAGTGCTAATTTGCTATGATAGAGGTATGCAGGCAGAATTTAGTGAAATTATGAATAAATTATCCGAAAATGCAAGGTTTGCCTTACAGAAAGCGGATTTTTATAGTAAAAGATACAATAATGGTTATATGGGAACGGAGCATCTTTTGCTCGGGATTATGTCAATTGATACTTCAACGGGGGCGAAATTAATTAGAGATGAAGGCGCGACTTTGGAAGAGGTGGAAAAAGCCTTAAATAAGGTTGCAGTGGAAGTACCGGGTTCGGATATGGCGATGATGTCTTTATCGGAGGCGGTGATTTTGACGCTTCGAATGGCACAAAATTATACCAAAGAACAGGGGTTAACAGTAATTGGAACGGAACATATCTTATATGCGTTAATTAGCCAACCAAATTCGCGAGCGGCGTTGATTTTGCAGGGTTTAAAGGTTGATAATGAAAAATTACTAGATAATATTGAAATTCTAGTAGAAGAACAAACTAAAGACGAAAAATTGAAAGCAGAAAAAGCGAAATATTTAAAGAAATCACCTTTAAAATTCCTGAGTCGCTACGGGAAAGATTTAACGGAAGAAGCGAGGGCGGGAAAATTGGATGCGGTGATTGGACGTGAGAATGAAATTGAAAGAGTGGTAACAGTGCTTTCACGTCGAACAAAGTCTAACCCGGTTTTGATTGGCGAAGCGGGAGTAGGAAAAACGGCGATTGTCGAGGGGCTCGCGACACGGATTTCGAAAAACGAAGTGCCAGGTAATTTAATTGGTAAACATATTTATCAGGTAGATTTGTCGTCGGTGGTTGCGGGAACGAAATTTAGAGGGGAGTTTGAGGAAAGAATTAAAGGAATTATTGATGAAGCAACGGGAGATGATTCGGTACTTCTATTTATTGATGAAATTCATTTGCTTTGTGGGGCAGGGTCTTCGGAAGGCTCGATGGATGCGGCAAATATTTTGAAGCCGGCTCTAGCGCGAAATTCATTGAATCTAATTGGGGCGACGACTTTAGATGAATATCGAAAGACGATTGAAAAAGACAAGGCGCTGAGTCGAAGATTTCAAACTGTGATGGTTGAAGAGCCGAGCGCGGCGGTAACTCTTAGAATTTTAAAAGGAATTAAGAGTCATTACGAGAAACATCATGGCGTGATAATTCCGGATGCGATTTTGGAAACGGCGATTACGATGAGCCAGAGATATATTAATGATCGGTTTATGCCGGATAAAGTGATTGATATTATTGATGAAGCATCGGCGATTGCGAAAGTGGCAGCAGATAAGAAGGGTGGGGGCAAATATAAAAAATTGAAGATTGAAAAATCGGCGCTGGAAACTAAAATTACCGAGGCGGCGGAAAAGGAAGATTATGAAAAGGCAGCAAATTACAAGACGGAGTTGGCAAAACTGGAGCAAGAAATTAAAAAATTAGAAAAAGCGGGGGTGAAAAAGACGGAAAATCCGAAATTAACAGAAGAAAATTTGGCGACAGCAGTATCTTTAAAGACGGGAATTCCAGTATCAAAAGTGCATGGAAGCGAAATGAAGATGTTGATGGGATTAGAAGACCATATTAAAGAGTCAATTATTGGGCAAGATGAGGCGGTGAAAGCAGTCTCGAAAGCAATTCGAAGGGGTAGGAGCGGAATTGCAGACTCACGTAGGCCGATTGGTTCGTTTTTGTTTATGGGACCAACTGGTGTAGGAAAAACGGAGCTCGCTAGAGTGATAGCTAGAGAAGTGTTCGGGGGCGAAAATGCGTTAGTAAAAATTGACATGTCGGAATTTGGCGAAAAACATAATGTGTCGAGACTTGTGGGAGCGCCGGCGGGATATGTGGGTTATGATGATGGAGGGAAATTGACGGAAGCGGTGAGACGAAAACCTTATTCGGTAATTCTCTTTGACGAAATTGAAAAGGCACATCCAGATGTATTCAATATATTATTGCAGATTTTGGAAGATGGGGTGTTGACGGATGCACAGGGTAATAAGGTTAAGTTTAATAACACGATTGTAATTTTAACATCAAATCTTGGGTCGGCAGATATGTTTAGGGAGTCAGAGCTAGGCTTCATAGCAAAAACGGCAAAGGATAAAAAGGCTTTAGAGGAAGAATATGAAGAAAATAAAAATTATGCGATGAGGGCTCTAAAGAAAGTGATGCGACCGGAACTGATTAATCGTTTGGATAATATTATTGTTTTCCACGCTTTGACGAAGAAAAATGTAGAGAAGATTTTTGACAATTTGATTGATGATTTGAGAAAGAGACTCGCAACAAAAGGAATTGGGATTAAGATTGATGAAAAAGCAAAGGATTATTTGATAAAAGAAGGCTATGATCCGAAAAATGGTGCAAGGCCTTTAAGACGAAAAATTGAAGATGAAGTTGAGTCGTTGATTTCGGAAGAAATTATTGGCGAAAAGCTAAAGAAAGGAGATATCCCAACTTTGGTATATATAAAACATAAATTACGGCTAGAAAATTAAAGAAAGGATTTTATGAAAGATTATTTAGTACCAACGGTGGTGGAAGAAACGAATAAGGGGGAGAGGGCCTACGATATTTATTCGAGGCTGCTTAATGATCGGATTGTATTTTTGGGTGAAGATGTGAATGCACATACGGCGAATTTAGTGATTGCACAGTTGCTCTATCTTGCACACGAAGATCCGAAAAAACCAATTAAATTATATATTAATTCGCCTGGCGGGAGTGTTTATGATGGGCTGGCAATTATTGATACAATGAATTATATTGGACCAAATGTAGAGACGATTGGGATTGGACTTCAGGCGTCGATGGGGGCGATGCTTTTATCTTCGGGGACAAAAGGAAAGAGATATTGTCTGCCGAATGCGAGAATTATGATTCATCAACCTTCATCGGGGACGGAAGGAAAAATTACCGATCAGGAAATTATGCTGCGCGAAGGAGTGTTTTTGAAAAAGCGTTTGGCGGAGATTTTTGCAAAAAATACGGGTAAAGATTTGAAGCAAGTGGAAAAAGATATGGACCGAGACCATTGGATGAGCGCAGAAGAAGCTCGGGATTACGGGATTATTGACGAGATTATTAAATAATATATTGATATGATAAAATAAAAATATGAAAATATTATGGACTGATGGGAGTGCAAGCCCAAATCCGGGGCCAGGGGGATTTGCAGTGATTGAGGTGATTGATGGGACAGGAAAGCCAGTAGTCTTAGGATGCGAAAAGGAGACGACGAATATTCGGATGGAAGGTATGGCGATGATTGCAGCGATAAAATATGCAGGAGAAGAGGGCTGTGAAATTCATGCTGATTCGGAATTTTGGATTAATGTGCTAACGAAATGGGCACCAGGTTGGAAGGTAAATGGTTGGAAAAAGAAAGTAGGGGAAATAAAAAATTTAGATTTGGTAAAAGAACTATATGAGTTATATTGTCGGTATTCAGTAAAATTGGTTTGGGAAAAAGGACACGACGGAGTGGAATTTAACGAAATGGCGGATAAATGGGCCAACCGAGCGAGGAAGGGCGAAAAAGTTTAATAAAACTGAAAATATTTTGGCACAAAACGTGAATTATATATTATAATGGTTATGTAATTTTAAAAATAAACTGTAGGCATATGATAAAAAATAAAACGGTTAGACGGAGTTATAAATATATATGGGTGATTTTGGTTGGTTTGGTTTTTGGTGGATTTGTTTCGGATAATGTTTTGGCGGATGATAATGTGGTAATTGATAAGGTAAATGTTGCAGTGCCGATGTCTTGCACTTTGTCGGGGACAGGGATGACTTCGCATACGGCAAGGATACCCAATGGGATTTATGAAGATGATATTGGCACTACGACACTCAAGGTTTTTTGTAATGACAATAATGGTTTTGCTATTTATGCGGCGGGATATACAGGAAATACGATTGGTGGAGAAAATAGCAATAAATTGGTGGGAGATACCAGCAATATAGTAACAGGGTTAGCTACATCGGCGGGGAATCCGGATGTTTCTAATTGGGCGATGAAGCTACAAACTAATACGAATGCGACCTATTCGATTACAATAGATAGTGATACAGGAGGAACTTTTTCAAATTATCATACGGTGCCAAATCAGTATGTGAAAGTGGCGCACAGGGATGCAGTGACTGATATGGGGCCAACGGCAGAAGGGGCGTCGCTGACTACGACTTATGCAACTTATGTGGCCAAAGAACAAGCGGCGGGGACTTATCAGGGGCAGGTGATTTATACATTGGTGCATCCGAGTAATGCTGATGAGCCGGTGCATCCAGATCAAATTGGCATAAATTATAATGGCAATGGCTTAACTTTCCCAGGTGGAGCGACTAAAAATAGGGTGGTATATGGGAATTCTTGTACTGCGATGTATATGGGGACTACGCCGACAATAGTAAAAAGTTCAAATATAAGTAGTGATGGGACACAAAGTGGTGGGGCTTACGGAGAAGAACAGATTTTGCAGCCGGTGACTTTTGCTGGTGCTAGCAAAGTAAGGGTGGTATTAAAATATGGGATTACTGCTGATACAATGGGAATTAGCGTTGTGGAAGGAGATTGGGATGGCGATTGGGGAAATCTGGGTAATTATGAATATGAAGAGATCTATTCGCCAGAAAGTAATTTGTCTGGTACTAATACTTATACTTTTAATGGTAATACAGTAACTATATACTTGGAGAGTTTTGGGACTCCAATATCTGGTTATGATTATGGAATGTATGCACAGGTTTATCCAATTTATACTACCGAACAGCCTGGTACAGAAGAAATTTCTGTTTGTTCTTTGGTGGCTCAATCTGGAGCTTATGCTACGACTACTACTTGGAAAGGGAAATGGTACACGGTGGTAAATGAGGAGGTAATAAAATTTGCTGATGAAGCGGCAGTGATAAGTTATCTAGAAGATAATAGTGAATTATTAGGCACGACTATAGAGCTTTATGCTTATAATCCTTATACGATTGTTTATAATGGCAATGGGGCTACGGCAGGCACGATGGATGGATTTTATACCACTGTAGACTATGATATTGCTAATAGTACAGCAGACCTCATGGCCTATAACTTCAAAAAGGCGGGCTATGGTTTTGCGGGCTGGAGTGAAGATCAAAATGCGACAGTAAACAGTAGCAGTAAAATTTATGGTCCTAATGAAAAGGTGACAGGAGCTGACCTTAACTTTGATGCTAACACTCGTCAAGCTACGCTTTATGCGGTTTGGGTACCAGCAGCTGGCACGATGCAAAGCTTCTCTTGTAGTAGTCTTTCTGATGGGCAAATCACTGCGTTGACAGATAGTCGGGATAATAATGTTTATACTGTAGGCAAAATGCAGGACGGAATTTGCTGGATGATGGAAAACTTAAGATTAGATGCCGCTAATTCGTCTGATAGTTCTAAGGCACAAGGTTTTGGTGGGGTCTTTACAGGATTAGCTAATTCGGAAGATGCGAACTTTAGTAATGCTACTACGGCAAATAGTAAATATAACACTTCTAATATTACGGGTAGCTATCAGGGCTACAGATTCCCTCGTTATAACAATAATAATACTAATATAGGTGGAGTTAATTCGAATAATGTTACTTTGACCGCCTCTCCTGGTGTATGGGACCCCACGCATTGGGATAATGATCAATATAATGAAGGTAATAATGATCACAGTCAATGGTATGGTTATGGCAATTATTACACTTGGGCGGCGGCGATGGCTAATACTACTAGCCTTATTTCGGTATCAGCTTCTGAAGCCGTGAGTACTTCGATTTGCCCGACTGGATTTAGTTTGCCATATGGTAATAGCACGGGTAACGGTGCTAGTAAAGGAGGTTTTTCTTATTTAGATATTCAATTAGGAGGAACGGGAACAAGTCAATCTGATACAGGGGAAGAAATAGTGTCTAATAGATGGCGTAGCTACCCAAATAACTTTGTTTATTCCGGCGTCTGGAATGGCGCTAGTGCGGGCGGCCGCGGTCGCAGCGGGTCCTACTGGTCCCGGACTGCGTACAGTAGTAGCAACGCCTACAATCTGAACATGAATTACGGCAATATGCACGCCGGTATAAGCTACACCAATAAGAGCAGTGGCTACGTAGTACGTTGTGTTAAATTTGAATTTCAGTAGTAACGGTGCCTACAGTTTGGGCATGGATTACGACTTTATCGGTCCTGGTACCTACTATAGCGATAGGAGTACTGGCAGCGTAGTACGTTGTATTAACCTTGGAGCTTTATAACATAACAATTAATTTGCTATGCATCACCATTCTAAAGTGGAAATTCGAATCAAAAAATACAAGATAAAAATGTGATATAATTAGGGTATGAAATTATCGGAAGAATTGATTTATCGGGGGTTTATGGCTGAGACGACGGTCAAAAAGCCGGAAGATTTAGATACGAGAGAGGTTAA
The DNA here is from genome assembly GCA_017431725.1 of Candidatus Saccharimonadota bacterium. Lineage (GTDB taxonomy): Bacteria > Patescibacteriota > Saccharimonadia > Saccharimonadales > Saccharimonadaceae > Nanosyncoccus. The sequence goes on along the minus strand of JAFRKN010000017.1, from coordinate 93,571 downwards.
AAAGTTTTATTGGGGGGCGGATCCGAGTGCGGACTCTCTAACGATTGGGAATTTGGCGGCTCTAATGATGTGCGCGTGCTTTGCGAGACATGGATATCAACCATATCTTTTGGTAGGCGGAGCGACGGGACAGATTGGTGACCCAAAGGAAAATGGTGAACGTGATTTAAAAAGTTTAGATGAGGTAACGCATAATAAAAAATGTATTAAGGCACAAATTGAGCGAGTAATTAATTCTGATAATGTGACAATGATGGATAATCTGGATTGGTTCCAGGAAATGAAATATTTGGATTTTTTGAGAGAAGTAGGAAAGGCGTTTTCGATGACGCAACTACTCGATCGGCAATTTGTGCAAAATCGGATTGGCGAAGGTGGTTCGGGAATCAGTTATGCAGAATTTTCTTATACTTTGATTCAGGGATATGATTTTTTGCATCTTTATCGGGAATATGGGATAGATTTACAGCTTTGTGGGGCGGACCAATATGGAAATTGCACTTCGGGGATTCATTTGATTAAGAGACTAGAAGACGGACAAGCGGATGTTTGGTCGACGCCACTCGTGATTGACCCAGTAACGGGGCGTAAGTTCGGCAAGAGCGAAGGCAATGCGATTTGGCTAGCTGCTTCAGATAATGGCGGAGGCAATTATACTGCAATTTTTGATTTTTATCAATTTTGGTTGAATCAACCGGATGAAGCGGTAGAATATCTGCTTAAAATCTATACATTTTATGATAAAGAAACGATTGAAGATATTTTGAAACAACATATGGCGGCGCCAGAAAAGCGCATCGCGCAAAAAGCTTTAGCGAGAGGGGCAACGGAAGTAGTGCACGGTTTAAGAAATGCAGAAGCGGTAGAAAATTTGACAGCGATGTTGTTTGATAAAGATACAGATTTTAAAAATTTTACGACCGATGAAATAGTGGAATTTTCGGAATATTTGCCAACGGTTGCGAGAGGAAAAATGCTAATTGATGTTTTGGTTGAAAATGGCTTAGCGGAATCGAAAAAGAAAGCGCGGGAGTTTTTGGCGGCGGGAGCAATCACAATTAATGGTGAAAAAGTAAAAGATGACCTCGAGCTGAAAGAGACGGGAATTATAAAAAAAGGCAAAAATAAATTTTTGATTGTAAAATGAAATATTTAGCGGTTTTAGGTAGGCAACCGGAGATATCAATTGCAGAATTAGAGAAGTCTGATTTTTGTGTTGATATAGATAGATTGGGCGGGACACAGAAGCTGGCGGTTCAATTAGAACAAAAACCGTTGGAATATTTACAAACGTTGCCAGAGGGGAAGTTGACGATTGGAGTGAGCGATTATTCGGAGAGGGCTTCGCAAAAAACCGCGTTAAATGAAGCATTAAAATTAAAAAAGATTTTGGTAAGGCATGGTAGAAGCGTGCGGGTAGTCGAGAATAAAGCCGCGATTTTGTCGACAGCAACGTCTTTACATAATGGATTGTCGGGTAAGAATAAGCGAAAGGTGGAGTTGATTAAAGTTGATGATGAATGGTATCTGGTGATTGGGGTACAGGATATTGAAGAATATGCGAGACGTGATCAAGCGAGGCCGGCACGGGATGCGAAAGTAGGGATGTTGCCACCGAAATTAGCGCAGATTTTGATTAATCTTTGTGGGCCGCTAAAACCAGGTGCAGTAGTTTTGGATCCATTTTGTGGAACGGGTGTAGTTTTACAAGAGGCAATTTTAATGGGATACCGAGCATACGGGACGGATATTAATGAACGGATGATTGAATACAGTGAAAAAAATTTGCAGTGGTTGTTGAAATTTGAAAAATATTCAATTCGAGGGAATCCGGAGCCTGGCAAGGCGAGGACGAGCGCCGGCCGCCCGTGCCGACGGGCCGGCCGGACGCGGCCCGAGAATGAATATTTTCAAATTTCTCAAGCAGATGCAACTAGTTTTGAGTGGCAACAGCCGATTGATGCGGTGGCGTGTGAGGGATATCTTGGGAAACCGTTTGTGAAGGTTCCGACGGAAATGGAATTAAAAGAGCAGAAGCAGGAATGTAAAGGGATAGCTTTGGGGTTTTTGAAGAATTTAGCATTGCAGATTAAAACGAAGACGCCAGTTGTGGTGGCGATGCCGGCATGGTTGCGTGAAGAGGGAAATTATGAAAGATTAGAAATTCTTGACGAAATAGAAAAACTGGGGTATAATGTTGATATAAAAACGCGCGAGGGGCTTCTTTATTGTCGGCCTAATCAAATTGTCGCGAGGGATATAATAATTTTAAGGAAAAAATAGATGTCACACGTTAAAGCTGGCGGTACCGCCAAGAATGTTCATAATAATGCTGGTCAAAGGCTTGGCGTTAAACGTTTTGGTGGTCAAAAAGTCAAAAACGGCGAAGTTTTGGTGCGCCAAACTGGTGCTACCAAGATTGCTGGACCAGGTACTTATATGTCGCGTAATTTTACGATTCATGCTGCAAAGGATGGAGTGGTAACTTTTGTCAAAACGAAAAAGACGCATTTTTCAGGTAAATCTTTACCAAGAGTGAGAGTAGAAGTCCGCTAAAATTAAATTATGCTATAATTATTTTATGGCTAAAAAAAATCGTAAATGGTTTTCGTTTCGGACGGTTTTGATTATTTTGACGATAGTTTTGGTGGCGTATGTGGTTTATTTGAATTGGTCGGATATTTTGGAGACTTTGGACCATCTGCAAGAAACCAATGTTTTAGTTTTGTTATTGCTTATCCCAGAACAGCTTTTGATGTATTACGCTTGTGGTCAGATTTTCTTTGCTTATCTTAGAAACAAAAAAATGCAAAAAAATTTTTCAAATAAAGAGATTTTAAGGATTTCGACGGAACTAAATTTTGTGAACCGAGCAGTGCCGGCTGGAGGTGTTGGGGGTTTGGCATTTCTGACTTATCGTTTGTCGCCATTTGGAGTTTCGGCGGGGCAAGCTAGTTTTTTGTATGTGTTTAGATATGCCGTGACGACGGTAATCAATTATCTACAGGCCTTGATTGCTATATTAATATTACTGGCTTTAGATTTAATTCCGAGTGGAGCTGAATGGATTATCCCGCTGGCTTTGATTATGAATATGGGCGTGTTTTTTGTTTTGTGGTTTGTAATTTTTATTGCTAGTAGCAAAAAGCGAGTGGACTTTTTTTCGAGGATTGTGGAAAAAGTATTAGGTGTCTTTTCGCGTATTATTACTTTTGGACGAAAAAAGCGATTAATTAAAAATAAATCGGTAAATGAATATTTTAGTGATATTTACGAAAATGTAAAAATAGCGCGGGAAAATAAAAGATATTTAAAAAAGCCAGCTTTGTGGGGGATTGCTTATAGTGTTTTGGAGATATCGACTTATTGGATTGTGGCAATTGCGTTAGGAAGACCAGAAATTTTGCCTTTTATTATGATTGGAGAAGCGATAGGTTCGGTGTTTGATGGGATTGTCCCATACGGATTATATGAATTAGGAATGGCCGGGGTGATGATTGCATTAGGAGTGGATTTCCCGACGGCAACGATTGTGACGGTGATGACACGAGTGATTACTTTATTGTTTACGATTGTTTCGGGATCATGGCCATACTACAAAGCGATTCGAGGCAGAAATGAAGGATAGTTTTACCCCGACGGAATTTATTGGTGTGGTAAACCAAACGCTAGATTATGCTTATACTACAGTTTTGATTGAAGGAGAGGTGGCGAGTTTTAAAATTAACCAAGGCAAATGGGTGTTTTTTGATGTTAAGGATGAGACATCGAGTATCTCGTGTTTTATGCCTTTATGGGAACTTCGGATACCAATTGAAGACGGAATGAAAGTTTTGTTAAGAGGAAAACCAAAAATAACAAAATTAGGTAAATTTTCTTTTACGGTGGATGCGATTAAGCCAGTGGGTGAAGGAAATTTGAAAAAAGCTTTTGAAATGTTAAAAAAGAAATTAACGAAAGAGGGTTTGTTTGACTTAGCCAAGAAGCGACCTATCCCAAAAGATCTAACTAAATTAGGGGTAATTTCTTCTACTGGAGCGGCGGGTTATGCAGATTTTATTAAAATTATCAATGCGAGATGGGGTGATATGAAGGTGGTGGTTGCCCATACACAAGTGCAGGGGTTGGATGCGCCCGATCAAATCATGCGAGCACTAAGTTATTTTAATGAAAAAAGTGAAGTAGAAATGATTGCAATTTTGCGAGGGGGAGGTTCGGCAGATGATTTAGCGTGTTTTAATGATGAAAAATTGGTACGAGCAATTGCGGCGAGTAAAATTCCGGTGATAACTGGAATTGGACATGAGGTGGATGAAAGTTTGGCGGATCTCGCGGCCGATGTAAGGGCTTCGACACCGTCGAATGCGGCAGAAATGTTGACACGAGATAAGGTAGAAGAAAAAATCAAAGTAAAGAAGATTATTGATCGAACAGAACAGGTGATTTTGCAAGAAATTAATCGAGCGAAAGTAATAAATCGAGAAAAGGTTGAAAAAATTTCTAGGGGGGTTATTGTAAAATATATTGAGCCAATGTTGGAACAGTGTCAAGACAAGATGGAAAACTGTGTTGACGTAATAAAAAATAAGTTGAAAGAATTGATGGGGGCGTTGGAACATAAGATGAGATTGCTTGAAATTTTGAATCCGGAAAAAGTTTTGGAAAAAGGCTATGCGATTTTGAGTGGGAAGATTTCTCTTGGTAATGTTGTAAAAATTACAACATTTAGACAAGAAATTGAAGCGGAAATTAAAAAAATTAAAGAAAGGTAAGAAATGAGTGAAAAAATGAGTTTAAACCAAAAAATTGAGAAGCTAGATGCGGAGGTGGAATGGTTTTATTCGGATGATTTTAAGCTGGAAGAGGCAGTAAAAAAATATAAAGGAGCGATGCAAATTGCTAAAGAGATAGAAAGAGATTTAAATGAATTAAAAAATGAAATTGAAGTTTTGTCGGAAGATTTTAGCAAATAGTGTGATATAATTTACTTATGGATAATGGACAGATGCCTCCAGTTCAGCCGATGCAACCTGGTCAGCCAGTAGTGGGCTATCAGACAATGGCACCTAATGGAATGCCAATGGTGCAACAGGTTCAGGTGATGCCAGAGTCAAAAAAGGATGTGAAGAGTTTGATAAAAACTATTGCGATCATAGTAGTTTCTTTGATTGCAGTGACTTTTATTGGGCTTTTTATTTGGATGTATTTGCAATATGATGCTATCAGCACGGATGTAGGTGAACAGATTGAGGTTGCGGTAGCGCAGGCCAAAGATGAGCAATCACAAAAGATGGAGGCGGAATTTTTGGAGAGAGAAAAATATCCGTATAAGATTTTTTCGGGTCCGGCGGATTATGGACAGTTAACTTTTGAATATCCAAAAACTTGGAGCGTTTATGTAGCAAAAGCAGCAACAACGGGAGGAGATTTTAATGCATATTTCAACCCGATACAGGTTGATGCAGTAGGGAAAGAAACAATCAATGCGCTAAGAGTAACCATTGTAAATAAGAGTTTTGATAATGTTTCTAAGGAATATCAGAAAGCAATGGACAAAAAAGATTCGAACTTGACGATGGTATCAACTACTATTGGTAAAGATGAAAATATTACGGCAAACCGCTATACGGGAACAATACCAAATACAGAATTAAGTGGATTTATTGTGACTTTTAAGATTCGTGATAAGACTGCAATTTTGCAGACTGATTCAGTTTTGTTCCAAGCTGATTTTGATAAACTACTTGCTACGGTCGTTTTTAACGATTAGTTTTTGTGATATAATAAAGATATGGAAAAGGAGGTTGACGGTATTTTGGTGGCGGCGCATGAACTTAAAGCGCCACTTGCGGTATTAAGACAGTTGGCTTTATCTTTTAGTGATCTTAATTTTAAAAATGAGCATATTCGTTCGGAAATGGTAACCGTTTCGGAACGAGCGATTAAACAAGTAAATGATTTAGTAAAAATTAGAAGACTAGAAGATGGATTGTTTGAAATGGAACCGGTGGCGGTGCGAGCGGTTTGTGATGGGGTTTTGAGAGAGTTAGGATATTTATTTAGCCATAATAAAAGAGATTTATTTATTAAATATTCTAATCGGGCCAAATTAGTGACGGCTAATCGAGAGTTACTTTATAGCGTGGTATATAATTTCTTATTAAACGCAATGCATTATTCTGGGGAAGGAACGCGGGCGGAGTTAGTTGTAAAAGACACCAATGGAAGAGTAAAAATTATGATAAGAGATTACGGACCGGCTTTGCCAATTGATGTTTGGCGAGAAATTAAAAGGGGTTGGGTTGAAAAGCCAACCTCAATTGCAATGAGGCCAGGTTCTTCGGGTTTGGGACTTTATATTGCTTCAAAATTTTCTCGCTATATGCACGCAAAGGTGGGAGCGATTAGGCATCGTGACGGAACGAGTTTTTATGTTGAATTGCCAGTTTCTCGGCAGGCGAGTTTGTATGATTTTTGTAATTGAGGATGATGAAATTATGGCTGAATGTATTGGTAGGGCGGTGGATTTGCCGGTGCGAATTTTTGGAAATGCGATTGCAGCGATGGAAACAATTTCGGAAGGGGAATTGCCAAGTTTGATTTTTTTGGATATTTTGCTGGATGGCCCAGATGGTTTTACTTTTTTGAATGAATTAGTTTCGTATCCGGATACGGCGAAAATTCCAGTAGTAGTGATTTCCTCTTTGAATTTTTCCGAAAGAGATTTAGCTGCTTATACATTAGCGGGGATTTTGAATAAAGAGACAATGAAGCCGGAAGATATAAAGAGATATGTGAAAAAATATGCAGAGTAGAGATTTAAAAACGTTAGGGTATGTACTAAAAAGAACTAACTATGCGGAAGCGGATAGAATTTTACAAATTATTACACCAGAGGGAAAAATATCGGCAATAGCGAAGGGGGTGAGACGAGAAAAATCAAAACTTGCGGGTGGAATAGAAATGTTTTCACTGGTGGAACTAAATTTGCATCAAGGGAAATCTGAATTATTTGTGATTACTGGTGCAAAAATGTTGAAGTTTTATAGTGGGATTTTGAAGGATTTAGATAAGACTGGACTTGCTGGAGACATTTTGAAAAAAATTAGCAAAGCGGCGGAGCATTCTGATAATCCTGATTATTTTGAGATAGTTCGGCAGAGCTTTTTGGCTTTGGGCAGTGATTATAATTTGGATTTGATAGAGACATGGTTTTTATTTAATTTAGTAAAGGCTTCGGGTGAAGAAATTAATTTATTCCGTGACGTTAATGGAGAAAAATTAGATGCTGTCAAGAGATATGATTGGGATGAATCTGAAATGGCATTAAGGGAACGAGTTGATGGGGTGATTGGTGTGGATGAAATAAAAATTATGCGAATGATTTTGACGAATAAATTAGCAGTGATAAATAAAATAAAAGGAGTCCAGGAAAAAATTCCAAGACTCCTAAAAATTATTAAAGCTTTTTAGCGGTCGTTCCAGCGCTTAATCGCGGCGGCAATAATTTTTTGTGCTTCATCGGTGTCAAAGAAACCTTTGACTTCAGTGGAGCCAGGTTTTTTGAGGTCTTTGTAATGATTGAAGTGAAATTCAATTTGTTTTAGAAGCTGTTTAGGCAAATCTGCTAGTTTGTTGTAATTATCACCATTATTACGGTCGTCGGCGGGAACACAAATGATTTTGTCGTCGACTTCGCCGCCATCAACGAATTTCATGACGCCGAGTATTTTGGCTTTCATCCAAATGCCAGTGGTTAAGGGTTGATCGGTAATCATGAGAACGTCGAGCTCGTCGCCGTCTTCGTCGAGGGTCTGAGGGATAAAACCGTAATTGCAGGGTTTTGCAAAAGCAATAGGTTCAACGCGATCAAGCATAAAGCAAGCGTGCTCGCGATCCCATTCGATTTTATGATTGGAACCGGTAGGTATTTCGATAACAACGTTGAGTTCATTTTTTTCATAATCACCGGGTGTTAAAATTTTATTAAAATCTGCCATATTTTTCTCCTTTATTGTATGATATATTATATCATAAAAAAACTAACCCTGCAGGGTTAGTTTTTGAGATTAGGTGGATTATTCTTCTTCTGTTGCTTCGATGTCGACTTCGACTTCTGGTTCAATAGTGGCGTCTTCTTCTTCGATACTGTCAAAATCCATATTTTTGTACATTTCGATAAGTTCTAGCTGTTGTTTGATATCGTTTGCGGTGGTACCTTCATATTCGGATTCGTTAGCGGTAAGGATAACATATTTACCGTTTAATTCGATGTTTTTATAATCTTCGTTACTGACGTTGTTTTGATAGTATTCGTAGGCGGCTTTGGCAGTATTTGCATCGGCATACTCATTATAAGATTTTAGACTGGTAATTTCGTTACCAGAATAGTAATAAACTAAGTGAGATTTGATGGGGACATATTCTTCGCCCTCTGTGAGCATATCTTCTGCGTCTACAGTGAGAACGTATTTAGTGTCGTCTGATTTAAAATAAGATTCGTCGATTGCTCCGCTACCACGCGTTGCAAGTACTACAGCAACTATAACTATTGCCGCGATGACGAGGATGGCACAAATCCACATGATTAAATTTTTATGATTTTTTTCAGCCTTTTCAGCCATAATAGATCTCCTTTTATGCTTTTATTATAGCATAAGATGTTTGATAAGTTTTAACTTTTTGAAAATTAAAGCTCGTCGATTTTAGTGCGGATTTGTTTGGTGGTGTCACGGTCGCGGACGGTTACAGTATCGTCTTTTAAAGTGTCGAAGTCAATAACGATACATTTGGGAGTGCCGATTTCGTCTTGTTTACGATAGCGTTTGCCGATGTTGCCTGAGTCATCCCAAGTGACATTACGATATTTTTGGCGAAGAGCTTTGTAGACAGTTCTAGCTTTTTCGACGAGTTCAGGTTTGTTTTTGAGAAGCGGAGAAACGCAAAAACGGAAAGGGGCGAGATTTTCGGGTAATTTGAGAACGATACGTTTTTCGCCGTTAATTTCGTCTTCGGTATAAGCTGTAGACAAAATAGCAAGAAAGAGTCGTTCAACGCCAATGGATGGTTCGATAACATGAGGAATAAAGCTTTCGCCAGTGATTTTATCTCGGTAAGACATGGATTTGCCGGATTCGTGTTCGATGTTTTTGAGATCGAAATCGGTGCGATAAGCTAGCCCCATAAGTTCTTCTTGGCCGTTAGGATAATCAAACATAAAATCGATGGTGCGCTTGGAGTAATGGGCGCGATCTTCGGCTGAGACTTCCAATTCGTGGATATTTTCTTGAGGGAGTTTGATGATATTTTCGAGAAAATCGTGCTCCATTTGGCGCATAATTTCGAAGTTTTCTTCCCAAGTTTCTGGATTCACAAAATATTCAATTTCCATTTGTGAACATTCACGGTCGCGCAGAATAAAATCACGAGGGCTGATTTCATTTCTGAAGGCTTTGCCTTGTTGAGCGAGACCAAAAGGAAGATCAGGGTAGAGAGTATCAAGGACATTTTTGTAATTGGTAAAAATACCCTGAGCAGTTTCGGGACGGAGATAGGCGATTGATTTTTCGGCGAGCTCTTTGTTTTCTTCGTTGTCTTCTGGTAAGACGGCGCCGACGTGGGTTCTAAACATCATGTTGAATTTGCGGATGGGCCCCCAATTTTCTTGACCACAGACTGGGCATTTAGTATGAGTGTTTAAAAATTCTTCAGTAGTAACTGATTCGGAGACACCATTGGCAATTTTGTCGGCGCGAAAGCGACCTTTACATTCTTTACATTCGACTAGAGGGTCAGCAAAAGTGGTAGTGTGGCCAGAAGCAACCCAAGTTTTGGGATTCATGAGAATTGCGGCGTCGATACCATAAATATCTTCGCGCTTTTCGACAAAATAATCCCACCAAGCATCCATGATTTTTTTCTTGAGGCTGACGCCGAGTGGACCAAAATCCCAAGTTCCGGCCATACCACCATAAACATCGGAACCCGGAAAGATAAACCCGCGTCGTTTGCATAAACTTACGATATCTTCTAACTTTTTCATATTTTTAATTATATCATATAGATTTAAAACTAAGAGAGGTTAGTAGTTTCGCCGGTGATGAAATTTTTGACATAAAATTGTTGAGATTCGACTTCGTTTTCACCGATGACAATGCCATTTTTGGAAATTTTGGTGGCATAGGATAATTTATCGGCAAGTTTTTTGTCTGTGAGGACGACTGTGACATAATAATCTTTATTTCTTAATTTGCTGGCTAGTTCAAAAGCGGTTTTATATTCGTGTTCGGAGATTGGAATAATAGCGTAGTCGAGGAGTTCGTGTTCTTGATTTTTTAATATTTTATGTTCATTTAGAACATAAAATAGCCTAGTTAGTCCAATTGAGCCACCAACACCAGGGAAAGGTTGTTCGGTGAAATAGCCGGTGAGATTTTCGTAACGTCCGCCACCACAGACAGAGCCAATACTTTTATATTCGGGGAGGATAAATTCGAAAACAGTACCGGTGTAATAGTCGAGACCACGCACGATTTTCATATCTGCTTCAATATTTTCTTTTAAGCTCATATTTTCCAAGAGTCCCATGACTTGATTAAGCTCGGAAACCCCCACAATAAAAGTAGGGTTGGTAATGTTTAAATTATTGAGATAATTAATGACTTGTTCGCGGTTACCGTGTAAATTGATAAAATCAAGAAGCTTAGAAATATTTTCGTCGGAAAGGCTAATTTCGCGAAAGTTTTCCTCGGTTTTTTCGGAGGGGACTTTTTCGGAATGGTCGATAATGCTATAAATATCTTTTGATTTTGCTTGAAGATTTAAGGATTCTAGGAGACCAGAGAGGATTTTGCGGTTGTTTAAGCGGGCGAGGATCGGGGTATTAAGATTAAAAGAGAAGAAAGTGTTAAGGAGAGTCGAGACGACGTCGGCATCATAGGCGATGGGGAGAGAATTGCGACCGATGACGTCAATGTCGCATTGGTAAAATTCGCGGAAGCGACCTTTTTGGGCACGTTCGCCGCGGAAATTGCGACCAACTTGAGAGACTTTGAATGGGAAAGTTAGATTGTTTTCGTGTTCGACGATATAGCGTGCGAGAGGAACGGTGTGATCGAAGCGGAGAGCTTGGTCGGATTCGTCGGCAGACTCGGTAGTTTTGATGACTTTGTAGATTTGTTTTTCGGTATCACCACCAGCTTTAGCAAAAAGAATTTCGGTGCGGTCAATAATTGGGGTTTCGATATTGAAAAAGCCATGTTGATTATAGGTATGAAGAATTTTTGATTTGAGATTGTTAAAAATGACTTGGTTTTCTGGTAATAGTTCTTGCATGCCAGAAATGGGAGCAGTATTGATTTTTTTCATGTTTTCATTATAACACAAGTGTGGTATAATATGGAGAGTTACGGTTCTGTAGCTCAGTTGGTAGAGCAGAGGCCTGAAGAGCCTTGTGTCGCTGGTTCAAGTCCAGCCGGAACCACCAGATGATGCGGGCGGTTAGCTCAGTTGGCTAGAGCGCGTCTTTGACGTAGACGAGGTCACAGGTTCGACTCCTGTATCGCCCACCACACATCTAGCGATGTGCGCAAAAAAGTAGCAGTCGGATCTTCGATGCGACTCCTGCAAAAGCCCATCATTAACAATTTGGGTCGGTAGCTCAGCTGGTTAGAGCACGGGCCTTTTAAGCCCGGTGTCGAGGGTTCGAGCCCCTCCCGACTCACCACGAATTTGCTCCAGATGGGGCTTTTTTTGTTGGCGAACCCTCGTTCTTCGAATCGAGGGTTCGAGCCCCTCCCGACTCACCAATTCCTGACGGAATTGCATAAAAAGTAGGGCATCGGATCTCGCTTCGCTCGATGCGAGCCCCTCCCGACTCACCACGAATTTGCTCCAGACGGAGCTTTTTTGTTTACTTTCTGAGATATGCGAGATAATATCCGATACTGACGAGGCCGGCGCCACCGATGATGTTGCCGAGAGTGACTGGTAATAAATTATTGAGTAAAAATAGTCCGAAATTGAGATTTTCTGGCGTGAGACCATTTTTGAAAGCAACAAAAATTCCAGCTGGACCGTAAAACATATTGGCAACAGAGTGTTCGAATCCGCAGAGGACAAAAAGCATAATGGGCCCAAAAATGGCGAGAATTTTACCAGAAATAGTTTCAGCGCCAAAAGCCATCCAGACAGCAATGCAGACTAGAAAATTACAAAAGAGGCCGCGCATAATGGCTTCAAGAAAATCGAGATTAGATTTAGTGGTGGCAGTGGCGATAACGGACTCAGAAATATTATCAAAGACTCCGCTGTAGGTGACTAAAAAGGCTACCAATAAAGCACCAATAAAATTACCCAAGAAAACAAGAAGCCAATTTTTAAGTAATTTTCCAAAAGTGATTTTATTTTTGATCCAGGGAATAATCATGAGATTATTGCCAGTAAATAGTTCGCTACCAGCGAGGACTACCATAATGAGTCCGACTGGGAAAATTAGAGCGCCTAAGATTTTCCCACCATAAACATTACCAAAGGTTGCGCCGACTCCGGCTAAAGCAATAAACATGCCGGCGAAAATGCCAAGAAGTAACATTTTGCCGGATGAGAGATTGGCTTTGGTTTTTCCCACTTCAATAGTTTTTTTGGCAATTTCGTTTGGTGACAGCATTTATCTCCTTAGGACTTTATTTGTTATAGATTATATCATATAATGGGCTGATGAAGATTGGCGTTTTTGACTCGGGAAAAGGGGGGACTACTATTTTAGAAGAGATAAAGAAAATACTTCCGAATGAGGAATATCTTTTTGTGGGGGATTCAAAGAATTGTCCGTATGGCGAAAAGACAGATAGTGAATTGATGGAAATAGTGATTGATATTGTTGAGCGTTTGAAAAAATGGGGGGCTAAAATCATTGTGGTTGCTTGCAATACGGCTACGGCCAAGTGCATTAATCGTTTACGTAAACTTTATCCAGAAATAAAATTTGTGGGGACGGAACCAGCGATACGCTTAGCCGCGAAAACTGACGCTAAAAGAGTTTTGGTAATGGCTACGCCTGGAACGATTAAATCAGAACGAATAGAAAAACTTTTAAAAAATAATCGTAAACTTGGGCAAGATATTACACTTTTGGCTTGTCCAGGTCTTGCGGATGCGATTGAGAAAGGACAAAATGTGAAGGCAATTTTAAAAAAGATTTTAGTTGGGGAGTCTCAATATGATTGTGTGGTGCTGGGTTGCACACATTATTCTTTGATAAAGTCTAAAATTCAAAAATTTTTTCCACAGGCGGAATTAATTGATGGGAATGTTGGAGTAGCTAACAGGGTAAAAGAGCTAAAATTGCTTGTGGAAAAATGAACAAAAAATTTATACAAAAAGCCCCTCGTGGGAGGGGATTTTTTGTTGTCAAAAGATATTATTTCTTAGCGACTTTGTCGGCGATATCACGAGTATTGCGCCAGATCATGATGAACATCATGGTCATTTCATAGGCTAAACGTACGCCAATTGGCCCAAGAATGAGGCAGAGGAAGAAAGAAAGTACACCAACTCCACCTAGAGCCAAAAATGTGAACGAGAAGAGAATGACAAAGATAGTAGCGATATAATAAACGACCTTGAGGATTGGTTCAATCCACATAACTTTGAAGCTTAAGAAATCTTTAAGCCATTTGGCAAATTTACCTTTTGGTTCGGTTTTGCTTTTGACAAATAAGAAATATACTAAAATTCCGCCAATAATAGCTAGAATGGCTGCGATAATCATCCAAATGCCAGCGCCTTCTAGAGCCGATGTTGATGAGCTGCTATTTAAATAGTAGTCATAGCTACGTGAAGTGTTAAACATGTGTAACTCCTTTTATTAATATTAATTTGATTTTAGCATAAAAAATTCTAATTTGTAAAGAATTTTAATAAAAATGTTTAAGTTTTTAGTCTAGAGGGACATTGAAAGATATAACAATATAATATATTATATATGGTATGGATAGAGTACCATTAGCGGAGAGGATGAGGCCAACAAAATTGTCTGAGGTGGTGGGGCAAGACGAAATTATTGGTGATGGAAAAATTTTAACGGAAATTGTAAAAAAGGGCGAACCGGTAAATTTAATTTTTTGGGGTCCACCAGGAACGGGAAAAACAACGCTAGCGAGAATTTTAGCAAAAGAATTTAAAGCGGATTTTGTAGAAATTTCGGCAGTAACGGCAGGAAAAAAGGATGTAGAAGAGGTAGTGGCACGGGCAAAATTGAACTGGAATTTACAAACACGGACGGTTTTATTTGTAGATGAAATTCATCGGTTTAATAAAGCACAACAAGATGCATTTTTGCCACATGTAGAGTCGGGTTTGATTACCCTAATTGGAGCAACGACGGAAAACCCTTCGTTTGAAGTGATTTCGCCACTCCTTAGTCGGTCGCGCGTGGTAGTAGTTTCGCCGTTATCGAAAGATGCGATTTTGAAAGTTTTAAAGCGAACTTGTAAGAAGGAAGGGATTATTATTGAACTCGAGGGAATCCGGAGCGCGGCAGCGCGAGGACGAGCGCCGGCCGCCCGTGGCGACGGGCCGGCCGGACGCGGCCCGAGAGTCAATAATAATCCTTCCATAACTGGAGATGCTTTGGATTTAATTGCGGAGCTTTCGGGAGGGGATGCGAGGAGTGCGTTGGGAGATTTAGAGTTGGCGTTGTCGCTTTCTAATAATGTAGATGAAAAAATTGTTGAAGAAGCGGCTGGAAAAAAGATGCCAGGTTACGACAAAAAAGGCGATAAACATTATGATACAATCTCGGCTTTTATAAAATCAATGAGAGGATCGGATACAGATGCGGCGCTTTATTATCTTGCGCGGATGGTGGAAGCAGGAGAGGATCCAAAATTTATTGCGCGGCGAATGGTAATATTTGCTTCGGAGGATATTGGTTTGGCTGGGAATGGGGCACTTGGCCTTGCGACGGCATGTTTTCAGGCGGTGGAAAGAGTGGGGATGCCGGAGAGTGGTTTGATTTTAGCGCACACTTGTGTTGCACTTTCGAAATCAAAGAAGAATCGGGATTCGGCGGATGCTTGGTATAAAGCTTTGGAATTAGCTAGAAAGACTCCGGGTGAGTCAGTACCAATTTGGCTACGAAATGCACCGACGAAGCTAATGAAAGATTTGGGATACGGGAAAGGACAAAAATGGGAGTCAGGATTCCATCTTGATAAAAATTATCTACCAGAAAGTATAAAAGATCAGAAGATTTGGAAAGCTGATGACTAGATATTAGCTTTCTAGACCGGCCTGGAAATACATCTGGACATATTCCCAGCCCCAAGAGAGGTCGAACCCAGAGCTGGTGTAATTATTAAATTTAAAGAATGGCATACCGTTGGCAAGTTTGGCAGTCTTGGCGGCATTTTGTTCGATTTCGGCAAGTGGAGTTTTTTCTTCTACACATTTTTCAAAATTTTCGCCTAACCCAACGCTTTTGCCAATATCAGTCCAGTATTCTTGTCCGTATTTAGACATTTTTGAGAAGGCAGCTTTGCCGGCATCTTTAAAGAAGTCGTTCCAGACAGTAGTGATAGCTTTGTTGTAATAATCCCAAAATTTACCTTCGTTTTTGGCACAATAAGTGGCGATGGCAGAATAACGAGAATGTTCCGGTTTGGTTTCGCCATATTCATAAAGGAAATCAGACAAACGTACTTCTAAAAGAATGTCGTTTTCTTTAAGATATTTTTGAAATTGTTCTTCGTTTTCAACGATGGCGTTTTCGAAAGCAATACAGTAGGGACAAACTAAATCTGAATAAATAATAAAATAGTTTTTGGCATCGGGATTACCGATGGACATTGCGGTGTCCCAAACTTTTTCAGCGTTGGAAGGTTTGTTATTCATGCTGGCGACGATAGCGGCAATAATAAGTATAAAAACAGCCACGATAGCGACAATTCTAAGAATTTTTTTCACGTTGCTCCTTTTTTTGTAAATATTTTTCATTTACGATTATAGCATAGGCTTCGAGACCAAGACGTTTTAATGCAAAAATAGCAATAATAATGGCGAGCCAAGTTATGATGGTGGAGATGGTGCCAGTAACGGCGAGTCCACCAGTGGAAAAAATAGCACCGAGAAGGGGTGTGAGTAAAGTGGTGCCACAGGTTGGGCAGCCAGCACCGAGTGCAATCAGACCAGTAATAAGGCCAGCTTTTTCAAGATTTTCGGAGTTTTTGGAACTTTTGATGGTTGATTCGCGTTTTTTATTCCAGAGAAAGACTATAAGTCCGATGAGAAGCCCTTGCAAGATAGAGATGGCAAAAATTGGGATCCAATCAAGAAAGGGTTGATTGAGGCCAAAAATACTTAAAAAACTGTCGAAGAGAATTTTGAGATTATGGGGAAAACCTAGCGCGGACATTAATTCGAATTTGGAAAAACCACCAGCCAGGAGGTTCATCAAAAAACCAAAAAATAAGAAAGAGGGGGTAAAGCCTTGCCAAAAACGTTTTTCTTTGGTTGCGAGAAGGATGCCTTTACCGGCTAAAATAAATTCGTCGAGCCATTTCCTCCAGTTCATAGCATGAGTATAACATAATTTGAGGATTTTTTAGCTGAAGTTTTATTATAACTACATAATAATATATTGGTTTAGTCAAGAAGAGGTTGTTCGGTTTTTCTCTGTTACGGTATAAAATATTAAATCATAAAAAATTTAAAAAAACAAGATTGACACAGATTTTGCCTATGCTAAAATATAGTTAGGTTTGGGTTTGATCCGACGTTGAAAGAAGCCTAAACTGTTGGGAGAAAAGGGTGGAGAGTGTAGAGCTGTTTTGGTTAGATGTAGTGTATGACCGCCACCTAGGAATTAGTTTAAAGACCCGTTTAGTGTGTTGCGGGTTTTTATTATTTTTAAGAAAATTGTGATATAATTATGGTTATGAAGCTTTCGAAAAAATTCGATCAAGCTCTAGTGTTAGTTATTGTGGTTGCTTTAGCTTTGTTTTTTGGTTGCTTTTTGAAAATTAATTCTGCTTCGACCTTTGCGGATGGGGAAGATAACAATTTGGTACAAGAGGTCGACAATAAATATGTGACTTTTTATGATAATGGCAGTAAATTAATTGTAAAAACTGATGCAAAAACTGTGAAAGAAGCTTTGGATAGAGCGGAAATTAATTTAAATCAGGGTGATAAAATTGAGCCTAGTCTTGAAACCGTGATTAATTCAAATAATTTTTATATTAATATTTATCGGGCGAGGCCAGTAATAGTAAAAGATGGCATTAACGAAAAATATCTAATGACGGCAAATTACGATACTAAGTTGATCGCGGAAGAAGCGGGATTAACGGTTTATGATGGGGATGAAATCAAAATAATGCCAAATGATAATTTTTTGGAAACTGGTATAGCTAATGTTTATAGCATAGTTAGAAATGGGGGGAGGACGATAACTATAGAAGAAGAAATTCCATTTTCAGAAGAAACTGTGAGAGACATTAATCTTGAATCTGGAAAAACTGAAGTGCGTCAGTTGGGCGAAGTGGGGGCGAAAAGGGTTTATTATAATGTACTTTATGTGGATAATCAAGAGGTTTCTCGGGAAGTGATTTCTGAGGAAATTATACGTGAGCCGGTTAATCGAATAGTGGCTATTGGTGCAAAGAAATCTATTCCTCCAGAATGGGGGACTTGTGCTGATTGGGCAAGACAGGCGGGGGTTTCGGAGGCGGATCTTTCAGCGGCGTTAGATTTGATTTATCGAGAGAGTGGTTGTAGAGTGGATGCAAGAAACGCGTCTTCGGGAGCTTATGGTATTCCACAAGCTTTGCCTGGTAGCAAGATGGCTTCGGTAGGAGCTGATTGGGCTACTAATCCGGTGACGCAAATTCGTTGGATGATTGGCTATGTAAATGGGCGATATGGCGGTTGGGGTCCAGCATTAAACTTTTGGTATGCGCACGGCTGGTATTAAATGAAAAATAAAAAATATTTGGGGCAACATTGGTTAAATAATCGGGCGATTTTGGATGAAATAGCTGGATTTTCGGCTGGTTATGAGAAGGGAAATTTAAATAAAAAACCGGAAAAAAGCTACGCGCCTCAATTTGAAGAAATTTGTCTTGAAATTGGACCAGGTTTGGGAACTTTGACCAGTAGTTTGTTTAAATATTTTGATAAAATAATTGCGGTAGAATTTGACCAAAAATTAGCGGAAAATTTGCCAAAATCTTTCCCGGGGAAGAATCTAGAAGTAATTAATGGGGATATTTTGGATTTTGATTTTAATTTAATTAAAACTCCTTACGTTGTAGCGGGAAATATTCCATACTATATTACGAGTCCAATTATTGAAAAATTATTAACTTTGAGAAATAAACCTGAAAGAATTGTTTTATTGATTCAGAAAGAGGTGGCGGAAAGAATAACTGATAAAAAAGAGACACTTTTGTCGTTGTTGGTAAAAAATCGGGCAGAGGTGGAGCTAGGTCCGGTGGTGCTTAAAAATGAATTTACGCCACCACCAAAAGTTGATAGTCAAGTTATAATATTTAGACCTAGAGAGCCTAAAATTTTAGAGGAAGTTTTTGAATTAATTAAATTGGGTTTTTCGTCGCCAAGAAAGAAATTGGTCCATAATCTTTCAAGAATAAAGGGGAGAGAAGAGTGGTTGAAGATTTTTGATAAGTTAAAGATAAAAGATGATGCCAGACCGGGTGATTTGACGTTGGAAGATTGGCAAAAATTATATTACGCGTACTTGGGAAAATAGGATTCGGTTTTTCTAATGGAAATTATGTTATAATGGCAATATGTTAGATGTGAAGTTTATTCGAGAAAATTTAGATTTAGTGAAAAAATCTGCAAAAGAAAAAGGTTATAAAGTCGATGTTGAGGAAATTATTAGGTTAGATGATGAAAGAAAAAAGGAGTTAGCTAGAGTTGAGGATTTGAGGCGGAGAAGGAATGAAATTGCAGCGAAGATGAAGGGCGGAAAGCCGGATGAAGAATTAATTAATGAAGGAAAAAAAGTAAAGGAAGAACTGGCGGTTTTGGAAGAAAGTTTGGAGAAAGTAAAAGAGAAATATGAAGTAGCTTTGAGAGAGGTGCCAAATATTATTTTTGAGGACGTGCCACTAGGAGGAGAAGAAAATAGTAAAGAGATAAAACGTTGGGGTGAGAATAAAGAATTTGGGGTTGACCATTTGGATTATGCGATTTCTAGAGACTGGGTGGATTTTGAGCGAGGAGCGAAAGTAGCAGGAACGAAATTTTATTATTTAAAAAATGAACTAGCATTATTAGAAAATGCCTTAATTCAATTTGGAATTAAGAAAATTTTGGAAAAAGGTTTTAGTTTGATGACGGTGCCAGATTTGGTGTCCGCCAAAGTTTTGGAGGGGACGGGTTTCAACCCGCGTACTTCTGAGCAGTCTGATGAATATTTTGTTGAGGGGGAGGATTTAGCTTTGATTGCGACGGCGGAGATTGCATTGACGGGTTATCATATGAATGAAATTATTGATGAAAAGGATTTGCCATTAAAATATGCGGGTTTGTCGGCTTGTTTTAGAAAAGAGGCGGGATCAGCCGGGAAACATACACGTGGTCTATTTAGAGTGCATCAATTTAACAAATTAGAAATGTATATTTTTTGTTTGCCAGAAAAATCAAAGGAAATGCATGAAGAGATATTAAAAATTGAGGAAGAGATTTGGCAGGAACTCAATATTCCTTATCGGGTGATTAATATTGCAGCGGGAGATTTGGGGGCTCCAGCAGCAAAAAAATATGATATTGAGTATTGGTCGCCAGCGGATCGGTCATATAGAGAGCTTACGAGTTGTTCAAATTGTACAGATTTTCAGGCACGAAATTTAAATATTAGAGTGCGGCGCGAAGATGGATCGGTAGAAGTTTTGCATACTTTAAATGGTACGGCGGTTTCTTTGGCACGGACGATGGTGGCAGTAATTGAAAATTATGCGGTAAGTGGTGAAAAAATGAAAGTACCAGAAGTTTTGAAGCCATATCTTAATAATAAAGAGGAGATATAAAATGATAGAAAAAATTGAAATTAGTGGTAATGGTTATAAGGTTGAAGAACCATTTCGAAAATATGCTGAAAAGAGAATTGGCAAACTCGATAAGTATTTACCGCGTGGTTCAAAAAAAGATATAGTGACGAAAATTGTGGTAGCAGAAATTGGTAAGAATAAAGGTGAGAAATATGAAATTTCGGTAGCGATGGATATTCCAGGTGGAAAAGTGATTGCGGCAAAAGACGAGTGTTCGAACGTTTTTGCGGGGATTGATTTAGTTGAGGCAAAATTGACTGGGCAAATTCGGCGTTACAAATTAGAAACACAACCACATCGCCAGAAGAGAAATTGGCGAAAACTCTTTCTGAAGAGAAAATAATGTGATAAAATAGGAGAAGATTGGAGTTTTATGGTTAAAAAAGAAAAGAAACCAACTGACAAGTTGGCAGATAAGACCGCTTTGACTAAATTTTTGCAGGGGGTTTTTGGTGATGCACAGAAGAAGGTTCTTAGGAGGTTATGGAAAAGGGCACAGGAAATAAATAAATTAGAACCAAAATATCAAAAGATGAGTGATAAAGAGTTGGCTAGCCAGACGGAAGTTTTTAAAAAGAAGATTGCTAAAGCATTGAAAGAGGTAAATATTGAAGAAAAAACTGCTAAGAAAGCAAAAAAGAAGCACGCGCCAATAGATGATACAAAAATTTTGAATGAGATTTTACCAGAAGTTTTTGCGGTAGCAAGAGAGGCTTCGAAACGAATTTTGGGGCTTCGTCCGTATGATGTGCAATTGATTGGGGGGATGGTTTTGAACGAAGGGGCGGTGGCAGAAATGAAGACGGGTGAAGGTAAGACATTGGTGGCGATGCTCCCAGCATATCTTAATGGTTTAACTGGACGAGGGGTGCATGTGGTGACGGTGAACGATTATTTGGCTCAACGTGATGCAGGGTGGAATGGTCCGATTTATGATTTTCTTGGAATGAGCGTAGGTGTAATTATTAATGAGGCTTCGTTTATTTATGATGCGGAATATGAGAATGATGACCATGAAGATGAAAGATTTAGACATCTGCGGCCAGCAACGCGTAAAGAAGCTTATGCGGCAGATATTACTTATGGGACCAATAATGAATTTGGTTTTGATTATCTTCGAGATAATATGACTTCGGAAGTGCAATATTTACGTCAAAGAGAGCTAAATTTTGCAATTGTGGATGAGGTAGACTCTATTTTAATTGATGAAGCGAGGACACCTTTAATTATTTCGGCGCCAGCGGGAGATAATCCGGAATCTTATTATCAATTTGCAAAAGTTGCTTCGAGATTAGTACCAGAAGATTATATTTTTGACGAGAAGAGGCGTTCGGTGACTTTGACTGATAAGGGTATTGAAAAAATTCAAGGAATTTTAGGGGTAGATAATCTTTATTCGACGAAAAATACTCGGTTGGTTTACCATCTTGAGCAAGCGATTCGGGCGGAAATTATTTTTAAACGAGATAAGGATTATGTAGTGACAAACTCGGGGGAAGTGATTATTGTGGATGAGCATACGGGTCGGCTAATGCAGGGACGACGTTATAATGAGGGGCTCCATCAAGCGATTGAAGCCAAAGAGGGGGTGGCGGTTAAACAGGAATCAATGACACTCGCGACAATTTCTTTCCAAAATTTCTTTAGGCTTTACAAGAAGTTATCTGGTATGACAGGAACGGCATTTACGGAGGCAGAAGAATTTCAACAAATTTATGCCCTTGATGTGGTGCAAATACCGCCAAATAAGCCGATTGTGCGGGTAGACAAAGACGATTTAATTTATAAGACAAAAGCGGCCAAATTAAAGGCAATTGCAGAAGAGATAAAAAAATATCACGAAAAAGGTCAGCCAGTTTTGGTTGGTTCGGGTTCAATCGCAAATAATGAGGAAATTGCAAGATATCTTGATGGTTATGGGTTGCCTTATGAGATTTTGAATGCAAAAAATAATGAGCGGGAAGCAGCGATTGTGGAAAAAGCAGGAGAAAAAGGTGCGATTACACTTGCTACTAATATGGCGGGACGAGGAACGGATATTAAATTAGGAGAAGGAGTGAGAGAATTAGGGGGATTAGTAGTAATTGGTTCAGAAAGACATGACGCGAGACGAGTAGATAATCAGTTGAGAGGACGTGGTGGTCGGCAGGGTGATCCTGGTACGACGCAATTCTTTGTGTCTTGTGAGGATGATTTGATGCGGATTTTCCAAGGTGATAGAGTAAAGATGCTAATGACGAGATTGGGGGTGGATGAAGATATGCCAATTCAGACGCGGGCGATTTCTAAAACTCTTGAGGCGGCGCAAAAACGGATAGAAGGATTTAATTTTGATTCGCGAAAAAATGTGGTGCAATATGATAACGTGATTAACCGGCATCGTAAGGTAGTTTATATGATGCGACGAAAAATTTTGGATGGAGAGGAAATTTATCCAGAGATAAAGAGATTGATGCGCGAGGAAGTGAAGATGCTGACAGAATTTTCCTCGAGAGTAAATAAGAATTTTGATGAAGAATTTAAAGCAGTATTTGATTTTGATGATGATCTGATTCATGAGATTGGTTTGATGAGGAAGGAAAAAGATCGTGAGAGAGTGGCACTTGAAGCAGTAGAGGAGGCATATCATGATAAGGAGATGGAATTTGGTGAAGAGACGATGCGAAAGGTTGAACGGGAAGTTTATCTTAAGGTATTAGATGCATTATGGATGCAACATCTTGAAAATATGCAACATTTGCGTGAAGGAATACATTGGCGGTCGGTTGGTCAGAGAGATCCATTGGTTGAGTATCGTTCGGAATCACAAAAATTATTTGATGGTTTGCAGAGGAATTTAAGAGAGGAAGTTTTGAAGATCTTGCTTTCAATTACGCCGGCGGAGGCGAGAGCCGATGATGTGACGGATGGCGAAGAATATGAATCGGAACTAACGAAGATGGCAGAAGGGCAAACAGAGAGAGGAGTAAATGAAATTTCGGCAGGAGAAAGGAATTTAGATTCGGAATTTAAGAAAAAAACAGGGGGAAAACCAATCCCGCGACGGGTAAAATCGAAGAAAAAATCAAGCTCGAAACGCAAAAAAGGAAAGAGAAAATAAGTCAATCTTCTTATTATAGCATAAACGTAATAAAAAGTCAAGATAATTCTGAAATTGAAGAAAAAAGAGAGGTATGATGAAACATTCAGTCGAGGAAATAACTTTAAAAAACGGTGCGAGGGGATTACTGATTGATATACCTGGCGCAAGTGTAATGTCTACGCGAATTCAGTTTAGGGCGGGTATGCAGTATGCGAAGAGCCAAGATGTTTATGAAATTCCTCACATAGTAGAACATTTGGCGTTTGGAGCGAATGCGAAATTTAAGGATGAGCAAGCTTTTGAAGCGGAATTTACAAAAAATGGTGCTTATCATAATGCTTGGACGTCGGATATTTCGGTTTGTTATGAGACGGAATGTGCGGATTTTGAATGGGAGCGGGTTATGGATTTGCAAGAGGTATCGATTTGTGAGCCGAGATTTAATGAAGAGGAATTAAAGTCGGAAAAAAGCAATGTAAAATCTGAATTGACTGGATATATGAATGATTATTATCGGTTACTGTGGCCGAAGGTGCAACAAGCGGTGGGGGAAGATGTTTTAGATTTAGCGGAGAGATTAAGGACAATTTCGAATATTGAACTAAAAGATATTCGGGAACATTATCGGCGAACACATACAGCAAAAAATATGCTATTTATTATTGCTGGGAAAATTCGGGGGCGAAAACATAAAATCATGCGGATGCTAGAAAAGTGGGATTTAAAAGAGGGAGAAAAATTTGAAATTCCGCAAGCAGAATTACATTCGTCGGAAGCAGTTTCGATTAGACGTAAGGATGCTTCAAATATTACATTTGGATTTTCGTTGGTGACGCCGAGACATTTAGATCCAGAAGAGACTTTTGCAATGAATTGTTTGAATCATATTTTGAATGGAACGACAAATTCGAAAATTTTTGGAGCAGCAAGAAAGCGAGGTTTAGTTTATGGGATGGGAAGCTCAATTGCGAGTAATGCGACAAGCTCGTATTGGGATTTTGACGGAGAAGTGAATGTGGAGAACGCGGAAGCTTTATTTGATTTAATTCAGACGGAACTCATGAAGACCTTGAATGGGGAAATTTTGGATATGGATTTTTTGGCGGCAAAGTCTTATGCGCTTGGTAGATTTCAGATGGGGGCTCAGACAGTGGGGCAGATTGCGGACTATTATGCAGAAAATTATTTTGTGAGCGAAACGATTGAAAAATATGATAATATGCCAAATTTGATTAAATCGATTGATAAATATCGGATGGTTGAGTTAGCGCGGGAGTTTGCTGGGTCGGGAATTAAGGGTTTTGCGGCAGTTTCTTCAACGGAAAAAGCCTTTATCTCTAATTTGGAAACAAGATTAAACTTTTAGTAAATTTGCAAAAATTAATTGAGTCTGTTCAAACTTTTAGTAAGTAATTTGTAAGCTTTCACTCGTGCCATGTTAATTTTTACAACGGATTAGGCGGATTCGTACCTGTATTTCAGTACAGGCTACTCATCCGTAACCGTTGTAAAAATTAACTGGACTCGTTCAAATGCTTACAAATTACTTACTAAAAGCTTAAACTGATCGCCGCGATCATAAACGTTTTTGAACATATCGAAAGAGGCGGCGGAAGGAGACATTAGGACGATGGAGGGAGCGAGAATTTCGGCTGCTTTTTGAGCGATTTTGATGGCTTTTTCTAGAGATTCGGCAATAATAAAGCGATTGTCTTGATATTTTTGAGCGAGCGCGTGGCCGGATTCGCCCAAGAGAATGATTTTTTTAATTTGAGGAGCTTGCAGGATTTCGTAAATTTCAGGTAAATCTTTATTGTCGGTTTTATCGCGACCGCCAATAATAATAATTAAATTATCGTTGGGAAAAGCGTTGATGGCGACACGAGTGGAGGAGGGATTAGTGGAAAAATTATCATCATAATACTTGACCTGGTTTAATTCGCGGAGAAATTCGAGGCGGTGAGGGAGGCCTTTGAAGCTTTCGAGGCCAGTAATAATTTCGTTTTTGTAAGTGCTTAAATATGCGTTTAGTGAGATATTTTGATAACTGGCGACAGCGGCAATAGCGGCGAGAGCATTTTCTTCGTTATGCTTGCCGGGAAGTTTGATGGCATTTTTGACTTCTGGAGGAATTTTGAAAGGATAGGGGATTTTTTTGGCTTGCGAGTTTTTGGCGATTTTAACTGTTTCAGAATTTTTTTCGTAATAGATTAAATAATCATTTTTGGTTTGAAATTTAGTGATGTTTGCTTTAGCGTTTAAATAATCATTGTAGTCTTTATGAACGTTTAAATGATCTGGTTCGAGTTGGCCGAGAACGGCAATATGAGGAGATTTTTCGAGATCCCAAAGTTGGAAACTGGACATTTCGTAAACGATGACAGATTTTTCGGTTAAGTCATCCAGGATGTTGATAGCGGGCTCACCGATATTACCGATTAGATAAGCGTCTTGACTACTGGTATCAAGAAGGGATTTTATGAATGAACAAGTAGTTCCTTTGCCTTTCGTGGCGGTTACACCAATAATTGGGCAGGGACAATGGTCAAAAAAATATTTTGTAATACTAGATTCATTTTTTAGATGCAAAGGTGGGACGGAGGGACTACGAAAAACTATGTCGTAGGATGAAAAATCCTTCATTTTAATTTCGTCGTAGGTAAAGTTTTTAAAAATATCGACCACGAGGTCTTTAAAATGGGATTTAAAATATTTTTCAGCGGCTTGGCCTTCTTTGCCATAGCCGAGTAATGCAATTTTCATGATTCTATTATAGCACGAGCTTCGGGGACGGAGTGGGTTTCCATTAATTTTGCTCGCAATTCCTTTGCGCCAGGAAAATTATTGATGTAAATTTTGAAGAAATGTTTTAAAGGCTCATAGGAGAGAACGCTTGTATATTGTTTCTCGGAACGCTCCCTCGCTCCCGTCGTTACGGGGCTCGGTCGCTCCGTATTTTCCCCGTCGGAAAATATGCTCCTCGAAACAACATTCAAGCGTTCTTCAAAAAGACTTAAATGCAATCTTAAAAGTTCCATTAATTCCTCGCGGGAGGGGGTATGGTTAGTAAAACAATATGGGTTAGCAAAGACACCACGACCAATCATAAAACCGTCGATTTCAGGGTATTTTTGATGCAATTCCAAAGCGTGAGCACGGTCTTTAACGTCACCGTTGATAATTAGCTTAGTCGTGGGGCTAATTTCTTGACGCAATTTGATAATTGCAGGGATGAGTTCATAGTGGGCGGGGACTTTAGACATTTCTTTACGAGTTCTGAGATGGACAGTAAGAGCGGCGGGATGTTCGTTTAAGAGGGTTGAGAGCCAAGTTTTATATTCGTTAACGTCGGACCAACCAAGGCGAGTTTTGATAGAGACTGGCAAATTAGTAGATTTGACAGTATTTCTAAAACATTCTATAGCTAAATCAGGGGTTTTAATCATGGCGGCACCGCCACCGGTTTTATTGACATGTTTGTCAGGACAACCGAAATTTAAATCAACACCAGAAAAACCGAGAGATTCTAGCGCCTGGGTACATTCCGAAAAATGTTCAGGATTTTTACCCCAAATTTGAGCAATAATAGGGGAGTCAGTAGGGGCAATTTTGAGGCGTTCCAAGGCGTTTTTACGACCTTTTAAAGAGGCATAGGATGAAACATTGGTAAATTCGGTAAAAAATAAATTTGGTCGACCAGCTTTAGCAACGATTTGACGAAAAATAATATCCGTTACGCCTTCCATAGGCGCAAGAATAAGAAAAGGCTTTTCGAGTTTTTCCCAGATGTTCATTTTAGTAGTTATAACATATTTTTCTGAAAAAATGAAGTGAGGAAAAGAGAATTTTTTCTTGTCATAATCATTTTGCATGTTATATAATAAAAGTGTCTCTAGTCATACTTCGGTCACTGACATAGAGAAAAGTTTAGGGCTGTAGGTATTGTCATTTATGCTTATAGCTAGGAGCCAATAAAACAGGCTCACATAAATGACTCTAATAATTTAATTTAAAGGAGTCTATTTATGAAAAACCTTAACAAACACAAAACAGAACCAGTCGAGGTAATGGCACTATTCGGTTACGAAATGACTCCCTGCCAGCCGCTAACTTTTCGGCGAAAAGGGGAAAAGGAAACCGAAGTCACAGAATTACTTCAGACGCAAATTCGCTTTGCGGGTGAAGTAGCACTGCATATCTTTGACGTTCTGGTTGGCCGAGATCGAGTACGACTCGAATTCAATTCGAGAGACTTGTCTTGGCACCTCACACAATAGAGAGTGGCTCCTTAGGGAGCCATTTTCTAATTTAATTTTTTATGTTATAATTATTAAGTTTCTGATTATAAATAGAAAAGTTCGTTAATTTAAAAGAATATTAGGGGGTATAGACATGGTTAGAAGAGCGTGTACACTAAAATCTCTAGAAGAACTCGATCTAAGTGATAGAACTTATAGTTATGTAAAAGATGTGGCACCAGAAGAATTGGTTTTTTTGGCAAGAACTAGTCCTCCCGAGATAAAAGGAAGTAATGTTGCTAGTTATAAAGAATTGATAGGCGCAATAGATAGAGCGGGATTTATCAGACATGATTTTACCCCACTCTCTTTCGCGTTAGGGAGATTCTATAAGGATATCTATCCGTATTCAAGCGAAAATGAAGTAGGCGGCTTGTTTGATTTTAAGAGCAATAAACAGTATGAAGAATATAAAAATTATACTGAAGAGCAAATCGACACAGTTAATTATACTATTGATCAAATACTGTCCGAACGAGAAGCAGAGATAATGAGATTTTACTATGGTTTATTTGGTGACGGTAGTCCTATGAGTTTGAAGGAGATTGGAGAATATTATAGTTTTACTAAAGAACATGCGCGAAAGATTTTTAACAAAGCTTTGAGAAAATTGCGTTATGGACGCAGCGTGCCTTCTAATTGTTGGTGATATTCTTTTGATAATCCCCGATCTAGGTCGGGGATTTTTATATGTTATAATTTTTATATGCAAGAGTTCACAAAAAGATTGGCGATTTTGGAGGAAGATTTTCTGAAGTTGTTCGAGAAAATGAAAATTGATGAAAAATTAAGAGAAATAAAGGCTTTAGAAGTAGAAGTAGCAGAACCAGATATTTGGAAAAATGTTGAATTGGCAACGCAAAAAAATCAGGAGTTAGCGAGATTGCAGGAAGAGGTGCAGCCTTATGAGTTATTAAGAGTGCAAATTCGGGATTTGGAGGAATTAATCGAGATTTCGGATAATAGTTTGAAGGAAGAGATTAGTCAACAAATTAGTGCGATGGAAAAGGAATTAGAAAATTTGAAAAAATCCCTAAGATTCCAGGGCCCGTATGATAATAATGGGGCGATTTTACGAATTACGGCTGGAGCAGGCGGAACAGAAGCAATGGATTGGGCGTCAATGCTTGAGCGGATGTATTTAAGATTTTTTGAGCAGAAGAAGTTTAAAACCGTTTGTCTAGAAAGAGTGGCCGGCGAGGAAGCCGGGATAAAAACTGTAGTTTATGAGATTTCGGGTGTGAATGTTTATGGATGGTTGAAATCGGAACATGGGGTACATCGGTTAGTGAGATTATCGCCATTCAATGCGAATAATCTTCGACAAACGTCATTTGCGCTAGTAGAAATTTTACCAGTGATTAAAGCGGATACAGATGTTCAAATTGATGAAAAAGATTTGAGAATTGATGTTTATCATGCGGGTGGACATGGGGGGCAGAGCGTAAATACGACGAATTCAGCGGTAAGAATTACCCATATTCCGACGAATACGGTGGTGGCGATTCAAAATGAACGTTCGCAATTGCAAAATAAAGAAAAAGCAATGGAAATTTTGCGAGGTAAATTAGTGCAAATGCAATTGGAACAACATGCAGAGACTATTTCAGAATTACGGGCGGGGGAGTCGGCGGGTTGGGGGCAACAGATTAGAAATTATGTATTACAGCCGTATAAATTAGTAAAAGATACTAGAACGGGCTATGAAGAGACTGATCCAGAAGCAGTTTTGGACGGTAAGATTGAAGGTTTTATTGACGCATATTTAGAGAATTAATATTGATTATTTTAGATTTTTGTGTTATAATTAAGGCAGAGGATTATCTTTTGATAGTTGCAATTTAAAATTTTGGAGTTTAGGGACCAAAAAAAAGGGGGGATGATGATGAAAAAAAGCTTACGGAAATGGCTATTTCTTTTTTTAGAGGAAGATGGTTTGGAAAACCGAAGAATGTTTTTGCACAAGTTTGTATTTTTTATAAATACGACCGCGGTTCTTTTGGAAGTGGATGAGCAATGTTTTTTAGGAGGGGTTATTTATGGTAATAGCGATAAGTTTAACCCCGGAGCAAAAGTCATAACATCTTCTGTGAAGAAGATAGAGAAAAAAGAAGATGGTAGAATGGTATTTTCGACGGCTACTGGCGGTCAATATAATTTGTTTTTGGAAGAGGCGGATTATTTTACCAAAAATTTGTTGAGAGACATTATGGAAGTCGGTGAAATCAACGAACAGAAGTGGTTTTATTTACCGAGAGACTTTTCTTTCGAAAACTTTTTATAGAGAGGGCGGTGGATAATTGATGGTAAGAATATTTAAGGCAATAACCATCGTTGCAATAGCCCTGCTCTTTGTGCTTCTCTCTTTTGGAGAAGCAGAAGGAATTGCATATATCTTCGGATTTTTGTTAATTCTGTTGCTCGGTTTATCTTTACTGCATAGAGACGGCGATAACTAAAACTCCAAAATTGATTGAACCCCCGATTTTAGGTCGGGGGTTTAAAAAACTTGCTATTTTGAATTCTTTAGGTATAATTAAAAGTGATGAATCTGAATAAGTTTAAATTCGGATGGGTTGCTCTGTTTTTTAGTGGATTACTTTTATTTTCGTTGGTTTTTTTACCTTTAAAAGCGGTTGCCTTAACATCAACTCAGCTTGATGAATTTTCGCAGAACAATATTCTTTTTTATGATCCAGATGATAATTGTGCTGAATCTTATCAATCTACCTATGTTGAGGAAGTTTCGGCGTATGGGGGTTTGAGTTCCCTCCAAGTACGATTTCTGGAAACCTATCATGACACAGCGGTGATAAATAGTATCAACTATGGTATTCCTTGGGAAACTGTAATGGCACAAGGAATTCTGGAATCTGCTTCTGGTACTTCGGATTTTGCTATACAGAGAAATAATTTTTTCGGAATAGGAGCTTTTGATAGTAATCCAGATGCAGCTTATTCTTATAGTACCCCGGCGGAGGGTTGGGAGGGTTATTATAAAAATATTCAGGCGACTGAGACTTATAGAAATCACGGAGTTTTTGCGGGTGATACAGTGACGGATCCTCATGCCTATTTGAGAGCGATTAAGGCGGCTGGCTATGCGACTGATCCAAATTATATTGCTAATGTGGGGGCTTTAATTGATGAAATAAAAGAGTATGCAAAAAGTAAGGGTTGGCCGTCATCAGAAGAATTGGCAAAGGAGCATCCAGAATGGTATGCTAATGCGGAAAAAAATCAGCAGGGGGCGGAAGTTGATAGCGGGAGTGCATCTGTAACAGCAGTGACTATTTGTGCGGGAAGTGGTGTTATGGGCTCTGGAGAACTAGTTTCGGGTGGTATGACTTTAGAGCAGGCACAGGCGTTTATGGAAGCTTACGCAGTGGAAGCAGATAAATTCGCACGAGGTAATTTGACCTTTGACGGCGCTACAATTCAAGATGCGGGGTGCCCTGATGGGACGTTAAATAATTGTTCAGCATTTACACAATGGTTTTTGAATAGATATACTACTTTGGGTCCATCTGGGGTAACTTTGTATCAAGGTTCAATGGCAGTAGAATGGAATTTAAGGGATCATTCGGAATTAATGAGGGGTGAAAAAGTTCCAAAAGTTTATGCAATTATGAGTATGGGGTCTTTTAGTGGGTGCAGTGATGGATGGTGCAATCATACTGGGATTGTTTTAGGAATAGATAAAGAAAAAGATCAAATTATTATTGGGGAAGCAAGTTGTGGTGAAAGTAATGGTGGGCGGTGGTATAGACCTGGTGCACATGTTTATAGCTTGTCAGAATATACTAATAGTCCGAGTAAGTTTGGGCCAACCTACGCTTACACGGATAACGTTTTGAAAGGGATCTAAATGGAGGGTAGCTTTTTGAATAATACTTTTTTAAAAAATAAGAAAATTGTTTTGGGGATATTAGGTTTTTTGGGGGTTATAATTGTAATCTCGGTGATTGTAATTTTATATCAGAATCATTTACGTAAGTTGGAAATTGTAGAAGTAAAAAATTACCCGACTGCGCTACCTGAGAATATGAGAGATAATTTAGAAATACAACTGAGGCGTCTTTTGGAAAATAACTTTGGAGCGCCTAGCGATGTTTTGATAGAAGCGAATGCTCGTGAAGGGACTTATTCCGAAGATCAAAGTGATGACACTACAACGGCAACTTTTTTAGTAGATATTGATGAATATAAACAAACTTATGAAGTGATGATGAGTTGGTCGGATAAGATGATAGTGCCAGATGCAGTTTTGATTTCTTGCCCGAGCAAGAGACTAATGAAATATTCAGAGGCTAAATGCATCGCGATGTATAATAATTCTCAAGATTTAGAAAATATGGAAAAAAATCCAATTTATGAAAAACTACCAATTGTAGTGGATTATTTTGATTATTATAGTAGGAAAGCAATACGTTATGAAGTGCGGGGATATTTTGGCGAAAATAATGAATTGATATTAACGGTGGTGGATTACAGTGGAGGGAATTTAGAAAATGCCAAGAAGAAAGTGCGAGAATTAGGTTATGATCCAGATAATTACAAAATAAAATACGTGGATCAATCAGGAAATTTTTAGGGTTTAAAAAGCTTAAGGTTATTGACTTTTTTGACGAAGTGTGATATAATTAAAAGAGATTGAGACCTTCTCAATAGAATTTTGCCGGCGGGCAAACGCAAAGGAGGGATTAAAGTGACTGAACAAAAGAAAAAAGAATGGATCGTCATTAAGCTCGGAGATAAGTACGTAAAAATTGAGATTAAGGCGTTGTCCGAACTACAGATTGGATTTACTACTGAAATAGATAATGATAGCAGGTACCAGTCCGAAACTTGAAGTAAGCGCCCGAACTATCGGGCGCATTTTTATTTAAAAAACCTCTTGCGAAAAGAGAAAGGATGTGATAAAATAGGTTTGTTATCTAGACATAAGGAGAGGTCCGTGAGTTTTTATGAGCGGAAACCGACCTAAAAGTCTAGTTTTAATAATGTTTTAAAATATCAAAAATGTTTTATCTGATGTACAGAGATAAAACTTAAAGAAAAAGAAAGGAACAGGATGCAAGTCATTCTCGGCACCAAAATTGGTATGACCCAGATCATCGGCGATGATGGTATTGTGACCCCAGTTACAATTCTGCAAGCCGGCCCAGCCACAGTGACTCAGATTAAAACCGTCGAAACTGATGGTTATAACGCTGTGCAGGTGGGTTATGGTCAGGGTAAGAATCTGAGCAAGTCGGTTACTGGTCATCTTAAGAAGGCTGGTGAAAATATTAATCCTAAGGTCCTCAAAGAATTTCGGGTGGAAGAAATTCCGGAAGGATTAAAACTGGGCGACCAAATTACGGTCGAAAGTTTTAAACTGGGCGATAAAGTCACAGTTACTGGAATTTCAAAAGGTAAAGGTTATGCGGGGACGGTGAAACGTTATAATTTCAACGAATCACGCAACACGCATGGTTTCAAAGGAAATATTCGTCGAGTCGGTTCAATCGGTTCGATGTATCCACAAAAAGTTTTTAAGGGTAAGAAAATGCCAGGCCGGATGGGACATGATCAAGTTACAGTAAAGAACTTGGTGGTTTCCTATATCGATGTTAAGAACAACATTATTGGTCTTAAGGGTGCAGTTCCTGGTCCGAAGAAAGGCATTATAAGTGTGGAGGGAAAGGAGTAATATGGCGACTTTGAATAAAGATATTTTTGGTTTGACTGTGGAGAATCATGAACTTGTGAAGCTCGCTTATGATGCTTATCTTGCAAATTCAAGAAGTTCGCATGCTAAAACTTTGAAGCGAGGTGAAGTGAGTGGGGGTGGAAAGAAGCCTTGGCGACAAAAAGGAACTGGTCGAGCACGTTTTGGTTCGACAAGAAACCCGATTTGGCGACATGGTGGTGTAGCTTTTGGGCGAACTGGTGAAGAAAATTTTACAAAGAAGCTTTCTAGGAGTGCAAAGCAAATTGCAGTGCGCCAGGCTTTGAGTATGAAAAATGCAGAGAAAGCAGTTTATGTGCTTGATAAAGAAGTAAAATTAACTGGTAAAACGAAAGATGCAGTAAAAATTTTGAAAGATATGAAGCTTGAAGGCAAAAATGTCTTAGCGGTAGCGGCGGAAAAAACGCCAGAGGTTTTACGTTCAACTAATAATTTGCCAAATGTAAAGTTGGTAAGAGCTACTTATCTTAACGTTTTTGATATTATGAATGCCGATGCGATTGTCTTTTCAGAAGCAGCTTTAAAGTTGGTTGAAAAATGGTTATTAGGAGAGGAGAAGTAAGATGGCTAAAGATGACAAGACTAATATAGAGCTTCATCTCCTAGAGCCTCGAGCTACGGAGAAGAGTTATCTTGAGCAGACGAATCGAATTTACGTTTTTCCGGTAAAGAAAACTATGAGCAAACAAGCAATTGCGAAGATGGTAGAGAAGGAATTCAATGTGACCGTAACGGATGTGAAAACTTTGATTCGAAAGGGAAAGAAAACCAAATTTAGTAAGGGTAAACATGCTTATCCAGGCATCACGCATCGTCAAGATAAGAAGTTTGCTTATGTGAAATTAAAGAAAGGCGATTCGATTAAGGTATTTGAAGAGCCAGAAGAAAGTAAAACCAGCGCAAAGGAAGCTAAGGTTAGTAAAAAAGCCGAGGCAGACAAGAATGCAGGGAAGGAGAAGAAATAATGGCAATAAAAGCATATCGCCCAATTACGCCGGCGCAGCGTCAAAAGACGACTGAAGATTATGACCAGATTACGACTAAAAAGCCGATGAAATCGCTTTTAAAGGCGAAAAAGCAACAGGCGGGTAAAAATAACCAAGGTAGAATTACAGTGCGACATCGTGGTGGCGGTGTAAAGCGTCATTATCGAATTGTAACGCATAATTTACCAAAGAATTTGACTTTCACAGTTGAAGAAATAGAATATGATCCAAATCGTTCGGCACGGATTGCACGGGTGAAGGACGAAAATGGAGTGTATTACTATGTAATTGCAGATACGAAGATGACGAAAGGCTCAACTTTTAAGACTGGTAGCGAGATTGAGGTAGAAGATTCTTCGAGGATGCCGCTCGAAAATATTCCAGTTGGCACTTTTGTTTATGCGATTGAGCTGACTCCTGGTAAAGGAGCGCAAATGGTGCGTGCAGCGGGGGCTCAAGCACAATTGATGGCAAAAGAAGATGGTTATGCAACACTGAAGATGCCTTCTAATGAAGTACGGAAAGTTTTAAGTTCCTGTGAAGCTTCGATTGGAACGGTTTCAAATGTCCAGCATCAGAATGTAAAAGTAGGAGCGGCAGGACGTCGTCGTCGTAAGGGAATTCGTCCAACGGTGAGAGGCGTGGTGATGAACGCGACGGACCATCCACATGGTGGTGGCGATGGCGGTCGTCATGGTTCTGGTAAAGCGCCGAGAACGCCGTGGGGTCAGCTTACTTTGGGTTATCGAACTCGGCATAATAAGAAAACTAATAAAATGATCGTGCGCAGTCGCCACGAAGGAAAGAGGAAATAATGTCTCGGAGTCTAAAAAAAGGTCTATTTGTAGACTATAAACTCGCGAAAAAAGTTGCCGCGCTTTCCAGCGAAGATCGCACCGTAATAAAAACTTGGGCAAGACAGTCGACAATTTCGCCAGAAATGGTTGGTCGGACGATTGCTGTTCATAATGGCAAGGTTCATGTCCCAGTGTTTATTTCGGAAAATATGGTTGGTCATAAGCTTGGTGAATTTGCGCCAACTCGTAAATTTAAAAGCCATGGTGGCAAGAAAGCAGCTGAAGCTGCAGCGGCGAAAGGAAAGGCTTAAATTATGGCGGAAACACATTTTGCACATGCGTATGAAAAAGGTATTGATTCGATGCCGCGCAAAACTAGCATTGTAGCAGCGTTAGTAAGAGATCGCTATGTGGCGGATGCGGTAGTGATTTTAGAACATACTCCGCGTCGAGCTGCTAGAGCGGTACTCAAAGCAGTTGAATCTGCCAATGCTAATCTTTTGAATAATTCGAAAGTAAGTATCGATCCAAAGACCATAAGAATTGCACGGATTTTCGTGACCAGTGGAACGAGGATGCGAAGATACAAGCCAGCATCGAGAGGTCGCGCATTACCGTATGAAAAAATTAGTAGCAATATATTCGTCGAGGTCGCAGGCGAAGAAAAAGTTAAAAAAGTAGCTGCCGAGAAGGCAGAGACGAAGAAGGAGAAAAAGTAATATGGGTCAGAAAGTTAACCCCATCTCTTACCGTCTCCAAGTCAGCAAGGATTGGTCTTCGAAGTGGTTTACTAGAAAGACTGATTTTAGACGTTGGCTCGTGGAAGACGTAAAAATTCGAGAACTCATCGAGGATAGATTTAAGAGCAGACCGACAATTGCAAAGATCAATATTGAGCGTTCGGCTAATCTTACGACAATTACGATTTTAACTGCGAAGGCAGGAGCAGTAATTGGTAAGCAGGGTGCTGGCATCAATGAACTCAAGAAGGATTTAGAAAAGATTGTTGACGGTCCGATTCGCATTAATGTTGAAGAGGTAAAAAAGCCAGAACTAAACGCAAAGTTAGTGGCGGAAAATATTGGTTTTCAATTAGGAAAACGGATGAATTTTCGTCGAGCAGTGAAAATGGCTTTGCAATCTTCAATGAATGCAGGGGCTAAGGGAGTGCGTATTGAAGTAGCGGGGAGATTAAACGGAGCAGAAATGAGTCGGCGTGAGAAATTTATTGAGGGTTCGGTGCCTCTACATACTTTAAGAGCGGATATTGACTTTTATTGTCATCATGCACCAACTATTGCCGGCATCGTAGGTGTTAAAGTTTGGATTTATAAGGGGGAGAAATAAAATGGCTATTTTACTTCCAAAAAAGACGGCACACCGAAAGGTCCGTAAAGGTAAAAATGAAGGTATTGCGACGCGTTGCAATACGGTGGCATTTGGCGATTATGGACTAATGTCACTTGATAATGAAAGAATTAATTCTCGCCAAATTGAGGCAGCACGTCAAGCAATTACACGTTATATCAAGCGTGGTGGTAAAATTTGGATTCGAATTTTCCCACATACTCCTGTAACGAAGAAACCGCTTGATGTAAAGATGGGTTCTGGTAAAGGTGAACCGCAATTTTATGTAGCAAAAGTGAAAGCTGGGACGGTAATGTTTGAAATTGCAGATGTTACTGATGAACAAGCTAAGGAAGCTTTAAGGTTAGCTTCGCACAAGCTGCCAGTTAAATGTAAAATAATTAAGAAAGAGGAGTTCTAAGATGGCACACACACTCATTGGAATAGTGACCTCCGACAAGCGTGATAAGACCATTACCGTCTCCATCACGAGTCGCGAGACTCACCCACTATATCGTAAGCAATATACGAAGACTCGTAAATATACAGCTCATGATGAAAAAAATGAAGCCAAAATTGGAGATAAGGTAGAGATTATGATGTCTCGTCCAATATCGAAAACGAAGGCTTATACATTGGTAAAAATTATTGAAAAATCACGTGGAACAGTTGAATTAAAAGAAGATGTGAATAAAGTTGATTTACCAGAAAAGGTCGGAGCGGATAAGTTGAAAGCTGAGGCTGAAGAGGAGAAAGAATAATGATACAACAGGAAAGTAGATTAAAGGTAGCGGATAATTCTGGCGCAAAGGAGTTGGGGGTGATTCGAGTGCTTGGGGGAACTCGAGCACGATATGCTTCGGTTGGTGATATCGTGACCTGTTCGGTAAAGGAAGCTTCACCGACCGGTAATATTAAGAAAAAAGCAGTAGTAAGAGCAGTGATTGTTCGAACAGTAGCACCAATTCGTCGTCCAGATGGTTCAACGATTCGTTTTGATGAAAATGCGGCGGTGCTGGTTAATGATGATAAGACGCCAAAGGGAACGCGGGTGTTTGGGCCAATCCCCAGAGAACTACGTGATCTTGGTTTTTCGAAAATTATAAGCTTAGCTCCGGAGGTACTTTAAAATGGCACAGAATTTAAAGATAAATGATAAAGTTAAGGTGATTTCTGGCGATAATAAGGGTAAAGAGGCTAAGATTGTTCGGATTGATCGAAAAAGTGGAAAGGCTTGTCTAGAAGGTATTGGATTAGTAGAACGACACATGAAAAAATCGTATGTAAATCCAGCTGGAGGCAAGAAGACTATTCATGTAGGCATCGATTTGTCAAATTTGAAGTTGGTTGAAGCGGCGAAGTTTGTGAAACCAGCTGTGAAAAGAGTTGATGCTTCTAAGAAAAATGTTAAGAAAGGAGCTAAGTAATGGCGGAAAAGAAGACGGCTACTGAAGCCAAAGCCACGACTGCAAAAAAGGCAGTTAAAGCCGACACTAAAGTACAACCACGCCTAAAGGCTCTCTATAATAATGAGCTAAGGGCGAAGTTGAAGAAAGAGTTGGGACTTAAAAATATTAATCAAGTTCCAGAATTGAAGAAAGTAATCGTATCTTCGGGAGTAGGTAAAAAACGCGAGGATAAGAGATTTACTGAAACGGTAGAACTCACACTCGCAAAAATTACTGGTCAAAAAGCAACTTCAAGATTAGCAAAAAAGTCGATTGCAACTTTTAAAATTCGAAAAGGCATGGGAGCGCCGGTGGGTTATCTTACAACTCTTCGTAATGATAAGATGTATGAATTTGTGGATAGATTAATTAATATAGCTTTGCCACACGTGCGAGATTTTCATGGTGTTTCGCGTAACGCTTTTGATAAGCAAGGTAATTATAATTTAGGTCTAAAGGAACAGACTGTTTTCCCAGAAATTACGTTTGAGGATGCAGCGGTTCTACACGGGCTTGAGGTGACATTTATTATTAAAAATGGTTCAAAGGAAGGAAGTCTAAAATTGTTAGAACTCTTTGGGATGCCGTTTGAGAAGGAGGTAAAGTAAGATGGCTAAGAAATCTGCAGTCCTCCGTGACGAAAAACGACGAAAAATGTATGACAAATATAAGGCCAAGCGAGCGGAATTGAAAGCGGCGGGTGATTTGGAAGGTTTGCAAAAATTACCACGCAATTCATCGCCGACGAGATTAAAAAATCGTGATATGCTAGATGGTCGTCCACGAGGTTATATGCGTCAATTTGGACTTTCAAGAATTAATTTTCGGGAAAAAGCTTCGAAAGGCGAAATTCCTGGTGTAACTAAGAGTAGCTGGTAGGAGAAAGGAGAGAATATGTCATTACAATCTACTGATCAAATTGCAGACCTTATTACACGCATTCGCAATGCGATAAAGGTTTCGAAAAATGAAATTCTAGTCCCGACTTCTAGATTAAAGCGGAGCTTAGTGGAAGTTTTAGCAAAGAATGGTTATATTGCGGGCTTTGAGGTAATTGATGGGACTCCACGCGGAATGCTTAAGGTAGTGATCAATGAGTCTGGGATGAATGCCAAGATTAATGAAATTGATAAGGTTTCAAAACCAGGTCGAAGAGTTTATTCTTCGGCGGATGATTTGCCTGTCGTGAAGTCTGGACGAGGAATGATTATCGTATCTACTTCTAAAGGTCTAATGACTGGACGAGAAGCCAAGAAAAATCGTTTGGGTGGTGAGATCTTAGTAAAAGTTTGGTAAGATTAAGGGCCTTTGAGAGCTGGACTTGTTTGATGTAATTTTTACAACATAAGTCAAGAAAAAATATCCTTATTATTTTAGGGATATTTTTTCATTGTTAAGTTGTAATAATTACAACAAACAAATCTGGTCTAAATCTCATTATGCTCTCAAAGGCCCTTAGTCTTACCGTTTTTGTAATTTTTATCATCAAAACGCTTATCGTTGCTGCTACTTGACAAGTGTGATATAATGGCGGCAATACTAGTAGCGAAGGAGTATATACATGAATTTAAAGCGCAAAATATTTAATATTTTCGCAACGGTCGTAATGGTTTTCGGCTCGGTACCGGTACCGTTTTTGAACGCTTATGCGGAAGAACCAGCGGGCGATGTCCCACAACATTCAAAAACTGTAACACCAAATGGTGACGGAACTTACAATGTTACTTTAAGTGTCACTGGTAAACAGAGTTCTGAGACTTCAGTCTCAAAAGCCAATGTCGTTGTTGTATTTGATACATCGAATTCGATGGAATATGGCACGGGTTGTACGCTTAATAATAACTATGATAATAACAGCACCGGTCAATATGGTCTTGTAGGGGGAGACTTCGTTCCTTTGTATCGCCAAAATCGTGCTTGGCGTTATGGGTCAAATGGAACCGAATATAATGGCGACCACTATAGATGTACATCTGATCGCCTTACTGTTGCCAAAAATGCAACTACTAACCTTATTTCAACTCTCCTCGCTAACAATAATCTTGAAGGTGCCGATAGTGACACCGTTGAAATTGCTCTCGTTAACTTTGCTACCAGCGTTAGAAGCACTACTAACTGGAGTACTAGTGAAACAGTTTTAAATAATGCAGTTAACGGTTATAGCGTGCCAAATAATATACAAGGTGGAACCAACTGGGAAACTGCCCTTTCATCCTCTAAAACTCTCGTTAGTAATCGTATTAGTTCTCAACCGGAAGAGTCTAATTATGTGATTTTTGTTTCCGATGGTAACCCAACTTTCCGTGATTCTCAGATGGGTTCAAATAATGCTGGTTCTTATGGCAGTGACTGGAATGGCACTGCAAATAAATGGGGCACCGGTAATTCTGATCCAAACAGCTGGAATTTTAATGCTGCTAAGGCTGTAGCTGATTCTATCGCTGGATTATCTAATACCACACTATATACCGTTGGTGCTTTTGGCGATGCGGTTGCAATGCAAAATCTCGCTGGTTCCGATAATTATTATGATGCTTCTAACCAGCAAGCACTGGAAGATGCTTTTAAACAAATAGTTGATCAAATTACCAATGCACTTTCTTTGACTAATGTTAAGTTTACTGATGGTATCACCGCATTAACTACTGCTGCCGTAAGTGGTAACCCAGACAATTTCACTTATACTAAGAGTGGTACTGCTTGGGCTGATGCACCAGAGGCTGAAATTAAGACTGTTGATGGTGTGAAGACTGTAATTTGGGATCTTGGTGATACTACTCTTAAAGATGGTGAAACTGCAACCGTTTCGTTTACTGTTTGGCCATCTCAAGAATCTTATGATTTACTTGCCGATCTTAATAATGGCAGAATTACATACGATAGCTTAACTGATGCGCAAAAGGCGTCTATTGTAAAAGATGGAGATAGTTATAGCCTACAAACTAATACTGAGTGGCCAACACTTACATATTCAACGGTTGAGACTGTAACTGTAAATGGTGTGCCAACAACTACTATTTCTGACCCAACTACTATTGAGATTAAAAATGATGGACCGATGCCTCTCCTGACTGAAAAACTTACTCTTGAGAAAAAGTGGGAGGATTCTTTGGATCCATCACAGCGTGAAGAAGTTAACGGCGAAGTTGTGCTTAACTTCTATAAAGACGATGATATATATGAACAAGATATTCATTTGACTGAAAGTAACAATTGGAAGCTAAATGATTATATTTCTATTGCGCCAGGCATCATGATTAGTAATGATTCCCCGAATTATAATCTTTTGAAAGCTGGTCACACCGAGTATTCTTTTGGTGGTAAGACTTATATTATTCTTGAAACTGGTCACGATTATTACTTTGAAGAGGAGGACATCAATAATCACTTCGAATTAACAAATTATATTTATCATCCGATGATAGTGGATAATGTGTTAATGAACGTATTCTTTACTCGTGACGAGTCCGATAATATTACTGGTATCGAAGAATTTAGAGTGATGGAATCCGTTTCTGCTACGAACACATTGAAAGGTGGTATCAATATTCAGAAGAAGGTTATAGATAAAAGTGGCAACGAGATTGACACTGACGATTCGTTTGAAATCACCGCTCATCTTATTGATGCTGATGGAAAAGCTTATAAATATGATTATCGTATTTATTATGGCGAGAAAAACCCAGAATATGAATCACATATTGTATATAATGACGATGGTTCTGTTAAATATAGTCGTTCTGAACACATTTGCGGAACTGGTGATATTGAAGATGTAACTTTATATCTTGGAGATGTTATTCGTATTGTTAACGTAGATTCTGGTGTTCAATATTATGTCGAGGAAACCGAAAAAGATGGATATGCCGCAAACCCTACTATTACCTATAAAGAAGCATATGGGACTGAAGAACCGACTAACGCTACTCAAACAGAAGATGGTTATTATGTTGTGTCTGGTAACACAGCTTCGAGTGCTACTGTCATCAATAAGTTCCTTGATGAGAAGACTAAGGTTGAATTCGAGAAGACTTGGTATGATGCGAGCGGTAATGTCTTAAGTGGCGAAGAACTTCCTGGCAGTATTACGATTGAGCTCTTTAAGAAAGGCGCTGATGGTAAAGTAGTTTCTACTGGTCAAACCAAAAAAATTACTGCCGATACTGATTGGAAGGGTTCATTTACTGATCTTCCGAAGTATGATAATGGCGTGGAAATTATTTACTCAATAGAAGAAAGCGCGATTGAGGGCGCTACTTACAACGATGAGCTAGAAGCTTTCTTTGAATATGATTCCGAAGAAAATAATGGCAAGCATGCCGTTGTAGGTAAATGGACGGTCATGACTCTTGAGGACTTCATTGTTAAAAATACCTGGACGCCAGCTACTGAAAGCGTTACCGGTAAAACCAGCTTTAATATTGTGAAGGTTGATAAAACTACTAACAAACCGCTTTCGGGTGCAACTTTTGAACTTAAACTCAAGAATGGTGCTGCTGTTACGGCAACTACTAATGATGATGGTGAAGCCACCTTTGATAATTTGGATGCTGGTGAATATACGCTTAAAGAAACTGATGCGCCAGAAGGTTACAAAAAGATTTCTACTGAGCCAAATATTAATATTACCAGTATTAAAAAACTTAATACTGTTGATCTCGAAAATCTTAAGAACATCTATGAATACGTCTTTTCGTTTAGTACTTCACAAGTAGATGGATATGAATATAATACTGAAAGCCGCACATTTACAGTCAAAAATGAACCTATTCCATATAGTGATATTACTGTCGCTAAGGTTTGGGATGATGGTGATGATCGTGATGGTCTAAGGAAGAATTATGTGAATTATTATATAGCAGTAAAGAATAATAGTGGTAAGTATGTAGGTTATCAAAAATTGGTGCTTGAAGATAAGGATAATTACGAGTTTACGCATTTGCCACTAAAGACTGTAGATGGTGAAGATATTACGTATGAGGTAGTAGAAGCTTCAGAGTGTAGCGGTAGTGGCAATTCGATTCAGTGTACTGAATTTGATGGCGATGAGGATTATACTGTGACTATCGCAAATGGTGTAGTTACTAACTTCCATGAACCGGCGTTATATGGTGATTTGACCGTTCAGAAGATTTGGAATGATGGAAATAATGAATTAGCTAGACCAGAAACGATTATGATTGAACTTTATGCTAATGGTGTGAGACTAGGTAATCCAGTACCAATCTCGGCAGCAGATGGGTGGAAGCATACCTTTGAAAATTTGTATTTAAATGAGGATGGTGAACCAATTGTATATTCGGTGCAAGAATCCGAGCTTGGCGGAACTAGGTTTGGTGAAAATGAGAGCACAATTATCATTTATGCTGATAATGATGCAATTGTTGGTAGCTGGACCAAGAGCGAAGATAATGAAAAGTTTGAAGTGACCAACACTTGGAAAGAAGCTGAAGACAAGGTTGTATATGAAGGCGATACGCAATTTACAATTAAGAAAGTTGATGAGGATTATAAACCACTTTCAGATGTAGTGTTTGCGGTGGAAGGTCATAGCGATAAAACTACTAATGAGAATGGTGAGATTACTATTACTGTGCCGATTTCAAAAGATGGGAAAGAAGAGAGTTT
The DNA here is from genome assembly GCA_017431725.1 of Candidatus Saccharimonadota bacterium. Classification (GTDB taxonomy): domain Bacteria; phylum Patescibacteriota; class Saccharimonadia; order Saccharimonadales; family Saccharimonadaceae; genus Nanosyncoccus. The sequence goes on along the minus strand of JAFRKN010000017.1, from coordinate 50,173 downwards.
TGAATATGTAATTAGCGAGAAAGAAGCTAAGGAAGGTTATGATTTAGTAGATGGTTCGGCAACAGTAACAATTAGTTGTACTAGTGAACTTACTGATAGAGATACCGATAACTTAGTTAATACTTATACGAAGACCTGTACGTTTAGTGGGGAAGGAGACAAGGCGTTTACATGGGATGAAGAAGATTTAACTTTGACTGTGGTGAATAATCGTAGTATGGCAAAATCATTTACAATTCAAAAGACTGTGAAAGGGTTGTCGGCAGAGGTTTTGGCTGATTTGGAGTTTACAATTGAAGGGCCGGAGGACTTTGGTGAAGATGGTAAGATGACTTTGAAAGTGAGTGAAGATTGTCAGATTTCTGACGAAATTATTATTTGTAAAGTGGACGGCAAGGTGCCAACTGGCAAGTATACCGTGACGGAGAATAATGCGGATGTGGAAAACTTTGAACTGACGGTTTCGGGTGATAATAATGTGGAGAAAGAAGTTGCTAAAGATGAAAAAGCAGTGTTTGAGATTACAAACGAATATGAAGTGGAAAAGATTTCGTATAGTGTGGTAAAAATTTGGGATGATGAACACGATTATGATGGTAGGCGACCAGAGAACTTGACGGTTAACCTTTTAGCGAATGGAGAAGTGATTGAGACTGTTAATCTATCAATAAAAGATGCAGTAATTATAGATGAAGAAAACGAGGAATATGCGACGGGAGATGTTTGGATTTATGTTTGGGAAGAATTGCCATACGCGGATGAGTATGCAGAAGTGATTAGCTATACGGCAGAAGAAATTTTGGAATCTGATAATTACGAACAAACCGAAACAGAAAGTGATGAATATTACACATTGTTCGTTAATTATCATGAATTAGACGATCCATGCGCAAGTGGAGAGGGATGTGGTGGAGGTAAAATTCCAGTAGAAGCGCCAGAGACGGGTGAGTTGACAAATGCGAGTCGAGATGGTGGAGCATATGATGCTGGCGTGAATAGTATGATTGGCGGATTCATGATAATCGTCATGAGTGGAATGATGGTCATATTTTCGGCGATAAGAAGGAAGAGTGTAGAGAAGAAATAAAAACTGAAAAATTCTAAAAATCCCCCAATAGTGGGGGATTTTTTGTAGAAATGAATCTGTTTTGTAATTGATTTTTAGATAGGACGGTGGTATTATAAGTAGGAGAGTGCTGTGGAGGATTGATGTTTAAGAAAGAAAAAGTTAATAGTACTTTTGATAAAAAAATACCTAGGATTATAGGCCTAGTTTTGCTTGATGTTGTTTCAGTAATTATTGCTTCGTTTTTGGCACTTTGGATGCGTTTTGATTTTCAACAGGTACCAGTTGAATATTTGCATACTGTTATACATTGGTTGCCGGTGGATTGTTTAATTGTAGTGATTATTTTTATTATTGTTGGGCTTTATACTTCGATTTGGCGATATGCTTCTGTTTTTGAATTTATTACTATTATTGGTTCTTGTATTGGGTCAGGGTTGATAATTTATTTTTATAAACATGCTATGTTTCTTCCAGCGCCACGTAGTTTCTGGTTTATTTTTCCTGCCCTACTTTTGTTTTTTGTTTGTGGAACTCGTTATTCGTATCGTGTTAGTAGATTAATTTTGCATGCACTAACAAGAAAAGATTGTTCAAAAAATGTAATGATCGTTGGTGGCGGAGAGGCAGCGTGGATGTTAATTAATGAAATGGATAGAAATGGAAAATATAGAAATGTTCAGGTATGTTGTATTATTGATGACAATAAACAAAAACACGGGACGCGTTTACATAGGATACCAGTTGTTGGCAATCGTAGCCAAATTCAATCGATGGTTGAAAAATATAAGATTGACCAAATTATTATAGCAATTCCTTCTGCTAGTAAGGAACAGATTGCAAGAATCGTAACCGAATGTCAGAAAACGAAGTGCGAGATTACGATTTTACCATCGTTATTCTTAACGATGGATGAAAAAAATGTTAGTATTGCTGCGCAAATTAGACCAATTAGATATGAAGACTTTTTGGGGCGCGATCAGATTATAGTGAATAATGCGGAAATTGAAGGAAATCTTACTGGTAAAACAATTTTAGTGACTGGTGGAGGTGGTTCGATTGGTTCGGAGCTTTGTCGACAAATTGTTAAAGCCGAGCCGAAGCTATTAATTATATTTGATATTTACGAAAATAATGCTTACGATATTCAACAAGAATTATATCGAAATTATCCAAGACTCAATCTAGAAACAATTGTTGGTTCGGTTCGGGATTATCCGCGTCTTGAAAAAGTTTTTAAAGAGTTTCGCCCAGAACAAGTTTATCATGCAGCGGCGCATAAGCATGTGCCTTTGATGGAAGTAAGCCCGAATGAGGCAATAAAGAACAACTGTCTCGGAACGTTAAATACCGTAAAGCTAGCGGATAAGTATAAAGTCGAGAAATTTGTTTTAGTAAGTACGGATAAAGCAGTACGCCCGACTAATATCATGGGGGCGTCGAAACGAATTTGCGAAATGATCATCCAGGCTTATGATAGACGTTCTGAAACGAATTATGTTGCGGTGCGGTTCGGGAATGTTTTAGGTTCGAACGGTTCGGTTATACCGTTGTTTTTAAAACAAATTGATAGTGGTGGACCAGTAACAGTAACACACAAGGATATTACACGTTATTTTATGACGATTCCGGAAGCGGTGAGTTTAATCTTACAAGCTTCGGTTTATGCGGAGGGCGGGGAGATATTTGTACTCGATATGGGCAAGCCAGTAAGGATTTATGATTTAGCAAAGAAAATTATTCGATATAAGGGTTTAGAACCGGGTAAAGATATTAAAATTGTGTTTACAGGGTTAAGACCGGGAGAAAAGTTATATGAAGAAATGCTGATGGAAGAGGAGGGAATGAAAGAAACGCCAAATAAACTGATTCATATTGGAAGGCCGATAAGAATTAAAAATACATTTTTAGAAGATCTTGATGATTTAATAAAGGTTGCGAGTAAAAATGGGGATGAAATAAAAGAATACACAGCAAAGATGGTTAGTACTTATAAACCACAAAGGAGAAAAGATGATGGATAGGAAAAAACCTTTAAAGAATAAAATATGGCTAAGTTCGCCAACAATGCATGGTGACGAAATTAAATACGTGAATGAGGCGTACGAAACAAATTGGATGACTACAGCTGGGGCGAATATTGATGAAATAGAAAATCAAATTGCAAAGAAAATAGGTTGTGAATACACCGTAGCACTTGCATCGGGAACAACATCTTTGCATTTAGCGATTAGACTCGCGGGTGAAAAACTTTACGGGAAGACTGTAGTAGGAAAAGGCGCTCTTAATGGGCATAAAGTATTTTGTAGCGACATGACTTTTTGCGCCACGGTGAATCCGATTACTTATGAGGGCGGTGAGCCGGTGTTTATCGATACAGAATACGAGACTTGGAATATGGATCCGGAGGCTCTAGAGAAGGCGTTTGAGATTTATCCGGAAGTGAAATTAATTGTCGTAGCACATCTTTATGGGACGCCGGGGAAGATTGATGAAATTCAGGCGATTGCGAAGAAACATAAGGCGTTAATTGTCGAGGATGCGGCGGAGTCGTTCGGGGCTACTTATAAAGGAAAACAAACTGGTTCGTTTGGGGACTTTGGTTGTATTAGTTTTAATGGAAATAAGATTATTACCGGTTCGTCCGGCGGAATGTTTTTAACGAATAGTCTAGAGGATGCAAATAAAGTGCGGAAATGGTCGACGCAAGCGCGGGAGAATGCGCCGTGGTATCAGCATGAGGAGATTGGTTATAATTATCGGATGAGTAATGTAATTGCAGGAGTAGTGCGTGGACAGATTCCATATTTAGAAGAACATATAACGCAGAAGAAAACGATTTATGAGCGATATAAGAAGGGTTTGAAAGGTTTACCGGTAAAAATGAATCCGTTTGACGCGAAAAATTCGGAGCCGAATTTTTGGCTTTCTTGTATGATAATTGATGAAAAAGCGATGTGTAGACAGACGCGGGATGATGAGGAGGCATTGTATGTTGGCGAGCATGGAAAGAGCTGTCCGACGGAAATCTTGGAGACGCTCGCAAAGTTTAATGCCGAAGGTCGCCCGATCTGGAAACCGATGCATGCGCAACCGATTTTTAGGAACAATGATTTTATTACTCGTAACGGTTTGGGGCGAGCGAGAACTAATGCGTATATCGATGGAAGCGTGAAAGATGTAGGGATGGACATTTTTAGGCGCGGGCTTTGTCTTCCGTCCGATAATAAAATGGCAGCAGAAGAACAAAGTGTTATAATTGAATTAATACATAAGTGTTTTGAGTGAAATGAGTCAGAATAATCATAAGGCGCATGGCCCATACGAAAAGTTTTTTAAATGGTTGTTTGATGTCGTTTTTTCGTTTTTAGCGCTTCTAATTTTGTCGCTGATTTTGTTGGTGATTGCGATTCTAGTGCGGATTAAGTTAGGGAGTCCGGTTCTATTTAAACAAGAGCGTCCGGGTAAAAATGAGAAGATATTTAAGTTGTATAAGTTTCGGACCATGACGGATGCGAGGGATGCGAAAGGCAGGTTACTTTCGGACGAAAAGCGTTTAACTCGGTTCGGAAGGTTACTACGATCGTCATCGCTCGATGAATTGCCGGAATTATTTAATATATTAAAGGGAGATATGAGTTTCGTCGGACCGAGACCGCTACTAGTAGAATATTTGCCGTATTATACAAAAAAGGAGCATCATCGTCATGATGTAAGGCCGGGACTAACGGGATGGGCGCAGGTGAATGGGAGGAACTTATTAAAATGGAACGAAAAATTAAATCTAGATTTAGATTATATAAATAAGGTGAGTTTGTTGTTTGATTTAAAAATAATTGCTTTGACTGTAAAAAAAGTGTTATTTAGAGAAGATATTCAGATGGGGAATGATTTAAAATTTGGGCGTCTTGATGTTGAGAGGAGAAAAAGATGATAAAAATTAGCAATAATCAAATAGCAATTAGGAATTTTTTGAAGAAGGATATTCCATTAAAAGTGGAAATGATTAATAAAAAAGATAATAATAAGTTTTTACATTATGATTTACCACTAAAAGAAGAAAAAACTCTCGCTTGGTTTGAAAATGCGAAAAATGATACTAGTCGTCTGGATTTAACTATTTTGTACGATGATAAAATTGCTGGCATGATAGGATTATTAAATATTGATAAAAGAAATAAAAAAGCAGAATATTATATTTGTGTTGATAAGGCGTTTTCTGGAAAAGGTATTGGCACAATTGCGAGTAATTTATTATTTGAATATGCTTTCGATAAAATGAAGTTAAATAAAATTTACCTATTTACTGAAAAAAATAATATAATAGCACAACGTCTTTTTGAAAAATTGGGTTTTAGAAAAGAAGGATTATTAAAAGACGATATGATTTATAATGACAAATTAATTAATAGGTTTGCTTATGGATTATGCAGGGATGAATACTATGCAAAAAACAATTATTCATAAATTGAGTGAAAAAACAAACCGTAACTATTTTTATATAAAGAGAGATGATTTGATAGATTTTTCTTTTGGTGGTAATAAAGCAAGAAAGGCTGAGAAGTTTAAGGAAGATATTGTGGCTAAAAAAGCTGATGCTATTGTGACTTATGGTAGCAGTGAATCAAACCATTGTAGAGTGATTGCAAATATGGCAAGATCTTTAGGACTAAAATGTTATATTATTTCTCCAGAAGAAAAATATGAAGAAACATACAATTCTAAAATGATTCGTATGTTTGGCGCCAGAATAATAAAGGTTCCAATTGATGAAGTAAGTACAACGATTGATAATTTGTTAGAAAGATTTAAAAAAGAGTGTAAGCCATATTTTATTCCTGGTGGTGGACATGGAAATTTTGGCACTGATGCTTATGTAGACGCATACAACGAAATCAAAGAATATGAAGTGGAACATGATTTTACGTTCGATTATATTTTTTTGGCAAGTGGCACTGGCACAACTCAGGCTGGTTTGATATGTGGTCAAATATTAAATAAAGATTTTGATAGAAAAATTATTGGAATTAGTATAGCTAGAAATAAAGAAAAAGGTGAAGGCGTAATAATTGAAAGTATAAGAGATTATTTATGTAAAGATATAAATGATTATTTGCATTGTGTGAATTTTAATGATGAGTATACTTTGTCTGGATATAATAAACATAATGATAAGATTTTAAATGTAATAAAGAAAGTTTTGTTAAAAGATGGTATTGCTTTAAATACTACTTATACCGGAAAAGCATATTATGGAATGTTGGAATATATAAAGAAAAATAATATAATGGATAAAAATATATTGTTTTTGAATACAGGTGGATTGCCTTTATTCTTTGATGATATGAAGGGGTTAATAAAATGAATATATTAATTACGAGTGTTGGCACAAGAAATAAAGTTGTACAATACTTCAAAAAAGAATTTAGTGGGGTTGGAAAAGTTATCGCAACAGATATGAGTGATTTGGCGCCTGCGATATATGAGGCGGATAAATATTATTTAGTTCCCGGGATTGATGATCCGACATATATTGATACATTGTTGGATATTTGTAAAAAAGAGAAGGTAGATTGTTTGTGCGCACTAATTGATCCAGAATTAAGTTTAATTGCAAAGAATAAAGAAAGATTTTTAGAAATTGGTGTGACTCCATTAATATCTAGCTATGATAGTGTTGAACTAGCTTTTGATAAATATAAAATGTATGAGTATTTGAGTTCTAATGGCTATAAATGTGCTAAAACCTATATTCATAAAGAAGATTTTTATAAAAACTTGGATGCTGGGTTAATAAATTTCCCTGTGTTTGTAAAACCGTTTAAGGGGAGCGCGAGTATTAATATCAATAAGGTAAATTCTAGAAAAGAGATAGAGACTCTGTTTGATATATATGATGATTTGATTATTCAGGAATTTTTGGATGGGCAGGAGATTGGTGCAGATGTGTATATTGACCCAATTTCGCAAAAAGTTGTATCAATTTTTACTAAAGAAAAAATTAAAATGCGAGCTGGTGAAACCGATAAGGCTCGTTCGTTTAAAGATGAGAAGTTGTTTAAACTTATTACTGATTTGGTTGAAAAAATAGGTTATGTTTATATGATAGATATGGATATTTTTCGAATTGGTGATGATTATTACATATCTGAGATTAATCCTAGATTTGGTGGGGGCTACCCTCATGCGTATGAATGTGGTGTAAATTTTCCTAAATTTATTGTAAAATCGATAAAGGGGATAGAAAATAAAAATATGATTGGAGAATACGAAGAAAATCTTTATATGATGAAATATAATGAATTGAAGGTAATTAAAAAATGATAGTTGCAGTTATTTTGTTTTGGGTTGCAGCTTTTATGATTTTTTGGGCGAATATAGGTTATCCGATTTCTATTTTGTTGATTGGGAAGATTATTCATAGAAAAGAGAAGACAAGAGCAAAATACGAGCCAACCGTGACGGTGATGATTGTGGCGCATAATGAAGAAAAAGTAATAGAAGAAAAAATATTAAATGTATTAAACTTGGATTATCCAAAGAATAAACTGTCGGTCTTAGTGACGTCGGATAATAGTGATGATAAAACTAATTCGATTGTCAAAAAGATGATAAAAAAGTATCCAGAACGAAACATCACTCTTTATGAAGTGAAAGAACGCAAAGGGAAAACAAATGCTCAAAACGAAGCAGCGAGGATTGTTGAAAGTGAGGTTCTGGTAATGACCGACGCGAATGCAATGTTGGATAAAAATGCTGCCAGAGAATTAGTAAAGTTTTTCACAAAAGATGTAGCTTATGTGAGTGGTCGGCTTGTTTATTCAAATAGTATGGATTCACTAACTAGTAATACCGAAAACACATACTGGGATTTAGAAACTAAAATTAGGCAAATCGAATCAGACCTTCAAACAATTACGGCTGGGAACGGAGCCTTATATGCTATCAAGACAAAAGCTTATCATGATTTTCCACCAATTAGGTGTCATGATGCTGCCATGCCTCTTTATTATTCTCTTGAAGGGAGACGCGCAGTTACTAATAATAAAGCAATTGCTTATGAAAAAGCAGGAGAAAAAAATTCGGACGAGTTTAAGCGTAAGGTGAGAATGTCGAGAGGGGTGGCGCATTATATTCTACCTTCTATTAAAATATTGAATGTATTTAAATACAAATGGTTTACTTATTTTTATTTAGGGCATAGGACTTCAAGAAATTTGCTGTGGTTCAATCATATTTTATTATTTGTAAGTAATGCTTTTTTGGTGCAATATTCGGTGTTTTATTTAATAACTTTTATTGTCCAATTAGCTATTTATGCTATTGCTATGTTGCATGGAGTGATAAAAACAAAGTCTAAATTATTGACTTTTATTTCTTATTATTGTATGACTGTGTTGGCACAATTTATAGGGGTTTTGAAGACGATAACCAAGAAAAATAAACCTTTTTGGGAAAAGGCAGAGAGTACGAGGTAGGATGATAATGAAAATCTTGGTTTTAGCTGCAAATTACCCAAACAATGACGGTGGTATTTCGTTATATTATATACATACTAGAAATATGTATTATAAAAAGCAGGGGATAGATGTAGATGTAATAAGTTTTGCAACTCCGAGATCTTACAAGATAGATGGTATCAATGTTTTGAGCTATGATGACTTTAAAAAAAGGAAAGATTACGATTATGATTTGTTAGTATTACATGCTGCAAATTTACGTAATCATTATCTTTTTTTGAAAAGGTTTGGAAAAAAGTTTAATAAACATGTATTTTTCTTTCATGGTCACGAGGTTTTGATGTGTAGCAAGGTTTATTCTAAGCCTTTTGCATATATGCAGCGAAAACATAAGATTTTAGGTAAAGATGTTTATGACAGGATTAAATTATTGGTATGGCATAGATATTTTAAAAAGACAAATGATAAAAACTATTATATTTTTGTAAGTAAATGGATGAAGGATGAATTTAAGAAGTGGGTGAAAATAGGCGAGCGCATGATAAAAAATAATTCGCAGATTATATATAATAGTGTAGGTGAAGAATTTATAAAACAGCATTATAATACTAAGACAAATAAAAAATATGATTATATTACGGTAAGAGGGAATTTGGACGGTTCGAAATACTGTGTTGATTTAGTTAATAAACTTGCACGTAAAAATCCTTCGCAAAAATTTTTGATAATAGGAAAAGGAAGATATTTTACTTACAATAAAAGATCAGATAATGTGGAGTGGCTCGATGAGAATGTGCAACACGAAGATATTATTCGTTATATGAATAAAGCAAAATGCGCTTTGATGTTGACGAGGACAGATGCTCAAGGATTGATGGCATGTGAAATGGCTTCTTTTGGAATACCATTGATAACGTCTGATATTCCGGTTTGCCATGAGATTTTTGATGATTTTAAAAATGTGGGTTATATTAAGAATGATTTATCAAAAAATAATTTAGAAGATATATATAAAAGGATTGTTAAAGGAGCGAATCAGGCACCCAACAAATATCATTTAGATGTGACTGGGGGAGATGAAATAGCTTTTTTTGAAAGGATATTGAAGAAGTAGGTATGTCGATTTTGCTAGGGATTATACAATTTATCATAATTTTATATATTTTATTCTATGAATATAAAAGGAGATCCGCTTCGGTTTTTTTGTGGGCAATGTTGTTTGTGATATTTGCGATATCACATTTAGCAACATGTTTGATGGGGAGCAATACTTTTAGTGTCGATGCTTTAAATGAGGTATCATTATATGTTATTCTATTTTGCGCAATATATCATATAACAATATTATTGTTTGGTAGGAAAGAATCCAATGTTTTTAATGTTGATAGGATTAAGTTGAGAGATGAAGCTTTAAAATATAGAAAATATATTACGAGGTTTTCTAATGTTTTAACGGTGATAATGGTGTTAGTTGTAATAATAAGATTATTTTTATTAATTACTGGTTCTGGAGGGTTACAAAACACTTCGTGGGCGACAATGAGACATGTGAGTTCGACGGGTGGTGTGTTTAGTTTTTCTGAACTATTTTCTGTGTTATATTTTGTTGGTAGTGTGGCATTGTTATTGGCTTTGTTGGAAAAAAAATATAAAAAAGTGATATTTTTGTCTTTATTGGTGATAATTGAAGTGATAATTTCTCGAAATAGAATAGAAATTCTTCCACTTATATGTACTTTCTTATCTTTGTTTATTATGAAATATAAGACATTGAGTCTTAAGTTGGTGATTATTTTGGCTGCATCTTTGGTGATAATTATTTATACTGTGTATGGGTTGCGAGTTTTTCGACATTACGGGACTTTATCTGATTTCGCTTCCGATTTTTCTGTGACAAGCTTTAATGATAAAGTTAATCAGTATATACAGACTGATAATGGAGAATTGGGTCTAAAAAATTTCTTTTATTATTTCGCAGAAAATAAAAATAATTTTGAAAATTTTGGCGAAGGGCATACTTATAAAAGAATGTTGTTATTTATGGTGCCTACTAGTTTGTCATTTGGTTTGAAACCGCCAGATTTTGCTATTAGTATGGGTCATGCTGTTGATCCGACAATTTCTGGTTATAGTGTCCATCCGACATTGTTTGGTGATTGTTACGCTAACTTTGGCTTTTTAGGTTTTGTATTTATGGGGATATTTTGGGCTATCTTTGTGCTTCTTTTGGATAAATTAATTATTAAAACTAATTCAAATTATCTAAAAGTATCTGTATTTTTCGTGATAGCAATAACTTATATTATTATTGGGAGAGGGTCGGTGTATAATGGTTTTGTTTGGATGGCGTATTCGATTATAACACTTTACGTAATAAGTTTTTTGTGTAGATTAAGGTTAAAAGATGAAGCAATACCTAGTCAAATTGAAAGGTAATACTTTGGTCCAGAGGGTTTTAAGAGCCATAATATTTGGTGCCGGTGGTGCCATAGTAGCTAAGGGTATTTTAATTATTTTTAATATTATTCTTGCTAGAATATTAAACACGACTGAGTATGGTGTTTATTCAATTGTGAATAATACAGTGCAAACTTTTACGATTTTTGCCGGGGCAGGTTTAGGCTCTACACTATCTAGGTATGTTGCTTTATATAGGAATAAAGACAAAAAGTTAGCCGGAATAATAATAAAAACTTTATTGGTATTTAACGTTTTTATTTCGATTGCTGTGTCTTTGGTGATGTTTTTTGCGGCTTCATGGATTTCCGCATTGATAAGTGAAGAAGTAGATATTTCAAATTATTTAAGAATTACCTCACTGACGATTTTCTTTACGTCGGTGGCGTTGATTTTGCAAGGTACTTTGCAGGGTTTTGAAAAATATAATAAGATTGCGACTTACCAATTAGTTTCAAGCGTTGCGATGTTGGTGATTGGGGTAATTATTGCTTATCATTTTAAAACAGTTGGAGCAATCATTGCTTTATTGATTCAGAATTTATTGATGGCGATACTGTTTTTCATGGTATTGAAAAATGTTTTGATTAAGAAAAGAATTAAATTAAAATTTTGTATTAATGGCACGGTTAAAGAAGCGATTAGAAATGTTGCGATTCCGGCACTACTATCGTCGATTTTTGTAGTGCCTATAGTGTGGGTGACAAATTCAATTTTTACAAAAAGTAATAGTTATGAAGAATTTGCTGCCTTTTCCGTGTGTTTACAATGGTTCACTATTTTAAATTATATCCCGCAGCAATTAGGTCAAGTGAGACCGATATACACGCAATTGTTTGATGAAAATAAAATGGTCGAATTTAAAAAGATTTCATATAAGATGATATTGTTTTCTGCTTTATTTACATTCATCATGTCTACGCTATTAGGAATTTTTTCAGGGTTGCTACTAAAAATGTACGGGGATTATTACACCGATTATTCTTTACCTTTTATAGTGATGCTTATAGCCGCCGTAATGTATTCGATACAGTCTCAATTTGGAAGTATCTTTTATGCAATTGGAAGAATCTGGCTAAGTTTCATTTTGAACGTTGTTTGGGCAATTATCTTTATTGTTTGTTTCTTCATCTTACAAGAGAATGGTGCTATTGGTTACGCCTTAGCATATTTGATCTCTTATTTACTATATAGTGCTATATCTTTTATATTTTTCAGGATTACAGTCAAACGAAAAAAACTCAGCGGCGATACTTTGCAATAGATGAGTACTTAAAGCTTAACCGAGATACTGGGGTTGAATTATTTTTTCCGATGTGATAGTAGTTTCCTAAAATAATTAGGAGATTTATGATAGAAAATCAGCCGGACGGTATTGATAAAAGTAATAATATTAATATTTTACTCTTGAAATGTGGACACATTTTTAGTAATATGGAATATAAGGAGAAAATAATTAAAATGAGAACAGCTACGATACATACCCGAATACAACCCAATCTTAAAGCGAGGGCGGAGCGGATTTTTGCGGAGTCTGGACACACTACTTCTGATATAATAGAACAATTATATATCCAAACTGTTCGTCAAGGAAAAGTTCCAATTCGCTTAAATAAGCGTCGCGCAAATATTCCGGATGAAGCTTTAATGACGTCCGATGAAATTAAAAAACTATTGACGGACGCGAGTGGCTCAGCAAAGAGACAAATTGCTTCTAATAAATACATCACAACTAAAGACATAAAAAAACAGCTGAAAGAAAAGTATGCCATCAATTTATAAAGTGTCTTTAACTCCGGAAGCATTGGAAGATTTCGAGGAGATTATTTTAAATCTTCGCGGAATCACTTGGCTATCTAGTGTTAGAAAGTGGGCCAATAAAATTATTAATAAAATTGAGTCGCTTGCCGTTTTTCCGGAAGGACACCCGATGTATGAATATGATGAGAGATTCCGTTCCGCGAAGGTAGGGAAATATAGAATAATATTTGAGATATCTAAAGATGAAAAAATCGTATCGGTTCTAAGAATCGTATATGCTCGAAGGAATTTGAAAGAAATAGGTGATCTTAAAATTGACTATAAGTAATATTTGAGCTAAACTAGTTTTAACAAATTTCTAAAAAGTGGAGTAAAAAGTGAAGATAACTGTTGCGGGTGGTGGTTATGTTGGTCTGTCTCTAGCGACATTGCTGGCCCAAAAAAATGAAGTAGTAGTTCTCGAAATTCATCAAGATAAAGCCGATAAGGTTAGTAATTTAGTCTCGCCGATTCGGGATGAATATATCGAAAAGTATTTCGATGAAGCGAAAGCTGGGAAGCGCAAACTAAACATTCGTGGAACGACGGATTATAAAGATGCTATGAAGGGGGCTGAATTTGTAATTGTCGCTACGCCGACGAATTATGACGATGAAACTAACACATTCGATACTTCCGCGGTTGAGGATATTATTAAAAAAGCTATTAGTATGAAGGATAACAATCTAACAATTGTTGTTAAGTCGACGATCCCGGTCGGATATGTTGAGCGGATTCGTAGCGAATATAATATCAATAATATCTTCTTTTCGCCGGAGTTTTTGCGTGAGGGGAAGGCTCTGTATGACAATCTTTATCCGGCTCGAATTATTATAGGAGACGAGGCCGAAAAAGCAAAATCTTTCGCTAAACTTTTGAAAGATGCTTCTTTAAACAAAGATGTTCCGGTTATATTCATGCGGCCGACCGAAGCTGAAGCGGTAAAGCTATTTGCAAATACTTATCTCGCACTTCGTGTTGCTTATTTTAACGAATTAGACACTTATGCAAAAGTAAAAGGTCTTGATTCTAAAGCAATAATTGACGGCGTATGTCTTGATCCGAGGATTGGTACACATTATAATAATCCTTCTTTTGGCTATGGCGGGTATTGTCTGCCTAAAGACACAAAACAGCTTCTTGCAAATTATCGTGACGTTCCACAAGATTTAATTAGAGCGATCGTGCGTGCTAATAAAACTCGAAAGGAATTTATCGCTAAGGATGTTTGCAAACGTAAACCTAAGACCGTCGGCGTTTACCGTTTGACGATGAAGAGTGGTTCGGATAATTTTCGCTCATCTGCGATTCAAGACGTCATTAAATATTTACGCGGGGAAGGTGTCGAAGTAATTATTTATGAACCGACGTTAAACGAAAAAGAGTTTAGCGGATTTGAAGTTGAAAATGATTTTGAGAAGTTTACTAAGCGTAGCGACGTAATACTCGCGAATCGTTTAGAAGATAAACTACGTGACGTAGCGGATATTGTTTATACTCGGGATTTGTTTGCTAGGGATTAGTCTTTAAAAGCGCAAGTGTTTTAGTCGGGTTGAAGTTTTTTTGGTTGTGTGATAGGTTTGGCGCATGAAAAAAGGCAAAATTAGAACGCAACATAAAACGTGGATTAAAACAATCTAAAAATATTATCATCGATTCTTCGCGTATAAAAGGAATGCGAGATGGCGTCGTAAAACAGTTTTTAATCCGCAAGGTTCGAGGACAAAGACAAATAGGTAAACTAATTCTAATCACCAAACGTGGCGAGATTATTGACATCGATTCCTTAGTTTAGTATAATAACAAGTATTGAAGTTCTTGCACGGGACAGTATGTTCCTACCGCAGGAGCTTCTTTTTATTTCGTTGATTTGTAGTGTATAATAAACAGTATGAAAAAAGTTATTTCAATAATTCTTGGTGTGATTGTGCTCGTGGTGGCTGCGGTTGGAGCGAGATATCTTTTAGCTTATAATGGCTTTCTTGACAAAATTACGATGCGGAAGCCAGAGATGAAACAATATAGCGTAGTTGTTTTAGATGATAGCGAGTTAAAGGAATTTGCTGATTTAGAAGGCAAGAGTGTTGGATTTTTAAAAACTGATCCAAAAGCAGCAAACGCTAGCGAGAAATTAAAAAATGAGATTAAAGTTGATGTTGATTTTTATGAAGATATGGATTTGTTGATTGAGACTTTTCATAACTTAATCACCGATTCAATTGCCTTAGAAAACGACCGATTAGAAATATTGAAAGAAGAAAATGTCCTAAACAATATTCGTACTATCTATACTTTTGAAATTGAATTGGAAAGTGAAGATATGATAATTTCAGAAAAGGAGATTACGGCAGAGCCATTTATCGTTTATCTTTCTGGGAGCGATTCGCGAACAGGAATAAAGACGACAGCGCGGTCGGATGTTAATATTGTAGTGGTGGTAAATCCGAAACAAGAAAAAATTTTGTTAGTTTCAATTCCGCGGGATACTTATGTGCAATTACATGATACGGTTGGGTTGAAGGATAAATTGACACACGCGGGCATCTATGGAATTAATATGAGCAAAACTACGATTGAAGATTTTTTGAATATTACGATTGATTATACGATTAAAGTAAGTTTTGAGACGGTTGTTAAAGTAGTTGATCAATTAGATGGGATTGATATAAATTCGGACAAAGAAATGACGTTGAAAGTAGAAGGTGGACAAAAGACTTGTAATTATGTAGTGGGGACGCAACACGTAGATGGGGATTGTGCTTTAAGATTTGCACGGGAGCGTAAGTCTTATGAAACAGGCGATAGACATCGGGGCGAAAATCAGCAGCAAGTGATTACGAGTATTATTGGTAGGTTATCGAGTTCGAAGGATTATTTGTTAAAAATACCAGCGATTTTGGATATTGCGGCGGATTCGTTTGAGACAACGATTTCGCGTGAGAATGTATCGGAATTTATTAGGAGACAGTTAACTGGACCGGTAAATTGGAAGGTTGAATCGATCACGATAGATGGAACCGGAACGATGGAGCCGACTTATAGTATGGGGACGAATAGACCATTATATGTAATGTTACCGTCGGCGGATTCGATTCAAAAAGTGACTAATAAAATCAATGAATATTTAAAAGATGAGCCAGAGTCATGAGAACTATTTACTTTTTTAATGCTTATGATACAATAATCGATAGGAGTTATGAATGGATGAAATAAATATTAAAGATTTTTTTGTCTATTTAAGGCATTATATTTTGGCTTTTATAGTTATTGTCATTTTGGCGGTAGTTGGAGTGGCCGTTTATGATTTAAATATTAAGAAACCGCTTTATCAATCGCGTACGACAGTCGTGATTGCCAAGTCTGATGTTGCGAGTTTTGACGGTTCGGCGGCGACTTTGAATGATATCAACGCTAGCCAGAAATTAGTGACTACTTACGGTGAGATTGCAAAAAGTGAATTAGTTTTAAATCAAGTAATTGAAAATTTAGGATTACATGTAGATGTTAAAGAATTAAGCAAGAGTTTAACAATTAAGCCAGTAGAAGATACTTCGATTCTAAGTATCACAGTAAAAGATCTGAATGCGAAATTATCAGCGACGATAGCGAATGAAATTGCGAAAGTCTTTTCGGAAGAAGTAAAAAAAATCTATAATATTGAAAATGTTACTCAGCTAAGTGTTGCAGTAGTCCCGACGGTGTCGTCAAATAATACTTTGACGCGAGATTTGATATTGGCGGTAGCAATTGCAATTTTGACGGTAGGAGGATTTGCATTCCTAAGGTTCTATCTTGACGATACAATTAAGCAGGGTGATGATGTAGAAAAAATAATTGGCTTGCCAGTAACGGGATATGTTCTTAGAGGCGATGTACAGCCGAGACGCGTAGGGAGTGAATTGATTGTTGAGAGGGCACCGAAGGCGATTGTGAGTGAAAATATTAAGAGTCTAAGGACTAATCTACAATTTACGGCGGTTGATCAGAATATTAGAACGATTTTGATGACTAGCTCGAATGCGGGTGAGGGAAAGAGCTTTGTTTCGGCAAATTTGGCGATTTCGTTTGCACAGGCGGATAAGCGAGTCTTATTGATAGATTGCGATTTGAGGAGAGGTCGAATACATAAATTGTTTGGAGCAGTGAACACGCTTGGATTGTCGGACCTCTTGGCTAGTGATTTAAAGAGTTTTAGCAAGTATGTTCGTCCTACGAAGATGAAAAATCTGGATATTATTACTTGTGGGACTTATCCGCCAAATCCGAGTGAACTTTTGGCGTCGAAGAAAAATAAACGTTTGATTAAAATTTTGAGTGATTTTTATGACGTTGTGATACTTGACGGGGCGCCGGTTGGTGGGTTAGCGGATTCGGTAATTTTGTCGAGTTTTGTGGATGAGACTTTGATTGTTGTAAAGGACGCGCATACGAGTAAGACTGAATTGCTCGCGGCGAAAGATTCGTTGGATAAAGTAGGAGCGAGGATTGCAGGGTTAGTGTTTAATATGGTAAATAAAAAAGCCTCAAAATATTATAATAATTATTATTACGGTAGTTCCAAATAAGAATGATAGATATACATACGCACATTTTGCCTGGCATAGATGATGGGGCGAGAGTTTTGATGGAAGGCGTGGAAATTGTGCGAGAATTGGCGGAGCAGGGCGTGACAGAAATTATTGCGACTCCACATTATGTGAATGAGACAATTTTTATGTCACCAAAGAAAAAAAATTTAGAATTATTAGAAAGATTACGAGCTAAGTTGATAGATGAAGGGATTGAAACAAAAATTTATTTGGGCAATGAAATTTATATTGATGATAAAATTTTGGATTTAATTAAAGCGGGGAAAATATCGACATTGGCGGATAGCCGATATTTATTAGTAGAGTTGCCGCTAGATAATGAATACCAAAATTACGAGGATTTTTTAAGAGAATTGATTGAAAATGGGTATAAAGTAATTTTGGCACATCCGGAAAGGTATTTGATCGTGCAAAAGAACGAGGAAATTTTGAAGAATTTAGCGGAAATAGGGGTTTTGTTCCAATGTAATTTAGGAAGTTTGACAGGAAAATATGGGAAAAGTGCGATGAAAATGGTGCGAAAACTAGCGAAGGAAAAGATGATTTTTGCCTTTGGAAGTGATGCGCATCATCAAGGTAAGAACGGATATTTGGGTTTAGCATATAAAAAGTTAGCAAAATATTATACAAAAACGGAACTAAAGGAAATTTTAGTTGATAATCCAGGCAAAATTTTGGCTAATTTTTAGTTTACTTTTTAGCGATTTTGTGATATAATGATTTGAATAATAATTAAAAAGGAAAAGATATGAGTCGTATCGGAAAACAGCCCATCGAAATTCCGGCGGGAGTGACAATCACGGTCGGCGACAGCGAAATTACTGTTGCGGGCCCGAAGGGTCAGCTCATCGTTCCGGTGCAACCAAAAACCAAGATCAAGGTTGAGGGCACGACGGCTACCGTTACCCGTGAGGATGACGAGCCAAAATCTCGAGCCTGGCATGGTTTGCAACGTGCATTATTAAATAATGCAGTTCAAGGCGTGACTAAGGGTTATGAGAAAAAACTAGAAATTAACGGAGTAGGTTTTCGTCTTTCTGGCAGTGGCCAGCAGATTGAAATGGCGTTAGGATTTTCGCACCCCGTAAAATACAAAGCTCCAGAGGGAGTGCAACTTGCTACTAATAAGATGGAAATTACGGTTTCTGGAATTGATAAACAAAAGGTTGGTCAAGTTGCTGCAGAAATTCGAGCGTTAAAGAAGCCAGAACCTTATAAGGGTAAAGGTATTAAATATGTTGACGAAGTAATTCTTCGTAAAGCAGGAAAGGCGGGGAAGAAATAATGAAAAGTGTTTTTAGAGCAAAGAGAACTCGTGCTAAAATTCATGGAACAGCCGAGCGTCCGAGATTAGCAGTTTATTTTTCTAATCAACATATTATTGCGCAAATCATTGATGATGATAAGGGGGCGACGTTGGTTTATGCAACTACAGTAGGAAGTAAAATGACTGGGACTAAGACGGAAAAAGCGGCTAAAATTGGCACGGAAATCGCAAAAAAAGCTAAAACCGCAAAAATTTCAAAAGTAGTTTTTGATCGGGGGTCTAAATTATATGCTGGGCGAATGTCGGCATTGGCTGAAGCGGCTCGGCAGGAAGGATTGGAGTTCTAATTATGGCGGACATTGAAAAGAAAGCCCCGAAGGTAATTAATAAATCTGGCACCTTAAAGATGACGGATGAGACGGCGGCGAAAAAAGAGATTCGAGATATTTCTGGGAAGAAAATGGAGCGACGAAATCGTCGTGATCGTGTGAAGGCTGATGCTGGTCCAAAAGAATTTGACGAAATTACGATTGGCGTTGATAGAGTCTCGAGGACTGTGGCGGGTGGCCGTAGAATTCGATTTAAGGCTTTAGTAGCGGTCGGTAATCACAAAAATAAGGTTGGTGTAGGAGTTGCTAAGGGCAATGATGTAACGACGGCAGTAGCTAAGGCTACTTCGAAAGCAAAAAAATCGATGATTACTTTTAATATGGATGGTGAGACAATTTGTCATGAAACTAGAACTAAGGTAACAGGGGCGGATGTTTTAATGAAACCAGCAGCGCCTGGTACTGGGATTATTGCGGGCGGAACTGTGCGTTCGATTATGGGTCTTACTGGGGTAAAAAATCTAATCTCGAAATCATTAGGTTCTACTAACAAAGTAAATATTGCATATGCGGTGATTGAAGGTTTGCGTCAACAAGTTCCAAGAAAAGAGTGGAATAGAGTAAAGACAGAGGAGAAGAAATAATGAAATACAATGATTTAAAGGTAGAAAAAAATACCCGTTCTACTAGAAAAGGTCGTGGAATTTCAGCGGGACAAGGTAAAACTGCCGGACGTGGCACGAAAGGTCAAAAAGCTCGTACTGGTCATAAGAAAATGCCAGCAGGATTTATGGGTGGCCAGCGGGCGATTATGCAGGCTGTGCCAAAGTTGAAAGGTTTTAAGAGTTTTCATCCTAAGGCTGAGGTGGTTTATACCGATCGGCTGAATGAACTGAAGGGAAAAGTTGATAACTATGCTTTAGCGGAGGCCTCGTTGATTTCTTCGCCTTTCGTGAAGGTAAAAGTGATTTCAAGAGGTGAGCTTTCGACGAAAATCGAGCTTGAGACACAATTTGCTTCAAAATCAGCTGTTGAAGCGATCAAGAAGGCTGGTGGCTCGTTTAAAAAAGTAGCAATTTTGCAAAAACCCAGCCAAAAAAGCTAAAAAATAACTTAAAAATTTAAAAATAGCCCCTTAAAGGGGCTATTTTTGTGGTATAATGAATCTGTAAATTAATGTGGAGTTTTTTATGGATGAAAAAGAGTTAAAAACTAGTCCGAAACAGCGGTTTTTTATAATTTTGATTGCAATTTTGATGTTGGGGTCGATTGTAGCGAGTTATGCGGCTATCGTTTTGAATGGTAGTCAGGGGGCAAGCATAGATACAGATAGTGAATCGAGTATCAGCGAAGAAAAACGTTTGGAATACGAAGAAAATTACAATAAAGTTGCAGCGGAATTTGCTGAGGCGACACGGGCTGATTTTGATAGATTTGTCAAATATAAATCAGAGGTAAAGGCTTATAATGAGACTTCGGCTAACGAACAGGGAGTGCAGACTAAAGATTTAGAGGAAGGAACGGGGAGGATACTTGAAAGCGGTGATACGGATTATCTGGCCTATTATATAGGATGGTGTGCGGATGAGTCGATTTTTGATTCGTCGTTTGATGATAATGAAAATCCAACGGCGTTTAAGGGGATTTTAAACGCTTCGTTGGGGATGATTGAGGGATGGAATGTTGGGGTGGAAGGAATGAAGATCGGAGGAATTAGGAGAATTACGATACCGGGCGAATTGGCCTATGGTGATTCGATGGAAATTTGCGGTGGGTATAACAAACCTCTGAGGTTTTTGATTATGACGGTGGCAAACGAAGGTTCTATGGCGGATTTGGCAAACAGGATGGATGAAGCGTTGATGAAATATCAATACGCTGTGCAGTATGGAATTGATTATGAAGAATTGATGAAAGCACAAGAGGTAGAGGCAGCGTCTCAAGAGGAAGCTCAAGCAGTGGAATCTGAATAAAACAGGGATAATGCAGTTGCTTTATTGTTCATTTTATGAAGAAAGTATTGACAATTTATGGTGCTTGTGGTATAATGGTAGTGTAGATTGAGCTTAGCTTGGTCTACAATATACTTTAACAGAGGGGAGTGGACATAAGTGTTCACCATTATGACAACTATTATTCTTTTCGGTTTGGCTTTTGTTACAGGCTCTTGCCAGCCTGTTTTGCACAATGGAGCCATCTACCAGCGGTTTGAGAGCCGTTGGTTAAAGTTTCAAGGAGTCTGTTCTGGTATTCTGTTCGGTGGTATGGTAATTGCCGAACAGCTGGATCGGATTTTAAGGTGGGGCGGCAGTGATTCGTTTACTGCAATCGCGTTAGCTTGCTCTATTGTGGTAATCCTTTCGTTCCTCTTCGGACTGCTTGTCAGCATAATTGCTACAAAATCTTCCTCTGTCATGGCTCACCGGCTCAGCCGGTGATCCACCCCTCCAAAACCCCCGACTTTATGTCGGGGGTTTTTCCTTGCGTTTTGTAAAAAGCTTGTGTTATAATGGTAATTGTGATGAGGTGTGTTTGTAAACCTATGAAGGCGGTAATTGGTGTTATTTTGTGTTTGATGATAGTCCTGTTAGGGATTATTTTTTGGCAGAAAAAATCTTCGGCACTAACTTTTTCACAAGAAATTGGTGTGAGTTTTACCTTTAACCCTATGTTTAGAATAATGATTTCTTCGGATCTTTATATTTATAATCTTGCTTCAGGTACTGTTTTAGATAGTAATATTATAGATGTGGGAGTTATTACCAATAATATCACGGGCTATTCTTTAAATGCGACGGTGGGAAATTCTACTTATAACACTCGTAATTTAGTTCATGAAATGGCTGGAGCCAGCTTTAATTTTGCGAGTGTTAATTACGGCTCTAATTTGACAAATTTAACAACTGATAATACGTGGGGGTATGCTTTTTCTCTTGATGATGGAAGTAATTGGAGCAATTATTCTGGATTGCCACTTTATAGTGATGGTATGAATGTTGCTACTTTAAAAACTTCTACGAGTCCGTCTGATGCAGTGGGCGATTATATCAAATTTAAAATTGCCGCTCGCGCCGCTTCTACTCAAGCTGCAGGTGTTTATCATAATGTAATTAATTTTATTGGTGTGGGGAATGTAGTACCACAATATACTGTACAATTTGACAGTAATGATGGTACTGGCACTATGCCTAACCAAATTATTTTTAGAGATGAGCCCACTATGCTTTCGGTTAACTTATTTGCTCCACCAGCAGGCAAAGTTTTTGCTGGCTGGAATACCGCTACCGATGGTTCTGGCACCGCCTACACCGATCAACAACAAGTTACTAATCTTGCAGTTGATGGTGGGACGGTTGTCCTTTATGCTCAATGGGAACAAAAAAATCCTTGTAAAAATGATACCACTTCACTTTATTGTAAAGTCGTAGCTCTCGTTAAAAAAACTAATAATCAGCCACGCACTCAGACCTCTGCCGATCTTAGAGCTGTTATTACTGTTCCTACTTCATCTGATCCTGCTGTTGATACTTCTAATTCTGGTGTGTATCTTTATAATGAAAGTATTTTTGGGACACCTAGTGATGCCAACAATGCTTTTCCAATTTATTATTATCGTGGTATATTAGATAGCGATCTTGATGACACTTCTTCATCTTCTTATGGCTCTAATGGTGATGGAGCGTATTATCCAAATTATGTTAGACTAGGTAATACTTGTTGGAGAATTGTCCGAACTACTGGTTCGGGTGGCGTGAAGATGATATATAATGGTCTTTATTCTAGTGGCACTACCGCTAATTCTTGTGCTAATGCTACAACTAATGCTGAGATTGCTGACAAAAGATTTGGCTTGCAAGGTAATTCAGCTGAGTCTACTAACTGGCATTATAATATTAATCGCGTGGGTTATACCTTTAATAATGATATTAGCATTCAGGATGTTACAACTGACACATCTGTAGATATAATCTTGGGTAGCAACTCTAACTATATAACTACTAACACTGCCGACTCTAACATAAAAGACTATTTAGAAAACACCTGGTTTACGAGTAGTAATGGTATTAGTGCTTATGAAAGCATCTTGGAGCCTAGTGCGGGGTATTGTAATGATAGGATTACTTATAACAGTAATGCTAGTTATGTTATTACGACCATGCCACCTTATATTAGGTCTGATGCTAACATAGTGCGCTTTGGTTCTCAAATTCGTAATTTAATGACAAACCGACGTCTTTCACTCTCTTGTCCACGTGGTACAGTTGATCTTTATACCACTGCTTCTGCTACAAATGGCAATAAACAACTTAATAAACCAGTGGTACTGTTTACTGTTGACGAAGTCGCTTTAGCTGGTAGTGGCTATGGTGGTAGAACGTCCGTACTTTCTTATTCGTCTAACTATAGTTACAGTTCATATTTGCGTTCTGGTAGTTCTTATTGGTTATTATCTCCTACCTGTCGCGAATCAAATGGTGATGTGTGGGGATATTATTTAAATACATCTGGCTATCCAGGTTCAACTAGTATGAGATCTTTTAATGGGGTGCGGCCAGCTATTTCTCTCATTTATGGAACTACTCCTACTTCTGGCACTGGCACTGCGATTGATCCGTGGGTAATAAATGCGCCATAAATTAAGTTTAAAATAGAGTATAATAAGAAAGATGGAACAAAATTTTTTCTTTTATGATTTGGAAACATCGGGTCTTAATTCGCGTGAGGATCGAATTATGCAATTTGCGGGACAAAGAACTACGATGGAGCTGGAGCCAATAGATGAGCCGGTGAATATTTTGGTAAAAATGACGGACGACGCTTTACCGAGCCCTAGTGCGATTATGGTGACAAAGATTACACCGCAAATCACCTTGAGAGATGGGATTAAAGAGGCAGAGTTTTGTAAATATGTAACGGAGGAGATTTTTACGCCGGGAACGATTGCGGTGGGGTATAATACTGTGCGGTTTGATGATGAATTTATGCGGGCAACATTTTGGCGGAATTTTTATGAACCGTATGAGTGGGAATGGAAAGATGGAAGAAGTAGATGGGATATTCTTGATGTGGTGCGGATGACGCGGGCTTTAAGACCGGAGGGAATAAAATGGCCGTTTAAAGAAGATGGCAAGCCAACTAACCGATTGGAGTTAATTACTAAACTAAACGGAGTTTCACATGAGCATGCGCATGATGCTTTGAGCGATGTTTTTGCGACGATTGCGGTGGCGAAGTTGATTCGGAAAAAACAACCTAAGTTGTTTGAGTTTTTGTTAAAGATGCGGAATAAAAATGAAGTGAAAAAAATTGTGAATTTAGAAGACAAGAAGCCGTTTGTTTATGCGTCGGGAAGATATGCATCGGAATTTAATAAAACAACGGTGGTATTTCCGCTGACGAGTGGACGAAACGGAAATGTATTAGTATATAATCTCCGGTATAATTTAGAGGAAATTTCAAAATCTTACTATCCAATTGTAAAAGAGTTAGGGTTAAATAAATGTCCGGCAGTAGCGCCACTTACGGTGTTAGATGAGGGAAATGGTTGGGAAAAAATTGGATTATCACGAGAGGTGGTTGAGCAGAATCTCGAGATTTTATTAAAACATCCGGAGTTTGCGGAGAAAATGCGAAGTCAGGCAGAAGAAGAAGTGGAATTTCCAAAAGCGAGCGAGCCAGAAGGGGCGCTCTACGAAGGTTTTTTAAATGATGCGGATAGAGTTAAAGTTGCGGAGGTGAGGAATGCGGAGCCAGAAAAATTAGCAGATTTTCATCCGGATTTTCACGATGAGAGATTACCAGGATTATTATTACATTACAAAGGAAGAAATTATCCGGAGACTTTATCGAAAGAAGAAGGTAAACAGTGGAAAAATTATAAAAAAGCCAGGTTAGAAAAAATGGCACCAAAATTTTTGGCAGAACTGGAACAATTGTATGAAAAAGACGATTATGTTGGTGAAGAATTAAAGCTTTATTTTGAATCGCTTTTTGACACAGATTATTAAACTTATGATAAAATGAAAAGAGAAAGGGTGGTATGGATAATAATAAAGTAATGATTGTGGGAACTGGGAATGTGGGCGCGAGCATCGCTTTTGCATTAATGAACCAGCGAACTGCAGTAAATGAAATTATTTTGACAGATATTATTGCAAAGGATACGGAGGGGGAGGCGATGGATCTTCGGGATGCATTGGCGGTGGCGCCGAGTTATGTAAAAGTGAGAAATGGAACTTATAAGGATGCGAGAGATTGTGATGTGGTGGTAATTACAGCAGGAGCAGCACAAAAACCGGGCGAAACGCGGATGGAGCTTTTGAAGAAGAACGTGAATATTCTTAAAGGCATGGTTGAACAGATTATGGAGAGTGGTTTTAATGGGATTTTTCTTGTTGTGACTAATCCGATGGATGTTTTAACTTATTACACAATGAAATTTTCGAAATTGCCAGCAGAGAGAGTGATTGGTTCGGGGACGGTGCTTGATTCGGCGAGATTGCGCCAGAGGATAGCGGGATATGTGAACGTGAATGCAAAATCAGTGCATGCGTATCAGATTGGGGAGCATGGCGATACGGAACTTTCGGTTTGGTCGTTAGCAGAAGTGGGAGGGCAAAAAGTGACCGAGATGTTACCAAAAGCGACGCTGGATGGAATTTCGGATTTTGTGAAGAATGAAGCTTATGAAATTATCGAGAAAAAAGGTGCCACTTATTATGGAATTGCGACTTGTGTGGCACAAATTTTGAATTGTATTTTGAATGATGAAATGAGGGTGCTTGCGGTGTCGTCATTTGATTCTTTTTCGGGAACTTGTTTCGGCTGGCCGTCGGTGGTAGGAAGAGCGGGGATAATTCGAAGACTTGATTTAAAAATATCAGAAAAAGAGGGGATGGAATTACAAAAATCAATCAATGCGTTGAAAAAGGCGATAAACTCAGTTAAAATAAAGGTATGAGAAAATTGAGGTTGACTTTAAATTATATCATACTTTTTATGTTTTGTCTAGTAGGGGTGGTATTTTGGGGTGATTCTTTGGCTTTTGCGGATGTGGATAATTTTTATTTTAGTGATTTTACAGGTGATTATTATTTGAGCCGTGATGAAAGCGGGGTTTCTCGTTTACGAGTAATTGAAAGAGTGACGGCAGTTTTTCCGGATTTTAATCAAAATAAGGGAATTTGCAGGCAGATTCCGTTTACTAATCAAGATGGAAAAAATATAACCTTGACTAGTTTAACTAGAAATAATTTAAAATTAACCAGAAATGGGGAAAGTGAGCCAATTTATAGTATCGAAAAAGGTAACGGATATTATGAAGTTTGTACTGGGACAGAAGAATATGTTTTGGGAGAACAAACTTATGTTTTTGAATATGAATTTGAAAAAGTAGTGACAGAATTTGACGAAGGCGGTCGAAAATGGCAGGAGCTTTATTGGGATACGAATGGTAATGGATCGAGGCAGAGATTTGACTCGGTAACGGCGAGGGTGCATTTTGCGGAAGAGGGGATTTTTACAGGAGAAAGTTGGTGCTATGTGGGTAAATATAGAGAAAGTGGAAAAGATAGGTGTGCGATTACGCGAATTGATGATGGAGTGGAATTTGCAGCAAAAGATTTAGTTAGTTTTGAAAATTTAACTTTTGATACGGAGCTTGAAGCAGGGAGTTTTGTGGTGCCGGAGCCAGAAAAAAATTATATTTATGTTTGGTTGACGGTGGGGGCGGGGGTGATTAGTCTATTGGCTATAGGATGGGCGCTAAAAAAGTTTTTGAAATCACGCGATAAGGCTAATTATTATAAAGGGATTTTTGTAAAACCAGAATATCAACCACATGATAAATATAGTTTGGCGGAAGTAGCGGAAGTTTATCTTGGAAAGAAAAAAGATATAAAGGTGGCGATGTTGCTTGAGTTAATTACGCAGCGAAAGATTGAGCTAAAAAAAGGTGAGAAAAAGAAGTGGGAAATTATTGTGAAAAGAGAAGTTGAGGGGGAATATGCTGATTTGTTGACGATTTTGAATAATGGAGTAAAGCCTGCGGTGGGGGAGGTAGTTGAAATTAAGAGGAGAACGGCGAACAGTAAATTGGTAGCTTTAAAACAAATGATGGAAAGTAAAATTTTGGGGGATTTAAAAAAGGATGAATTAGTGGAGAAGAAATATCATTTGGGCGGGAATGGTCATAGAGGTTTTTCAAATGTGCTGGCGATGACGATTATTATTGTGCCAGTGGTGATTATGTTAGGGCTATTCTTAATGGGGATTTTGGATGAGATATTAAACTTGGATATGAACTATGGTGGAGAGAAAGTTTTTTATTCGTATTTTTATCGTACGATTTTGATAATAATAGTTTTGACGGTGATGATTTGTGTGTATTTAAGCGACAAGACTCAGATTTATACCGGTATGACAAAAAAAGGATTAGAGGTGGCGCGTTATATGGACGGATTAAGATTATATATTGAGATGGCAGAAGCGGATAGAATGAAGATGTTGCAGAGCGTAGAGGGAGCGGATACATCAGCAGAAGGGATTGTGAAGTTATATGAGAAATTATTGCCGTATGCGGCGATTTTTGGGCTGGAGGAGAGTTGGATGAAGGAAATGAAAGAATATTGTGAAGTAAAAGAAATCGATGAGCCAGATTATCTTTTGACTGGGTTGGCAGTGTCGGAAATTTCGCGAAGTTTAAGAAATGCAGCTTCTTATGCGACGAATTCAACGGTGATGTCGAGCTCGGGCGGAGGATCTTCGTCGGGGTTTTCGGGTGGAGGGGGAGGAGGATTCTCCGGCGGTGGCGGAGGGGGAGGAGGATTTTCTGGTCGCTAAAAAATTATGAGAATTTAATGAAAAATGTGTTATAATAAACAATAGCATTATAATTATTTTATAAAGGAAGATATCATGGATCCAATGAATAATCCAACACCAACGCCTAATCCGGCTCCGACGCCAGGTGCGGAACCTAGTCCAGCGCCAACGCCGAGTGAGGGGGCGTCGCCAGTTGGTGGTGTGGCTCAAACAGCTAATGCTGCGGCTCAACCAGCTGCTGCTCCAGTTCAACCAACACCTGCGCCAGCTTCGGTGCAACCTCAGCCTAGTGCAACAAATCCGCCAGTAAATCCAGTAATTAATCCTACTAATCCTACTCCAGTAAACCCAGTTTTTCAGCCAACTGGTGGTGGTTTAGCGGCAACAGAGCCAATTACACAGCCTGAGCCGGCGCCAGCGCCAGATCCGATCGAAGAAGAATTAAAGGCGCCAATGAAGGCAGCTGATCCGGTGCCTGGTTCGATTGGTTCGGCAGTTTCGGGCCCTGAGGGAACGAGCGAAACAATGAGTGAGCCGGCAGAAAACCCTTTCAAAAAGGCAACTACTAGAACTCCTAGTGTTTCTTTTAATGATCCGGCTACGCAACCA
Organism: Candidatus Saccharimonadota bacterium; assembly: GCA_017431725.1. GTDB lineage: Bacteria > Patescibacteriota > Saccharimonadia > Saccharimonadales > Saccharimonadaceae > Nanosyncoccus. Next base: position 21,773 of record JAFRKN010000017.1, on the reverse strand, counting down.
GAATCTAGTGCAGCACAGGGGCCAATGATGGCACCAGCCAAAAAGAAAACCAGTAAAACTACTTTAATTTTGTTGGCAATAGTGGCCATAATGGTGGTGATAGCTTTAGGGGTAGTATTAGCAATGCAGTTAATGGGGGGAGGAAATGATTCTCCGGCCGCTGATAGTTCTACGCCCAATCCAACGCCAGCACCTACAGTGGTAAGTGAAACGTTGAGTTGTTCTAGAGAGATGACTGATAGTGAGCTGACGGAGTTTGGTGATGTGTCTTCTGGCGTGATAGATATTGATGTGGTATTTAAGGATGATGAATTTTCGAGTATAAAAATGGAAAAAGCATTAGTGCCTTTGACTAGTGGCGATGAAGATGTGGAGGCAGAAGCTGAGGTATTGGAAACGGGTACAGCTAATGCTAATCAATTAGTGGCATCAGATGCGGAAATTTTCTTCTTACCGGTGGATGAAGATGGTGATTTGGATTTGGCATTTGATAGTATTCAGACAAACTACGAGGAACTTGATTTTACCTGTGAAGTATTGTAATATATTTTTATGACAAAAAAATATGTTACGACGGCGATACCGTATGTGAATGGTAAACCGCATATTGGACATGCGGTGGATTATTGTTTGGCGGATGTTTGTGCGCGGTATTATAGATTGCTGGGAGATGAGGTGCGTTTTCAGGCGGGAACGGATGAGCATGGCAATAAAATTTTTCAAAAGGCAGAGGATTTAAATATCCCAGTGCAGGAATATGTAGATAAAAATTCAGAAAAATTTAAAGAATTTATTAAATTATTAGGAATTTCTAACACAGATTTTATTAGGACTACGAATCAAGAACACGAGAGGAGATGTCAGGAAATTTGGCGGCGATTAGCTAGCCATATTTATTTAGCAAATTACGAGGGATGGTATTGTACGGGATGTGAAAGATTCGTAACCGACAAAGAATATGAAGAAAATGACGGAGTTTGCCCGGATCATCAAAAACCGTATGAAAAATTAGAAGAAGAAAATTATTATTTAAGAATTGCGGATTTTAAGGACGAAATAAAAGAGGCGATTGTCTCTGAAAAAATGAAGATATTGCCAGAGTTTAGGAAGAATGAGATTTTAAAGTTATTGGATGATTCTCCGGATGTCTCGATTTCGCGACCAAAGTCACAATTAACTTGGGGAGTGACGGTGCCAGATGATGAGAATCAAGTAATGTATGTTTGGATTGATGCATTGTCTAATTATATTACGGTTTTAGGTTATCCAGAAGAAGAAATTTCGGCGTGGTGGCCGGCGGCGGCACAATTTGTAGGAAAAGATATTTTGAGATTTCATGCAATTATTTGGCCGGCGATGTTAATTGGGCTGGATTTACCGCTTCCTAAGGTTTTAGTTTCGCACGGGATGATTTTGGCGGATGGACAGAAGATGTCAAAATCAATTGGGAATGTAGTTGATCCTTTGGAGGTTTTAAATAAATATGGGTTAGATGCGTTTCGTTATTATTTCTTAAGGCACATTGATACTTTTATGGACTCGGATTTTACGTGGGAGAAGTTTGAAAGCGCCTATAATAATGAGCTTGCGAATGATTTAGGAAATTTAGTGCAGAGGCTAGCGGTTTTAGCTTCGAAAAATGGTGTGAAATTAGATAAACATTCACAATTAGAGATGTCGGTAGAATATCGGGAGTTAATGGATAATTTTGAATTTTCGAAAGCATTTGATTATGTTTGGGTAAAAGTTCAAAATATTAATCGAAAAATTGACGAAGACAAACCTTGGGTTTTGGCGAAAAACGGCGAAGTGGAGAAGTTGAGAAATTGTTTAAATAGTTTGATTTTAGAGTTATTAAATGTTAATTATATGCTGAGTCCGTTTATCCCGGAGACAGCAGAAAAGATTTCTAAGATTTTTGATGGCAAAATTGAGCCGCCGGAAATGCCATTGTTTCCGAAGAGTTAAATAGTAAAAGCAAAAAAATACAAATTTATGCTAAGCAACAAATCTTTTGCTTTTATTAGCTGGACTTGTTTGTTGTAATTATTGCAACATAAGTCAAGAAAAAATATCCCTAATCTCGGGATATTTTTTCATTGTTAAGTTGTAATAATTACAACAAACAAATCTGGTCTAAATCTCATTATGCTAATAAAAGCAAAAGATTTGTTGCTTAAAAGTTTATTTTATTCTTCGCCGGAGAGTTTGGCAGTGAAGTCGGAAAGATAGAAACCGACTACGCCACCGATCATCGGGAAGAGGGCGTAAATCGAGAGAGCTTGGCAAATGCCACCTAAGATTTCGCCAAAACTTTCGCCTGCGGTCGGGAAAATTTGAAGCATTAAAGCCACAGCAGGATTGAAGATGAAATTGTTGTTTAGGCCAAGAAAGGCTGCAGAAACAACATATCCTACTACAACGGCAAGTGCCATACCACCAGCAACCACAGCAGCAAAAGTGAAGACGCTGCGTTTATAGTTCAAAGCGCGAGCGAAGAAGAATGCAATAATTGCGGCGCCGAGTAGTTCGATCATTGTGACGAGCCAGAAGCCACCTTCTGCTAAAGCGGACATAGTTGGAACGTCGTATGCAGTCTCGCCGCCAGCAAGATGGAAAGCATTAAAGATGAGCCAACCGAGCCAAGCTCCGATGATTTCGGCGATGATATACATAATTCCGCGGATGACCGAAATACGACGGGTCGCCATCATGCCGACGGTGATGAGTGGGTTTAAGCAGGCGCCCGAAAAAGCGTAGACTGCAATGAGAATTGCAATAATAGCAAAAGCGTAAGTTGCAACACTTGCGATGCCCATGAGCGAAAGAGAGAACAAGAGCAATGCTAGGAGCATGGTCCCGATTATTTCGCCGAGAAGTGCGCCGTAAAATTTGTGGTTTTTGAAGATCGTGAGAATACTTTCTTTTTCTTCGTATTTACGAGCAAAAAATCCTTTAAAACAAGATTTTTTTTCTGTAGTTTTTTTATCCACCGTTTGAGTTTTAGAAGCCTCGAGTTCTGTCTTCTTGGCAGGTTTCGCGGCCGTTCCTTGCTTTGTCGATTTGGTCTTCGCGGACTTGTTCGACGATTTCGACTTTTTAGTCGCCATTTTAGCCTCCTTAAATTTTATTGATTTTATTATAGCACATTTTTATATGTTATAATAAAAAAAGTTAATAATTTATTTAGGAAAAAGATGGGTATTATTGTAAATAAAGAAAATACTAAAAATGATGAATTGTCGCGAAGAATCGATGCGGATCTTCGGACGAAAATGGCAGGTAGTGCCGGAGTGATTGAAGGCGAAACTCCGGATTTGGTAGATGATTCAGAATATATGAAGAATTATAAAAAGACTAGTAAATTTGGCTGGGTTTGGGTGGTTTTGATAGCACTGGCGATTTTGTCTTTAATTTCGATTTTTGCGTTTTAATTTTTTGAAATTCGAATTTAAGCTGTGGACTTTTTAGCATAAGTGTTATACTATATATAGTATGGATAATGGTCAGAAAGATGATTTAGAGACAAAATCTTCTAACCCTGTGGAAAAATCCAAAAAGAGAGGTATTTTGCCAGGTTTTTTGGGCGGAGAAGGGGGTGGAGAAAGACCAAGTGGGTTAAAGGACGAAAAATCTAAGGCTGCAGTAGATGATTTGAAATCGGCAGAAAAAGCGGCTAGCCGGAATGAGCCTAAAAAAAGCGAAGATAATTTAGCGGGGGCTCGTCAGCAAGAAGAAGAGGCAGGAGGGTATTATTCTGGAGGCGGACGAGGAGATGATGAGAAAAAGAAGGGTGGGGTAAAAGGTGTTTTGGGAAGAAAAGGTCCGATTTTGGCGATTGTTTTAAGTATTTTTGGAGTGGGGGGGTTGATGGGGGGAGCACAGTTTTTCCAGCCGTTTAGTTTCGTAGCTCAAATTCAAGAGACTTTTAATTCGATGCACATTTCGGCAAATAAGAGATCGGAGACATTTTTTAGATATCAGATGAGTACTGGTCGAACCAAGAGTCCATACAATGCATTTGGGAGTGATTTTAATATTTCGGCTAAACAGCAAGCAAAATTAAAACAACAAGGGATTGATTATGTTGAAGAGGGTGGAGTAAAGAAGTTAAGGTTTACTGGGAGTGATGGGAAAGTCGTTGATGTGACGGCAGACAACTTCAAGACGGAATATAAAAATAATTCAGATTTTTTTACTAGATATAATGCGGGTTCGATGACGTGGCGGGGGCAGATTGCGAACTGGTTTGGAACGTCGACGGCTAGATTTTTTAGGAATAACAGACTTACGAGAAATTTATTTAAAAATTTTGATGAGAAAGTTGGGGCCGAAGGTGGAAATGCAAGAAGAGCGGCTATAGATTTGATGGAAAAACAAGCGGGTGAGACAGGTGGCAGTGATGCAAAAAGGGTCGGGGTGAATGTTGATAAAGACGAAGAAGAAAAATTAAAAATTACAAGAGATGATTCTAGATCAAACTCTAAAATTAGCAGAAGTGATTTAAAAAATAGCGCGGATGCTAGACGTATAGTACGAGCTAAAGTGGACGAGATATCATCTACTTTTAAGACTGCACATTCAGTGAGCGGTGGAGGGTTAATAGCCACTAATGTAATTTGCACAGTTGTTGATTTTATAGCTACTATTAATTTGATGGTGCAGGCGGAACAAGCCTTGCAAATTATTACACTCTCAACATCTTACTTTGAGGCGTTCGACAAGACAAAGGCAGGGGATGGGGCGGAGGCACCTATTAATGAATTAGCAAATATTTTAAATGAGAGAAAAACGGGAACTTATGAAATTCCGAATGGAACTGAAAACCCAGACAAAATCACGACGGAGCCGAAGTCGGCAATGGAGGCAAATGCTGTCGCAGCTTTGTATAGCGGAGGAAAGTCTAAGGTAAATCCTAATGATCCAAGTGTGCAGAGCTTTAATTTTTCTAAAAACACTAACGCTTTACTTAAGTCAGTTGGTGGCAGTATGGAAGCATTTAAAGGTTGTGCTCTTACTAGAATAGTCTCCGCTGGAGTTAGCGTAGCGGTGGACCTTATAGAAGTCGGGACTTGTCTCGCCGGAATTGCTGGGTCGATAGCTACTGTTGGAGTTTCGCTTTCTGCATGTGCTCCTTTACTTGGTAATGTTTTTAAATCAGCAGCTTCTGGAGCGGCGCTTGCTACTGCTATTAGCCAAGTGGCTAAATTAGTGGTTCCAATTATTACTAGTATGTTTGTGAGAGATTTAATAACGGATATAGGAGGAGAAGATCTTGGGAATGCTTTAGTTTCGGGTGCAAATATGTATCTTGGAAATTCGCATCGGTATAATGGGGGTTCTTTATCTACGCTTAATAAATATACTGAATTTGCGGTAGCACAGCAACAAGTAATAGCGGACAACGCAAGATATGAGAGAGAAAGTTTAAGCCCATTTGATTTAACTTCGAAATATACTTTTATGGGGACCTTAATGACAAATATGATGGGCTTTTTGACTACTAATTCGCTGATGGGAATTATAAATAATAGCGGGAGAGTAATATCTTCTTCACTTATTTCGTTAAATACGCCTGCAGTATATGCATATAATATCGTTGATACTTTGCCGGATCCAGAGGAGTATGAAAAAACTTGTCCTTACCTTGCTTCGATTGGAGCGGTAGGTGATGCTTTTTGTAACCCATATGCAATTACGGACGTAACTACCATAGAGGTAGATCCATTGGATGATGTAATTGATAGGTTAGTAGAAAGTGGGGATTTATTGTCAGAACCGAGTAATAATAATGCTCAAATTGATTGGAACTCCGATTTAGCAAAATATATCTTATTTTGCAATGAAAGATCTTCTGGTTTTGGTGTAACTGATCAAAATATTGCTAATGAGGTTAAAAAATTTGCTGATATAAGATCGGAAAGAATTAGCGAATCAACGAGAAATGCTCTTAATGGAGTAATTGGGGCTATTCCGGTTGTTGGAGATATTGTTGATATTGCACAAAATCAACAAGCTTTAGATAATGCAGGTTATGTAAATGGTGAGGCTTGCGTAGCGGGTAATAGTTTATCTAACGCAAAAGATGTAGGAGGCTCGCCAAATTGGGATACCGCAAAATATTATCAGCGATTTGTTGAGGATCAATCTTTGGCAGAGTCGATGGGCGTGATTGAGAAATCGGCAGTGACGGCATTTCTGGATGATTATTATGAAAAAAATCCATTAGATAATTCGTATGAGGGGATGTTGGCGCGATATTCAGGACTTGATAAAGAGACGGTAGTGGCAATTTTGGACTTAATTGAATATGAAAATTATATTGCAAATTACGATCCGAGTGAGCGGTATGCGTTTGGGGAGCCGGAAGTGGAAGTAGAAAAAGAGTTGAGATTCGACAATGATAATGGGATTGCGAGTGTTTATGTGATATTACTCAATCAGATAAGTTATGCGGATGTAAGAAACCGGACTTTTGCGGTTTAAAAAGCAGTCTTTCCATTATAGCATACTTTGGCAAAATAGTCAAGTAGGAGTATAATATATCTTGTATGCAAGAGTTAGAAAAATTAAAATTAGAATTAAAAAAATTAAATGCGGAGTATGCTAAGATTAAAGATATTCCTTTGGAGAAGCGAGTAGAATTTGGGCAGAAGTTGAATACTAGGAAGATTGAAATTTTGGCAAAGATTGGCGAAGCGGAAAAGGCGGTTTTAGATGTGGAGGTTGAGCCAATAGATGTGACGGCTTTTTCGGGTGTGAATGAACCGTTGCCGGAATTTTATACTACAACGATGGGGTCGAAACATCCTTTGATGACGGAACTAGACCGAGTAGTTCAGATTTATCAAATGATGGGTTTTGATGTGGTGGAGTCAAAACAATTGGATGATGAGTTTCACATGTTTGATAGTTTAAATTTCGCGAAGGAACATCCGGCGCGAGATGGGTATGATACTTTTAGGACGGAAGAAGGTTTTATCCCGCCGGCACATACTTCAACGATGCAGCATCGAGTGCTAAAAATGTATAAAGCGCGCTTAGATGAGGGGAAGGCGATTGCGGTGGTGGTACCGGGTCGGGTGTTTCGAAACGAAGACGTAGATGCGACGCACGAGCATACTTTTTACCAATGTGAGGGGGTTTATGTTTCGGAAACTTGTTCGATGGGCGATATGTTGGGAATTTTGAGAGAATTCTTCGAAAAATATTATGAACAAAAATTGAATATCCGAACGCAGCCTGGTTATTTCCCGTTTACGGAGCCGAGTTTGGAATTTATGATTGAAAAACCGAAAACGTTGGGTGGAAAGAAAGGTGATTATTTGGAAATGTTGGGTTGCGGGATGATTCATCCGAACGTTCTCAAGATGGCGGGGATTGATCCGACTAAATATCATGGCTTTGCTTGGGGTGGTGGGATTGATAGACTAGTGATGCTTCGGTATGGTTTAAATGATGTAAGATATTTTGAATCGGGAAATTTAAATTTTTTGAGGGAGTTTAAATAATGCGAATTTCATTGAATTGGCTAAAAAAATATGTTGATGTTAAAATTTCTGATGAAGAATTGATTCGATTGATTGGGGCAAGGTTGGTTGAAGTTGAGGGGGTGATTGATGAGACACATAAATATGACAATATATATATAGTACGGGTTGAGCAGGCGGAAAAAATTCCAGAAACGCATTTGACTTTGTGCCAGATTGATTATGGTTCGAGCGAACTAACACAAGTAGTTTGTGGGGCGGATAATGTTAGAGAAGGGATGTTGGCGGCTTGGATTAAACCGGGTGCAATTGTGCCGGCATCGGTTCATGAAGATGCACCGTTTGTGATTGGAAAACGGAAAATGCTGGGAAAATACGATTCAAATGGAATGCTTGCGGGAGCAGATGAGCTAGATTTTGGAGATGATCATTCGGGGATTGTGGAGATTAATCCAGAAATAGCTAAGCCAGGAGATTTATTGGCGGATGTTTTCGAATTAAAAGATTTGATTTTGGAAATTGAAAATAAATCGTTGACGCATCGACCAGATTGTTTTGGGATAATTGGATTTGCAAGAGAAGTAGCAGGAATTTTAGGAGAGCAATTTGATTTTAATTCTCTTGACCTTGTTCACTCGCTTTCGTCTTTGCGTGGTTCGTTTATTTCGCTCGGGCAGCAATCTTCGCGGGACACGGTTTCGAGAATCAAGAATCAAATTATTCATCGAAATTTTATGTCCGACAAAACTCTCGTTGTAAAAATCGACGATCCTGACATTTGCTTGAGATATACTGCGATTGTTTTGAAAAAACATGGGGAGATGAAGAAAAAATATTTGACTTGGGAAGATACGGTACTTGCGAAGTCGGGGATGAAACCGATTAATCCGATTGTGGATGCAACGAATTATTTGATGCTTCTAACGGGACAACCTTTACATGCGTTTGATTATGATAAATTTGTAACGGTTGGAAAATCTGAGGAGCCAAAAATTACGGTACGGTTGGCAAAAAAAGGCGAAAAACTAGTTTTGTTGGATGATGAAGAAATTGAATTAAATGAAAATGATATTGTTATTACGAGTAACGATATACCAGTGGCGCTCGCGGGAGCGATGGGCGGAAAGTCGACAATGATTGATGAAAATACAAAAAATATTATTTTGGAGTCAGCGACGTTTAGCTTATATAATTTACGCAAAACTCAAATGGCGCACGGGATTTTTTCGGAAGCAATTACAAGATTCACAAAAGGTCAACCGGCTAATCAAACTTTGGCGGTGGCTAAGATGTGTGCGGAAATGTTGAAAGATGGGTTTGAAGTAGAAACAATAGCTGATGAATATCCAAAGCCAGAAAAAGAAGTTTATATATTAATTTCGGTTGAAGATATTAATAAATTGCTTGGCACCAATTATGATGAAAAATTGGTAAGAAAAACGCTAGAAAACGTGGGTTTTAAAATTGAAAAAAAGAAAGATGATTTGATAATTAGGGCGCCGATGTGGCGAACAGATATCCATATTAAGGAAGATATTATTGAGGAAGTCGGGAGATTACTTGGTTATGATAATATTATGCCAACTTTGCCGCTACATGCGACGGCCGAGAAAAACGGAATGTTTGAACTAAAAAACCAAATTCGAGATTTGTTGTCTAAGTTTGGAGCAAATGAAGTTTTGACTTATAGTTTTATTTCGAATAAATTATTAAAGAAAGTCGGCCAAGACGAAAAAAATTCTTATAAGATTGTTAATTCGATTAGCCCTGAATTACAATTTATCCGACAGAGTTTAATGCCAAATTTATTAGAAAAGGTATATTTGAATCAAAAGATTCCGATTGATAAGTTTGCAATTTTTGAAATGAATAAAGTTTATCAAAAAGAATGGGGATTTGATGCGGAAAATGTGCCAAGAGAAAAGTTAAAATTAGGTTTTTTGATCGCGGAAAGAAAAAATTCTAATACAGCATATTATGCGGCGAAAAAATATGTAGATGCATTATTAAAATGGTTTGGTTTAAAAGTTGAATATCGACCGTTAAAATCGAAAGTTCCTGAAACTCAACCGTTTGAATCGAAAAGGTCGGCGGAAATTGTAACTTTAGATGGTGAATATTTGGGAGTAGTGGGAGAGTTTAAAAATTCGGTAAAACAGGAATTTAAATTAGGAAATTATCTAGCTGGGTTTGAGATTGATCTTGAATTATTGTTTAAAAATAAGTTTGAGCATCTAAAGATTAATTTAGGTAAGAAAGAGGCGAGAGATTTGACAGTAATTACGACAATGTCTTATGCTGATGTTATAAATAAAATAGAGAAAAAATTGGTTGAGAAAAATTTTAAGGCAGAAATTAGTCCATTAATGATTTATCAGCCAGAAGGTTCTAAGGAAAAGCATATTTCATTACACTTAAAATTTGAAAATTTTGATTCGAGGATAATGGAAGAATTGGAAAATTTGTAAAATATTAACGGTTATGTTAGTATAATGGTATGATATTGCTTGATAGCGTGACGAAAAAATATCCAGGCGATTCGGCTCCGGCGCTTGATGCGGTTTCGCTACATATTGAGCCGAATGAGTTTGCTTTTTTGGTAGGAAAATCTGGAGCGGGTAAATCTACTTTAATGAAGATGATTACGAAAGAGGAAAATCCAGACTCGGGAAAAATTATTATTGGTGGCATTGATTTAGATTATGTAAAAAAGCGTCATATTCCGGGTTATCGGAGACGGCTTGGTGTGGTTTTTCAAGATTTCAAATTGTTGCCGAGAAGGACGGTTTATGAAAATGTGGCATTCGCATTAGAAATTGCGGGAATGAGTGGGAAAGAGATTCGTAAAACGGTGCCGAAAGTTTTGGAATTGGTAGATTTGCTAGACCAGGCAAAGAAGTTTCCGGATCAATTGTCTGGTGGTCAACAACAGCGGGTTTCTATAGCGAGGTCAGTGGCAAGACAGCCGAAGATTTTAATTGCAGATGAGCCAACGGCTAATTTAGATAAGTTGACGACAGAAGAAATCATTGGATTATTAAAGAAAATCAATGATTTTGGAACAACGATTTTGGTAACAACACATAATGAAAATGTTGTAAATAGTTTACAAAAAAGAGTGATTACCTTAAAAGACGGGAAAATCGTCAATGATCAGAAAAATCATGGAATTTATAAATTAGATGAAACGCCTGCGCCAAAAATTCCTTCGAGGGCAGTGCGAACGCCTGGTCACGCGCTTAAGCCAAGAAAGAAGGTGATTCAATGAGTGAGAAAAAAAATTTAAAAGAGAAAAAGGAAAATTTGAAAAATATTTCGAAAAAAGGTTTAAGAACGATGCAGAGGACGCGGAAGCGCCATATTGTGAGGGAAAAAGCCAGAATTTTAAAATATGGAACCAGTGGTTTTTCTAGAAATATTTGGTTGTCGAGTGCAGCAACTATTGTAATGGCAATTACTTTGATTATTCTTTTTGTGACAGTGGTAGCTAGTGTGATTTTGACAAACACGGCTGAAATGATGAAAGACAAAATCGACATAACGATTTATTTTAAGCCGGGTACTTCGGAAGAGACTTTAGCAGAATTGACAACGGAAATAAAGAAAGATCCAAATACTAAAAGCGTGGATACTTCTACTTCGGAGGTAGAATACGAAAAATTTTTGGCGGATAATGCAGAAAGCGAGGACATTATTAATGTATTAGATGAAGAAATGGAAAAATTGATGATTAGTAAGATGCAATCAACGATGAGAATAAAAGTTCATAATGTAGATAATTTAAATAGCATTCGTGAATTGGTAGATACGAATGAATTATTTAAAAAATACACCGATAAGGATAAGGCTCCTACTTACGATGTAAACCGGGCACAAATTGCCACAATTACTTCTTGGGCTAGAATCGCGCGGACGGGTGGAATTATTTTGGCGGCAGTGTTTTTGGTGATTTCAATTTTGATTATTTTTAGTACAATTAGAATGGCGATTTTTTCACGGCGAGAGGAAATTTATATGATGAAATTAGTGGGAGCAGATAAGAGTTTTATTAGAGGCCCGTTTTTGGTCGAGGCGGAAATTTGTGGTATTATTGCTGGTCTGGTTGCAGCGACTACTTCCTATTTTGGTTTTAGATTTTTGTCGCCAAAATTAGAAGGATATGGTATAAATGTGGATTCAATCAACGCAATTCTAGAGTCAAATCAGTTGATTTTAGTCTATCTTTTGTTTATTTTAGCTGGGATTATTATAGGTAGAATTTCGGCCAGATTAGCAGTTTCGAAATATTTGAATAAAGCTTAAGCTATTGATTTTCTGGTATTTTTATGTTAGTCTATAGGTGGAGGATACTGATTTTGTGAAAATTCGAATGTCGAAACTAGAAGAAATGAAGCGAAGAGGACGAAGAATTTTGTCTGGGTTTTTGGCATTTTTGATGATTAGTGTGATAGGAGTAGGTAGTGTAAAGGGAGAGGTAAAAAGTATTTCTACGGCTTGTAAAAAATCAGCTGATTGTATGGCGGCTGTGAACGAAGAAAAAGCTGCGAATAAGGCGGCTTTAACAGCTAATTCGAATGCTAATTTTTATCAAGCTAAAGTGGCAGATCTTAATATAGATATTGCGGCAGTGAAACGTGAGATTGCTGATACGGAAGCGCAGGTAGAAGATTTGAGACAACAAATTTATGAGACTAAACAGAAATTAGATTCGGAGCAGGAGGCTTTAGCTGAACTTTTGATTAATATGCATTTTGAAAGTGATGTAGAGCCGATTGAGATTTTGGCGGGATCGAGATCAATTTCGGATTTGGCCGAAAAAGCTACGCGTGGCGAGGTGGCAAAACAACAAATTAGTGCAGTAGCAATAAATATTAGGGAAGCAAAGCAAAAACTAGAGGAAGATAAGGCTAAAGTGGAAGAACTTTTGGCGGAACAGCAACAGGCTAAAAAAGATTTGGAATCAAAAAGAGCCGAACAACAGGCTTTGGTGGAAAAATATGAGAATGATGCAAAGGCTTATGAAGCTTTAGTTTTGGCAGCGCGTGAGGCGCAACGAGTAGCTGAAAAAGCTTATCGGGATGCTCATCCCGAATTAAATGGGATAGCTTATGATGGAATAGATACATACAGTAGTTATATTTATGATCTTGGGCTTGAAAAAACTGGTGGAAATTTTGGCTATGCGTGTCCGCGTGATTGGGATAGGTATACAACTGAGGTTAATGGTATAAAAATTGGTGGATTGATTTGTGAATGTGTGAGCTATGTAGGATGGAAAGCATATGAAAGATTTGGGATCTATTTGGCGTACGGAAATGCATATGATTGGAAATGGAAAGCCGAGAGGGCTGGCTACGTGGCTGATAAAAATCCGACGGTAGACTCTTTTGGCTGGACTTCTTATGGTGAATATGGACATGTTTTCTGGGTGGAAAATGTAAATGCAGATGGTTCAATTGATGTGACTGATTATAACTGGAACGTGGATGGACGATTTACGGCACGGACGATTCCTGCGAGTAGTGTTGGTCTATTCTATTATATTCACTTGCACTAGAAGTAATTAATATGATAAAATAGTTTTGTTGCCTCGATAGCTCAGTTGGTAGAGCGCATCCATGGTAAGGATGAGGTCACCGGTTCAAGCCCGGTTCGAGGCTCCATAAAAAATAGCCCCGAAGGGCTAATTTTTAATAATTCGTAGCTTTGATTTCGAAGTAGGCTTGGGGATGACTACAAACTGGACAAATTTCGGGGGCTTTTCTACCTATGACGATATGACCACAATTTCGACAAATCCAGATAGTGTCGCCATCTTTAGAAAAGACTTTTTTATCTTTGACATTTTTTAATAGTTTGCGATATCTTTCTTCGTGTGATTTTTCGATGGCGGCGACGCCTTCGAATTTTTTGGCTAATTCTTCGAACCCTTCTTTGCGAGCAGTCTCTGCAAAACCTTTATACATATCGGTCCATTCGTAATTTTCGCCGTCTGCAGCGGCTTCTAAATTGATTTCGGTGTCTTCTACTGCTCCGCCGTGCAATTCTTTGTACCATAATTTGGCGTGTTCTTTTTCGTTTGAGGCGGTTTCAGCAAAAATTGCGGCAATTTGTTCGTAGCCGTCTTTTTTAGCTTTGGAGGCGAAAAAATCATATTTATTTCTAGCTTCGCTTTCTCCCGCTAGAGCTTTTTTAAGGTTTTCTTCAGTTTTTGTGCCACTATACTTGGTTTTCATTTTTCCTCCTTAAATTATTAAATACAAGTATATCCACCATCTACTGGCATGATGAGCCCAGTAACATAAGAAGCTTCTTCTGAAGCTAAAAAGACTACAGCGGCGTCTAATTCGCCTGGTTTGCCGTATCTTTGCATGGGAACATGAGTTTTGGCAAATTCTTGAAATCTTGGGGTATCCAAAACAGCTTTGGTGAGTTCAGTCTCAAAATAGCCTGGACAAATTGCGTTGCAAGTAATTCCGTCTAAGGCTAATTCGGCGGCGACAGCCCTAGTAAAATTGACTACTGCCCCTTTTGAAGCATGATAGGCTACAGTGTGGATCTCGGTATTGCCAACCAAGCCATACATTGATGCTATATTAATAATACGTCCGTATTGGTGTTTTTTCATAATATTGGCAAAAGCCCGGGTCATTTTAAAAACAGAAGTTTCGTCGGTGGCGATGGTAAAATCCCATTCCTCGTCGGTCATGTCGAGAACACCTTTATCTTTGGAGGAACCAGCGCAATTTAATAAAATATCAACTCTTTTAAATTCTTTTTCTACAATTTTTGCGGCGTTATTTATATCTTCTGTAGAAGTAACATCGCATTTGATAGCTAAAACTTTTTTAGCCCCAGCTTTTTCTAGTTTTGGTTTAAAATCTGTTAATCTTTCGACTCTTCTGGCTAGAATTGCCAAATCGGCACCTTGTCTCGCGAGCGCTAGTGCCATTTGTTGGCCAAGCCCTGATGAAGCGCCTGAAACAACCGCTACCTTTCCTTTTAAATTAAACATATTATCTCCTTTTATTTATTTATTATAACAGAATATGCTAGAATATTAAATATGGATGAGAATAAAATACGTAGCAAAGTAATTGTGAAATCGGGGTGGTTATTTATTTTTATAAATTTTTTGCTTGGCATATTTAATATCGTGGTTGGATTAATTTCTAATTCAATTGCAATTATTTCGGACGCAGCACATAGTTTTATTGACGCAATTTCAGGATTTTTGGTAATTATTAGCGAAAAATTAGCTAGCCATAAAAAATTAGTAGAAAGGCGTCAAAAAATTGAGCGTTGGACTACTGTTGCCATTGCACTTATTATAATTATTGTCGGTATTCATATTATTGTAGAATCTGTGGAAAAATTCTTTGAGACTGGCGAAGTGGAATATTCTTTGCCGACAATAATAGTATTAATTGCTAGTATTATAGCGAAATATTTATTAGCTGACTATCTAAAAAAAGCTGGTAAAAGATTTAAATCTAGTGTTTTAATGGCATCGGGAGCAGAAACAATGAATGATACTTTGATTAGTGTTGCGGTTTTAGGCTCAGCGGTAATTTATTTAATTTGGCAAGTTGATATTGAGGTGTATGTGAGTTTAGTGATTGCATTAGTAATTATAAAAATTGGTTTGGAATTTATTTTCCCGAAAATTTCTAGTCATCATCACCACCATTTGGAAAAAGATTCAAATCATGGTGCAAAAGTTAAACACAAATAAAAAAATGGAGCCGTCTATCAGACTTGAACTGATGACCTGCCGCTTACAAGGCGGCTGCTCTACCAACTGAGCTAAGACGGCATGGGATTATTATAACATATTTTTTAAAAAAGATGTGATATAATTGTGATTATGGAAATATTTTTAGGTGTTTTGGGGGTGATTATTGTGGGGATGATAGGATTTTTGATTTATAAAGTATCTAAGCCACAAAAATCACAAGATTATAAGCAATTAGAAGAAAGATTGATTCGAGTAGAAGGAGAAGTTGGGAAGATAAATCCAGTGATAGATCGAAATTTCCGAGAAAATCGAAAAGAAATTGCAGAAAATTTAGAACGATTGCAAAGTGGAAATGAAAAGAAATTAGAAGAGATGCGAGAAACGGTGGATGAAAAGTTGAAAGCTAGCGTAGAAAAACGATTTAATGAGAGTTTTAAGTCAATTTCTACACAACTAACACAAGTTTATCAAGGACTTGGAGAGATGAAAAACTTAGCGACGGGAGTAGGAGATTTAAAGAAAGTGATGGAAGGCGTAAAAACACGAGGGATTTATGGTGAAGTACAGCTTGGAGCAATCATAGAAGATATTTTGAATAAATCGCAATATGAAGAAAATGTTATCACAAAGCAGGGCTCAAATGATAGAGTAGAATTTGCCGTGAAAATGCCAGGAAAAGAGGCTGATGTATTTTTGCCAATTGATTCTAAATTTCCGGTGGAAAATTATTCTAGATTGATTGCGGCTTACGATAATGGTAATAAAACAGATATTGTTACTTATCAAAAAGCTTTGGCGAATGACGTAAAAGAGCAGGCTAAAAAAATATCGACAAAATATATTGACCCGCCCAAAACGACGAATTTTGGCATTATGTTTGTACCGACGGAGTCTTTGTATGCAGAAATTATAAGGATTACGGGACTTTCGGATGAAATTAGGAAGAAATATAATATCACAGTGGCTTCACCTTCAACGCTTCCTGTGATGTTGTCAGGGCTTTTGATGGGCTTTAGAACAGTGGCAATTGAAAAACGTTCGGCAGAAGTTTGGCAAACTTTAGGAGCCGTAAAAACACAATTTGGAAAGTTTTCGGAGCTTTTAGAGGGAGTACAGAAAAAATTACAAGAATCAGCTAATAAAATTGAGTCGGCAAAAACGACTTCGCGTTCGATTGAGCGAAAACTAAAAGACGTGGAAGAATTGCCAGAAGCCGAATCAGTAAAGTTGATTGGAGACGTGTCGGATTAGTAAGTTTTATGAATTCTCTTTTTAGCTTGCCATAAAAAGGCTGAAAATTTGAAAAAATAGTGATGGAAAGCCGGTACTGAAATACCGGAAGGCTTCCATCAAATTATTTTTTCAAATTTTCACCTCAGGCGAGCTAAAAAGAGAATTCATAAAACTTGTTATTCAGAAGGTTCTGATTTTATCGAGTGGGAAGAGACGGAAGACGACTGGACCGATGATGCGACAATAAGGAATAGTACCAAGCCCGTTACGGGAGTCCCAAGAATTGGAACCTTCACGATTGTCGCCGGAGACGAAAAGCTCTCCTGTGGGGACGGTTAGATCAACTTCACCAGAGGTGTGTTCTTTGGGCCCGTCAGTTTCGGAGAGGCGCCAATCGTTGTCGTAAATAAATCCTTCGGGGTGTTCTTCGTTATAAATAGTCATAATACCGTCTTTTACGGTGACGCGTTCGCCTGGAAAGGCAATGACGCGTTTGATGATGTATTGATCGTTGATATTAGAAGGGATGGTACAGGTAACAGGATTAGAAACACCAGCGGCTTGATATTCTTTGACTTTTGCTTCGTCTTCGTTTAAGAAGACGATAATTTGGCCACGTTCAGGGACATATTCTTGACCCAAAAAGTGCGACCAAGAGACGGCGGCGCGATTGACGATAACGCGATCATCTTCGTGGAGGGTGTTTTCCATACTGCCACCAACGACGTTATAGGAACGATAAATAAAAGTGTTCAAAAATAAAGTGCCAAGAATAACGGCAAGAATAAAAGAAATTAAACTGAGGAGATCTTTGCATAAAGGATGTTTTTGAAAAAATGTCGGTTTCATACGAAATATTATAACATTATTTTAAGCTTAATTTGAAAAATTTGTTATAATATAAGTATATGGCTGATTATGTTTTGGCGAGAAAATCAAGAAATATAGCTAGTAATTTGGTACATGTTTTTTTAAATATTTTACTGGGAGTGGGGGCGGTTTTGATCACGGTTTTGTCGAGTAGCCCGATTCTAGGAATATTGTTGGTTTTGGTTTCGAAATGGCGAGTTTTTGCAGTGCGGAAACGCTATCTTTGGCTAAATATCAAATCCAATTTAGTAGATATTATTG
This sequence comes from Candidatus Saccharimonadota bacterium, assembly GCA_017431725.1. Lineage (GTDB taxonomy): Bacteria > Patescibacteriota > Saccharimonadia > Saccharimonadales > Saccharimonadaceae > Nanosyncoccus. The sequence goes on along the minus strand of JAFRKN010000017.1, from coordinate 4,181 downwards.
TGGGTATTAGCATTGTGATTTTGGCGTTTTATGCGGGAGGAGCATTTTTGGTAGTAGATTTTCTTCTGATGCTAATATATTGTGTGTGGCTACTTTTTATAAAACCACTTTCTTCTGAAACGGCAAATTTAGTACAATCTTTGTTTGCGGTTTTTTTGGGGGTTTCGGCAGCGGTGATTATGTCGTCTAATCTAGATGTGATAGTTCTAGTGTTATTAACTTTTTTGATTGGTTATGCGGCTAGTCGGCATATTTTGGCGCAGAGTGATGATAAAGATTATACTTTAACTACTCTAGTGTGTGGTTTGGTATTTTCTGAAGTGGCTTTTTTGTGCTATAGCTGGTCTATTATATATACTTTTGGTTCAACTGGGATTAGAATTCCGCAGATTGCTATTATTTTGACAATTTTTGCTTTTGTTTATAATTATGCAAGACAGGCAATGATAAAATATCAGGATGATTTTAGGCTGAAGCATATTATTGGCCCGGCGATTTTTGGTATACTTTTAATTAGTATAATTGTTTTATGGTTTAGTAATCCAATATTTAATATTTAAAGGAGAAAAAATGGAGATAAAAGAAATGGGTAGAATTGTTGACGGGGAAAATAAGGAAGAACCGCAAAAAATAGAAAAAATTCAGGATAGCCAGACAAAAGAAAATAATAGCAAAAGTGGTTTGGCGATTGTGCTTGCATTGATAGCAATGGTATGTGGTGGGGGAGGACTGGCTTTGGGATGGTTGGCCTACGAAAAAGCTTCAACACCAATTACATTTTTAAATAGTGGGACGGATGGAAATTCGGCGAATTTTGCGGAAGGTTCAATTGCGGATGTGGCCAATAAAGTGTCGGAAAGTGTGGTTTCGATTGTAACTTCCACAAAGACGACAAATTTCTTTGGACAGAGTTATGACGCATCGGCGGCGGGAACGGGAATCATTGTTTCGGAAGATGGTTATATTATTACTAACAAGCATGTGATTAATGGGGCTAGCGAAATTAACGTGGTTTTAGCTGACGGGACGACTTATGAGGGTGTAAAAGTGGTGGCGACAGATCCATTGAATGACGTATCTTTTTTGAAGATTGAGAATGTTACGGGTTTGAAGCCGGCAACCTTGGGAAATTCCAAAACGATTACGGTGGGGCAACAAGTGATTGCGATTGGTAATGCGTTGGGACAATATCAAAATACCGTAACGGTGGGGATTATTTCGGGGACAGGTAGATCGGTCACAGCTTCGGATAGTTCAGGCTATAATGCCGAAACGCTTTCGGACATGATACAGACGGATGCAGCAATTAATTCGGGAAATTCAGGCGGGCCTTTGGTGAACGGTGCAGGGGAAGTAATTGGTATTAATACAGCGACTTCGACTTCGGCGGAAAATATGGGTTTTGCAATTCCAATTTCTGCGGTTAAAGGGATGTTGCAGCAATTAACTGAAACTGGAAAGGCAGAACGAACTTATCTAGGAGTATATAGTGTGGAAATTACACCAGAAATTGCGAAAGCGTATAATTTGCCAGTGAGTAGCGGGGCTTATCTTTATAGCAGTTCGAATTATTCAGCAATTATTAAAGATAGTCCGGCAAGTAAGGCTGGTTTGAAGGATAAGGATATTATAACGGCGGTAAATGGTGAGAAGATTGGAGTGGCGGGGTCGCTAGCTTCACTGATTGGTGAATATAAACCAGGCGACACGGTACAGTTGACGGTTTTTCGGGAAGGAAAAGAAACGGCAGTGAAGGTAACATTGGAAGGATATAAAAATAATTAAAAATTTTGGTGGAAAACTTGAAATTTTGGCAAAAATGATAAAAAATGCTTGTGTTATAAAGGAATAAGCATTATTATATTAGTATAAGTGTGCGAAAAATATGATCCAAAGTAGAAAAAAATAATTTAGACCATACACACACTGAAATAAAAAGAAGGGTTTTAGTGAAAATTATCAAAACAGATATTTTGGGAGCGAAAAAAACTTCTGTAGCTATTATAGCTGGCTTGGTTTTTAGTGTTTGTTGTAGCCTTACACTAGGCTCTGATTTTGTTTTGGCCTATACTACCACTCTCTCTACTTCTGGCATCGTTTCAGTAGATGTCTCTTCTGCTGCTGATGGCGCAGCTATGGGTACGGACAATGTAGTAGTTAATTCTACTTGTCCACTAGGCTATACTCTATCCATTGGTGGTCCTACTGATAATGCTCTATATAAAGGTGGAGACAATACTTCTACTTCTACTATTCCTACTACTACTGGTACTGTTTCTACTCCCAAAGCTCTAGTCGGAGAAGGGAATCTAGGCACATGGGGATACTCTACTGCTAATAATACTACCGCTACTTCAGCTAACTTTATTGGGCTTTCTAGTGCTGCTAATACTTTAATTACTAAAGCTTCGGGTTCAGCTTCGGGTGGCGATACTATACCAGTCTATTATGGTGTATCAGTAGATAATACTATTGAACCAGGCCTTTATAAAATGTCTAACAATAATGCTGTAACTTATTATCTAACTGCCAGTGCTAATTGTTCCATCTACAAGATTCAATATAATGATAATGGTGCTAATTCTTCTACTACTATGGGTATTACCCATAATAATGTGCATGAAGATGATGAAGTCACATTAGCTGCTTCTAATTACAAAAGAACTGGTTATGGCTTTGCTGGTTGGTCTACTATACAATTGAATCCAGGCTCTGCTACTTTCCAATCAGACTTAGCCACCGCTAAAGCAGCTGGTCAAGTCTTTGGACCCAATGAAACTATTACCGCTAATGCCTCCTTTATTTCTCATGCTACCGTAGTTAATTCTGAACAAATCATTACTTTATATGCTATATGGGTGCCATCAGCTGGTAATATTCAGAACTGGACTGGCTGTTCCTCCATGACTACAGGTCAAGTCACTGCTTTAACTGATCAAAGAGATAATGACACCTATGCTGTAGCTAAACTTGCTGATGGCAATTGTTGGATGATTGAGAATCTCAGATTAGACTATACCGCCAATATCTCCCCAATGAACACCCAAAGTAATAATGGAGCCTTTGGCGGAGTCTTTTCTGGTCTGGCTCAACCAGAAACTGCTAACTTCTCTAATTCTACCACTGCTAACACTCTCTATAAATCCGATGGTTCTGGTGATATTGCTGGAGTAAACGGAGCTACCCTTTCTGATATTGGTACTACTAATGATCCAGGCTATAGATTTCCTAGATACCGTAACGACAACACTAATACTAATAGCACCATTAACCCCAATGTAAATACTAATAACATGACTGGTACTGGCCAAAACATCTATTCCTATGGTAATTATTACACTTGGTCAGCCGCTATCGCTGATACTAGCTACTATAACACCAACAACCAGTCCGTTACAGCTACCTCCCTTTGCCCTTCTGGTTGGCGATTACCTAAAGGAGGTAGTAAAACTAGAATAGTATCTGATGATGATAATGAATTCTGGAACCTCATTGTAGATGGACTAAACAATGGCACTTTACCTGCTAACTATGATAGCTCTACTACTCCATATTACACAGGTTCAGAAGAAGCTACTCCAGTCAGTAAACTAGTTAGAACTTATCCAAACAACTTCCTCTATTCTGGCTTCGCCTATGGGTCGTCGGTCGCTAGTAGGGGCAGCGGCGGGTTCTATTGGTCGTCTACTGCGGTTACTAGCAACTATTCGTACCGCCTGTTTCTGAGTAGCACAAGTGTTTACCCAGGTACGTATAACTACGATAAGTACTACGGCGTCTCTATTAGGTGTTTAGCCAGCACTGAATACACAATTTCATATAATGCCAATGGTGGCTCAGGAACAATGAGTGATCAGACTGTTACGGTGGGGGATACGGTAAATCTAACTTCAAATTCCTTTACCCGAACAAACTATATCTTTGCAGGCTGGAACACGGCAGCGAATGGCAGTGGGACAAGTTATGCTGATGGGCAATCGGTGAGTAATCTTGCAGCAGCTGGTGGGACAATTACTCTCTATGCTCAGTGGAAACAATTACTTTATGATAAAGTTGCTTCCATGACTAAAGGTACTCAAACTGCCGCTAATCTCCAAACTGCCATTTCTAGTTCCAATTCAGGTGTTTATACTTATAATAGTTCCGTCTTCGGAGCTTCTACTGATGCAAATAATAATTAT
>JAFRKN010000016.1 GCA_017431725.1 Candidatus Saccharimonadota bacterium | reverse complement strand
ATTGTGGAAAAGTTTGTTTAAGACGGGGACGCGGAAAAACTTAAAAAAACTTGAAAAATTGCTTGACAAGTCTATTCCGGTTACGTATAATAGAAAATGTTAAAGGTCATATTTTAACACAAATATAAGTTAATTCTGCTTATAGCAGAGGAGAAGAAAAATTATGAAAAAAGCATTAATCGCAGGTGCAGCATCTGTAGCTCTCGCAGCGATGCCAGTCTTGGGTGCGTTTGCAGTGGATGATACCGTCACTGACGTGTTGACAGTTACCATCGAGAAGTCTTGTACGCTTACTCGCACTGGTACGGCTGCCACTGGTGACAATGCCGCAACTAGCGCTGCTTATAACGGCGGTACGTACTCTGGTACTATGCTCGCTGGCCAACTTAAAGACCTTGGTACGAGTTCCTTCACGGTCAACTGCAATGATACCGCTGGTTACACCGTGACTGGCACTTTCGGCACTTTGACGGATGCTGGTGGTGATGAAATCACTTATAAGACCAGCGCCGCTGCCGCAAACGACGGCAAATGGTCCGCTTTGGTTACTGACGGCGCAGCTGCATACGTAACGTCTGGGCAAACTGTAAAAACGAGCGACTCCGAAACTCCAGCTGCGGGTGATACTTTCACTGTAAAGTATTCCGTCGGCACTTTAAACAACCAGCCATATGGCGTATACACTAACGCTTCGGCCGCTGTTTATGAATTGACTGGTACTACGGTCTAATTAGACGCGACTACTAGAAAGGCCCCACATAGGGGCTTTTCTATAGGGGGACGCCGTTTAAGATAAAAGTAAAGGAGTAATATGCGGAAAATCTATAACGGTGGGAATACAGATTGGTTTAGGTATATTGGAATTTTCCTAGTATTGATTGCTGGGATTTTTTTGGTTTGGTTTTTAGTGAAGGGTGAAACAACTATATCTGGCAATTGGCCTGAACTGGAAACTTCACAATCAATTACTTGCGAAATTGATAATTTCGCGTATCCATTTTTTACTTACGATAAATCCACTAAAAAGAATATTAAGATTAACATTATTTTTAATAACGACAATCTGTATTCAATAGCGCTTATAAACACGCTATACTATGATACAGAAAATGCGATTGCTAGTAGTGAGGCCATTAATCATGCTTCTATGGGACTGAGTTTTGCCGATAATGATTTGGATGCTGAAAGTTTAGGAATGAGTTTCTCTAAGCTTCAGGACAGCCTAAAAATGAGTCTATATGCTAAAAAATCAGAAATCAATAATCAAAGTGCAAAATATTTTATGCTTGAAAAAACTAGCACAGATGGAACATATACTTTTGATGAGATAAAATACCTCTATGAGAACAAAGGTTTTAATTGCAAAATTATTAACGAAGAGTCATGAAAAGGAGACTAATGAAAAAAAATTTAAAACAATTTTGGCACATGTTGGCTATTATTGCTATAGCCACTTTTACAATTTTAACCATAGGAGTACCTAAGACATTTGCAATTGCGGAAGGCTCAGCAGGCTTTACGCTTTCTCCGCTAAGGGAAGATATTGTTTTAAATCCGGGAGATACTTATCGAAGTTCTTTTAAAATTTCCTGTCCAGGAACGCAAACTGTAGATATTAAATATGAAGTAGATGTGCAAGCTTTTTATGTAGATGAGAATTATAATAATGTTTTTGGCGTGGCTAGCAGCAGAAATCTGATCACTGATTGGATAACGATAGATTCGCCAAAAAGTGGAACATTGTCGCCGAATGATGTCACGGAAATATTATTTACAATTAATGTTCCAGCAGATGCACCGGCTGGTGGTCAATATGCAGATATTAGAGTATCATCCGCAGCTATTAGTAATGGCGATGAGAGCGGAAATGGTGCAGCTCTTGGCGAGAAAATTGCCATCGGACATTTAGTTTATGCCGAAGTCACTGGCAAGACCATCAGACAAGGTGAAATAATCAATGTAGATGTACCTGGCTTTATTTTATCTGGCGACATTGCTGGAACGGCGTCTATAAAAAATACCGGCAATGTGCACAGTCGTGCATATTATACTTTAAAAGTTTACCCTCTATTTTCAGATGAAGAGCTATACACTAATGAGGAAGATCCGGCTAGTGCCGTAATTTTACCAGATAGGACTTTGCTTCGTAAAACAGTTATGGACAATACCCCGACTTTCGGTATTTTCAATGTAGTTTACACGGTAGAATTTGAAGGCGTCACCCAGCAAGTCTCCAAGATGGTAATTAAATGCCCGATTTGGCTGCTGTTTATAATCATCTTTGCGATTGCAGTTGTTGCCATTTATTTCGTCATGCGCGCCAAGTCCAGGAAAAACAGTAGAAAAAGAATTGAAACAGAATAATATAAATATACAACGAAATACCGTCCTGAGAGGGGCGGTATTTTATGGTATAATATGGTAATGAAATTGCGAGAAATGTTGAAAAAGCAGCCGATGGTCGTAGTCCAAGGGGGGATTACCGGGACTTTGTGGTTGGAAAATGAAGGCGCGATGAAAGTGAAGGTATTTGGCAGGTTTGACAAGAATAAATTCGTGCATACGATCAGTACTTTTGGTGATAAAGAATTTGCAATTAAGATAGACGATAAGAATACCGTGGACTTTTTTGCGGAAAAAGAATATGAGGTAGCTTGGGCGATTAGTGAAAATGGGGTTGTTTTGCCAGATGAATATGTGAATGGTAATTTTATAGAGAAAATTCAGATTGAATACCCTTCGACGGCGTTGGCTGGGGTGATAGATGATAAGATGATTGAACTGAATGAAGAGACGGCTTGCCTGACGAAACTGATTGATCATAATGTTGTTGAGATGGGTTGGAAAAAGACTACGACAAAGTGGCTGAATGTCGAGATTTTTAAGAAAAAAGGCGATATTTTGTGCGGAGGAGACAGAGTGAGTGGGATAGTGGATAAAATTAATTTGGGTATGAGTTTGTCGTTTTGGCGACCGGTTGTGGAAAAGTCGGTTTTTGCGATTTGGAAAGAGGGGGAGAGTGTTTTCTGCAAAGAGATTGAATCTGGCAGGGAACCTATTTATAAATATACCGAGAAGTTCAGTGGCGGTTTTAGTGCAGTGATTATGAATAAGGGCGGAGCACCAGCAGGGCTTCTAAACGGGATTTTAGGTAAAGAGTTGGGGCCGTTGAAATTGTGGCGAAGTTTTATACTGTCGTATAGTGATAGAACTGGGTTCTTGGAAGATAGGTTTAAGAATTTATTGGTCGCGTTGGATTTAGTATATACTTTGTGTTTTGAGGGGGAGAAGAGTAGAGCGGAGCGTGAAGCTCAATATGACGAGATGGTGAAATTGTTGAAGAGATGCATTAAAGATGGCGGAGACAACATTAGCAATACTAAGTTAAAGACGATTATTCGCACCAAAAGCGATTTTGTGAATGATAGAGTGGATTTTAGTACTAAAATTAGGCGTCTATGCGAAAAAGCTGGTTATAAAGATGGCGCGATAGACGGCCAGTTGACTTTTGAAGAGTGTGTAACAATTTCACACAAAGTGCGCAATAACCTTTCGCACCGAGGGGCTTTTGGGGCCATGAAAAAAGAAATTGGGGGAAATTTTGGGCGTTATTATATATGGTTAGCCATGACAACGCAAATTATGATTTGGCGTTGGTCGACGGAGTGGAGTAACTAGAGTTTTTATTTTATAAAAGTTTTTACAGATTATTTTTGATGATTTTATAAAAAAGTGTTGACTTTTTGGGCGGCGAGAGTGTATTATGGTTGTAGTGATAGTGGAGTAAAAATGTTTTTAATAAATAAAATATTAAAAAGACGGAGGAAAAACGCGGATTTAGAAACGTATATTTTTATTGATGTAAGTAATATTCGGGCGGCGTGCTTGAAGACTTGCGGATTTCAGGTTGACTTTGCCAAATTGGCACAATATTTTCAAACAAAATATCCAAAGTTAAGAAAAATGAGCTATTATGAGGGTTTGGCGAAGGGCGATGGCGGTAAGGTTAAGATTTTGGAAGAATTGAAAGAAGCCGGATATAGTATTAAAACACTAAAGAGAAAGGCTTATATTAAAGACGCCGTAAAGAGAAGTTTTGTGTGTAAGAAATGTGGCCATAAAAACATTGTAACGGTTTTACCGAGAACTAGGGTATTGAAATCTAATGTAGATGTGTATTTAGCATCGGAGATGCTGGAGGTCGCGTTTCGCGCGAGGAAAGATAGGCATATTATTGTTGTTTCTTGTGATGGAGATTATGCGGAGGCGGTAAGGATTGCAATGAAAAATCCAAGAATTAAAATAACGATGATGGTAACTCCCTATGTTAAAGATTTTGGTAAGAATACGTTATCGACCAGATTAAAAGAGTTGAATAGAGAATTTTCTGAGCGGTATAAACTTTTTAATATTGAGGACATAAAAGATAAGATTTCGATAAAAAATGAGGACGATCCCGAAAGTGCGTCCTCGAGGGTGGGGAATGCATCCCCTGTGCCTTAAGTATAACACAAATATTTATAAAGGCAAGAGTTTTGAAAGGAAAATATGAATTATCAAAAAATGTTAAAAGAGGTGCTGAAGGCGTCAGGGTGGACGCAGGAACAGCTGGCGGCAAAGTTGGGGGTGAGTTTTGCGACGGTGAATTCGTGGCTAAACGGGCGGACGAAGCCACAGAAATGTTTGACGGAAGACATCCAGAGGCTATATCTGGCGCAGGATGTGACGCAGGAGCCGGAGCCAGTGTACGTGACGCTGGTTGGTGCT
>JAFRKN010000015.1 GCA_017431725.1 Candidatus Saccharimonadota bacterium | reverse complement strand
TCTTCTTCCATTATTTACCAACCTTTCTAATTGACTTGCGACTCTTTCTGGTGGAACACCATTGTTTACGGCTTCGATAGCGTCAGCGATGGTTTTGTCTGGGATACCATGGGCGCGTAATACTTTCACGACATTTTCAACGGCTGGGTCGGCTTGTGGAGCTGGAGCAGGTTGTCCGGTAGGAGCCGGATTTTGTCCGGTTAAAGCTTCGTCAACAGGGGTGGAGTTGTCCGGATTTTGTCCGGTAGGGATTGTGCCGCCTTGCTCGTCTGCGAGTTCTTCTTCGCTTTCGGCTTCCTCGAAATCCTCTAGGTCAAGCGTCAAATCTTCTGGGTCTTCAACGCCGCTATTGCTGACAATCTTATTCCAGCAAGCAGCTATAATAGATGATGGAACGACTTGCGATAGAGCAGGAGTGGACACCATATCGAGTAATAGTTGGAGTGCCTCGAGCTGTTCGGACTGTCCGTTCATCTTTGAGGTGGAAGCGTCAACGCGGAAGCGAAGAGCAGGTGTAGCCTCGGAGTAGTCAATCTTGATTTTGTTGTCTTCGCTGACAAATCCTTCGGTGAGCTTGCCGTCTTTCTCAAGCTTACGCAAGCGGTCGGCTGTCTTCTGGTCGAGCTGGAGAACCTCAACGCCCTCGTGTTCTGCGAAGTAAACATTGATTGCTGTCTCTGCCCAGTTTTCAAAGAACGATTCAAAGTTCTTGCGGATGTAGTTATCATCGGCAGACATGATTTCTTTTTGCTGCCTAATGCCAGCAGGAGTTTTGCTGAATCCTGGGTTGCCCACTTCGGCAGATACGGTCGTATCACCACCGGTGTTAAACAAGGCGTAAAGTTGCGTCTTATTCATCGCATAGATGTTTGGATAGTTTTCAATAGCAGAAGTGTCAACATCTAGTGGAACGAGACGATTCTTCGGGTCATCGCCCATTTCGACAATACCGTTGGCCTCGTAGATGGCTTGGGAGGTATCAACATTGCCATATACACAGACCGGAGGAGCTAGACCAAGTGCGCGATTGAACTTATATGCGCGCATATCAGCGTCAATCATATTCTGTATGCCACCGACAATTTCAATCACGGAGCGGCCAAATGGGTTAGAGCAGTCAACATCAGCATAGAAGTAATCGACTGGAGGGAGACCGCGTGGGTCTTTATTCTTTTTGCGACGGATAATCAAACCTTCGCCACCCTCACTACCAGAGCAAGCAGTTAAGAAGATAGCACCTATACCTTTTTGATATCCGGTCACTACCTCAATGCCAGTAGCGTCAACGCCGAACTTTTCTTCAGAATGAGTTTTGCCTTGGTCGTCTTTATTGGTGATGAGGTCTTTAGCTTTCTTGAGAGCTTTAATATCCCATGTGGAAGTAAACTTCTCGCCATTCTTTTTGGCTTCTGCGGCGCGCCTCTCGTCTGATTCGATAATGCGGTCGATAGTTTCTGGTTGCCACCATGAGCGAACGAAGAAATAGTCACAATCATAGAATGATTTTTTACCTGGCTGGAAGAAGATATCACCCCAGTAGATAAGAGAAGCGTCAGTAGTGAACTCGGTGCCGTGTAGCAAGAACGGAGTCTGGACGGCTTGGCCGCCTACGGTGAGACCATTCTCAATACAAGACCAGAACTTCTGGATTAAGTCGTATTCAGAGTTAGCATAAGGGATAATCTTATTTAAGAGGATAAACTCTGCGACAATCGGTAGCCAGTCATTATCATCGTCAGAATCCACAACACCGGTTGGGAGTTGCTGAATCACGCGCTTTGGAGTCTTGCGAACCAGGGAGGCAGTAGTGCCGTCTGATACGCGAGCATATTCTTTCGGAGTGTCTGGCTCGGTTTCGTTTCTTGCGATACGAGAGAACTCATCAAAAGGCTCCGTCCAGCTCTTCGTCCATTTAGCTGCGGCGTTGTATTTATTCCAGAAGTTGTTTTCATTTAAGATTTGGTTCACGAGATAAAACTACTTTCTGCCGGTTTCTTGTTTTTAGAGTAAACCTAGCTTATCCTTATTTTATTTACTGGTAGAGACCACTGTCAAAAAATGTAAACTTTTTTATCGCATATCTCGCCCCATCTTTTGAGGAAGCTGGCGTCCGTCTGATTTGAAACTCCGCCTCAATCAACACGCCAGCGTCGAACAAACGCTGTTCCTCATCTGCGAATATGATATACTCTTTGTCTTGGTCGGCACGATTAAACACCTTCACATTTTCTTCGGTATGGATTTTGCGGGGAGAGACGAACTCGCCGGCAACAATGTTCTCCGTAGTCTCGACCAGCTTTTCTCCTTGAACTGTCGTGACAGATTTCTTGCCATATTCTATTTTATTTCCCATATACCTCCTTTAGAAAATCTTGTTTAATGTTCCGCCGCTATTGTGTCTGACGCGCGCGCGCTCAACCGTTGGCGGATTCTCGGTTTGATACATTTGCCATGCGATAGCCAGTGACATCACGGAATCGTCGTGGCAGTTAGGCGCCGCTTCTGCTCGGCCTTTCTTATTTATGATGAACTTACCAAGTTCATTTATGGTGGTCTTGTCATATATTTGAATGAGCTTGTTGTCGATGGCTTGCTTCAAGTCGCCCAGCATTTGTGGACGAGTCTGTGGATTTGTGTCCCAGCCGATTACATCTGTCATTACTTCGCCATCAATAGTCCCGAGCTTGCGTCTCTGATATAAGCGATAGTGACCGTTGCGATTCAATGTCTGGAGTTGCGACATGGCGGAGACGCCACCCATCTGACGCTCGAAAGCTACAACCGGCTCCACTCCAGTTCTACTATAAAGCCACTCTAAAGCTTCATGAATGAGTGGCGTCATTTCTGCGGCCACACAATTTCGCTCGAATACCAGTGGAACATCGACGCGTGATTTAGATAAGAACTGCCCGAAGTTTGCGTCAATGCCACCTTGTGCGCAGTCAACAGCAACCACGAAGAACTCACCCCGCTCAATCTCCCTATAAAGCCGAAACATAGTTGCCCTCCTTTATCGGTGTCTTCTCGCATGAGTTGTAGTAAACAATAGCGTCATCGCTAAAATATGGGTCGCCACCGAGCAAGAACGCTTCCGTATCAGTAGTTGGGAACTCGCGCATTTCAAGCTTCGAGGTGAGGCCGTTGGTCTTTGTGTAGTGCCAGTATGCTTGGTCTCGAGTGATATTGGGTATTTGGGAATAATAGGCCGGCATTTCCCAGTCAGACGGTGCCTTTGAGCTATATGCTCCGAATAGGTGCCAGGCTAGGAAGCGGGACTTGAACTGCGAGCGTCCATCTTTTCCGGCTTGGTATTGTTCAGCGAAGAAGTTGTCGGCAACATTACCGGTAGTCTCGCGGAAGATTTTGCCGACGCCGTCCGAGACTTGTTTCTCCGCGCCGATGACTAGCTCTCGTGCGTCAAGAATCTCGGTGTTGTTATAGAAAGCAACCTCCGACCAGTGTATGTTTTGACGGGTGCCACCACGACCGGATACCTTTGCGCCAGCCGTTAGACAGTCATAGATTGAACCGTTTTGTCCTTCAATGATTGTCCCGCCAACATCTTTCTTTAAGAACTTCGCGCGGAAGGCTGGAAGATATTTGCGCCGAGCTTCCGAATCCTCATAGTGAAGCTCGCCTTTGCTGTATGCGATTAGAAGATATGAGTCGATGAATTGATTAACGCGCTTGAATAGTTCGTCGGTGTCTTTCTGCTTGTAAGAATAAACCGAAGCGTTCGAGAGATTGGCTTCGCCTATTTCGCCGAGAATAAAGTCAACACAGAAGATTGCGTCAATCAGAGAAGAAAACCCGAACCGGCGCGATTTGAGTATGTTTTCTCTGATTGGCGTAAGCTTCCGGCCATAGTCTTTTAGAATTAGATTGTAGTAGTAGTTCTGGACATCGTTAAGAATCATCGGCACAATCTGGCCGTCAATGGTTGTGATTGTGAAATACTTTTCGATGAATCCTTTGTAGTCGATTATTTTCTCACTCATCTGTTGTCTCTCCTTCGATTACGAACTCGCCGCCGAAGTGGGCGGAATCAATGTTCAGGTTAAAACTTAAACTACTCTCTGGCTTTTCTTTTGGAAGCAAAAGCTTCAATGCTCGGTCGCTACCTTTCAATCGAACTTCGATGTCGGCGTCATTGAGTGCGTCAGCAATTGGGCTTAATGCCTTTTTAAGAGTAATCTTCTGGGCCTTCAATTCTTTTCCTAGGGCGTTTTGGATTTTGGGCTTCTTTAATTTTGTAGAAGCAATAGAAGACGCCTGCTTGGGAGTTTTCGACTTGTAAGCTTTAAGAGCCGCTTTTGTCCCGTTGCCGCCGTTCTTCGCATAGTTCTCAACGAATTTCTTTTCTTTCTCGGTCAAGCGTTTCATTCCTCTCCCTCCAATTTTATGTGTCCATCGCTCCCCCTGTCCACCCATGTCCCCTTTACGAAGTGAGTCACCTCGTAATAGTTAGCATATTTGTAAACATCATATACGGAGTTTAATCTGCGACGAGTAAGTTCTTTTCTAAATGGTTGCCACGACTTTTTGTAGTCGCCTTTCTCGGTGCCGAAGCGGTGGAAGATGGCGGTAAAGCTGGGAGTTATAACAGTGATGTGATAGTTGCTACTAAAAATTATTGTCCCCCATGTGAACCTCCGTTCTGTTATTTTAGACTTGAATCGTCCCATCCGCCACCTCACGACAACCTATTTCTTTTTCTTTAATACCTTAACTAGACCCAAGCTGCTTAAATACTCGGCGCGCTCCGATTCTACTTTGTAGGTAGGTGAGCCAGGCTCTACCGTTCGCTTTAGCTCTAAATCATAATATCTCTCGATACATTCGACCTCTGTATCTGCTACTGGTGGAATATAATTGCTCGGCTTATCAATGAGAAGCTTATCCCATTCATCTTCTGGTGGTGTGTAAGTAAACTCTTTGAGCTGGGTAAACATCTTTTCTGCTATCTCATCAGCGTTGCTCATATTGTATTCACAGGTTAGATGAGCTTCATCTGGGATATTAAGTTCTGGGATAACGCTCAATGGGGTATGAACTACGCCGGTGCCATAACCAAGAGCCTCATTGATTGAGTATCCGTAGCTCTCCATATCGTTCGACAACTGGACGAGCCAGTCAGCGTCGGCGATATAATCGCGCACATCAACTCGTGGTTCCATTATGAATAGATTTGGGGTATTTGAACGGAAGGTCACTTTATTAGTGAAGACAAGCCAGACATACTTTTCGCCATTTGCTCGAGCATATCTTTCGACTGCTTCAGCAAGGCGCAACAACCGGTCGCCACCTTTCACTTTGTCATTAAACCTACCAGCAGAAACAATCTTGAGGATTTTCTTTGGTTCTTCGAGAGTCAATGGGTTATAACACGGCTCGGCTTTGATTTTTTTGCCAAGATGTTCAGCATACTTTTCAAGCTCACGGCTGGCGAACTTTGAGACTCCGATATATCTAGTCAGCTTTGGGTGATTTACTGGAGGGATTTGGTCGATGTTCTGGTAGATAGCATGGCAAATAAAGATATGCTCGTCAGCTTCTATCTGGTCGATAGCGTCCAGATTAAAATTGTAGAACGCTCGCTTCGCTTTGTATATCTTGTTTGGCTGTCGCTTGATACAACGCACGAGCTTTTTCAAACGCGCTAGCTGGTCGAAGTCGGCCTCATCATATAGAATCGCAATATCTTTGGCATGATATTTCTTCGCAATCTCATAAAGGAATTGCTCTGTCCCACCAATTTTGAGAATCAGACGGAAGTAAAACAAGTTAGAGTAGATTTGATTTTTCATGTCAGCTCCTTACTCCATGGGAATACTCGGCAATATATTCATGTTCTGTGTGTCGGCGCATGGCTCCTACCTCGCTCCACCACACTTTTTCTGTTGTCTTTATTAAGGCGCCGGTCAATTCATGAACCCAGATGGTTCGTCTGGCTTCGTGTCTGCTCATGTAGCGGCCGATTTCTTTCCCGTCATACCAAATAGAATAATAAACAGACCTGCTCTTGCCGGTTAGTGCCTCGTAGATAACATTAAAAATGCCGCTTAACATTCGGCCTCCTTATTCCAGAAAGCGATAGCTTTCTCTGGAGAGCTGAACTTATACGGCTCTTTTAGGCGATACCCGCACTTCGGGCAGACGACGGCGTAATTTCTACGATTACATACGCCCTTGATATACCAGACCATTACATCAGGCTTCTTCGCTCCACAACCAGGACACGGATAAAGCTCGGACTGGTTCACCCCCTCGAGTTTCTTCATGCGGCTCATTATTGTTTACCTCCTTATAGTTTTCACTGTGAGGAGATGGTAGTTCCATCTCCTCACAACAGACATATTATTTCCAAGTCAGAGCTTTGACCGCCCACATTTGCGCAGTCTGTGCCTCCGTAATTGCGACCGATATATGACGATTTTTCTGTGCGTCGTTTTCTTCTTTTCTATGGTCGTCTAATAAGTCAATTATTTCTGCGTAAAGAGATTTAACTTTCGCGACTTTTTAATTTCCAGATGGATTGAAGTCAATCCCTACTAGCTGTTCGCCTAATGTTTGTTCTCTCATATTTACCTCCTTTTGGTTATTATTTGTTGGGGACGCTGGGATTCGCACCCAGTTTAAGGCTCTCATCCGGGATTGCCACATCCCCATATTCTTATGGTGTGGGAGGTTGCCGAACCACATCCGACCCACTCCCACATTCCGTCACGGTCGGGGTGGCGGGAGTCGAACCCGCTATCCGTTCACCCCGATATGGTTTCTGGCCTCGGTTTTTCAGTTAAGAAGAGCTATCAATCTAGAAAGGATTATCAACTCTTATAAGACACCCGTTTAACTTTGTCGCCTGGCGGTCATACAAAACCAGAACAAAGCACCATAGATTTTTAAGGTTTACTTACCCTCGTCTGGGTGGAGTAGGAACTCCGGCTCGGCGGCTGGCTCGTTAGCGTCATCTACGCCGTCAATACCGCGCACGATTTGATATGCTTCATACCCAGAATCCATGGCCTTTTTAAGTTTGTTGTAGTCTTTGCGAGTTAAGTCTCGCACCAGATTCATCATCGCGTCGAAGCGTTCTTCGACTGGGTCTTCGACGAAGATTTCCGGTTCTTTTTTCTTTCTTGAAAAGCACATTTTTTACCTCCTTTGCTTTTTCAATTACTTTTTTAATTCCTTAATTGCTCGACCGAGTATATGGTGTATTGCTCTAAAATCAGATATGAGTTCTTTTGGCTCGGCATGGCAGACTTGGCTAAACTTCTCAACTGCGCCAGGGCTGTGTCCTTCATTAACTCTCCTTGCCCAGAACGCCTCGACTATTTGTTTGGATACTCTGACATCTTCGTTCATCTTTTGCCTCCTAAATAGTTGTCAATGATTTGCTTGGCCTCATCGAACCCGACGGCGAACTCTGCGACATATCCCTTATCGCGAAGCTTGCGGAGTAAGTCTGCTTGCTCGGCGATGTGGTCGCTTGCCCACTCGTCCGGCTTTCTTGCCTTTACGATACGAGTGCCAGCTTTCTTTAGCTCGATGAATAATCCAGCGTATCTGCGCCAGCTAGGTTGTCCGAAATCAACCTCCATCGGCTCGGCGATAAACATATCCGGCCATGCTCTTCTTCCGCCATTTAATCGTTTTTGGCGGACGGCTTGTCCCATAGTGAGCTTTGTTCCGCTTCCGAAGTCGGAGTGGAATATCACTTTCGGATATTGTAGCCGGAGATAATCGGCGACCTGTTGTTGTAGCACCTCTTCTTTCATGCTTGGTCTCCAATCTGCGAGGTCATCTCGAAGGCGCAGGTTTGGCGCGCCGCCTCATTCAAGGCGAGCGCGTCTTCCACGGTCATATTGTTAAAGTCGAATCTAGTATTGTCCACGGCGAGCCTCCTCTCGTTCTTCGTATGCTTCGCGCGCGTCCCGATTCCATTCGGTAATAAGTTGGTCGGCTTCCGGCACAAGCATATCTTCGATGAAGTTGATAAGGTCTGCGTTAGCTGCTTCGATTTCCGTGTCATCCATCTCTACTTTATTGCCCTCGATGAAGCCATCGAGGAGTTGTTCTGCGAACCCCTCCACGACGCTTGTCGAGTTATCATAGCCACACTCGATGGCATATTCAGCCAGCTTCTCTGCGAGTGTGGTGGTCTTCTTTCTTCTCATTTTTCAAACCCCTTTCCTTGGTCTAGCCTGTCGCCATAACCATTGTTGATTAGATATTCCCGAAGCTCCGCCGCCATAGTCAGCACCCACTCGAGACCATGCTTGAGTGTTTGCTTGTTCAGATAAGCCACGGCAACGGTGATGTAACCATCGTCTTTGCGGCGTAGGTGATGATTACAACAGTGATACTCGAATCTTTTAATGTTCGGATAGAGAATCTGGTAGCACTCGTGTTGATATGAGTTCAGATAATCTCCAGCCGGAGTCTTTCCGGTCTTATAGTCAATCGCTACATCTCCGTCCAGCACGTCCAAAACTCCCGAGAGATAGCACCAATCCTTCAGCTTGCGTATCTTCTTCGTGTTTAGCTCGAACTGTGGGGAGATGAGCTTTCGACCACCAAATCTTCGCGGGAGACGGCCATATCTACGAGCCTCTTTCTCCCATGCTTCATGCTTCTTCTTGCCATATTCCATGGCCTCGGTCGGTTCGATTTCGATTCCGGCATAGGGTGCGACAGCGCGGTCAATGTCGCCTTTCGCCCAGCTATTCAGAATCGAGTAGCTTACTCGAATCGCACCATATCCATCATCAGCCATTATTTACCTCGCTTATTCTTATAGTTTTTCTACGCGCTACCTCGGCAATACCTTTAGGCAGTTTGTAATTCTTGTTGCGGTATTCCTCGATTGCTTTTGAGTCGAGAGACCAGACAACCTTCTTCTTCCAGAACTTCTCGCGATGATTCTTTGCGCTTCCGGTGTCCTTGAACTTCGCACCAGAGGCCGAGTAGTTAATCTTAATCTTCGAGCCTTTAAGTCCGGTGAAGTTAGGGTTAAACTCGAGAGCCTGGCGTTCGATTTCTGATTCGAGATACTCGATTGCTCCATTTAGTTCGCGTCTCATCTCGAGAAGTTTGACGATTGCTTCTTCAGCTCTTGGGTCGAAGATGATATTCTCGCCGCTCTTCTCGAGCTTTAGAATCTCCGCAGAGTTTATCTTTACAATCATGTCTCCACTAGTCGCCATTTTCTGCCTCCAATTCGTCTGCTAGTTTTTCTGCGTCTTCCACAATCTGTGCTTCTTCAGCTTCCGAGAGTTCCGGTTTCCGTGTCGGGTTGTCTTCATATTCGTTGTCGATAGTCTGGTCTTTAATAATAGCTTCCTGTAATTGCGTATTTAGTGGGCCGTATTTGCTAATTAAAAGTTTCAGAACAGTCTTCTTTGCCATATCATCGAACGCGTCTTTCCAGAGTCCACTTCCATATTTAGCGTAGTTTTTGGAGTATTTATTCGCGTGAGCTTCGCACTTTTCTTTTGTCCAATAAAGAACTTTCTCAAAACCATTGAGCAAACGGAAGTAGGCGACATAGCCAATAACCGGTTTCTTTTCGCGTTCTACATCGTCATCTATCCAAGCGAACTCAATCTCGCCAGATAAACGGTCTTGGCTCGCTATTTCTCCCTCATGGACTTCAGTGACATTGATT
Source organism: Candidatus Saccharimonadota bacterium (assembly GCA_017431725.1). Classification (GTDB taxonomy): domain Bacteria; phylum Patescibacteriota; class Saccharimonadia; order Saccharimonadales; family Saccharimonadaceae; genus Nanosyncoccus. The sequence continues at coordinate 20,139 of JAFRKN010000015.1, read as the reverse complement.
GTCTTGTAAAGACCAGAGCGTTGAGCAAGCTGGATAAAGCCTTTGTATCCCATTTGAAATTGGCAAACAGTTTCTTCAGCCCATACCGTTTTTCCATTCTTGTCAACTGATTTAGTTTTATTCTTATACGGGATAAGATACGCGAAACCAAGGTTCGAGTTTATTGGTAAGTCGAGTGAAGCAGCCGCCATGGCCGCAGTGACTACGCTTTTCGGCTTGCAGGTCACAAGGCCCTTATCGTTATTTGCTGCAGCAATTAAGCTGGCAGTAAATTGTTTTGCGCGTTCGCCAAGCGTCTTTTTGATATAACTATCGATGTCGGTTCGATTGACATACATCGATATTGCATTAGTGTTGTTATTTGCCATAGACCTCCTCTTTCTTAAACGCTCCGTTCCATGCGAGAATCGCGATGGCGACCCCCATGCCTACGAACGGAACCCACCAGAAGCGCAGGTCTTCTACTTCGCCCACAGCACAGATTCCAGCCGGAATCCCTATTGATAGGCTGATAACTTTCTTTAGTTTATTCATTATTGCTCCCTTCCTACTCGGCAAGCCTCGCAGTTTGGCCTCGCCGAGTAGAATAATTTAGTTGATATTAGGTGGCCCCGATGACTTGGTTATCTCGCCGCTCGTTAATCGTTGAGCCGGCGCAGTTTCCGTCGTCGGATTTGTAAAGCCTATGAGGACAAAATTAAAATTGGATTTGAAATTTCACCCTCAATTAGCATTAAAAATAGGCCAGTTATACTGACCTATCATGTAAGATTTTTTCGTGCTATAATTATATCATGCATGAGAGCTGGAAACCTTTTTTAAAAGCAGAATTTGAAAAACCATATTTTAAAGAATTATCGCAATTTTTACACGAAGAATATGAAAATAAAACAATTTTTCCACAAAAAACTCTGGTTTTTCGAGCTTTTACAACTGATTTAAATGATGTTAAAGTCGTTATATTGGGACAGGATCCTTATCATACACCGGGCGCAGCAGAAGGTTTGGCTTTTTCGGTACCAAATTCGCAACCAATACCGCCAAGTCTAATCAATATATATAAAGAAATCGATGATGATATTGGTAAACATGTTAATCCACGTGGGAGTTTGGTAAATTGGCAAAAACAAGGAGTCTTACTATTGAATACAGTTCTTACGGTAGAAGCGCATAGGCCAAAATCCCATACTGGCAAAGGTTGGGAAATATTTACTACGGCGACCATTGAATATTTAAATCGAGAGAGACCTCATTTGGTATTTATTTTGTGGGGGAGAGATGCGAGAAATAAAAAAGCTTTAATTGATACATCAAAACATTTAATTCTAGAATCAGCGCACCCTTCACCATTATCGGCATATGCGGGATTTTTTGGGAGTAAACCTTTTTCGAAATGTAATCAATTTTTAGAAAAAAATAATTTGACACCAGTTATTTGGTAATCTCTGAGTGGGTTTGATTTTGTAGCCTCTAGTTTGGCTACTCGTCCATATTTTACTAAATCCACTTCACTAGGCGTTTGTATTCTGCGGAATCTTTTTCGTAAGAATCGAGGATATCTTTAATATAAGATTTGCCATTCGAAAGATTGAGAGTTTGAACATTCGGCATAGAAGTTAATAAACGAATCACAGCTTCATCAGTTTCAATGTTGGTCATGGATTTTTTGGGATCAGAAGAATGGGAATGAACTCGAAGTTCTTTATAAACAAAACGTTTGATGCCGGCTTGAAGACAATGTTTTAAACAATTTTCACAAGTTGCTACGCGATTATAAAGTGTGCAACCTTCTAAGTTTTGGTGCGCAAAAATCAAAGCATTCATCTCAGAATGAATGACAAAATAATACTTCATGGGGCGTTCTTTTAGAGTCATTTTTGTTTCGTCAGCGCCCTGGACCATGCCATTGTAGCCAAGCGAGACGACACGCTTATTTTGATCAACAATCACGCAGCCCATTTTGCTTGAGGGATCTTTGGACTTTGCTGAGACTGCTTCAGCAAGATTCATAAAATATTCGTCCCACGCTTTTTGGTTACTCATATTTAGTATTATAAAGATATTTTTAATTTTCTCAATGGTAAAATAAAGCGTAATTAATTTACAGAGGTTGAAAATTTTTTTGAGTTGTGATTATAATCCTCGCAATACTAAAATAAGGAGAAAAATGCGAGGTAAAATCCCTATAAAAAATCGTGGTGGGCAAAAATACCAAATCAAAATAAAATACTTAGTTGCGGCGCTGACGCTCGTCATAAGCACTTGTATATTAAAAATGCCAGCGAAAGCAGAGAGTTGCCCGGATCTTCGAATTGTATTTGCTAGGGGTTCAGGCGGAGAAAGATGGAATACTGATGATTATCTTAATTTTCAAACTACAATCGAAGAAAAACTAAAAACGACTACTTTAGATTATGAATTTATTGATCTTGACTACCCAGCAGTTGGTGTGGGTTTAGATAATTTAAAAACAACACTGGGGGCTTTTTTTGGAGCAGGGGAGGTTTATGAATTTGGAGAAAGCGTGAAGTCTGGTGTGAAAAAACTTGACAAAATGATAAATGGCTCAAATTGTGTCCATACAAAATATATTTTGGGTGGTTATTCACAAGGGGCAATGGTAGTGTCTAAGGCGCTTGATAATTTAAATGCTGATAGATTAATCTATGCGGCAACGTTTGGTGACCCAAAAATTTACTTGCCAGAAGGAGAAGGAATGATGCCGGCAGCTTGTAAGGGCCAAAATTTATCGGATTATCGGATGTATGTGCCGGATTGCCAAGCATACAAGGGCTTGCTCGGAGCGTATATCCCGTATGAACCAGAAGTTTTTGCAGGAAAGGTCGGAACCTGGTGTAATAAACGAGATATTTTCTGTAGCTCGAAATTAAATATGAATGATCACCTTTCTTATGTTTCAGAAAATTTATATGAAGATGCTTCGAGGGTGATTTTTGATAAAATTACTAAGTATTATGGGATTGAAAATCGGATTTCGTCTCCACACGATACGGCGATATTAATTGATTCAACGGGTTCAATGGCGAGCATGATCAACCAATACAAAGCGGAGGCTTATCGGTTGGCTAAGGAAACTTTGGAGTCTGGCGGAAGAGTAGCGCTTTATGATTATCGCGATCTTTCCGATCCATACGAGCCAGTAAAATATTGTGATTTTAATGATTGTACATTAGGAATTTTTCAAACAGAACTGGATAAAATTCATGCTGATAATGGTGGTGATACACCAGAGTCATTACTCTCGGCCTCTTTGCATGTGATGACAGATCTTGAATGGAAATACGGCTCAACCAAATCATTAGTAGTCTTGACTGATGCCAACTTTTTGTCACCAGACCGAGATGGAATAACTTTTGATGAAGTAGTGGCACTAAGTAAACGCATCGACCCAGTTAATTTTTATATTGTTACCAACGCTAAATATGGTGACGCTTACGAAAATTTGGCAATAGAAACAGATGGAAAAGTGGTGACAAATTTTGACGAGTTGAGTTTGCTGACAGATTACATTATGGAACGGTATGATTCCTTGCCAAGAGTTGAAGAAAATAATGAATTAAATGAAAGACCAATTTTGAAAGACCAAAAAATAGAAAATATTTCTGAAACAAAAATTAAAATTAGTTTTGAGACAAATGGAGTAAAAACTTTGGTAATTTTAAATGATATGATTTTGGGGTGGACGACGGAAAAAACGATTGTAGTTAGTGGGCTAGATAGTTCTAAAGAGAATGAGATAACTTTAGTGCCGGTGAGCGAAACCGTGCGAGGTGAAGGTATAAAAATAAATCTTAGTTTAACTGAACTAAAAGAAATAAATACACCAAAAACTCCCAATACTGGGCAGAGGCAGATTATTTTGAACTAAGATGCCAATGATCGCCATATTCACATTGATAGACCGTCAAGCCGGTGATATGGTGGTCATGCTCGGCGACTCTAGCCGCAAGCTCAGCTTCTTCTTTGGAATTATAAATAATTTTGTGGGCATCACCAACCCAACAACGTTGGGGCTCATAAATTTGATTTGGGTTAAAATGTTTATTTCGGTTAGCCATATCTTTTATATTATAGCACACTTCAACAAAAAATGCAAGTTTTACTGGGGTAGAAATACTTATTTTTTCTGATATAACATTAAAAATAAGCATTTACGAGCCTAAAATGTTAATGTATAATGGAATGGGGATAATTTATAGGAGAATAAGATATGCACAAAATTTTTAAAAAACTTTCCTTGTCTGTGATAAGTCTTGGAATGTTGTGTGGTGCTGTGCTCTTTCCGGTTGCACAAATGACGGATGCTTGGGCAGATGCCACAACATTAAGATTTAATTTTAACATTACTAATACGAGTGAAGCACCAGGATTGAATTTGGCAGCTTACGATGGAGCAAATAATACCAGGTTGGGCTTAGGCGAAATAGGTGATATTTTGGAAGTAATTGTAGCTGGTGATGATGGTTTTTTTAGAGTTTTGATGGAAGATGGACTTGGACAAGAAATAGCGCCACAAAGAGTTAGTGTAACTTGTAGTTCTTCTGAGAGTTGTGCCGTCCGTATATCCGATGTTGAAACATCCGACATTTCCAATGGTATACGTTTTGTAACCTCTGGTGATTCTCCTTTTGAATTACTTGATTTGGATTTGAATCCTTATGATGGAGAGCCTTTTTTAGATGATGCAAGCTTTGCTATAAGATATCGCGAGATTCAATCTTTTAGTGGAGAGGCTTATGTAATTTGGGCTTGTGGGGAGGATGACGAAGAGGTATGTTTGCACTTGTTCCCAGAAATTAGAAACGAAAATTTTGAAACAGAATATTACCCCGCCAATGAAATTACTGATATATCTAATCCTTCTAGGGTATTTGACCAATTTGGAGCCTTTGAGGATGAAGATTATATTCGAGGAATGGCACTTAAAACTTCGGTCGATGAATGGGTGGAAAGGAATTATGGTAGTGGGGTAACGGATGTAGATTGGAGCGATGTAAATATCCACTATTTCTTGCGTGGTCTAAGTAAATGGGAAATGGAAAGGTGGTTAATTGATGAAGGCATTTGTGAAGATACTGATGATGAGGCTGTATTACATAATTGTGTAGACCAATATTTTGATGATAATGGACTTGAGGAAGGTGGTGGCGTAAAATTGCAACCAGTTGGCGAGCAGCAAGGCAATAGCTCTTATGTGAGTTATGGGGATCGCAACTTTAGAGTGACAATTTATGGCGAAAATTATAAGGCCATTACGCTTGGGAATTTGAGCGATTTGCATTATGTGCCCCATTTTTATCAGGATGCCACTTATGTAGACGCGATTGATATTTCTGCTACTACTGAGGATAGTCCAGCAATTATGCACTCAATTTTGCTTGAAGATACGGTGAGAATTAAAGCTTCAGAAATTGGTGGGCTTCATATCGCAAATATAGAGGCGTTAGATGTGCCAGAGGGGGCAATCAGTATAAATGGCGAGAATGATGAGTTTGAATTTATCTTCCATTCTAATTATTATGATGCAGTCGTATTTAGAATTACCGATACAGAAGGAAACGATTATTATTTGAAAGTTGAGCGGTCAACATTGGATAATTGGATTCGTGAAGAATCGGTGCAAACCACTTTCTACTTTGATGCCGACACATACTATAGTGACTATGAGTTAATCGCGACTTACGTTTATAATGACGGCACGATGGTGCAAAAAACTATGACCAATGCGCAAAAAATTGATGATGGACTCGGCAACATTACTTATGCTTATGAAACAGAGGCGGGTTTAAACCTAAAAATGGCAACTTATATAATAGAAGAAGAGCATGGTTTTTCTGATAATCTAGATGGCGTTTACTTTAATGCAAGGAAAGTCGGAACGACGGATTTGATATACGCTGGAACTTTGGCCGGATCTGGGCTCGGAGTTTATGAACCAATGTCAAATTATAGGCACTAAAAAGGAGGTGAAATGAGAAAATTTATTTCTAAAACTACAATAATTAGTTTGTTAGCCGCCCTAATAATGGGTGTGGGAGTAAGTGCGGCAACAGACGGCAATGTGTTAACTCTTGTGGCAGAACAGAATGCCACTTCTGGAGAAATATCGTTTTCTGGGACTACGGATTTGTCTGTAATCGCAGTTTCTTGTATTTTATCAAATGCTGCGGGTGAGGAAATGTTTTTTGGTTCTATGCAAGTTGATGGGGCAACTTTTGAAGGGACATTCGTAATGCCAGTCGATAGCTATACTTTAATGTGTGCAAATTACGACGGTGGTGATTGGGTGTCAGCAGAAATAGGAGATGCGGCAGTGCCGGATGCACAGGAAGATGAGACAACAGAAGAGAGCCCGGACACTGGATATTTGACTAGTGGAGAACGTGGTTCGGCAATTATGATGCCTATTACTATAGCCGGTGCGGTAATATTGACAATGTTTGGCATTAGTTTGGCTATATTAAGAAATCATAAAAATTAGGTTTATTTGTAAAAACAGCCAGCCTAAACTGGTTGTTTTTATTTGTATTTTATGGTATAATAAATTTTATGGTTTTGGATAAAAATAAAATTCGGAATGTAGCAATTATTGCGCACGTAGATCATGGTAAAACGACGTTGGTTGATGGGCTTTTGAAACAATCGCATACTTTTCGCGATAATCAGGCCGAGATGTCTCAAACTTTAATCATGGATTCGATGGACCAGGAGCATGAGCGAGGCATTACAATTACCGCCAAACAGACTTGTGTGTATTATGATGGCTACAAAATCAACATTATTGATACGCCTGGTCATGCTGATTTTTCGGGAGAAGTGGAACGCACACTAAATATGGCGGACGGGGTTCTATTGATTGTAGATGCACAAGAAGGACCGATGCCGCAAACCAAATTTGTGTTAAAAAAGGCATTGGAACTTAATTTAAAGCCAGTAGTGATTATTAATAAAATAGATAAACCGGCAGCGAGAATTGATGAGGTTTTGAGTGAAGTTGAAAGTTTATTTTTGGAACTAGCCACCGATGAGTCACAATTATTCTATCCAGTGTATTATGCAGTAGCACGCGAAGGGCGAGCAGGCAAAACGACTGAACTTGATGATGATTTACATGTGATTTTTGAATCAATTATCAACGACATCCCAGCACCTTCGGTTAATGCAGACGCAGAGTCGGCACAGCTTCTGGTTGCGGCACTCGCAGGGGATAATTATCTTGGTAAATATTGTATCGGTAAAATTTTTAGTGGCAAACTTAAAAAAGGGCAAGGTATCACTATCCTATCTAGAGCGACGGTTGACATGGCTCCTCTCGAGACGCGTCCGTCCGACCCGTCGCCACGTGCGGACGGCGCTCGTCCTCGCGCTGCCGCGCTCCGGATTTCCCCAAGTAAGTCATATCCAACCGTCGCAAAGCGAGGCAAAATCGACTGCTTATTTACTTATAAAGGGTTGTCTAAGGAAGAGGTGCCTGAAGCGATCGCGGGGGATATTGTGGTTATTACAGGAGTTTCTGAAGCTAATATCGGCGATACTATTGCGACAGGCGAAAATCCGGAAGCGTTACCAACAATTAAGCTTGAAGAGCCAACACTCTCGATTTATGTTGGGCCAAATACTTCGCCGTTAAAAGGACGTGAAGGCGATTTTACGACTTCACGGCAAATTGCAGAAAGATTAAATAAAGAACTGGAGACTAATATTGCTCTTAAAATTGAGCCTGATGGACTAGGTTATAAAGTTTCAGGACGAGGAGAATTGCACTTATCTGTCTTGATCGAAACAATGAGGCGTGAAGGTTACGAGCTGGAGGTGGGACGACCAGAAGTGGTATATCGAGAAATCGGAGGGGAAAAATGCGAGCCAATAGAAGATTTGACCATTGAAGTTGCTCCGGAGTTTAATGGAGCTGTAAGCCAAGAATTAGGCATAAGAAAGGCGGAATTAAAATCTCAAGAAATTACCACCGCTAACACAACTCGATTTGTTTATGAAATATCTACTGCGGCTTTAATTGGACTACGCAATAATTTGTTAACCGCTACTAAGGGGACTGTGGTTATGTCTAGTATTCCGAGTGGTTACCGCCCAGTTGAGGATAGATACCGACCAGAAAGAAATGGAGCGTTGATTTCGTTTGAGAATGGAGTTTCTACTGCTTATGCCCTAGATGCAGCACAAGCACGCGGGGTTTTATTTATTCCACCTGGTGCGCCAGTTTATCAAGGTATGATTGTGGGGCTATCTAATAAGAAAAACGATTTAGACATCAATATCTGCCGCGAAAAACAACTAACTAATATGCGGACCCATGCTTCGGATGGGGCAATTCAATTAACGCCTTATACCCAATTATCTTTAGAGCAGTGTTTGGATTTTTTGCTAGATGATGAACTTTTGGAGGTAACACCAAAATCCTTAAGATTACGCAAACGCCAACTTGACCCGATAAAAAGAAAGCGAGAAAGTCGTAGTTAATTTTTCCACAACTTCCTCTGTTAGGCAACGATTTTTTCTGAAAAAATTTATTGTTTTTCCTCTCCTTAATTGTTATACTTAAAATAGGGTGAATAGTAGAAAGTGGAGAGTTGTGAAAAGCCCTAAAGTCATTTTGAAGCAAAAAATTTGCCTAGCGATGACCGTGTTTTTGCTGGCACTACTAAAGCTAAATGGCTCGGTTTTTGCTGCCATTGACCCCAGTTATTATACACTAACTGCAACTTTGCAAAATCAAAATCAGGCCATTGAATACCTGCCTATGACATGGGATGAAGACAAATATGTAGGCACGATGCGTACTCTGAACGTAACCACAAATTCGCCTTCTGGTTATCGGGTTTATGTCAATGTCCCAACCTCGGAAGCTTCGGCGGGGAGTTTAATTATAGCCGGAGGCTCATCATCTGATCCAACTATAAATCCAATCAATACAACACCGAGCACTGCGGGAACTTTAAATACAAATACTTGGGGTTTTGGAATCCCCAACACTACAACTTTTCTACCTACTAATAATTTTAGTAGTTCTTATAATGCTAGTACGCCATCGATTAGTAGCACTTATGCTGGGGTAAAGGTTAGTCCAAATTATACTTTGATCCGCAATGTAACCGGGACCGTATCTGGGACTGATAGTTTTGACATTTATTACGGTATGAGGCTAGGAACCGACGTTTTAACTCATCCTGGCACATACCAGACTCATGTCGACTATCATGTAGTTTCCGAAGCTTCTAATGTAATAGGGGGCGAAGCAACTATCACCCCATCCTCTGGGCCAAAAGCCGGTGGCACGGCCGTCACAATCACAACCTCTTTGATGTCTGATTTTGTTCCTTCAGATTTAAACGTGACAATTGGCGGAGGAGCTTGTACGTCGCCAAGTGGGAGCGTCAGTACTGGTGTGCTCGTAATATCTTGCTTAACACCGAGACACCATCCAGGGTTAAATAATGTTGTTGTAAATATTGATTCTTTGGGATTAAGCTATACAATCAATGATGGGTTTGAATTTATTGAGACTGGCAATGTAAAAATTACCAATGTGAGCTATGTTTCTGGCGTGAATGTGAGCGGAACGCCAAACCCATCTATAGATAGTGACGGCGAAATTAACTTTGATTTAACTTTTCTAGGCGGACTAGATAATACCGATACTCTGTCAGCAACCTACCGAATAACCGTGACCAATTCTACGGATGATGATTACATATTCACCCCACCAACATCGAATATGAAACTTGTGGTTTCGCAAAATGACGTTCGTGATATAGCTTATACGCTAAGCGGAATATCTGCTGGTGACACTATTCCAGCAAATTCTTCAGTAAGTTTTAATATCATCTTGAGTGCAGATTACGTCTCGGGTGAACATGGAACGGAGGGCGGGATCGAGATCGATCCAATTAGTCAGGCTACGCCATCCATAATCGGTAGTATACACGGTAGTAATGCTGGGGATCTTTCTGGTAATAATACTCTGACTTCGTTCCAGATAGACGTAGAAAGCACGTTTGGTGAATCTAAAACCTTTACGATTAATTCACTTAATTCCGATTTTGAAATCGTTAATTCTAGTGGAAATCCGTTAGGCGCGCAAACCATCGGGGCCGAAACTACTGGAACTTATACTTTCTACATGAAGAAAGCTAATGGGGCAGCTTTCGCTTCGGAAACTGCGGCGGCTGGGATAACAATTAACTACGACGGTACTTATACCAACGTCGGTGAAGTAAAAATCAAAGTTGATCGTGACCCTTCATATGTGGATAGTCAGCCACCTACCATTAGTGGTGTGACGATTACAAAGAATAAAACTACCGTAGGTGAGGCGACTTTAACTTGGTCCGGGACAGATAATGTTGGTATAGCAAGTTATGGCATTTATAAATGTACCACTACCTGCGATAGTATGATTTCGGTTAGCGGTCTGACTAATTCTTATACCTTTACGGGGATGCCGGCAGATGCAGCAACATATCATTTTGTGGTAGTTGGGTTTGACGATGAAGGAAATACTGCTTCGCAAAGCCAAATAAACGGCGCCAACACGTCGCCAGGGCCAGCATCAAGCACCGGAGACGTGGAATTGAAGTGGAGATATAGTGTTACCTATAATATTACTAATGGTGGTATGACAAACACTTCTGGGACTACCGTGATGGCAGGCGGCACTTGGGAAGGAACTATTACTGCGAATAGTGGGTATAGCCGCCCAAGTAACAAGAATAGTATTACGGTAATAATGGATAATCAGACTTACACTGGCTTTAATTATAGTACCAATAATTACAGAATTACTATAGAAAACGCTTCTGGTGATATTAATATTTCTGCGACTCTACAAGAAACTTGTTTAATTGCTGGTACATTGATTGCAGTGTTAGATGAAAACGGCAATGAAACAACAAAACCAATTGAAAATATCACTTATAGTGATCTTGTGAAAGTTTGGAATCACGAAACTGGCACCATCGATTATATGCATCCAGCTCGCATTGAAAAAACTACATTGAAAAATCAATATCAATTAACAACCTTTAGTGATGGCTCAACGTTAGGAACCGTCGGTTGGCATGGTATATTTAGTGTAAATGATAATGAGTTTATAACCGTAGATGATCCTTCGAAGTTTTATCCTGGAACTGAAGTTTATAAAGTTGTAGGAGATCAACTAGTGGCTGTAACAGTACAAAACATCGAAACGGTTGTAGAAGACGTTAACGTATATCATTTGCTTTCTAGCCAATATTACAATGTCATTGCGAATGATTTCCTTACTACTGATGGGTTTGTGATTACGTCTAACTTTTACGGATTTACAGATGAAAATATCATGTGGCCAGCAGCAAGGGCTGAATTTATCTCCAACCCAGCCAATCTATACACTTATGAGGATTTTGCCGATATTGGTATTCCGCTCAGGATGTATAATGACCTGCGTCTTCGAGAAGCTTCGTATCTCCAAAGATATGGTATTACGCTTGATATGTTTAAGTCTTATCTTATTTCGCAAGGCGTACTTGATGGTATGGTACCATACGACGATGAATAGTATGTTATAATCATTTCATGTCTTATCTTATTGATACACATTGCCATTTGCATGATCCGGAATTTTTTACTGCCGAGCAAGCAGAAGAGATGGTAAAAAGGGCGCATGAAAAGGGCGTTAAAAAAATTGTTTGTATTGGGACTTCACATGAGGATTCGCTGGTAGCGCGGGATTTTGCAGCTCAGCATGAAAATATATACTGGACCTACGGCATACACCCCGAAGAAGCCGGGCGGGTCCTGCCTGAACCTATTTTTTCGGATGTGCGACTTGAATTTTTAAGCACGTCATACGCTGGGACGCCGACAGAACCGTCCCTTCGGGACGAACCTGTCGGGTCCGTCAGGAATATACGTGTTAAAAATTCAAATCATGTTATACATCCGAAAAAACAGGTTTCAACCACCCGCCCGGTTGCTATCGGAGAAGTGGGTCTTGATTACCATTATGAGGGTTATGACAGAGATGCGCAAATAAAATTGTTTGAGGGAATGCTACAACTTGCAACGGATCATGATTTGCCAGTTTCATTCCATGTGCGAGAAGCATTTTCAGATTTTTTTGCGGTGATTAGTAATTTCCCAAAAATTAAAGGGGTAGTGCATAGTTTTTCGGATAATAAAAAGAATCTGAAGCGAATTTTAAATGAGACGAATTTTTATGTGGGGGTAAATGGATTGGCAACTTATACAACTTTGCCACTGCCTCCGTTAGAGAGAATTTTGCTCGAAACTGACGCTCCTTTCTTGACTCCGAAGCCATTTCGTGGTATAATTAATGAACCAGGTTATATTTATAATATAGCTAAGTGGTTAAGCGAAAAAATGGCAATGGAGTTTAGTGAGGTTGAAAATGAAACCACAAAAAACGCAAAACGATTATTCGACTTTTAACATTCCTACTTTTTCGAAAGAGGAGGCTTATGATTTTAATTCCACAAATGATTTTTTTGAAGTTTACCAAGAATTAAATCAAATTTCTCAGGAGATAGACAAATGTCGCTTAAGGAACTTATAAACAACCCCTTGTCGGCTTTAAGAGATACTTTTTTGAATAAACCAAATTATTCTAATCGTCTAAATTATGATGATTTAATTAATGCGGAATCGAAATTGGGACGAACATTGTTTGGCCCAATTCCGGTTGGTCACCAACGAGAATTTTTTAAACATAAGAACAATGTCTGGATTTGGCACGAAAGTTGGACCAACCAAATTGGGAATATAGAGCAGCTAACAATTCGTTACGAAGTGAGACCTAACGGTGTATTCAAAAAATTAAACGAAGGCTTTTATCAAAAAATTGAAGGAAAAGAGCTGGACAATTTTCGCCGAGCGGCACACTCTTATCTTGAACTTGTCAAATCAAACCTCTACTGCTAAAATAAAATTATGGAAAAGAAAAAGATTATTTCTCTTGTAATATTTATCATTGGTTTAGTTACTCTTACCGTTGGTTTGGTATTTTTGATACTCCATTTAACTAAAGGATCAAAGATGGAAGATGGGGAATATTTGGTGTCGGCAAAAGAATGGATTTTAGAAGATAATTCAAATTGTGAAGCCACCCAAACTGATGAAAGCGAAGGACAAAGTGAAGACGTTGCAGAAACAAATTGCCTTCCTAAAGTTTTTTGGGATTTTACCGAGATTGGCAAAGGAACGTTGACTACTAATAACCATCTCAATGATTATGAGTTTATTTGGGCGATTGAAGATGGGAAATTAAAAATCGAAACCAGTTGGCTTTATCCACTTGAAAATGAATATGATTATGAATTAAACCAAAATGATGGCATCTTGACATTAACAGCTGATGAAAAAGCTTTTACATTCGTGGCTAATTTTGAATCTGAATAAAAATATGTTATAATATATTTATGATTTACCTCGATCATGCGGCCGCTACGCCGGTTTCAAAAAAAGTCTTAGAGGCGATGGAGCCATATTTTTTGAAAGATTTTTTTAACCCGTCGGCGGCATATTTACCGGCAAAAAAAGTGGCGCATGATTATGAGAAGGCGAAGGGAGTAATCGCACATGCGATTGGCGCTAAAGCCTCTGATCTTATTATCACTGCTGGAGCGACTGAAGCGAATAATTTGGCGTTTACAGTCATTAATACGCGAGAATACCCGTCGTTCTCGGAACGCTCCCTCGCTCCCGTCGTTACGGGGCTCGGTCGCTCCGTATTTTCCCCGTCGGAAAATATGCTCCTCGAACGAGGGTATTCCTCGCGTATTTTATACCTAATCACGGAACATGATTCGGTTAGACGGGTGGCGGAACAATATGGCGGAATAGCAATAAAAGTTTTACCATCAGGGTTAATCGATTTGGATGATTTGCAGAATAAAATAACAGACGAGACGAAATTGATTTCAGTGAGTCTAGCAAATAATGAACTCGGAACGATTCAGCCGATGGCAGAAATTGCAGGAATTATTAAAAAAATTAAACTAGATCGGATGAAGCGAGGGATTAAAACACAGCTACTATTACATTCCGATGCTTCGCAAGCTTTAAACTTATTAGATATTAATGTGGCAAGATTAGGAGTAGATTTATTAACTATCAATGCGGCAAAAATTTATGGACCAAAAGGAGTGGGAGCACTTTATGTTTCGCACGAGGCTAAATTAAAACCTTTAACCCTCGGTGGTGGGCAGGAAAATGGTCTACGTTCAGGAACAGAAAATGTGCCAGGAGTAATTGGATTTGCTAAAGCTATAGAATTAACTAAAGAGCATTTAAACGGAAATCGGAAAAAATATGCTAGCTGGCGAAAGATTTTATTATCCGAATTAACAGATTACGAATTAGTCAACAAGAAGCATATACTTGACAATTTCATAGTTTTGTGCTATAATGGTATAGATGCGGAACGATTAGTGTTCCTTCTTGAAGAACAGGGGGTATATGTAGCAACTGGAGCGGCTTGCGCAGCTTCTAAAGGTATTAAATCGCATGTCTTAAAAGCGATCGGTCTTTCTGATGAACAAATTGCGGGTTCTTTACGCTTAACTCTAGGCGAAACTAATACTGAAGAACAAATCCATCAAGTTACCCAAATCATAAATAAAATTATAAAAAACGAATATTCTAGAATCAAGAAAAATTAATCGGCAAAGGTTACCGTTACCGTTTGGCTACTGATTGTAATGCCCGCCGTAAAGGCATCGCTATCGGTACCAATCGTAAAGCTAACATCGCTGGAGCTTGGAATATTAAGGTTGTCAAATTGAGCAAGCGATAGATGCTGATTGGTTACCTTATTTCTAGCTACGGAAACTGGGCTTGCTGAATATTCTATGCCATTAATATTGAGTTTACCAATAAGTGACCCGCTGGTTGCACCTTGATTTGCTTTTGAATAAACTATTTCCACAGTGATGGAAGAAATAGTGCGACCAGTATTGTTGGTATAGGCAAAAATTTTAGTAATATACTCTGATGGGCTCATGCCACTCCCGCCACTTGTTAAATTTGTCGTTACTGATGCAGTAGGGCCAGTAGCTTCGGCAAATGTTTCAGAATAATCAGCGATAACTGGTGGAGGTGAATATTCCCAAATTGCATAAAGATTGAGAGCATTAGATTGGGTGGGTTCTAAATCTATAATATTAGTATTAGTTTTTGGATAGGTTGGAATAGTAGCTAAACTATTAGTATCCCATCCCAGAAAGACATAGTCGGAACGGCTAGGAATGTCACTAGACAAGGTCACGGTGCCGGTGCTGGAAGGAGTGATTGCAATATTACTCGGCATACCTGTAACCGTATCAGTACCAGCATTAGCATTATAAGTAATAGAATATTGTGGATTATTGGCTACGACCGTAATGACAAAATCTTTAGTATAAGTGCCTGGGGCAGTGTCTGCACCTGATAAAGCTCCAAAATATAAATTGTGAGAACTTGTTCCTGAAGAATTTCTTTGTCCAAGTAAAATGTTCGAAGAGGAGGTTGGAGCAGGAACGTAATTTGTCCCATCTGTACTAAAACCGTAACCACTAGTAAATTGACTTTGGGTAATAAAGCTTGAACCTTGCGGCAAGATAATAGTTGGAATAGTTTTGGTGTTGTCACCAACATTAACCAAATCTGTTGAATTGGTTGGATTAGTGAGTTGCGCCGTATAACCGGTATAATTATCCGTTGTCACACTGACTGACTGTGAGGTTGCGCCAAATGCACCAGGCATTAAACTGAGAGTTAAAGACGAACTAATGTTAATTGATATGGAAGCTTCTGTGACACCAAAAACCGGCGTGCCAAAAATTGTTTGTCCGCCTAGTAGAGTCATAATAATCAGTAATTTTTTGGCTGTTTTATTCAGCCTAACCACTGTGACTCCATTTTGTTTTTACCTCCACGCATGTACCGCTGTTGTGCCTCCGTGTTATTTTTTTGAAAATGCCAACAGGGCACAATGCGCTTATTTTTATTGTAGCACAAAGCTTTGTCCGCACCATCTTGATTCTTGGTGAATTTTATGACATTGTGTGGTATAATAACAGATATGAACACTGTTTATGTCGGGATGAGTGGCGGAGTAGATTCTTCCGTTTCGGCTTTGCTTTTAAAGGAGCAGGGGTTTGATGTGGTTGGTATTTATATGAAAAATTGGTCTAAAGACTTGCCCGGCATGAAATGCCCGTGGGCGGAAGATTTGGCAGATGCAAAAAGAGTAGCAGTTAAGCTGGGAATTCCGTTTGAGGTGTGGGATTTTGAAGAGGAATATCGAAAAAAAGTGGTGGATTATATGCTCGATGAGTTTAAAAAAGGCAACACGCCAAATCCCGATATTATGTGTAACCAAGAAATTAAATTCAAGCTATTTTATGAAAAAGCACGTGCGGCAGGAGCTGATTTTATCGCAACTGGGCATTACGCTAGGGTAGGACGATTCGAACATAACCATTCGGGGGACGGGTTGCTCGCGCCCGTCGTTACGGGGCTCGCACCCTCATCCTCGGTCGTAACCTCCGGAAGCCCCCGAATGGTCAGTTCGCAATCGTCCTCAACTTGCCTTTTGCGGGCTGTAGATGAAAATAAGGACCAGACTTATTTTCTTTATCGTATATCGGAAGAGGCTTTGGCGCATACGATTTTTCCGGTTGGGGGGATGATGAAGCCAGAGGTCAAGAAGCTGGCGGAAGAAAAAGGGCTACACAACGCTTACAAAAAGGAGTCGATGGGGGTGTGTTTTGTGGGGGAAGTGGGAATGAAAGATTTTTTGAAGGAGTATATCGAGACAGAGCCTGGAGAGATTCGTGAAATCGAAACGGAAAAAGTGCTGGGGTATCATGAAGGTGCGGTTTTTTATACAATTGGACAAAGACACGGGCTGTATTTGAATGGTGAAAAAGGGATAGTAAATGATGGAATGCCTTATTATGTCGTGAAGAAAGATCTGCCACACAATATAGTTTATGTTTCAAAAAATTTGAATAATGAAAACCTTTGGGTTAATGAATTAAAATTGGAAAAAATTTTCTTTCGCTCGGGGCTACGTCCGGTTGGTCCGTCAATCTTGGTGCGCTTAAGACATCGGGCGCCGCTGATTCCAGCGAGATTTGATGGTAAAAAGTTGATATTTGCCGAAAAAATCAAGCGACCGGCGAGTGGGCAATCTGCGGTAATTTACAAAGATGAAATTTGTCTGGGCGGGGGAATTATTGCATAAAAAATATCTCCCGACGGAGATATTTTTTTACAGACTAAATTAGGCCGCCATAAACAGAAGGTTGGCAAATAGAAGTGTTGCCGCAAGAAAACTCATAGAAATCACAAAAAACATATTTGACTTTTGGCCTTTTTGGTATTTTTCGTAACGAATGCCGCTACGCCCGGCTTTTCTATTAGCCTTCTTAGCGGTTTTCGTTGCTACTTTTTTCTTTGCTTGTGCCATATCTATTCCTTTTTATAATTCTTATGATTATATTAGCACTAATAACAATTTGTGTCAACCTCAGGAATTTATGATATAATTATCCCTATGAATGCGAATGAAATTAGACAAAAATTTTTAGAGTTTCAAGTTAAAAACGGGCATAAGATTATTCAGCCGGCGCCGCTAGTTTTAGAGAATGATCCAACTACCTTATTTACTGGCTCAGGGATGCAGCCACTTTTGCCATATCTTTTGGGCAAAGAACATCCTGAAGGTACCCGGCTAGCTGATTCGCAGCCTTCGATGCGAATGCAAGATATAGAAGATGTAGGAGACCCGCGCCATACAACTGTGTTCGAAATGCTGGGTAACTGGTCTTTAGGAGATTATTTTAAAGAAGAGCAGATTCGGAATTTCTTTGAATTTTTGACTAAAATCGTGGGGCTTGACCCTAAAAAAATTTATGTGACTTGTTTTATTGGCAACGAAAAATACGGAATTCCCAAAGATACAAAAGCGGCCGAAATTTGGCAGAAAGTATTTTCTGAGGTGGGGATTGAAGCAAAGATTGCCGAAATTGGTTCAGCGAAGGAGGGCGATAAGCGCGGAATCCAACCGGGCGAAAGAATTTTCTTTTACGACGACCACGAAAACTGGTGGAGTAGAGGTGGGGGTTGCGAAACAACTCCGATTGGTGACCCTTGCGGACCAGATTCGGAAGTATTTTACGATTTTGGTGAAGATAAACAAGATGTGGTCAAATATGGACTTTCGCACCCAGCTAGTGATGGTTCTAGATTTATGGAGATCGGCAACCAGGTCTTTATGCAATATCGCAGGCTAAAAGATGGCACCTTTGGGGAACTCGAAAAAAAGAACGTGGATTTTGGGGGAGGGTTAGAGAGAATTGCGGCAGCGGCAATTGGCTCGTTTGATGTGTTTAAAATTTCCTTAATGAAGCCCATTATTGATAAACTGGAAGAAATTTCGGGCAAAAAATACGACAACAATACGGACGAGATGCGAGTGATTGCGGATCATATTAGAGGAGCGTATCTTTTAGCCGCGCAGGGTTTAGCCCCTTCAAATAAAGCGCATGGTTATGCAATGAGAAGATTATTGCGTCGGGCGATTTTGAGAGCCCTAGATCTTGGGATTTCGGATAATTTCTTGTCGGAAATTGTGCCGATTGTAGCCGAGAATTATGCCGATTTACCAGATACGATTTTGACGCATCGTGAAAGTGCGCTTGAAGTGATGCTCCATGAGGAAAGTGCATTCCGAAAAACCTTAAACAAAGGTTTACATGAGCTACATAAGATGTCATCTTCATCCCACTCGGGGCCGCGTCCGGCCGGCCCGTCGCCACGGGCGGCCGGCGCTAATTCTCGCGCTGCCGCGCTCCGAAATGCCCCGAGCCGGAATGAAGATGCTATTCTCAATGGTTATGATTTGTTTAAGCTTCAGGATACGTATGGATTTCCGATGGAACTTTCGGTGGAAGAATGTTACCGAGAGGGGATTAAGTTGTCGCCGGATTATTTAAAGGAATTTGAAGTGGCCTTAAAGGAACAGCGCGAAAGGTCGCAAACGGCCTCTAAGGGTATGTTTAAGGGTGGGTTAGTAGATCATGGGGATAAAACTATTAAATACCACACAGCTTGCCATCTTTTACTGGCGGCTTTACAAAAATTAATTGATCCAACAATTTGCCAAAAAGGCTCAAATATTACGGCCGATCGGGTGCGATTTGATTTTAGTTTAGACCATAAAATGACACCAGAAGAAATTTCGGCAGTAGAAAATCAAGTTAACGAATGGATAGAGGCAAATTTGCCGGTCACCTTTGACGAATATGAAAAAGTTTATGCGCGAGATACTCTGAAAGCACACGGGGAATTTTGGGACAAATATCCGGATGTGCTAAAGGTTTATACAATTGGGGATTTCGAGAACCCAATTTCTAGAGAAGTTTGTGGCGGGCCACACGTTGAGCATACGGGAGTTTTAGGGAAGTTTAAGATTTCTAAGGAAGAGTCATCTTCGGCGGGAGTCAGAAGAATTAAAGCGGTTCTAAAATAAGTTATTGATGATGATAGGGAAAAGATTAGCTTTAGTTTACTTTTTTGGTTATTTGTATTATAATGAAAATATAAAAGAAGCCCTCTAGGAAGACTTCTTTTATGGGTTTGGTTACTAAGTATTTCTACTTAGTAACTTTTTTCTCTGGTTCATCATCTCGTTTATTATGATTAACGATGATTAGTGCGAACTGAACCATTTAATCCTTTCTGAGGCAACTTTAACTATCCTAGAAAAGCCGTTTAGTGAGCCTCTCTATGCCCACGAACCGAGAGCAGCTCGTGAATTATTTACTCACTAAAATCCCAAAGAACAACCCGAGAGGATTATAGGCATATTGGATTAAAAAATACAACCCCAAAGGTCGGGAAAAGAAAGCATAGGTGTTTTCACCTCTTTAAATATTTCTATTCCGGATAGGGTTAAAACGAAGAACTGAAGTCCTTTGGCTAGAGCCAAAACTATTTTAACCTTTCAGGGGAAACTAACTACCCACTAAACACCTAATAGAGTTGCCGTAGTACTTATAGCTGCTACTCGTACCTGGGGAGACACCCGCGCTACCCAGACCCAGGCCGTAGCTACTG
>JAFRKN010000014.1 GCA_017431725.1 Candidatus Saccharimonadota bacterium | reverse complement strand
GGGAGAGACCCCGGAAGCGCAACCCACCTCACACATATGGGGGCCCGCCGGTTAGAGGGATTGCTATGACTTCGAAAAGATCCTTTCGTAAGTGGAGGTAATACTTTAGACTCTAAACCTATGAAGAAATTTAAAGCTTTGAAAGGGTTTCAAAAGCACGCAACTTCTGCTATACTGAGATTGTATAGCTGAAATTATAATTTATTTAGGTGCGGTGTGGGGCTTTTTCAAGTCCCAACTATTTTTATTATATCACGCAGGAGAAAAAATGTCAACACTTTTTTCACACTTTTTTACAAAAATCAACCAAATTTCGCCCCTAGAGCATAAATTTACAGAGGTGTTAAATACTATTGCGCTTAAGCCTAAAACATTGTATTTTTATGGAAAAATACCAGAAAATATGGTCCAGGCAGCAGATTTAGAAAATAAAGAAAAACACAAAATGAAGGAAAAATCAACTAAACAAATCCGAACAGAACGTCCAAAAACCGTTGCCATCGTTGGCTCGCGCCACAATACCCGTTATGGTGAAGAGGTTGCCTATAAAATAGCTTATGATTTAGCCAAAAAAGGCGTTGTCATCGTTTCTGGTCTTGCTTTTGGTATTGATTCAATTGCCCATCAAGCTGCACTTGATGCTGAGGGTAGAACCGTCGCTGTGCTTGGTACCCCTATAAATCAAATTTATCCTCAAAATCACCAAGCTTTAGCTAGAGAAATCATTAAAAAAGATGGAACTATCATTAGTGAATATCCACCTAACGCCAAGATTTTCCCAAAAACTAGTTTTCTTGAACGCAATCGTATTATTTCTGGTTTATCAGATATAGTTGTCGTAGTTGAGGCCGCCGAAAAATCCGGTTCCCTTAACACCGCCGCTCATGCTCTCGAACAGGGGAAGGAGGTGTTTGCTGTTCCCGGTAATATCACAAATCCTTGCTCTATGGGCTGCAACAAATTAATCAAACAGGGAGCTAACCCGTATACCTCCATAGATGATCTTCTTCATCTACTTTTTCCAGAAACTTTGAAGAAATCTAAAAAAGCGCATCAAGCTCTACTCTTTGGCGACTCCTTAGAAGAAACGGCGATTCTAAAAGCTATTTCAGAAGGCATTCAAGATGGCGAAACTATCATCAAAACTTTAAATATGCCAAGCTCGATCTTTAACGAAACTACTACTATTCTAGAAATTAAAGGCGCTATTCGCTCGCTTGGCGCTAATAGGTGGGCTCTAAATTAGACTATCGATTTTATCACTGAGTTCCTGCAAAACTTCTGGCAATTTTTCTTTTTCCTCTGGAGTAAATTTTGATAGCACAAAATCCGTATCACCAATTTTTTTCCTTAACTCATCATTCCCTGTTCCAACTCTTATTCTTGCAAAATTATCCGTCCCTAATCCTGCAATAATTGATTTTAATCCGTTGTTACCACCCGCCGAACCAGCTTTACGGTATCTAATTTTGCCAAATTCCAGATTAAAATCATCGCAAATTACCAAAATATCAGAGAGTGGTATCTTATAAAAATTCACGTATTTTTGTACCGCCAAGCCGCTTTCATTGTAATAATCTTGAGGTTTTATAAATAAAATATCATCCTTACGCCCAAAAATTGCCCCATAGCGCGGTTTATCCCCCCAACTAAGCTTATGCACCTTAAAATAAAAATCTAAGGCTAAAAAGCCCGAATTATGCCTCGTCCAGTTATATCTTGCCTCTGGATTTCCTAAACCAATAATTAACTTCATACAGTTCATTATACCAAAAAATCCTGATTTCAGGAGTTCTCAAAAAAATATACCCCGTCATAAGGACGGGGTATAGGAGGGCTATATCTTTATTTGATATTACGTTTTTTCTTAATTTCGAGAGTTTTTCTCAAGATGCATTTTTTGTCGTCTTGCTACTAGTTTTACTAACGGATGACGAATCACCTCGTCGTCTGTGAAACAAACCTGGGCCACCATCTCGCTATCAAACAGTTGCCTGCCTGCATAAACCAAACCATTATTCAAATGGTCGAGGTAAGGTGCGTGAATTTGCTCAATATCGCCAGTAATGATGATTTTCCCGTTCGAGCCGATTCGCTTAATTAGAGTATCAGCTTGAGCAATATTCTGATCCTGGAATTCATCATAGATTGCTAGTTCATAGGTAAAATCTCTACCTCTCGCATTTTCAATCGGGATACTTGAAAACCAATTTTCCCAGATTAGATCAACTCGGTCTTTTAACTTAGCTTTAATAGAAGTTTTTTCCGTTGGTTCTTTTGCTCCAGCTTCTCTTTTACTCCCTGTTCCCATCTTTGCTAAATCATTCAGTTCTTTGCGAATTTTTTTATCCCCAATCATCAAATAATTTCTCAGAGAATTTTTTAATGGTTGGACATCTGGGTCCATTTTTTCATCCAAATCACCAGGCAAAGCTCCGATTTTTGACTGACTTTCGCACGGCACCGCTGTTACGCCGATAAAATTACCATTTTTACAGGCATTATAGCCATAAACTGTCGCCATAAAAGTTTTACCAGAACCTGCTGGACCTGTGCAAATCACAGCCGAAATATTTGGATCCTCAAGCGCTTCAGCATAAATTGCTTGACCAGCATTCTGAACTTCAAGCGGGAAGTTTCTCAAATATTTTAAAGCTACAATTGCGTCTTCTTTTACATCATATCGCCCAATATTTTCAAAATAAGGGTTATTAGTAGGGTCAAATCCATATGGGTATTCTTCTTCGTTGCCAAGTGACATGATAATAAATTCATTAGCTACTAGTCTTTGTTCCTGAGGCATCAAAGATTCAAACATACTTCTCTCAACTCTTTTATTACAAATAAATTCTTGAAATAGCTCTTTTGGAACTACAATATCGCGCCTTCCGATGTAAGGTTTTGGATATTTATACCCATAGCGATTAGTTAAAATTCCTCTTTCACGTGCTCGAATCGCCAAACCATTATCATTTGTGAGCAAAATTACATTTTTTGGCACCAATTCTTCTACTATGCTAGGTTTTGCCGTTCCATCAATCCTTAATCCAGCATCAATAAAAGCTACCGTCAGCGCCGCAAGAATAATTTGGCCATCCATATCATCCTCAGACGGACTAAACGGTAAAGCCTCTTTAAACTTTTTATGCACAGGCAAAATTGAAATCATCTGACCTTCGTCCGAGACTCTAATTGGCGCTTTCAAATGGTAAATTTCGTCCATCGAGCGCACCTTTCCTTCGATAATTCTGCGCAATCGCTTTAATACGACGCGTGCTGCCTTCCCGCGTTCGGATTTTTCACCTTTAAAGCTCGAAAGTTCCCGAACTACGGCTGTCGGAATCACCATATGCGCGCCGCTTAAATCAATCAGCGGCTCTTCCAAATGGATTTTTTCGCCGTTTGGTATGATATCACCATAATCGACTAGTACGTTGGTGTCTATCACATAAATCGGCTGCTTTCCAGACATAGCATCTCCTCCTTTTTAATGTACGTAATGTGCTAAAAATACAAAATAGGAGCCTTGTTTTTCATTCATTTGCTCCCACTTAAATATATAATATATGCAATTTAATTTTTTTAAAAGACCTTTTATACATAAAAAGTATCAAAAATTATTTTTGTTTTTCGTTTCGGAATGAGAACATAATTGGTGTTCCAACAAAAGGGCATTTTTCTCGAATTTTTCGTTCCAAAAATCGCTTCCAAGACCAATGCAGAAGCTCCAAATCATGTCCATATACAACAAACCATGGTGGACAATTGTCAGTCTGCACCATATATTTTGGTTTTGGGCGGGTGTTTTTTAACCCTGCTGGCGGATGGGCGACAATCGCTTCACTTAAAATTTTATTTAAATCTGAAGTCTTGACTTCAAAATGTCGATTTTTTTCAATTTCCATTACTAATTCAAAAAGTTTCGTGACATTTTTACCAGTCTCCGAACTAGTTAAAACTACCGGCGCATACGGTATAAAATTAAAATCATTTTCTAATTCATCAAGTATGGCGTCTGTATTATCAACTAAATCTGTTTTGGTCACAACAACAATAATTCCTTTCCCGGCTTCAATAATTTGTCCAGCTAGTGCCTGATCTAATTTTGAATGTGGTTCGGTCGCATCAACCAGCAAAGCACAGATATCCGCCTCTTCAATTGCTGCCAAAGTTCGTATTGCCGAAAATTTTTCAATCCCAACCTCTCGTTTACCAGGTTTTCTTAACCCCGCCGTATCTAGAATTTCAATTTCTTGTTCTTTGTACCGTACTTCCATTCGATTCACATCACGCGTAGTTCCTTGCCGAGAACTCACAATTGCCTGCTGTTTCTTACCTAGTGTGTTAAATAAGCTTGATTTTCCCACGTTTGGTCGCCCAATTAGAGCAAGCTTTAGAACGTGAGCGGCAGAAAATGCCTTTCCTCGGGACAATTTTTGGTTGTTCTGTTCCGAAAAAGAGATTTCCGACCGGACTTGTGTCATAAGCTCTTTAACTCCAGCACCAGTCGTTGCTGAAGTATAAAAAATTCGCTCTGGTGCAATACCTAAAGCACGAAATTCTTCAATCGGTAATGAGTCACGCAGATCAGATTTGTTCAGCACCAAAAATACTGGTTTTCCAGAATGCAGTGCATCCTTTGCGATTTTTTTATCTCGCTGATCAAAATATTTTGTCGAATCAAGTGCCACCAAAATCAAATCCGCCGATTCAATAGTATCCTCAATTTGTTCTTGAATTGAAGCTTCAAATTCATCAGAAGGAGTTTTTAATCCAGCTGTATCAACTAAAATAAAAGAGTTATCAATTGTTGCAATGACATTATCGCGCGTCGTTCCCTCCTCACGAGCAACAATTGCAATATTTTTTCGCGCCATCCGATTTAAAAGGCTGGATTTTCCAGCATTTGTCTGTCCGATCATTGCTACAATTGGTAATTTTTTCATAACTTATATTTTAACACAAAAAATGCCTCACGAGGAGACCTGTACCTACATTATATCACACTTTGCGAAAAAAGTCAACTTTGGTGACTCCTGCGGGAGTCGAACCCGCGATTTTCTGGATGAGAACCAGACGTCCTGGACCACTAGACGAAGGAGCCACTCCTGTTATTTTAACATAACTAGACTTAATATTCAACACCGCCGTAATTAGGCACCGCCGAAATAAAAGTTTGACCCGGTACCAATTTAATTTCTGAGCCTTCATTATCCAAAAATTTAATTTGATCAGCTCGTGAAGCTTTGTTCCAGGTTCCCTCTATCACTGTGCCATTCTGAAAGATATAAGCTTTTCCTGAGCCAATTGTTGTAATATCTTCGTGATAATTGTCCGAAGCTCGGCGTTCATTTACCACCATTGCAATCACTACAGATGGAGCTACTTGTGTTAATGTGCAAACATCTTCTGGATTTTTTTCACCCAAATTTTCATCTGGGCAAGCATAGATTTCATGCGCCAAACCATTCCCATAACTTCTGAGATAGGTATTTGATTCTAAGTTATAAGTGTAATTTATGTTAAATGTCGGCGTATTCCCAAAACGTAAACTAATTTTAGGGACTTGCACACTTAACTCTGAGGTATTAGCATCCGTCGCATTCGTGATTTTTAAAGGTTCTAAGCTCAAAGTATCAACTTTATTTTTTAGTGCCTCCGTTGGCAAAAAGCGAGGAAAACCTTTTATTTCTGATGTATTATACCCCCTGTCGGTACTAAATTGTTTTAAATTAGCCGCAGTTGTGAAGAGATTATTCCAGAGTCTTCCACTATAAGTTCCCCGATACATGTAAGTATAATTTTCGGTTAAATCCTTATATCCTCCAGAAGCTAACGCCTGTAAGGCATCTCCTGATCCACCAGCATGTACGATTGTGCAATCAAAAGGTGTGTCCCATTCAAGATAATAAATTCTCAACGATCTAATTGGCCCGATTACCGCAGTCGTAGGATTTTGATAAATCGCAGCAAACCTGGTAATTCCTGCTTCCGCTACTGCCTCAAATACTACTCCAGCTTGGTTTAAGCCGGCTTGCGGTCTTGCTCCGTCCGTGCCATTTGGAGTTTGGATACAATAAACTGGAGCTTCTTTTAATGAAGCATTATTTAGTGGTTCACCAGTCAAAGCGCTATAGGTTGCTTCTTCTGAAGTTGCTGAAGGTATATTGGGAAAAACTATTCCTGTTCGTTTTTCTTCGGGCATCAGTAAAATAAATAAAAAACATCCTACTCCACCTAGAATTCCAATAATACCCAAAATCAAAAAAGTTATCCATTTTTTTTCTAAACCTATTTTTGTTTTTTTGTCCTCATCTCTAAAAGCTAAACTTAAATCCTCTTCATTTATTTTTGAATCACGATTAGCCAGATTTAATGTAATATTTTCATCCATATTCACTCCAACTTTAGATTACGATTTTAAACATAACTTTTTTTAATTTTAACACAAAATTAAAAAGATTATGTTATAATAGCATTATGGTTAAGACAAAAACTAAGGTCATAACAGAAACCATGATTGTCGCCGTTATAATGACGTTGTTTTTGTCTAATTTTTTTTCAGTTTTCGCGGTCGAAAACAACACTAATTTCCAGGTTAACGTCAAAGAGGCTCTTTCGGTTTCAATTTCTATACCATCGTCTTGGGCCAGCGGAGATATCGACGAATTTTTAAGAAACAAAGTCAGCCTCAGTGTTAATACAAACAACACAGCCGGTTTTACTGCGTCTATGACCATGAAGACCGCTACTACTTCTCTTGTTAACACTTCAAAAAATACTATTACCCTCCCCACTTTATCAGCTCGTTCCACCCGCGGTAGTTTTCCAGCTAATTATTGGGGTTATTCTCTAGGCACCACCGCTACCTTAAATAATCAAACTTACAACGAGACTAATGAAGGCAATCTCAATAGTTATTACTATCCCCTAGTCAACAATACCGCTACCCCAATTACGGTTTTAACCTCAAACAGTGCCTCTACTGGTTCACAAGATATTTATTTCGGGGCTAAAGGCAATGCTTCTTTGGCTTCTGGTACATATGTTGGCACAGTGGTAATTAATGTGGTTTCTGGTGTTATCGATAATAACACCAATCCAATCACACCAACCGATCCAGTCACGCCTGGACCAGAAGAAATTGCCGAATATGAACCAGCTCCTACTGGTAATAGTGCAAGCGGTGCAACTTCTTATACTTATAGACATTCTTCGTCTGGCACTTCGACAACCACTACCGAAATCACTGAAGGCAATAATGTTAGTGCCTATGATAGCTATACTCCACCTCAAGGTGTTTTCTCTGACACTACTACTAATCTTTCTGAAGGATCCGACTTGGTCACAACTCTCGCCACCGCTGCTTCTGTTGCCACTGCATCCGGTCTCTTCTTCTTTATCGCCGCCAAACGCAGAGAAGTCGACGAAGACGAGATCGCAGAATAAACCATCTAATATGATATAATACAAAAGTATGAAAGTAATCACTAGGTTCGCGCCGAGTCCAACTGGCTATATTCACATTGGTAACGTTCGTTCCGCTATCTACCCATATTTATTAGCACGTCAAAATCACGGCAAGCTTATTTTGCGCATTGAAGATACCGACCGTGAACGTTTTGTTGAAGGTGCCACTGAATTAATCGAAGATACACTAAAATGGTTAGGTCTAGATTGGGACGAAGGCCCAATTGTAGGTGGTTCTCACGGTCCTTATTTTCAAAGCGAAAGAAAGTCGATTTATCATCAATGGGCTCAGAAATTAATTGCATCAGGTCGTGCCTATGCCGACCCTACACCTTCCGAAGTAATCGAAAAATATCACAAAGAATGTAACGAAAAAAAGATGCCGTTTCTTTTTCGTAATATTCGTCCAGAAAATCCTCCCGAGTGGAAACCTGGTATTCCACTAAGATTCAAAACCGAGCCCAAAAGTTACACCTGGTACGACGAAGTAATGGGCAAAATGACTACTGGCCCCGAAGTTTTAGATGATATTATTCTTATCAAAAAAGACGGTTTTCCTACTTATAATTTTGCTCATATTGTTGACGATACAGAAATGGGTGTAACTCACGTCATGCGTGGGGTTGAATATCTTTCAAGCACACCCAATTATCTCGCTATTTATGAAGCCCTAAACATTACCCCCCCCAAGTTGGTCTCTCTCCCACACATTCTCGCTCCCCAAGGCAATAAGAAGCTTGGCAAACGCGATGGTGCTAAATCGGTTACAGAATATCGCGCCGAAGGCATTTTGGCAGAAGCCATGCTCAATTATTTAGCCTGTCTTGGTTGGAATGACGGCACTGAGCAGGAGATTTATACAAAAGAAGAATTAATTAATAAATTTTCCTTAGAACGTATTCAGAATTCTGGAGCTCGTTATGATGAAATTAAATTACTTTGGCTGAATGGCCAATGGATTCGGAAAATTGTTCATGAAGACGGAGTCTCAGCCTTATATCGCCGCACCGAAAGTTTTTGGCCAGAAAGCGCAAAAGGATACGATGATCAATACAAAATAAGAGTTCTATCTATTATTTATGATCGTCTCAAAACTTTATCTGATCTTCGCACGATGACTGAATATTTCTTTTCTGATCCCAAAATTAATTTAACAATGTTAACGCAGAACAAATTCTTGCAAAAATTTTCAGAATCCGAGTTAGAAAATTTATTAAAACTAACCATTTCTAAACTTAGCGAGCTAGAAAAATGGGAGGCAAATAATTTGCAAAATACCCTCAATGAATTGCTTGTTATAACCGGCAAAAAACCAGCCGAACTTTTTAGCCTTATTAGGATTGCTCTTAGCTATGCGCCATTTAGCCCAGCTCTAAATCTTACGCTAGAAGTACTAGGACGCGAAACCTCCCTTGCTCGCCTCAATCTCACCGCCCGCTCAATTTAAATACAAAATCAAAGTGATACTGCAATCGAAGTAATTTGTTTTTTACTTAGCGTTTCAGGAACCGCTGTAAGTTTGTAGACAACCCCTCCGTTCACCCAAGCCGCATTACTTTCACTTACATAAATAGTCAAACCCTGTTCTCTTATTACTAAATAATTTTCATCATAAGTAGTTTTTACGTAATTTGAAAACAATGCATTAGAATCCCAAGAAGATTTTTCTTCAGTTAATGTAAATTCACTACCATCCGCATGCTTTTTAAAATTTAACACCACCTTGCCGTCTTCGGAAGTAATGCTAGTTATGCTATAATCACGCGGAACATAGCTTGGATAAGAAGCTTCTAAACCAGATTGCATAGCTGCAACGCGTAATGAAATGTCTGGCATATTAAGATTGACAAAATAGGCGATTGCAAACACGGCCACCGCCGCACACGACAAAGCTAATGTCACTCGCCCAAAACCAAAATGCATTTTCTTTGCGATTGGTTCGTCTTCCGGCTCTGTTTTAGCTTTAGTTTCGACCTTCGAGGCCGCGAGCAAAGCTTTTCTAATTGCCTGCTCCTTTAACTCTTGCGCAGATAACTGTTGTTTCTGAGTCTGCACGGCAACCATTTTGCGTTCCTTCATTCTATTATTGGCAATCGTTTGAACTGGGTGTTTTTCTGCTGGAGCTATTTTTTCTTGTTCTAAATTAGCCTTATTTTCTATAATCTGTCGATTAAAATGGCTAAGCTTTGAACTTCTCTTGATTGGAATTATTTCGCTTGTGTTCTTCATGGGTTTTTTCACATATTTTCTATTTAGCGTGGTAGAAGACTTCACCTTTCGATGCGCCATTTGAGCCGTCTGATTGCTATCTGATCTCTGCATTTTTACCTCGCTTATTCTTATATCCATCATACTATTTCCTTTTTAAAAACGCAAGAGCTAAATTATAAAAAATTGATTTGTGTTATAATATATAATATGGATTTAGACAAACTTAAGCGTATTCAAAGCTTAAAGGTAATTATATCCGAAACTATCATGGTCATTGCCGTGGTTCTTATGGTTACGGTTTTAGCCTTAATTGTTTCGGGATATTGGTTAAATTCTGATTTTCAAATCGAAAGGCAAGGTTTATTACAAATTTCGTCTGTTCCCACCGGCGCTAATATCTATATAGACGGAGATTCCTCCTGGCTTCAAAAGACCAATACATCCAAGGTTTTATCTAGTGGTGAACACACTATCACGCTTTCAAAAGATGGTTACGACACCTGGTCAAAAACTATTAATATCACCGAAGGACTTCTTTATCGGCTTCACTACCCCAGATTATTTTTAAAAAATCGCACACCCGAAAAGGTCTTTAATTTCAAAAATATTACTTTTGCCACTGTTTCTCCCGAACACGACAAACTAGTTTTAATTAATGAGACGGCCAACTGGGACTATTTAGAACTTGATAACGAAATTTTAACTTCTCAAAAAATTGATATGCAAAAATATCTTTCTAACATAGGAGTTGCAGATAGTTTAGATAGCTCAACTGAATGGACTTTCCATGGCAAAATCCTCAGCTCCGAATGGGATAACGACGGTTCTCATGTGCTTTTTTCTATCGATAATGATAGTAACATTGAATGGATTTTACTTGACGTAAAAAATTCCAAAAACAGCATCAATATTTCCAAAGAATTTGGTGCAAATTTTCATCACATCAAAATATTAGACAACTCTTCCAATAATTTACTTGCTGTTCAAAATGGTAACCTTCACAAAATTGATGTTTCCGGCAGATCTATTTCTTCGATTCTTGTAAAAGATGTAATTGATTTTGACCACTATAACAACGAAATTATTTTTTCTGCTAAAGACGACGAGCAAGAAAATAGTTATTATCTTGGTTTAACCAAAGTTGGAGACACCAAAACCATCAAGCTCGATTCATTTTCTGTTCCGTCAAAAGTAGCCATTTATAAATTTTATGACGATAAATATATTGCCACTCTTTCCGAAAATCTTTTTTCAATTTTCAAATTAGAAAATTTTGAAAAAGTTTTTGAGTCTGAACTTAGTTTTTCTCCTGCGAGTATTAAAGTTGGGCACAATAGTGAATTTATTATTATGAATACTGGCTCAAAAATCGCTACTTTTGATATGGAAGCGTTTAGTCTTAATGAATGGATGGTCGACGGTGAAAGTTTTGGTTGGGTTGACAATAATATGATTTTCTCCATTTCAGAAAATAAATTAATCGTTTATGATTTTGATGGAAATAATCGCAGAGAGCTCGCCGAGAATGTTTCTGGTGCTTTTCCAGCTATGATCACGAACAATAAATGGCTTTATTATTTCGACGATTCTAATTTAATTAGAGAATGGTTAATTCCCCGTTAAAAAGTTCCAAATCCCTTCAAAGAATGACGGTTCATTAGAGGGTAATGATTCATTATCCTGATCGGATGGAGTATAAACTTCAGATTTTTCCGCACCCTCATAATTTGGAGAAATTTGCTCGCCAGTTACTAGCAAACGGTATCTCGAAGTTCCAAGCGGAGTACAAGTTACGAGCGTAATTAAGGGTTTCTCAGTATTTATCACCAATGCCGCTACATCAGAAGGCTCAACCACCTCTTTTCTTATAACTCTATAGGTATAGCGAACTGAATTATAATTTACATAAATTAAATCGCCATCGGAAAGTCGTTCTAAACCCGAAAAAATATATTTATAAGGATTTGAACTATAAATATCGCCAGCCGAATGTCCAGTAATTACAAAATTTCCGATTTCACCCGGATAGGCGCTCGCCCCAGCAATGCGATAATGTACCACACCATTATTCATCGCCGCCATCACTCCGCTTAGTGGAACATCAAATCTAATTGGTACATCAACATTTAATTTTGGGATAATTAAACGTGGATCCGCTGAAACAGCTTGAGTAATAGTTGGATCGATTGCCTCTATTTCCGAAGCTGGGGCATTTCCCGGCGACACATAAGCCATAATTGGCGCAAAAATTAAACGATTATATTGCAAAAACAAAATCAATAAAACCACTGCAATACCAGCTAAAATTGGCACTAGGTGCCTTTTGCGATGAGTTTTTTTAATATTTTCAGTTGCTTTCTTACGAATAATTTGCCGTAATCTACTGCCTGCATTTTCTGATTCATTTTCGGCAGAATCATTGGCTCCACCTTCTCCATGCCCGCTTGTTTTTAAAGATAAACCAGCTTTTTTCTCAACTTTTGCACTTGATCTCGCAAGAGAACTTAATATTTCTTCTTCTTCAGCTTTTTCCCTCGCATCTTTTAGGCGTTCTTTTTCAATATAATTACGTGCCGCTTTTGAATAATATTCACTATAATATTTTTGATAATAATCTTGCCAAGCAGAATGATATTTTTTCCACGATTCGGAGTTTATTTTAGGCGACACCGGCTCTGTTTTCATGTGAGCGGCATTTGTGTTATCGGTGGGACTACTCTTTTTTGACATATCAGAATAAGCGGCTAAAACTTTTTTTCTAGCAATCGCTGCCGCTGCTTGTCTCTGCAGCTCACTTTGAAGTTGCCCACCGTTTTTCGAATCCATAATGGAATTATAGCATGAAACGACAAAATATGATAAAATAACGATACTGGGCGAATGGCGGAATTGGTAGACGCGTTGGACTCAAAATCCAATGGTAGCGATACTGTGAGGGTTCGATTCCCTCTTCGCCCACCAAACAGTGGCATCTTGACAAATTATAACATGTATGCTATAATGTAAAAATAAGGCCTTGCGGCCTATTTTTTATTTATCCCAATCAAAACCTTCACCATAATGTCCATAGCGAGCAGTTTTTCCATAAATCGGGCGCTTTAAATCTAAGTATTTAATAATACCATTTGGTGTTAGGTCATAACCATTAATTTCCTCTGGTTTTCCATCAATAATTACAGTTTTTTCTAGTGGTTCAGCATATCCAATTGCGTAAGCTAATCTTACCAAAACTTCATGTGCTCTTCGCTTTTTTAAATAATCAACCGCAATTTTTCGCGCCATGTAAGCCGCTGAGCGGTCAACCTTCGACGGATCTTTACCCGAATAACATCCACCACCAATCGCTACACGTGGCCCATAATTATCCACAATCAACTTTCGTCCAGTTAACCCCGTATCTGCGTCAAATCCACCCTGGTTCCAATCGCCTGCTGGGTTAATGTGAAGCTCCAATTTCCCCTCTAACTTATTCTCGTCAATAAATTTTTGCACCATTTTTTCTAATTCGTCATGCGAAACGTTTTGAAAGCTAGCCACTATCGAATCAATCGCACCATCTGGTGCAATCGTAATTTGGGTTTTGCCGTCAAAAGGATATTTTTTGTAAATAAATTGATTTAGTCTTCTTGCCAAAACCACCTCACGTGGTAACATCTCATCAGTTTCATCGCAGGCATAGCCAATCATAATTCCCTGATCACCAGCACCGCCTGTGTCGACTCCCTGTGCAATTTCAGGTGACTGCTTAACTATTTTTGTATGGACTTCAATATTATCTCCAGCGATTCTTTTTACAATTGATGGAATATTAATTTCTTTTGCTGTCGACGTAATTTCACCTGTCACAAATACTACGCCATGCCCACCACAAGTTTCCGCTGCTACACGCGCATTAGGATCAACTTCTAAATATGCATCCAAAATTGCATCGCTAATTTGGTCACATAATTTGTCTGGATGTTTTGGAGAAACGCTCTCCGCCGTTCGATAGAACATATCTTTCCTTTCTTGGTCGGAATTACCACCTTGCTATTAAAAGTAGGTTGGCAGGAGTTCTTTGGGCCGTTCCCTCGCTCCTTCTTGATATTAAATTATTGATGTTACGATTATAGCACTTTACATGCTAAAATAAAAATATGAAAATTGCCATTTTTTCGGATTGTTATTTAGATTTAACGGGAGGGATAGTATCATCCATCAACGCCCAAAAAGCCGAGCTCGAACGATTAGGCCACACAGTCTACGTTTTTTCTTCTGGTTTTCCCCGTCCCAACAAAGCTTTTAAAAAACTTGCGTCTGAAAATATTTTTCAGGTTCCAAGTTGCAAAATTTGTTTTCGTGGGCTCACCCCAGTTTCTCGTCGCCCCAAAATTATTGAAAGATGGCTTTTAAAAAATCACCCCGAAATTAAAAATTTTGATATTTATTACGTCCATTACGAATCCGGTTGTTCTATTGCCGGACTTCGTCTGGCTAAAAAATTCAAAATTCCTTCCATTCAGGTTATGCACGGACGCGAAGACATGGGCGAAACTCATATTATTCCTTTTGGTTTTCGCACTTTTGTTGCTACTATGCTTAATTGGTTCCATTCTTGGTATCTCCCTCATCCGATTAAAGTTAAACGCGATCATTATTTAGTCGATAATCTAGCCAAAGCCAAGATGTGGACTTTGATGGTTAATCACGCAAATTATGCCGATTTAGTTTTAACTCCGTCCGAACATTTCCGTCAAAAATTAAAACACTATGGCGTCAAAAAAGCGATTAAAGTTTTTCCCAATGGTTTTCCGGATGCTAAATTTCCCGAAAAACAAGCCGTCAAAACTTTAAAACCAGGAGAAGAGCTCAGAATTATTTGGCACTCACGCGTTTCCGCCGAAAAGCGCATGATGCCATTTTTAAACGCTTTAAAAAACGTTGAAGGAAAGTATTGTCTTGACGTTTATGGTGGCGGCGGCGACTTTTTCCGCGCCCGCAGATTTGCTAAACGTCATCACATGAAAGTCAAATTTCATGGTAATGTCAAATTTAATCAACTAGAAAAAGCTATCAATTCGTCCCATTTAGACGTATTAGTTTCTTATAATTTTGATACTTTCGGTATGACTTTAATCGAAGCCGAAGCCTATAACGTGCCAGTTTTTTTCTGCGATCCAGACATGAAGGAAATCGTTCCGCCTGGAAGCTATATTTTAAGCATATCTGAACATCCCGACGACATGGTAAAAGCTTTAAATGATCTTTTTGCTCATCCCGAAAAAATTCAAACAATGAGCGAAATCATGTCAAAACATCGCCACGAAATTTTAATCAGCAACCGCATTAAAATTCTATTAGATATATTTAATGAACTAAGAAATTAATTTTGATTCGTGGGTGACTGCACGCCATGTTAATTTTTACAACATTTCGCTCAATCCTCGCCTCGATCTCAGGTTACTCGTCTCGGATGAGGAAAAGTTGTAAAAATTAACTGGGTTTGTCACATACTCATCAAAATTAATTTCTTAGTTTAAATATATTCGAAATGGCAATTTTGAATATATTCTGTTATAATTAAGCTAATGAGGTATTTAGCGGATATACTAACTTTATCAAGACTTATTTTAGCTCTTGCCATACTTTATGGTTGCGTCGTTCATAGTGGCTCAGCCGAAGCAGTTTTTCTAATGTTTTTTGCAGCCGTTCTGACCGATGCTTTTGATGGCACTTGCGCCAAAAAGTGGCCGTTCCCCAAAAATAAAACTCCAAAGTATCGCAAATATGCTGCGCTCTATGATATGATTTCCGATGTTTTACTGGCGACTGCTCAGGTGCTTTTTGTTACCATTCGTATCAATTGGGTTATTGGCTTAATCGCCATTATTTATTATCTCGTTATTTGTGGCACTATCGAGTTTGTCGTTTATGGCAAGCTACTCGGTCATCCAGATAATTGCACCAAAAATTCTCTAGCTAGAAAAAATTTTCCGCTTGCCAAGAAAATTATCTTAGCTCGGCGTTATGGTTATACTTTATGTCTTGGTATTTTAAATGCCGTCACTCTTTTTGCTACTAACTGGTCAGTCCCAATTAAGTCCATTGGTTTCATTGCTGGTTGTTTAACCTTTGTCTTCGCCTGGTTTTTCTTGCGTCAACGTCGCAAAAATATCTCTCGTGACGCCGTTGAAATAGAAAAAAAATTAGCAAGTCAAAAATCTAAATAGTATTAAATATTGCTGCCACCGTTGCCTTAGTCAAATTATTTAGATTAAAAAGATTGAGGGCAACAATTTTTGCCGCGAGCTCCCCTTGCCAAAACATGATTGGTGAATATCCCGATACATCAATTGGCACAGCCTTTACCTCTCCATTTTTAGCAATCAAAATTTGGCCATTATGTAGAGTTATTATTGCTATGGGATAACTCAAAGTAAATTTATGTAAAATCTCCACAACCTGAATCAAAGATTGTGACAAGAGCAGCATTTTTGGATAATAAACTGCCCTTAATAATTTTTGCATTTGTGTCATCGAACCAAAAAAGATTAATTTTTCGTTCATCAGCAATTTTTCTGGTTCATTTTCAATCACCAAATCAATACTATCTCTCGTAATCAAAGTTGGTTTTTCGGAAAAACGACAGGCGCTAGAAATTGCCCGACCAGTCACCGTGTTTTTTGATAAATCACCAATCAATAGATTAAAATCCACTACATTCAATTCTTGTTTTAACTCTTCTTCATCCGCAAATGAACCCGAATCAGTGGATTTTAGGAAAACTAAATTAGGTAGAGGTGGCAACTTAGTTTTTAAAACATCTGGCAAAATTGTCTTAACGGTTTGAAT
Organism: Candidatus Saccharimonadota bacterium; assembly: GCA_017431725.1. Taxonomy (GTDB): domain Bacteria; phylum Patescibacteriota; class Saccharimonadia; order Saccharimonadales; family Saccharimonadaceae; genus Nanosyncoccus. Next base: position 67,107 of record JAFRKN010000014.1, on the reverse strand, counting down.
CGGGTATTTTTCCGCCAAAAACTCCGAAATTTTAATTTCAGTTCGAAAATTTTGCCCATTCCCCCCAATAATATTAACCATTCCCCGTTTTTGCTCAGGAATATTCCAACTTAAATCGTCTTGTGGGGCTTTTTCAATTTTTTCAAAATATTCCATTTTAAATTTCCAAATCTATTGAAATTGGACAATGGTCCGATCCCATATAATTTTCGTAAATTTCTGCCGACTTGAGATTTTTTCGTAAACCTTTCGAAATTAAGAAATAATCAATTCGCCATCCTACATTATTTTCGCGTGCTTTCCCCCAATGACTCCACCAAGTATAACGCACTGCCTTAGGATGCAGGGTTCGGAAAGTGTCAATCAAGCCTGCATTCAAATAATTTGTCATTCCTTGTCTTTCTTCATCGGTAAATCCCGCCGAATGATGATTCGTTTTTGGTCGCGCAATATCAATTTCTTCATGTGCTACGTTAAAATCCCCACAAACCACCACCGGTTTCGTTTTTTCCAGCTCTTTTAAAAATTGCAAAAATTCTGGATCCCATTCTTTTTCGCGTAGTTCTAATCGCGACAAATCCGGCTTCGAATTCGGCACATAAACATTAACTAAATAAAATTTTTCGCAGTCTAAGCCTAAGACTCGCCCTTCAGGAACTGCTATATTGTTTTCCTCAGACGACTTGTTTGCCAAAAATGTCATACGCTGGACGTCCGGGAAAGATTGTCCCTTTGGGACAACTTTCTCGGCGTCGTCAGGAATATACATTTTTGGACAAACAAATCTAGATTGACAGTCTTCGGAAAACAATATAGCAGTTCCACTATATCCAGCCCTTTTCGCTGGGTTCCAAAAAACTTTATAACCGGGAAATTTATAATTTACTTGTTTCGGCTTCGCCTTAATTTCCTGAAGACACAAAATATCCGGTTTTTGTTCTTCAATCAATTTTTGCAACGCCTTCTTATTTAAAACCGCCCTTAGCCCGTTAACGTTCCAAGAGAAAATTCTAAGCATAGCGTCCTCTTTCAATATCGCGTTTTTTAATTGTCTCACGCTTATCGTATTTCTTTTTACCTTTTCCAACCGCGATTACGAGTTTAATGTGCCTAGAACCACCGAGCAGTTTTACCGGGACAATTGTTGAGCCCGCAACTTTCTCTCGATTTAGCGCCTCGATTTGTTTTCTCGTTGCTAGTAATTTAATATTGCGCGCGGTCTCTGCCCCTAGTGTCAAATTATTCAGCCAAAGTTCATCGTTTCGAATCGTTACAAAAGAACCCTTTAACTGCACATGGTGATCCCGGATTGAACGCACCTCAAGACCATTTAGCGCCATTCCCACCGTCAGCTCATCACCCAAAATATAATCGAACCTCGCCTTTCGATTAACCGTTACCGAATCTGACACCTTTTTCTTTTTCATACCCTAAATTATACCATATCGGAGGCTCTAAAATATTACCGTACCTTTACCTTTTCTTCTCCTACTAATTCTCGTAATTTTTCCAATAATTCTTCATTTATTTCTACTTTAAACGGCATTTTTAACGGTTTTTTTGACTCACCATCTTTCAACACCAAAACTACATCTTGCATTCCAATATAAATGTCTGCTAACCTTCTAATTGCCGTTAAAACTTCTGTATTTTCGGCATCCTCGATCAAAATATATAATCTTTCTTTTCGTGGATCTTTAGGTGGTTCTTTTAAAACATGCGGGACTTCCTCTTTCGGAAGATTACTAGGCGCTCCATTTGCTCGCCCACCCCCGTTATAAACTTTTTCGGCCGAAGATTTGCCACGACGCCTTGACCCATTTTCTGGTGCTGATACTGGTGCGGCCAATTTTGTCCCCGTCGATTCATAATTATCTAATATTTCATCCGATATAACTTCAATTGCCTCCGCCAAAATTTTTACATCCGAAGTTACATTGCCATTTTTGTCTGTCGCATTAACCTTTCCCTGTACTTTTATTACATTATCTACTACTAATTTACCACCATATTCTTCGAAGATGCTCGGGAAAACAATAAACTCCGCTTCATCTGTTTTATTTTCAATCTTTACAAATGCCATTTTATCTCCCTTCTTCGTTAAAATCGTCCGGACCGCCGTGATAATTCCTCCAATTACTATCACTTTATTATTGTTCTCAGCTGTAATTAAGCTCATCGGATGAGTTTGTTCTTCAAAATACATATCATATTTATCTAGTGGATGCGCGGAAAGATAAAGTCCCATCAAATCACGTTCCCACAAAAGCTGTTCTTTTTCTGGATGTTGAACCGGAGCTGGTTTGATCTCTACCTCTGGGACTGCCCCCGCTTCACCCATCATACCAAACAAATCCGTCTGCCCCGACCCGACGTCTTTTTGGATTTTCGCACCATAAGCCTGAATTGCTTCTAGGTTGAATAGTAAATCAGATCTCGTTCCCTCAAACCGATCAAAAGCCCCAGTTTTAATTGCTGCTTCCCACGATTTTTTATTAAATTTCGTCGAATCAACTCGCTTGGCAAAGTCACAAACTGATTTAAACGGCCCATTTTTGTCTCTCTCCGCAATCACGATATCTTCAACCAAAGCTTTCCCCATATTTTTGATACCAGAAAGTCCGAATCTAATTGTATTTTCTCCACCCACAATCCCGAAATCACCATAAGATTGATTAATATCTGGCCCTAAAACTTTTAGCCCCATTTTTTTGCATTCCGAAATTTCAATCGCTAATCGATCCGTCCATCTCATATCCGCCGTCATTAGTGCCGCCATAAAAGCATCTGGATAATGTGCCTTTAGATATGCTGTCCAGTAAGCAATCAAAGCATAACACGCCGCGTGTGACTTATTAAAACAATAATTAGCAAATTCTAATAATTGGTTCCAAAAAGTTTCCGCAACTTCTTTAGTTGCTCCACCAACTTTTATCGCTCCTTCAATAAATTCCGGTTTCACTTTTTTCATCAAATCGACTTTTTTCTTACCGACTGCTTTTCTCAAAGTATCAGCTTGCCCACCCGTAAATCCACACCAAGTTCTTGAAATCTGCATGAACTGCTCTTGATAAATTAAAATTCCGTAAGTGTTTTTTAACGCTGGCTCTAGGCCTGGATGAAGATAAGTAATTTTTTCTTGACCGTGTTTGCGTCGAATAAATGAATCGATGAATTGCATTGGTCCTGGTCGGTATAAGGCTACCATAGCGATAATATCCTCAAAAGACGAAGCCTTCAAATCACGTAAATATCTTTTCATCCCTGCTGACTCTAGCTGGAATACCCCAGTAGTCTCTGCCCGTTGTAATAGTTCAAAAGTTTTTTTATCATCTAATGGTAAATTCGCTAAATCAATATCATCATGATAGACTTTTCGGATCATTCTTAGCGCATTATTGATTACTGATAAGTTGGAAAGCCCTAGAAAATCCATTTTGAGCAGGCCTAATTCTTCAACTTGCCCCATCGGAAACTGTGCCGCAATCGGCCCTTTTGCCGAAACCTCTAGAGGTAAAAATTTTACTAAATCATCTGGCGCGATAATTACCCCGCAAGCATGTACGCCGTGATTACGAATCGTTCCTTCGAGTCTCGCCGCAAAATCAATCACTTCTTTCGCGGTCGGATTAGTTTCATATTCATTTTTGAGATCCGGCACCTCGCGAATAGCATCAGTAAGATGCACATGATGTCCTTGCACTGGATCCGGCACCATTTTCGCTAATCTGTCCGCTTCCGCATAAGGCACTTCGAGTACCCGCGCAACATCTCTCACCGCATTTTTCGCCATCATTTTACCAAAAGTCACAATATTAGAAACTCGCTCATAACCATATTTGTGCGAACAATATTCGATCACTTCATCGCGCCTAGTATCTTGAATATCGGTATCAATATCCGGCATCGAAATTCTATCCGGGTTTAAAAATCTCTCAAATAGTAAATCATATTTCAACGGGTCTAGTTCTGTAATCCGAAGAGCATAAGCTAAAATTGAACCAGCTGCCGAACCTCGTCCTGGCCCATAAACAATCCGCTGAGATTTTCCCCAGTTAATAAAATCCTGCACAATCAAGAAATAGCCATTATATCCCATCTTATCTACGACCGAAAGCTCATAATCAATTCTGGGCAAAATTTTATAATCCTCATCACGGTCTTGATCGACCTTCTCCAGAATTTTGCGACATTCAACAACTGCCATCTTGCTAGCTTCTTCTAATTTTTTGCCACCATATCTATAAACCAAACCCTGAAAAACCAACTTATCAAGATAAGATTTTTCGTCTTCCCCATCTGGTACTGGAAATTTTGGAATCAAAATCCGTCCCAGTTGCAAATCAACATTGCACGAATCCGCAATCTTTTTAGTATTTAAAATTGCCTCTGGACAAGTTTCTTCCCAGTGTTCAATGATTTCTTTTGCCGAAACTACGTGTAAATCAAAATCTTTTAAAGTCATCCGATTAGTGTCAGACAAATTTGCCGCTGTACCAATACAAAGCAATACTTCATGCGCATCTTGATCTTCATGATTCAAATAATGTGCATCACAAGTCACCACTAGTGGTAACCCTAGTTTTTTCGCATGGGCCATATGCCAATCATTTACTCTCTTTTGCTCTTCCGAATGTGTCGAAGATTTTGGATGACCATGATCCTGCATTTCCAAGTAAAAACGGTCTTTAAAAACTTTACTATACCAATCAATCAGTTCCAGCGCCCGTTTGTCATCCCCTGCTCGAATCGCTTCCGAAATTTCTGACCCCATACAACCAGACAGACAAATAATTCCTTCATTATATTTTTTCAGCTCTTCGTGATCAGTGCGTGGCTTATAATATTTACCATGTTCTTCAGAATTGCTCATAATTCGGCAAAGATTTTCAAAGCCCTTATTATTCATCGCTAATAAGGTAATATGAAATCTCTGCTTATCATGCGCCGGATCTTTATCCGTCATTTTGCGTGCTGCCACATAGGCTTCAAGCCCTAATATTGGTTTAATGCCAGCATCGTTACAACATTTATAAAGCTCAACTAACCCCGACATTGTCCCATGGTCAGTCACAGCGACTGCTTCCATACCGTCTTTTTTGACAAAATTTACTAATTCGGGAACCTTTGTCAAACCATCCAGCAACGAATAATGCGTATGGTTATGTAAGTGAACAAAATCACTTGGGCTCAATTTCATTTTTTCTCAGCAGTTTTCTTTTCAGGAGAGCTTTTACCAACGGGTTTTTTTACTTCCTCTATTTCTGCATCTTCGGCACCCTTCTTACATGGGCACCCTTTCTTATCGCAACCTAATTTTTCTTCACATTCTGAATCATCTTCGTCGGCTTTGGTAGTAATAAATCTCCCGGCTATCGCTCCCGCAATGCCACCGAGCAAAGCCCCTAGAAAGAATTTTCCTGCCCCACTTTTATTTTTCTCCGTTTTTTCCGCCATTTTCGCTCCTTTCTTTCATCTTTTCTTTAAGTTTGTCTTTAAGTTTCGGATTGATGTACTTATCAACAAACATCTCCACTGTTCCACCGATTGCAGTCATTCCTTTCACATTGGAAACAATCCCGTTAGTATTTTTCGCAATATCCTGCCCCTCAATCACGACCTTTTTAATTTCTTTACTTACGCCAATTAATTTAATAACTAAAACAATCCCAACAATCAAAAATATCAAAAGTGTAATACTCAATATTGCTACTAATATCCATTCGGCTGTGTTCATATTATTTTCTCCTTAAATCCATTATAACACATCTCTTATCGCTTTGCCTCGACGATTTTTTTGATATCTTCACCATAGTCAGTTTCCGACAAAACATACTCAAGATGGGCCAAGAAATAATTTTTTGGGTCACCCGTCGTAATCCACTTCCCTCTACTTTTGGCCACAATTACATCCCCGTTTTCAGCCAATTTAGTGATAGCATCTACCGTCCAAAGTTCACCGTCTAGTCCAGTATTAGACGGAATTAAATAATCAAATATTTCAGGTGTTAACAAATAGCGTCCATATGAAGTCAAATTACTCGGAGATAAATCTGGAGTTTTAGGTTTTTCAACGATATGGCTCAAAGTCCCATTTTCTTTTAGAGCAATCATGCCATATTTATGCCAAACTGCTTCCGGCATTTCTTGTGCCGCAATCACCGCTTTTACATCTGGATTTTTCTTATACTCCTCGACCAAGGTTTCAACATCTCCCTGTCCAAGAATCAAATCATCACTATATAATACCACAAAAGCCTCATCGTCTTTAACAAAATCTTTAGCCGAAACTATCGGTGAGCCATTGCCGTAAGGCAAACTAGCATCTTGCTCTATGACGGTAATTTTTGGAAATTCCAAAATTTCTTCCACTGGTTTAAAACGCTCACTCTTCCCCTGTTTGTCTAGCAGAGCCTTCACATTTTCTGCCTTATTGTGAAAATAATCTTCATAAATTTCTTTTGATTTAGAATTTGGCGTTGCCACGATAATAATTTCTTCAATACCTGCCTTCACGCACTCTTCCACGCAAAGTTGCATTACTGGCTTTGCTCCAATTGGAATCATCGCCTTCGGAATGGTTTTGGTGATTGGTAGATAGCGGCTCGCAAACCCCGCATCTGTAATAATTGCCTTCATATATAAATCTCCTTAATAAGATTATAGCACGAAAAAACAAAACCTAGTATTCTTCAGCTTATCTTAAATTCAACCATTTATCAGCGTTTCTTTGTTTTATTGGCTTGCTTTCTGGCGATTTTGTCTTCAATATTTTGTGCTCTGTTATGTACGCCATAAATTGCGCTAGTTAGACCTACAATCAGCATATAAACCCCAAAGAAACGAATAAAGGTCATGATTTCAAAATTCCCAGCGTTCAAAATCACTGCCCCCATAATACAGCCACAAATTCCTGCCAAAATTCTAATAAATCTATCGGTGGGATCGACGGTAGAAATAAATCCATGCAAAATATCAATAATTCCAGAAACAAAAGTATAAACTGAGATAATAATCAAACTGGCAACTAAATCGGCTCGCGCAAAAAATAAAAGAGCCAAAGCTGCTACTACATCAACCGCCGCATCGATAATTGAGTTTATCCAACCGCGTTTCTTGGTCGAATTATAAAGAGCACTTACCGAATCTATTACTCCAAGAGACAACAAAAATACACTAATCATTGAAACTACCATCTCAATATTTGTTGACCCTCCAAACAAAATTAATAAACCAAAGAGTGCAGCTATCGCTCCCCTAACGATAAAAACCGACCAGTGTTTGTCAATATATTTTCGATTAATATGCGCCATATTTTTCCTTTATTACTTATGCTTATTTTAGCATATCTTGACATTTTTAGCAATCTGTGATATAATAAAAATATATGCCGTCAAACGTGGCGGACTTTTTTTCTCGCTTTTTCTACTAGTTTTGTCACCTGATATTTCAACGGATTTAAAATTAAATCGTGCGCAGGGGTGTATTTTAGTTCCTCACATCCAAATGAGCGCTTAAATTCGCTTACGCCATAAAAGCGGTGTGAAGTTTCGTTTGTTTCAACAATTCCCCACAAATTATATCTAATACAACCCCTCTGTCTTGCTTCTTCCATCGCCTTTAAATGAAGTAGTGGCGCCGCTGAATATTTAGTCCCAAGCTCCGACGACACGCCATAGTGATAACTTGCCTCTGGCCCGTAAAAAATTATGAAATTTTGCGCCAAAGTTTCCCCGTCTTTCCGTGCCGTGTAAATAATCACTTCATCATTTTCTCGAAAGGCTTCAAATTGTTTAGTCAAAAATGCAGCTGAAAAAGCTACGTATTTTTGCCTCTCGGCGTGCAATTTTTCTAGCCTGCAGAATTCTTTAATTGCTTCATTGCTAGTTTCAGCTGTAATTTCGATTTCATTTTTTTCAGCTTTTCTCAATTTTCTCCGGAACCCTTGTGACGCTCCTGCCAAAATTTCTTCTTCAGATTTTTTTAAATCTAAAATCCCCGCGTATTCTACCGATAGATACATTGGCGCTTTCACTAGTCCAAGAATTCGCATCAATTTTAAAGACTCATCCGACAAAGGGAGTTGTGGCCGTACTCTTACAAATGCACATTTTTTACGCTTCCCCACTTCTTTTATATCCGTAAAAACTTCTTGTACAATCTTTTCATTTTTCCAATCTAAAATCGGACCACCCGCTATAGCAAGATAGGTCCCTCTTTTGGCTGTTTCTACCACTCCGGCATAAGCTGCTATAATCTTCCCGTCCCGAGTTAATATCCGTCGCACAATCTGTTTTCCTCGTGCTTTGTGAAATTCATAAAAATCCCACGATTGCAAAAAATTTGCTTCTAAATGTGATTTAATAAATTCATCCCAATCTGCACGGTTTTCCGCCTCGGTAATCATAAATGTCTCCTTTTCTTTCTGGCTGTCTCAACTATTAAATTTTTCAAATATTTTGGTTTAGAGATAACTAAATCGTGCGCTGGTACATATTCAACTATTTCACCCCCAAACCCAGTTTTAAAGGTCGTTACTCCGGCATAACGATGATTCGGCTGTCCCGCCGGCGCAATTCCCCAAAGGTTAAACCTTTCATAGCCTTCTTCTTTTAAATCTCTCATCGCCCGCCAAAGTAATGCATAAGCACCAGGTAATTTACGATTTAATTCAGTTGAGGCCGCCTCATAATAATCCCCCTCGCGCCCATCTTTAATAATTAAGCCATAAGCAATTTTTTGGTTTTCAGCAGTTTCAGCTACATAAACCTCAATGTTATTCCCAAAGGCTTCCCGTTCTGCTAATAAAGTTTTTAAATCTGGCGGAATAAAATTTTGTCTTTTCGCGGTTTTTACTTGCTCTTGGTGGAACTCATCAAAAATTTCTCTCGAACAATCTTTTCTGACCTTTATGCCTAATTTTTCCGCTCGCCGCACTTCGTATCTTGTTTGTCGACGCATATTTTTCAAAAGATCTTCTTCGCTTTTTAATAAATCAATCATTACTGTGTGTTCTGCCGCAAGATGCATCGGTGATTTTTTTAGCCCTAAAGATTCTAAAAGCTTCAAATTTTTTTCATTAGCCATTAGTTGCGGTCTTAATCGTACAAACACGCATTTTTCCTTTTTGGCGACTTCTGCAATTCTTGCAAAAACTGCTTTAATTATTTTTTTATCTTCCCAATTAATGAGAGGACCGCACGGAATTTCTAAATATCTTCCTCTCTTTGCATCTCGGATAATCATCAAAACCCATCCATTTTCGTCAAAGTCTTCCGTAATCACCTTGAACCCCAAAAGTTCATTCATTTTTCCATAGGCTGGAGCTTGCAAAAAATTTGCCTCTGGAAACTTCTTTACGACTTCATTCCACTTCATTTAAACGACTCCTCATAATCCTTCAATATTTCATAAGCTTTTTTTAAATCTTGTTTTTTATAGTATGTCGGAAAATTAATAATTTTTTTCGAAATTTCAACCGCTGTCGGGCAGGCTTCTTCCGGGAAATGCACCCTCTTATAATATCTTTCCGGCGAAACGGGCTTTTCATACCAAAATCCGTCAAAATAATAACCCGCCTTTTTTAATTTAGCCAGTAATTCTTCTCTATTATTTACCAGATAAAACTCTCTTATTTTCCCTTCCCCCGCTTTTTTCAAGTTTTTTAGTTGTTTTAATGCTAATTTCGCTTCAAACTTGCTGATTTTTCGCTCCAAATCCAACTTGTTATCGGCTGATTTTTCTACCCAACGCATTTTTATTAGCATCCGCATCCAAACTCCACCTAAATAAACATAAGATAATCCTCTTGAAATCGCTCCAAACAAAGGGTAAAACCTCGCTCTCAGATGATCAGATAATTTCGGAATTTTGCTAGGCGCTTCAACTTTATTTTTACAGGGGTGACGAAAAACTACCGCTCCACCAGAAATTGTATCAATTGCCTTATCTTTCCCAAATGACAACATCGTTGCTGCTCCAACCGTTCCTACTTCTCTCCCATCAGCATATTTCACCCCCGCTGAATGCGCCAAATCCTCAATAATTGTCAGTCCATACTTCTTCGTTAGTCTCTCTATCGCCTCAATATCCACCGCATTCCCAAAAGAATTCTGAATAATAATACCTTTGGGTATGGCCTTCGCGGTGAAACATTCTACGGAATTTGAAGATTTAACCTGAGTGGCTTGGGGGCTATTGTCCGAAGGACACGCTGTCGCAAGAATCATACTCAAAGTTTCATTATTAAAATTTAAACTACTTTTATCAATATCGGTGAATATTGGTACCATCCCAGCGGCTCGAATCGCCTCATATACCGCATAACAAGTAAACCCATTCACAATAATCCCATCACCTTTGTCGAAATTTGCCTTCAAAGCTAACGCCAAAGCCGAGCGCCCATTTTTGGTTAAAAATACCTCATTCCCAGAATATTTTTTTAACAAAAAATCTTTCAAAGCGCTACAATCTTTTTTTCTACCAATTGTAAAAGTATGCAACAATCTTTGTTTTCTTGAATAATTTGCTGCCGCTCCTAAAAAGTAGTGTCTCACGCCTTTATCCTTTTGATTAAAGTGACTAATGCTCGTGATAATTCATCTGGATTAGAAATATAGGGGGCATGGGTCCAATTAGCATAAAATTTTAACTCTGCATTTGGCAACTTTTCGTACATTGTTGTAGCTTGACGCGGCGGCGTTGTCGTGTCTTTTTTGCCCCAAAGAATAAAAGTTTTTGTTGTGATATCTTTATAATTTAAATTCTTATCCGACTCCAACATATTAGTTAGAGTCTTTTTCATGTTTTCTGGCGCCTTTGAATAATCTGTTGACCCTGTAATTTTATGAAAAATTTTATCTATTAGAGGAACCTTTTTTAAAGGCTTCCCCATTTTTGCCAATCCTTCAACTACTTTTTTCTTTACTGATGGTTCATACACCCCCGCTGCATCAAGTAAAATCAGATATTTTAATTTGTCTGGTTTTTTTGCGCACAAATTTAATAAAATTCTTCCTCCGTTAGAATGTCCTAAAGCTATCGCCCCATCCGGGATATTTTTATCTGCCCATTTTACATAATCTTCAATCGTAAAAACTTTGTTTGATGGCTCTGTCAATCCCGGCACGCATAACATCTTTACGCTTAATCCGGCTTCTCGTATCAAAGCCAAGGTTTCCCGCCAAGGCTCTATTGTGTAGGTCCAACCATGAATTATATATAAATCAGCCATTTTGCCCTCCTTTTTTCATGAATCTAGCCCCCAACTTTGACGCCTCTTCACTGCTGCTTTTTCTCTTCTGCAGAGTTTTTTCGCATCTTTTGGATTTATTAATAATTTTTCTATAATCCATTCCAAATAATGACTACCTTTAAAAATCAGCGTCTCATTTCCTCTAATGTGATTTTCTATATATTCCAAAGCTTTTCTGGGGTCAAGCGTTGCTACTGCCGAAATTCCCATTTTTTTCAGTTCCGGCACTGTCCATTTTTTTGTCCTTTTTCCCACCAGAATGACTTTCTCGGGATTTACGTCCGCGATTAATTTAGCCAACTTCTTATGCTCTTCACCCGTAATTGAACCCTGTTCTACGATATCTCCTATCACTAGCCACTTGTGCTCGGCATGCATTCTTTCAGCCATATCCAAAATCGAAGCCATCGAAATAATATGTGCATTATAACTACTATCGATAATATTGATTCCTTTTTGACCTTTAAAATAAGAACTTCTGCCCGGCGCCATCCGAATATCCGAAAAATCTGCTCTAAATGGTAATTTTAAATAGCGCATTAAATCTTGTAAAACCAAAAGATGAAAAGCAATATCTTTTGGCTCAGGATGATTAAAATGAAAAGTCGTATCCCCATAAGTAAAATCTGTTGAATCGGGATAAACTACATATTTTTTGATTTCATTTTTCTTAATCGGGATCACTTTAGCAGTAATTCCTTTAGTGGCAGACCTCATCACCTTTGAGTCAGCATCAATATAGACAATTTTTTTAGTATTTTGTGGCAAAGTGGCAAATTCTGCCGTAATTGCCTCCTCAAGACTATCAAATCTACCATTTTCTACCTCATGTTCAAATTGCACTGCATGCGATCTGCCAATCGAAACCCAGATCGTCACCTCTGGTTTTAACCACTCTGCTAAAAACTCTGCTTCATGTGGCCGCTCCCCGTCAATTTCTACGACGTAAAATTTTTCTTTGTAGTTTTTAAAAATTGATTTAACAGGTGCCGCCATCAAAAGATATAACCATTTAACTTTTGATCCTCGAATCCCTTTCAGACCTAACAAATCAAAAGAAATTCCAAATGCCGAGTTAGCATCATGCGAATAATGGGCTTTTTTCCCCATTTCATGCTCAACCAAGTTTAGCATCGTTGTTTTGCCAGCCGAACCAGTAATAGCAATGACGCGCGGGTTCCATCGTTTCAAAACTCTGTCTGCAAAATGTCTAAAATATTTTGCTGCAACGAAATAAAAACGCTTCTTAAACTTATTAAAGCTCATATTAGTAATTATAGCACAGTTGATAATTACATTTTTATTTCTGCATCAACCCCAGCTGGGAGTGAGAGATTTTGCAAGCTCTCGATCGTTTTTGGGTTAGCGTTAGAGATATCAATTAAACGCTTATGTACTTTCATCTCAAAAGCTTCGCCACCAGTTTTATAAACATGTGGAGATTTTACCACTGTAAAAGTACTTTTTTTGGTTGGCAAAGGAATCGGACCACTAATCGTAGCTCCTGTTCTAATTGCCGTATCGACAATTTGTCTAGCACTTTGGTCAATCACTCGGTGATCATAGGCCTTCAAACGAATACGGATTTTTAGTCCTTCATCTTTTTTAGTTTCTGGCATTTTACCCTTTCTTCCCCGATAACCTCTCAAGACACGAGTTTTTCGGGATTGATAATTAATATTAACGTAATACCATTATATCACAGATTTTGCTAAAAGTCAACCTCAAGATTTACTAGCTAGGCAGCTTAAGTTAATGGTATTGTGAAATATAGAGGGTTTTATATATGATATAATTTAAAAAAATAGGAGTGAAAATGAAAAAATATGGTGGAGCCAAAAGAGTAAAAAATGTCACAGGAATGGCACAGATTAGCATCGATTTAAAACCAAATCGTAGCGTAAGTGATGTTTTTATTAACCAAAAAATGGATCTTACTGAATTATCAGATTATATTGAAAAAAAGAAAAAATCTGGTGAAAATCTCACCTACTTCCACGCTTTTCTTGCCGCCATTGGTAAAACAGTTTACAATCGCCCCAAACTCAATTATTTTGTGGCCAATCGTCATATTTGGGAGCACGACAAAATTGTTTTATCATTCGTTGCCAAAGTTAATTTTGACGACCACTCCGAAGAGATGATGGTGATGATACCAATAGAAAAAAATGATGATATTTACAAAATTGCCAAAAAAGTACGAGAAAAGCTCGATAGTTTTCGCAAAGAAGGCTCCAACGATGTTAATAAAAAAGGCGCCAACTCCGCTATTGATGTTTTTGGAAGATTACCAAATTTTATTCGTGTTCCCCTAGTCGGAACTTTAAAATGGGCCGATAAAAAAGGTTTACTTCCGGCTTCTCTCGCAGAAGACAATCTTTATTATAGTACTATGATTGTGTCGAATCTTGGTTCAATTGGCTGTGGCGCGATTTTTCATAACATTACCGACTTCGGCAACTCTTCTTCCTTACTCACCATGGGCGAAATCAAAGACGAAGAAATTATCATTGATGGCAAAAAAGTAATTCGCAAAATTTGTGAATGGGGCATGAATTTTGATGAACGTATCGCTGATGGCTATTATTTTGCCAAATCCGCCGACCTATTACAATATTTCTTGTCTCATCCTAAGGAGCTCGAAAAACCCGCCTCAGAAAAAATCGAAATGCCAGAACTACATTAAAAACTATTTTAATGTTTTTTCGGCAAACATCCTTAATTCATTATAATAGTAGATATTTCCAGCTATAAAGAGACCAATAAAGAGGAAGAATGTTCCCATAATTGGGTAGAATAATTGTTCTTTTGGAGCTATAATTTCTGCCAAAACTAGCCCTAACATGACGAGAAACGACATCATCGGTGCAAAATAAGCTAAGAAAAAGACAGTTCGCCCATATAAAGTTTTAGAAAAAGCTCGGAGTAATTTTCTCATCTCTTCAACGCTTAAATTATAAATATTTTTCTTCGTTATCACGTATTTTCCTTATGTTTTATATTTTAACACAAAAAATCTCCCAAATGGGAGATTTTTTGTAAACAAGTCGATATTACTTGATAACCTTAGTAATCACACCAGAACCAACCGTCTTACCGCCTTCGCGGATAGCGAAGCGATCCTGCTCGTTCATAGCAACTGGAGCTAAGAGTTTAACCTTAAAGGTTACTTGGTCACCAGGCATGACAATTTCCTTGTCAGCTGGGAGCTCAACCTCACCAGTAACATCCGTAGTGCGGAAGTAGAATTGCGGCTTATAACCCTTAGAAAATGGTGTGTTGCGTCCGCCCTCCTCTTTTTTAAGGATATAAACTTGTGCCTCAAATTCGGTGTGTGGAGTAATTGAACCTGGTTTTGCAATCACTTGCCCACGTTCAATTTGATCACGCTCGATACCACGAAGTAGTAACCCAGCGTTATCGCCAGCTTGACCTTGATCGAGAGTCTTGTGGAAGGCCTCAATACCAGTTACAACTGATTTCTGAGTGTCTTTAAGACCAACGATTTCAACTTCGTCGTTCAACTTGACCACACCTTGTTCGATACGACCAGTTGCGACAGTGCCACGACCTTTAATCGAGAAGACATCCTCAATTGGCATCAGGAATGGTTTATCAAGATCATGCTCTGGAATATCAAAGTATTCGTCCATCGCCTTGACGAGTTCCATGATAGCGTCTTCATTCTCTTTATCGCCCTCAAGAGCCTTAGTAGCAGAACCCTTGATAATAGGAGCATTATCGCCATCGAAACCATATTTGTTCAATAATTCGCGAACGTCCATTTCGACGAGTTCAACGAGTTCAGGATCCGCAAGATCCATCTTATTCAAGAAGACAATAATCTTCGGTACGTTTACCTGGTGAGCAAGAAGCACATGCTCACGGGTCTGTGGTAATGGACCATCGTTTGCCGCAACAACGAGGATAGCACCATCAACCTGTGCAGCGCCGGTAATCATGTTTTTAATGTAGTCAGCGTGGCCCGGCATATCAACGTGGGCGTAGTGACGCTTTTCGGATTCATACTCCTGGTGAGAAGTAGCGATGGTAATACCACGCGCCTTTTCCTCAGGGGCGTTATCGATTTGATCATAAGCGACTGGTTTATTAACGTCCGAAGGGAGCCTCTTCGCAAGAACGCTCGTAATCGCAGCCGTTAAAGTAGTTTTCCCATGGTCGACATGACCCATGGTGCCGACATTAATGTGCGGCTTGGAACGGTCAAAATTTGCCATTCTTTCTCCTTTTATATTATTAATGTTTGGAGCGCTAATAAAAACCAGCTCCAAAACTCTACCATACTATTTTAGACTATTTTTCAAGAATTGTAAAGAGGTAAAATAAGAACAAGTGAAAAACTAACCATAAGGGAATTTTATTATTAAAATTAACATAAAAAAATGTTGACTTTTTTTAAAATAAGCATTATATTTAAAATCAGAGTTAGAGTTATACACAGACTAAATATAAAAATATTAACAATTAAACAAAAAGAGTAAAAATGTTGGTTTTGTACGAGAAAAAAATTATTTTTCGCAAGCTATTTTTTAGCTTCTTATTCATTTTAATATTATCAATTTCGGTTTTTGGCGTTGTTAAAACTATTCAAAAGTATGCTAACGCAGCCGAAGTCTACGTTACAGGCGATGGAAACTACGCTTCTTATGGTGTTTATGGCAATGGCTCGAGCACTGCTCAAACCGATCAATACAAAGTCAGAGGGAGCATCAACGCTTATTGTGCAAACCCTAGCAAACTCGGGCTTAACACCGGTTATTATACTATAGGTTCCGCCCCCTCCGGTTATTACGATTCTATGAGACTGCTAATTTATTTAAGTACAGTTGGTTACAGTGCCCACTCCAGCGATAGCATCATGACTACTCTTTTTGGTTCGGACAAAGGTAATAGCACGATGCGATATGTCTTAACGCATATTGCCATCGGAGCAATGTATGCGAATGATCGCAGCTATCTCAGCAGTCAAGGCAGTTCACAAGCTACTGCCATCATTAATGGCCTAAGCAATTATATTAATTCAAATGGTTCTGCTTATATAGAATCAAAAAATTACAGTCTCTACAGAATTGCGGATACTTCAGAAAGACAAGCTTTGATTTGGATTGAACAAAATGCTACCCCGACCCCTACTCCAACTCCAGGTAAAGTCAGAGCAATTAAAGAAAGTAGCTCTAGCACCGATGAGCCGTCTTTCGCTGGTATCGAATTTAGTCTTTATACGAGAAGTAGTTGCACTGGCACTGCAATTGATACAAAAACTATTTCTGGCTCTAGCGATAGAGTAGTCTTTGATGAAGACATAGAAGCAGGTGAGACTTACTATATCAAAGAAACTGCAACCAACTCCAATTATTATCTTACTGATACCAGTTGTAAATCTGTTACTGCAACTACTACAGGCACAGGATCGTCCGCCACTGCGACCTTTACCAACGAACCTATACCACAATCCAATCCAGGTAAAGTTAGGGCGATTAAACAAAGTAGTTCTAGTACGCACACTCCGTCTTTCTCCGGTATTAAATTTAGTCTTTATACGAGAAGTAGTTGCACTGGCACTGCAATTGATACAAAAACTATTTCTGGCTCTAGCGACAGGGTGGTTTTCGACGAAGATATAGAAGTCGGTGATACTTACTATATCAAAGAGACTGCAACCAACTCCAATTATTACCTTACTGATACTAGCTGTAAATCTGTAACTGCAACCGCCAGTGGCACTACCTCTTCTGCTACCGCTACTTTTACCAATGATCCCATCATACCTGGCAAAGTTACTGCAGTGAAGAAGAGTAGCTCCAATACCTATACCCCATCCTTTGCGGGAATTCAATTTAGTATTTATAGTAGCAGTAGTTGTTCTGGTACCCCGATTGACACTAAAACTCTCTCTGGTAGCAACAGCAGCGTAATATTTAACACTAATCTTACGGAAGGAACCACTTACTATATCAAAGAGTCCATCGGTACCAATACAAATTATTACGAAACCGATACCAGTTGTAAATCTGTCACTGCCACAGAGAATGGCACCGAATCCTCCGCCACAGTAACCTTTACCAATAACCCAATTATCCCAGGCAAAGTCAAAGCCATCAAACAAAGTAGCTCCAGCACTTATACTCCGTCTTTCGCTGGTATTCAATTCAGCGTTTATAGTAGTAGCAACTGCTCTGGCACTCCAATTTCTACTAAAACCCTTTCAGACAACGATACCAGTGTAATATTTGATACTAATCTAGAAGCAGACGAGACTTATTATATCAAAGAGTCCATCGGCACTAATACAAATTATTACGAAACCGATACCGGCTGTAAATCTGTCGCTGCTACCGTTAATGGCACGGAAACTTTTGCTACTGCCACCTTCGTGAATGAACCCATTGGTAAAATCAAAGTCAATAAATGTGATGCCGAACTCAGCCGAGATTGTACAAATGCACCTTCAGATACACAAGGTAATGGCACTTTTGACGGAATTACATTTTCCTTATATAGTGGTAGCTGCGAAGGCACATTGATTGCTACCCATACCTTATCCAATGGTGATTCATCGGTTACTTTCTCAGATTTGGTAGCTGGACAAACATACTACGTAAAGGAAGCCGTCGCCAATAATGCCTTTTATAATCTATCATCGGAAACGTGTAAATCAGAAGTAGCCGATCCCGATCCTCATCGCTTTTTTCTCGCCCCCGGAGGCATAGAAAACTATGGAATTATTTATTTTAATAACACCATCAAAAAAACTAGCATCAGAGTTAACAAACGTGACGCCGAGACCAACAGTTGTACTACGGTGGGTAACAATAGTTTTAATGGCACCACTTTCCAATTAATCAATAAATCTACCAATTCAATTTATTACAATAATACCGTTTTTGCTCCTAATAGTGTTGTTGATACCAAAACCCTTTCGTCTGGTAGTTGTGAAGTTACTTTCGAAAACCTCCCTTATGGTACCTACCAAATCTCCGAAACACCATCCAATGGATATAATGGTGGCGCTGCTCAAACCGTGACGCTTTCTTCTCCCGAAGCTGCCGAAATTACTTTTACCAATACCGCCAAAAAAGGCCAGATTATTGTTAATAAAATTGATGCCGACACCAATTCTTGCACTCCCTATAATGGCAATTTCCCGCTAGATGGCACCAGCTTTACTTTAACCAATAAGACAGGGGGCTTAGTTTATCATGCTGGCCAAGCCATTCAAAATAACGATGTCATTATGACTCAAACGCTCTCTGATGGTATTTGTCAAATTACTTTCGAAAATCTCCCTTACGGCGATTATGAAATTACCGAGCAGCCAAGCTTTGGTTATATTCCAATTACTCCTACAACCCAACTTGCCACGATTTCGGAAGCAGCCGAAACTATTACCAAAACTTTTGAAAATCGCTTTGTTGCTCAAAGTTTAGGCACAGTTGCCGTTGACAGCAAAGACGATGATAAATTTGTCGAAGCCGAAAACATCGCAAAAATTGTCGATACGGTCAGTTATTGTGTCGTCCCGGGTGTAGATTTTGTTTTAGAAGGGACTTTGATGGATAAAAACACTGGTGAAGAACTACTTATTGACGGCAACCCAGTCAAAAGTTCCATTCCGCTTAATGCAACCACCGAATGTGGCGAAATTGAGATGGAATTTGAATTTGATTCCAGTAGTCTCGGCGGTCAAGATATTGTTGTCTTCGAAAAGCTCTTCTATCAAGATACTCTAGTTTTAGAGCATAGTGATCTTAATGACACCGATCAAACGCTCACGGTTCTTTTCCTGAGAACTTTTGCCACCAACCGCTCCACCAAAAAGAAAATCCTCCCGCTAAATCAAGAGGTAGAAATTGTAGACGAAGTAGAATATTGCCTAAAAACAGATTTAGAATATACCCTAGAGGGGACTATTATGGATAAAAGTACTGGCGATAAACTCCTAGTCGATGATGCTCCAGTAGAAGACGAACTTACTTTTACTCCTGCCGAATGTTGTGGCCAGGTTGAAATGAGCTTCACCCTCAATACGAAAGATTTAGCTGGCGCCGAGCTGGTGATCTTTGAGAATCTCTATCAAGATGAGCAACTAGTTCTCGAGCACAACAATCTCTATAATGTCGATCAAACCGTCCACGTAGAAACTCCACTTCCTACTCCAGAGCCAGTCCCCGATTTAATCCCCGTCCCAAATACCGGTAAAATTAATGAAAATAATAATCATATTAGTGAGTCATTTAATATTGTTCTCGTTGCCTGTTCTGCCTTTGCAGTTGGCATCATTGGCTACATCATCTACAGAAAAATTTCCAAAGTTTCCTTCTCCCGTAAATAAAAAAGTATTGACATTTTAAATAAAATATGATAAAATAAGAAGAATCCAATATTGAAAGGTGGGCGATAGATATGGATGGTTATTTTAAACGCAAAATATTTGAGATGTCTAAAGGAGATTTTCATAATCTTTTGCGGGAAGTAGCCAGTACAAAAGAGTATGCACAATTTTTCAACTTCGGGTATAATAGTTTGACCGAAGAAGAAAAATCTACTCTTCTTCAATCCTTAAAGGAAAACAATATCTACATTGACGAAGAAATGGATCTTTTGGAAATTGCAGAAGCTATCGCCGCAAGGGCATCAATTTATCAATAGGATGTGAGGCTCCCTTATTACAGGGGGCCATTTTCCTTAATAAATCCCGAATCGTTGCTTTTGATCTGCTATGGCCTGAGCTTTTCTTGTAGCACTAGGAAATGCAAAAGCATAATATTCTTCTACAATATCTCTATCATATCTAAAAACAATTTTTTCCGCCCCAGTTTGGTGTTTTTCATCCACTAAATCCGATGGCAAAAAATTACGAGGAGTAAAAGGGCGAACGTTTAATTCTTTTGCTAAATTATTTAATTCATTAAGATATTTTATGGCATTATTATGAATCGTGCGTCTTGTATATTCGTACATATGCCCATCATCTCCATATTGTTCACGAATATCTTGTTTATCCATATATTTTAAATCGATGTGTTCATAAACCACACTCACAAATTTATTAAGAAGATCATTGACTTCACTTTTTTTCTTCTTATCTACTCCTGGATCATCAGCCGCCTTTTTGAGTGCCTCCCTTCTTTCGTAGAAAAAATCACCAGATCTGGCTTCGATTGTATTTCTTAAATCTTTTTCTTTCCCCTCTCCAGGATATGCAACCATATGTTGTAACACTTCAGTTCGCGCTTCAGTACCACGTATTTCACCCAACTCTAAATTTTCCTCCATTCTTTTGTATTCGCCGGCAAGTATATCTTCCCATCGTTCAAGTTCTTTTTCGCTCATTTTTCCCTCTGTTTCTTCTAACTTCATCAGTCTTTTTGCGAATGAAAATTCAGAATCTTTTATTTCACTTGAATGATAAATCGCTTCTTGCCTAGCTTCTTCCTTAGAGTCATATTGAAACTCGTCCTTCTCAGTCTCTCGTTCTGTATTTCCGCTCTCACCTAGTTTATTAAAATTTTTCATCTTTACCTCAATTGTTTATACTATAAATTCATTTTACCACAAAAAAAGACCTCCTAAAGAGGTCTTTTTGATTATTTCGAATTCCGCTTTTCAATAATTTCTTGAGCTACGTTCGGTGGAACTTCCTCATAGGCATAGAGTTCCATCGAAGAAGCCGCCCGCCCTTGCGTCATTCCACGCAAATCCCCAGTATAACCAAACAAATTAGCCAACGGACAAAATGCTTTAATTAATTTCGCTCCACCATTCAAATCTTCCATCTCGTCAATACGTCCCCGTCTCGAGTTGATATCACCAATCACGTCACCCATGAAATCTTCTGGCGTGGTAATTTCCATCTTCATAACCGGCTCAAGTAATACTGGATTAGCCTTTTTGATGCCTTCACGGGTTGCCAAACTACCAGCGAGGGTAAAGGCGAGCTCAGAGGAGTCTACGTCGTGGTAGGAGCCATCGTAAAGAGTTGCCTTGACGTCAACCACTGGATAACCAGCAATGACACCACCAGCAAGCGTATCTTCAACGCCTTTCTGGACTGGTTTACGATATTCTTGTGGCACCACACCACCCTTAATTTGATCAATAAACTCAAAGCCCTTTCCCGCCTCATTTGGCTCAAACTTAATCCAAACATCACCATACTGACCACGTCCACCAGACTGCTTAATATGTTTACCCTGAGCTTCTGCCGTTCCCTTAATCGTTTCACGATAAGCTACCTGTGGCGCACCCGTATTGGCCTCAACATTGTGTTCGCGTTTCAAGCGGTCAATAATAATCTCAAGATGCAGCTCGCCCATACCCGAAATAATCGTCTGTCCCGTTTCCTCATCGGTATGCACGCGGAAAGTTGGGTCTTCCTCAGCCATTTTCGATAGCCCAATCCCCATTTTTTCCTGATCAGCTTTAGTTTTAGGTTCTACAGCAATCGATACCGGTGGATCGGGAAAGTCAATTGACTCCAACAAAATCGGATGTGCTGGATCACACAAAGTCGTCCCAGTTGTACAATTCTTTAATCCTACTACTGCCGCAATGTCCCCCGCCCCGATTTCCGAAATATCCTTTCGGTCATTGGCATGCATCCGAACTAAACGTCCAATTCGTTCTTTATCACCAGTCGAAGCATTCAAAATAGTATCGCCAGACTTTAATTTCCCTGCATAAACGCGAATAAAAATCAACTTACCTACAAATGGATCCGTCGCAATTTTAAAGGCCAATGCCGTCAAAGGCTCAGAATTATCCGCTTTACGGACCACCTGGTCGCCAGTTTTTGGATTCGTTCCGACGGTTTGTCCCTGATCACGATCGAGCGGTGATGGCAAATAATCGGTCATAAGGTCAAGTACCTTCTCCACAATCACTCCGCGTCCATCTCCACCGGTCACCAAGAAGAAATCACCGTCTAGAACCCGTTTTCGAAGTGCTGCTTTTAATTCATCTACCGTAATTGAATCTTCACCTTCGCTAAAGAACTTATCCATCAAAGCTTCGTCCGCTTGCACTGCTTCTTCAATCAACATCGAACGCGCATTTTTGGCCTTTTCTACCATATCAGCTGGAATTTCACCCACAGTCAATTCATGATCGGCGTAATCTTTATAGGTGTAAGCCTTCATATCAATTAAATCAACTACTCCACAAATGTCTTTTTCAAAACCAATCGGAAGATGGATGGCCACTGCATTTTTCGATAAACGCTTATGGATAGAATCAAGTGATTTATAAAAATCTCCACCAATCTGATTAATTTTATTTACAAAACAGATACGTGGCACGCCATATTTGGTCGCTTGGCGCCAAACCGTCTCGGACTGCGCCTCTACTCCCATTTTTCCGTCAAAAACTACTACTGCGCCATCCAACACGCGCAGAGACCGCTCCACCTCCGCCGTAAAATCAATATGGCCCGGAGTGTCAATAATATTAATTTGATGATTCTTCCAATAAACTGTTACGGCCGCTGAAGTAATGGTAATTCCACGTTCCTTTTCCTGTTCCATCCAGTCAGTATCAGCACCACCAGTTCCCCCTTTTACTAAATCAATCTTATGTTTTAAACCTGTGCGATACAAAATCGCCTCAGAAGTCGTAGTTTTCCCTGCGTCAATATGAGCAATAATCCCGATATTTCGCAGCTTACTTAAATCCTTAATGTCAGTAGCCATATGCTCCTTTATTTTATTATTGTTTTCTGCCGAGCTCACACTCAAAAAGAAGACAGATTTTTTTCATTCTATCACAAATTAATCAAAAAGAAAAGACCCTCCCAGAATTAAAACTTGACATTTCATAAAATGTGTGATATAATGAGAATATCGGCCGTTTAGGCTAATTTTTTTCTCAAAATCTCTTGCACAGCGCTCGGATTTGCCTTACCATGTGATTCTTTCATCACCTGCCCGACCAAAAATCCAATCACTTTTTCTTCCCCTGCTCTAAAATCATCCTGAGCTTTCTTTGTTTCTGGTTTTGCTAATACTGTGTCAACAATCGCTTCCAGCGCCCCCAAATCATTTTCCTGAATTAGCCCCAATTCTTTCGCAATATTTTTTGCTCCTCGCCCCTTCATTTGCGGATCAAATAAGCGCAAAAATACCTCTTTTGTCGCAGTAGAAGACAACTCTTTTTTCTCGTTCATCTCTGCCAGTTCAGCCAAATCTTTCGCTAGAGGTAAATCATTCAGATATTCCGCCGACTTTTCTTCAGCTAGTAGTACCGATGCAAATAAATTAGCAATTAGTTTGAGCGCGCCAGACGATTCTCTCGAGACCGTGTCCCGCGAGGGCTGCTGCCCGAGCGAAGTGAACGAGCCCCGTGAAGACGGGCGCGAGTGAACGAGGTCGAGAGAGAACGTCTTAGCGCCCACTTCTCCTATTTTTTGCATCAGGGTAGGATAATCGAGTAAAATTTCGAGTGTATCATTTGGGATAGCATTACCAAATATTTGGCGATAATCCGCTGGCATCAAAGGCAATTTAGCCGACTCAGCCTCAATAAATTCAGCACTAAGATTCAGTGGTGGTAAATCTGATTCTGGCATATAACGATAATCTTTCGCTTCTTCCTTAGAGCGCTGCGCTGTAGTTTTACCAGTTTCATCACTCCATCCCCGTGTTTCCTGAATAATTTTTTCGCCGTTATCAAGCAATTTCGCCTGTCTTGTAATCTCATATTCCGCCGCTCGCTCAACCGATCTAAACGAATTCAAATTTTTAATTTCTACCCGTGTTCCTAATTTTTTTACTCCTTCCGGCGCTAGAGAAATATTTACGTCAAACCGCATATTCCCATTATACAAATCGCCATAAGAAACGCCCGCAAAAATCATCAATCGCCACAATTCTTTACAATAATCGTGTGCATCCTTTGCCGAATGAATATCCGGCTCCGAAACAATCTCGATTAGTGGCGTATCAACTCGGTTTAAATCGACTAGAGAATAAGTATCAAAATGTGTTAATTTTCCCGCATCTCCCTCGAGGTGTGCATGTTCAACTCTAATTTTCGTGCCATTTGCCAGCTCCACAAACCCCGGTCCAATAATCGGATGATAAAACTGCGTAATCTGGTAACCCTTTGGCGAATCTGGATAAAAATAATGTTTTCGGTCAAACCTCGAAGCAGCGTTAATCTTACAATTCATTGCTTTTCCTGCCCGAATTGCTAATTTAATCGCTTCACCATTTAATCTTGGCAACATCCCTGGCAAAGCATAATCTACCGGCGAAACACAAGAATTTGGCTCTTTCCCTCTCGCGTCATTATCTACTTCCGAAAACAACTTAGTTTTGGTCGCTAACTGTACGTGACACTCTATACCAATAGTTGGATAATATTTCATTAGATTGCTCCTAAATCTTTTAAGGCCTGTTTATAAATCACCAAAGCATTACTAGCTTGTTTATAACTAATCTCCAAATCAGTTTCGTGCGCAATTGCATTGCGGAGTTTATGCACACGCCATACGCCATTTAAATTCGAAAATCTTCCCCCAGCTTTTTTAAGTCTATCTCCCATAGTTTTTCCCGGTACGCCCATTTCCACCATCGCCTTATCAAGTAATTTATCTGCCTCAATAATTGTTGTCATAAAGCTAGCTTTATTTTCTTGTTTCAAGCTATTTTCAATTGTCAAAAATCGCGTTTGGTATGCCTCAACATTAAAGTGATAACCACGTTTTCCTGTTAATAATATTGCTACAAAAATTAACACAGCTACAATCAATATAGCCACAATAAAAGCTACTACGCCACCATCCATTATGCTAATTCCTTTGCAAATTGAATTAAGTTTTTATCACTTTGTCTCGGCCCAATCAATTGCAATCCCAATGCTATGCCTTCCTTCGTTTCCCCCGCCGGAATAGTTAAGCCTGGTACTCCTGCGAGATTTAATGAAACTGTCATCATGTCCTCAAGATACATCGCCACTGGGTCGCCAATTTTTTCGCCCAATTTAAAGGCCGGATTTGGTGTTACTGGCGCCAAGAGAAAATCACATTTCGAAAACGCTTTTTCGTATTCTTTTACGATTAGGGTTCGTGCCTTTGCTGCTTTTAAGAAATATGCATCATAAAATCCAGATGATAGCACGAAATTTCCAATCATAATGCGCCGTTTATTTTCCGGCATAAATCCTTCATTTCGCGTATTTTCATACAAATTTTTCAAATCTGCCGATTTATCCGAGCGAAAACCATAACGCACTCCATCATGTCGTGATAAGTTTGACGCTACTTCTGCCGGCACAATAATATAATAAGCCGCCAAAGCATATTTTAGACTCGGCATCTTTACCTCAACTATCTCATGCCCCTTCGCTTTTAATAATTCAACCTTCTTTTTCAGCGCCTCTCGAATTTCCGGACTAACCGAATCGTTGTCGAATTCTTTTATCACACCGATTCGCAAACTATCCTTCTGGGATTTTGTCTCAGATTCATCATAATAATCTGGTAACGTCGTCATATCTTTCGGATCTTGCCCAGCCGCAATTGACATCAAAAGATTCATATCATCCGGCGTTTTAGTAAAAAAGCCAATGCAATCCGTCGATGAGGCCATCGCTACCACTCCATAGCGCGAAACTGTGCCAAAAGTTGGCTTCAGGCCATATACTCCGTTAAAGGAAGCTGGCTGACGAATTGAACCGCCTGTATCTGTTCCGGTGGCAAATTCCACAATATCTAACGCTACCGCTACTGCCGAACCCCCAGACGAACCTCCCGCCACCCTCGTTTTATCATGAGAATTTAAAGTCGGCCCAAAATAGGAGTTTTCCGTTGTCGAACCATGTGCAAAAGCATCAAGATTGGTTCGTCCAATCATGATTGCTCCCTCGGCTTCCAATTTAGCTACTGCGGTTGCCGTTACTGGGGCGGTGAATCCTTCCAAAATATGCGCCGAAGCCGTTGTTTCTCCCTCTGGACTTAAAAAATTATCCTTTAAAGCATAAGGCACGCCCGCTAATTTTCCAACTTTCTCACCTTTCGCGATTCGTTTATCAATTTCTTTTGCCTTCTTGATTGCCACTTCTTCATTCAAAAATGTAAAAATATGATAATCCGAAAAATACTTGGCTTTTTCTAAAGCGTCCCTCACTAATCTTTCGGCTGTAACCTTTTTATTCGCGACTTTCATTATAAAACCTTTGGCACTTTAATTTGATGATCTTTTTGCTCTACTGTTAGAGCTAATAGTTCCTCGCGCGTTGCTTCTTGTTCAACAATTTCATCTTCACGCCAAACATTTTCCAAGTCAAACACCTGATAAGTCGGCTCAATATTGTTCGTGTCTAACTGGTCTAATTGAGAAATGTATTTAATAATTTCCTGTAAGTCTTTTCCCAACCCCTCAATTTCTTTTTCCGACAACGAAAAATTTGAGAGTTCAGCCAGATGTATTATGTCCTCGCGTTTTATCTCCATATTTATTTATTATATCAGTTATTTTACATTTTTAAAGAGTATTTTTTTGAAATATCTAAAAATTGGCTTGGACTCTTTTAAATTCAAAAAATAACTTGCCAAAAGATAAGCCACCGTCGAGACTGTAGCAATTAGCAAGAATTTTGGAATCGTAATCACGAGTGAAGTATCGGTAATCATTAATGGCACAAATTTTGTCATCGAAAATGCTACGCATCCCGTAATTACCGTCGCAAAAAGCATTCTTAGAAAGGCCCGCCAAAACCCTTCATCTAGTAGTTCATTTCCTGAACGCTTCTGTAATATATATAATAATATTATAATTTCAATCAACGCTCCAATCGATTGCGCAATATCTAGCCCATCCACCCCCCAACCCGCCAAATAAAATATGATTGACATCAAAATCGTCAAACCCACCGCCACGATCGAAATTATAAACGGTGTTTTAGTGTCCTGAAAAGCATAAAAACCGCGTGAAGCGATATGGAAAATTGATCTTGCAAAAATCGCAATAGTTAACATCCCAAGTATAGAAGCAATTGTTCCATTACTGTCGTTATTGCCAATATTAGAAATAAAGCTTACCACATAACCTCGTGCAAAAAACGAAATTACTGCTACCGGCAAAGCAATCCAAATAATCGTTCTGAGAGCTTGCCTAAAAGTATTATAAAATTCTCTTTTGTCTCCGCCGCCGAGTTCTTCTGTTAATTTCGGAAAAAAAGCTGTCGAAATCGCCACCCCAATTAAATTGATTGGCATTTGATGCAGGGCCGAAGCTTGGTTAAACGACCGCACCGCCCCCACGCCCATTCTCGATGAAAGATTAGTGTTGACAATTCCGTTAATATAATCGATCCCCTGATCCAAAGACCGTGCCGGGAGTAATTTCAAAATCGAACGAAATCCCTGATTTTTCCAATAAATTTTAAATTCATAATCCATTCCCAGCCCAAACAGTCCAATGAGGGCCACAATTAATTGCATCACTGCTCCCAAAATTACCCCAATCGCCACCCCCATAATCCCCCCTTCAAAAATTTGCAATCCAAACAAATTTATTCCCCCTGTAAACCAAGTAATGCCAATGATAATACCAATATTATAAATCGCCGGCGCGAAAGCATAAAACACAAATCGCCCTACTGCCTGTTGCACCGAAGTTAAAACCGTTGCAATCGAAAACAAAAATGGATTGATTGCAATCACCCGAGTCATATTAATGGCTAGCACCATTCCAGATTCATCTAAGCCTGGGCTTACAATATATCTAATCAGCGGATCTGCAAAAATCATAATTAGTATACTGGTAAGGAGCGTCAAAAGAGCAAAAAGGTTTAATAAACTCGATGAAAGTTCCCAAGCTGATTTTTTATTTCCTGCTGCCAAACGTTGATTAAAAACTGGTATAAAAGAAACCGCTAGTGCTCCCGATGTCAAAATGAAAAACATAAAATCTGGGATGGTAAAAGCCGCTGTGTAAGCATCAATCCCCGTTGGATAAGTCCCAAGATAATAAGAATTTAATAAACGGTCTCGAAATAATCCTAGAAGTGCTGAAATTAAAGTTGAACTAGCCAGCACAATTGCCGCCGACTTTACCGACAATTTAATATTCGCTAGTTGCACTACCGACCTAAATCTAAATCTAAACCGTCGCATATTTTCATTTTAACATACTATTTTATTATAAATTAACTGACATTATAAAAATTTCCATTTATAAAATAATAATGCTATAATAACTATATGGAGAAAAAGAAATCTGAGGTTATTTTGCCGTTCAAAAAAGCCAAAAAAACCTCAAAAAAAACTGCGACTAAAAATATGAATCTTTACTCAAGTTTAGCTTATAATCATCGAGTAAAGAAGGAAGCCGACTCGCGTCGTCGAGCCGAAGAGCTGGCCAAACTACCCAAAGAGCCAGTTAAGCGCTTTTTTGCCAGACTTCATCCTAAGCGCGTTTTTAAATGGTGGTTTTCTTGGCGCGGTCAAAAAGCCATTCTTAAGTTTTTTGCCGCTTGTTTCTTGCTTTTAATTATTTTTATTGGCGGCCTCTTCCTTTATTATAAAAAAGATCTTGATCAAATTCGTCTCGATGAAATGTCCATTTCCGAAACCGTTAATACCTACTTAGACCGCAACGGCGTAGTGCTTTGGAAAGACACTGGCACCGAAGATTATCGTCTCGTCGTCGACAAGGATGATATTTCCGAATATATGTATGAAGCTACCGTTGCTATCGAAGACAAAAATTTCTACAACCACATGGGCGTTGATTTTGGCGCTCTGGTGCGTGCTACGCTTGCCACCCTTTCTGGCAAAGGTGTTCAAGGTGGCTCCACCCTCACCCAGCAGCTCATCAAACAGGTTTATTTCTCCGATGAGGCCTCCAGCGCCAATCGTGGCGGTCTCAACCGCAAAATCAAAGAGTTGATTCTGGCCATTGAGCTTGAACGGATGTATTCCAAAGAGCAAATTATTACCATGTATCTCAATCAATCACCTTATGGTGGTCGGCGCAATGGGGTTGAGTCTGCCGCCAAGACCTATTTTGGCAAATCCGCTAAAGATTTAAATTTAGCCGAGTCTGCACTCCTTGCCGCCATTCCTAATAATCCAGGCGTCCTCAATCCCTACAATGTCTATGGCAACGAAATGCTAATCGAACGTCAGCACAAAGTTCTCGACGACATGGTTTCGATGGGTTATATTACCAAAGAAGAAGCCGCCGAAGCCAAAGAGGTGGCCATTCTCGACACCATTCAACCCGAATCCAGTCAATATGCCAATTTATTAGCTCCTCATTTTGTGCTCGAAGTTAAATCTCAGCTAGAAGAAAAATACGGTATTTCTACGATGCGCGCGGGCGGTTGGACTATCACTACTACTCTCGACTACCGTGCTCAGCAAGCCGCCGAAGCTGCCGTTGCTGCTGGCTCCAGCCTATTTTATATCAACGGCTCCGACAATATTGCCCTTACTTCACTTGATGTTGAAACCTCTCAAGTTATTGCTATGGTTGGCTCCGTAGATTTTAACAATGCTACCTACGGCTCCTACAATGCCGCCAACTCTCTTCTCGAACCCGGCTCCACCATCAAGCCAATTCTCGACTACACCCCGCTCTTTATGCAACGCGAAGGTATCAATTACGCGCCAGGCACCGTTCTAAAAGATGAAAATATTAATAGCATCTATTGTGCTGGTAATACCAGCTCTTGTCGTCTTAATAATTACACCGGCAGATTTTATGGCAATGTTACCATTCGCCAAGCCCTTTCCAATTCCCTTAATATTCCCGCCGTCAAAGCCCTTTATATCAATGGTATAGACAATTCCCTTGAAATTGCCCACAAACTCGGCGAAAAATCCTATTGCGACGACCGCGAAGGTTATGGTCTTTCTATCGCCATTGGTTCCGGTTGTAATATCCGCCTCACCGAACACGCCAATGCCTATGCTTCCATTGCACGTGGTGGCTCCTTCAAAGAACTTACTTATGTTCTTGAGCTCAAAAATAGTGCTGGCGACGTTATCGAAAGTTGGACCGACGATGAAGGCGAACGCGTTGTAGACGACCAAGTTGCTTACATGATTTGGGATATTCTTCACGATCCAGTGGCTCGGGCTTCACTCGTTTGGGGCTCTCAATCTTACGCCTTCGGCTTTATCGTGCCAGGTGTTGAAACTGCCTCCAAAACCGGTACCACCACCACCGCTAATTCCAACGTTACTAAAGATTCTCTCATGATTAGTTTCTCATCCGCTATTTCTACAGTAGTTTGGAATGGTAATCACGATGGTTCCGGTCTCAGAAACTCCGACAACACCATTGTCCGTCGCGTTGTCAATAATTATATGGAATCCGTCCACAAAGACGTTTATGCCCAAGATGGCAAATGGAAAACTGGCGATACTCCAATTCGACCAGCCGGCCTCAAAACTCTAACCGTTAATGGTAAAACCGACATTTGGCCAAGTTGGTATAATGTTTCCAAAAATTCTGGTATTGCTAAAGAAACCCTTACTTTCAACCGCTATAATCACCTCCTCGCTTCTTCTTGTACGCCAGAAGAGTACAAAATCGAAGTCGAAGTCACCAAAGTCACCGATCCTATGACTGGCAACGACGTTTACAACGTACCCGAGCCTTATGATCGCGACACTAGCGATACTTGTGATTACGAACCACCGCGTCTCTCTCTTTCCTTTAGTGGTAAAAGCATTATCGCCACCATCAAACGTGGCACCTATGATATCGCCGGCTATACTCTCTATGTTAACGGCGTCGAACAAAGTGGCATCTCGTTAGGTAGTGATGGCGTCATCAGCGGCTACACCCTTAAAAACACTGATAGTTCCATCAAATTTACCATTTCCGACACCGCCGGCTACATGGCTTCTGCCGAAATGACTTTTGCCCCCAGCCAAAACCAAGATGAAGACGACGAATAGTTATTTAACTAAATCCTCGCCATATTCTAGAGCATGTAAATGATTCTGCTCTAGAATGGCTTGGTATTTCGATACTAAATCTTCTCTTTTTTCCACTCTCGCAATATCAATCGCAAGATCATATCTCGACGCCATATTTTTTCTCAACATTTCAAATGGTGTGGTAGTGGACCCCTCTTCATTAAAACCATGCACTCTCAACCTTCTTCTTTCCGTATAATTTTCCAAAATATTTTCCAAAGTTTCTGGATAACCATGAAAATTCGCTAAAATTGGCTTATCTTTGGTAAATAATTCCCCAAATTTTTCCTTAGTCAATTTATTCTTTGTTGTACCAATGGCGCGATAAGACAAACTATTAATTCCCACAAAGCGCAATTTAATTTCTGGCAGATCTTCTTTCAAAATCTTGATTGCCTGAATCGTTTCATGCGTTACAATATCTCCCGCTGCTGCTAAGACATAATCTGGGTTTTTGTCTGACACAAATTCATAGATTGACGCCCCTCCGTTTACAAATTGGAAATTTGCATGGTGCGAATCGATATATCTCGGCATTTCGTTTTTATTAAATGTTGTAAGATTTACAACATCCTTTGAATTCAACATAAATTTAAACGCTTCTTCTGCTGCCACGTCATCCACCGGGAAAAGGCAATTTACCAAATTTGATGGCACACCAAGTAGTGCCGAAATTAAAGCCGGCGATTGATGTGTAAAACCGTTATGATCCTGCCGCCAACAAGTTGAGGTGGAAAGTAAATTTACCGCTGGTAAAGCCTTACGCCAAGCCACTCTTTTCGCTTGTTTTATAAATTTCATTTGTTGTAAAATTTGTGCCAAAATAATTGAGAAAAACGCTTCATAACTCCCCATCATCGCTTGCTCGCCATTCATCAAATGCCCTGTCATTACCGAAAACAAAACATTTTCCGATAGCATTTCTACGATTCGCCCATTTTCGCTTTCTGGCAAATCCCAACTTTCCGTTTCCAGCGCCCAAGCTCTTTTTTCTACTTCAAAAATTTGGTCAAATTTATTCGACGTGGTTTCGTCTGGTGAAAAAAAGTAAAAATGCGGGTCTTTTTTAAATTCTGCTGCCAATAATTCTCCGATTTTTTCCGCCGGCGAAAATTTTTCTTTACCAGGTTCCGTGACGCGTTCTACTACCATCTAAATCCTTTCACCTTATCAAATAATTCTGCAAAATTATAAGATCTCAGCCAACTCTCCAAAGCCTTCAGCTCCTTTTCATCCGTTTTCGGATTTTTTAACGGAATCTGGTGCGACATCTGAAAACGGTTCGGCCCTCCAAAACCTTTTTCGGTTTTTAGAATATAAAACGGCGCTTCAATCTCCGCATTTAGAAGCTCTTGAAATTTTTCGGTCTCTTCGCCATCAATTAAAACTGGCGTAAACCCAAATCCGCGGATGAGCTCGTTTAATTCCCTCTCCGATTTTCGCGCATAGATCGTCGGCGCCGAAATTTTATAACCATTTAAATGCAAAATTGGTAGCACCCGACCATTTTTAGCTCCCGTTAGTAAATTTTTCAAATTCAAAGAATCTAGGGCCGTTGCAGTCTCCAACTCTCCGTCACCAATCAAAACTGCCACTGTTTTTTCTGGGTGCCCCAAAACCAATCCGTAAGCGTTTGCTAGCGCATAGCCAAGCTCCCCACCCTCTGTAATCACGCCTGGTGTCAAAGGGCTAGCATGGCTCGGAAACCCATCTGGCCAAGAAAAGTTCCGGCAAAGATATCTTATTCCTTTTTCATTTAAAGTCAAACCGGGCTCAAACCTTTTTAATTCCCCATCAATAAATAAATTTGCCTGGAGTGCCGGGAAGCCATGACCTGGCCCCACTACCAAAGTAAAATCCACATCATCTTTAAAATGATTTTTTAAATTTGCATAAGCCACGTTAATTCCGTGACAAGTCCCCCAGTGTCCTAGCAATCGCGGATTTATATCATGAAATTCCAAAGGTCGTTCCAACAAAAAATTATCTTGCAAAAAAAGCTGTGCGGTTGCAAGATAATCGCAGGCCCTGATTCTTTTCCGGATTTTTTCAATAGTATCAGCCCCACCCATACTTAAATTGTAGCATATTTTTCTTACTAAAACTATTTTCATCCAAAATAATTGTGCTATAATAAATACATAATCACGATGAGGATAAATAAAAATGCTTAGATTATTTAGAGTTAATGCGTCTGTTTGCATCGCAGCCAGTTTAGTTATTTTTAGTATATTTTCCTTCACTTTTTTGTCTTCGGCTAGGGTCCAAGCCGACACTACGGTTACTGCCACCGCTTCTGTCACTGTTGCCGACGCTTGCACTGTTTCTGGCATCGTTAATACTCCACACACCGGCACCGTTCCCAATGGTATTTATTCCGGCAGTAATAGCTATTATCCCAACGGCATTGGCAAAACCACTCTAAAAGTAGTTTGCAATGATTCCTCCGGTTATGCCATTTATGCTGTTGGTTATACTAACAATACTTATGGCACTACAACTTTAAATGGTATTAATACTGGCCAAACTATCGCTACCGGCACAGCCATAAATGGTGCTAATTCCAATTGGGCCATGAAACTTACTTCTGCTGGTTCTAGCTATGTTCCAGTTATTGAAAGTACCAACCCGAATAATTTCACAGCCTATCACGCCGTGCCATCTACTTCTACCAAAGTTGCTTCTTATCCTTCTGCTACTGATACTACCACCGGTTCTCAGCTCGAAACCACCTATGCCGTTTATGTTTCTCCCACCCAAACCGCCGACATTTATAGCGGCAAGGTCAAATACACTCTTGTTCACCCTTCTTCTAGTGCGCCAGTCGCACCCATTACCAACTGCGCTGCTGGTCTCATTTGTTACGTTCCTAATGCTAGTGGCGTTACCGACACTATGGGCGATCAAAACGTGGGTACTTCCGCCACTTCTACTACCCTTTGGGCTTCCAACTTTAAAAGACCAGGTTACGGCTTTGCCGGTTGGAATACAGAATACGACTATTCTGGCACTAGCTATGGCCCGAACGAAGATATCACCTTCTCCGCTCTTTCCTCTGCTGGCATGCCTCTTTATGCTATTTGGGTTAAATCTATCGGTTATCTCCAAAACTGGTCTGGCTGTGCTGGCCTAAATAGCGGCCAAGTTACCGCCCTTACTGATATTCGTGATGAAAATACCTACGCCGTAGCTAAACTAGCTGATGGTAATTGTTGGATGATAGAGAACCTCAGATTAGACTATACCGCCAATATCTCCCCAATGAACACCCAAAATAATAATGGAGCCTTTGGTGGAGTCTTCTCTGGCCTAGCTCAACCGGAAACCGCGAACTTCTCCAATGTCACTACCGCTAACACTCTGTATAAATCTGACGGGAGTGGTGACATCGCTGGAGTTAATGGTGCTACCCTTTCTGATATCGGCACTACTAACTCTCCAGGTTATCGCATGCCTAGATACCGTAACGACAATACTAATACTAATAGCACCATTAACCCCAATGTAAATACTAATAACATGACTAGCACTGGCCAAAACATCTATTCCTATGGCAACTATTACACTTGGGCAGCAGCTATGGCTAATACTAAATATTACAATACTACTACAACTGACGCTAATGGTTTTACTCCTTCAGAAGCCGCTAATACCTCGCTATGTCCTACTGGCTGGAAATTACCATATGGTAGAAGTTCTGGTAAAGGAGCTGCTACTGGCGGATTTTCTTATTTAGATATTCAACTTGGTGGTACAGGAACAAATGCAACTTCTAGTACCACTCCTACTGGTGCAGATATGTCTAAAATATATAGAACTTACCCAAACAACTTTCTCTACTCTGGCTACGCCTATGGGTCGTCAGTGGGTATTAGGGGCTTCGATGGGTACTATTGGTCGTCTACTGCGGATTATAACCACAGTAGCTACTACCTGGGTCTGGATAGCACGCATATCTACCCAGGTACGTATGTCAACAGTAAGGGCTACGGCTACTCTATTAGGTGTTTAGTGGGTAGTTAGTTCCCCCTGAAAGGTTAAAATGGTTTAGGCTTCTAAGGGCCGTTAAGGCTCTTTAGGGAGGCCAATACGATTTTTACAATTAATGAGGCTAAACTTCCCAAAAATGGCTGTTTTTTGGAGAATTTTATAGGTGTAGAAGGTAAAAAAAATTAACAAACCCTTCTGCCATATGTTATAATCGCTTTTAACGAAGGATGGAAAATTATTAGTTTAAACAGGATAGTTTTTCGTGTCAACAAGTATAAAAAGAGGGAAAGTAGATTATAGTGTTCTAAAAAAGGCTCCAGAGCTCCATGAAATAGATACCGCAGAATATTTTGCTGATAAAGGACTAGATGTTGTTTTTTTAAGGCCGAGTAACATTAAAGGTTCAAAGAGCCCAGATTTTGAAATGGCTGGTAAAATATGGGAAACCAAAAGTCCAATAACATTTAGTAATTCGTCTTTTGAAGATAATTTTAAAACGGCAGAGAAACAATCAAAACATATTATTTTTGATTTGAGAAGGCTAAATAAAAGAAGCGAGACTTTCTACATCAAAAATCTTAAAAAACGTAGTAGAACCAATATAATTAAAACTTTGTTAGTCATAGATAAAACTGGAAATCTATTGACCATTAAAGGTAAATTTGATAATATAAAACCGTAGGTGGTTCGACCTTGTGCTGCATAGCGGGAGGCCAAGAGCCACTTTTTTATTGCATGTTTTTATTATTTTATTTCTTCCCCTCAATAAAATCTTTTATCTTTTCAATTTCATCCCTAAGCAAGGCGGCCTTTTCAAACTCTAAATTCGCTGCCGCAAGTTGCATTTCTGAGGAGAGCTGTTTGATTAGAGCCGGTAGCTCGTCTTTCGGAATACGTTTAATATCGAGCTTATTGACTTTTTCTTTCTCTGGCACAATTGCCCGCAATCCTATTCCAACCTCTTTTTGAATTGAATGTGGCGTAATATGATGTTTTTTATTATATTCTTTCTGGATTTCCCGCCGCCTGTTTGTCTCCGAAATCGCTTTTTCCATACTTTCGGTAATAAAATCCGCATACATGATGACTTTCCCCTCTTCATGCCTCGCCGCCCGTCCAATCGTTTGAATTAAAGCCGATTCTGAACGCAGGAATCCTTCCTTGTCCGCATCTAAAATTGCTACTAGTGACACTTCCGGCAAATCCAACCCCTCGCGCAGAAGATTAATCCCCACCAGGACATCATAAACCCCTGCTCGTAAATCTCTTAGAATATCTCCTCTTTCCAAAGTATCAATATCGGAATGTAGATAGGCGGTCTTAACTCCCCGCTCTTTTAGATGATCGGTTAAATCTTCCGCCATGCGTTTTGTTAAAGTCGTAATTAAAGTTCTCTGTCCTTTTACAATTCTTTGGTCAATTTCTTCCATCAAATCATCAATTTGCCCCTCCGGGCTACGCACTTCAATTTCCGGGTCTAGCAACCCCGTCGGGCGAATTACTTGTTCAATTGGCTTTGGTGAATGTTCTAATTCATATTCACCCGGCGTCGCCGAAACATAGAGCGCCTGATTAATTTTTGCATTAAATTCTCCGTAGGTCAGCGGTCGATTATCTAGCGCACTTGGCAACCTAAATCCATACTCAACCAAAGTAGATTTCCTTGCATGGTCGCCGTTATACATCCCTCTAACCTGCGGCAAAGTCATGTGCGACTCATCTACAATCAGTAGCCAATCTTTTGGGAAAAAATCTAGTAAAGTAGAAGGTGGCACGCCTGGTTTTCTTCCTTCAAGATGCCGAGAATAATTTTCAATTCCTTTCACAAATCCGGTTTCCTTTAACATTTCTAAATCATATTTGGTTCTTTGGCTTAATCTTTGCGCTTCTAAGTATTTTTGGTGTTTTTCAAAATATTTTAATCTATCCTCGAACTCCATCCGGATACTTTCCAAAGCTCGTTCAAGCTGATCTTCTGGCGTTGCATAATGGGTATTCGGAAAAATATGGACATAGTCTGGCTTTTCTCGTACTTCAAAAGTTAAAGGATCAACAATTTTTATATCTTCCAGGGTGTCAAACCCAAACTCAAACCGATAGGCAAATTCTCCATTGGCTGGATAAAGATCAATCGTATCTCCCATTACTCGGAAATTACCCCGTTCAAACGCTAAATCATTGCGATGATACTGAATATTGACCAACTTTCGAATAAATTCAAATTGCGATAAAGCCGTCCCGTGTTTAACTTCAAACGACATTTCAAGATAATGTTCCGGTGAACCAATTCCATAGATGCATGAAACCGACGCCACCACAATACAATCTCGCCTCGTTAATAGTGCTTCCGTTGCCGCATGCCTTAGGCGGTCAATCTCGTCGTTAATTGCCGAATCCTTTTCGATATAAGTATCAGTTGAGGCAATGTAGGCCTCTGGCTGGTAATAATCAAAATAAGACACAAAATAATGTACTTCATTTTCTGGAAAAAAATCTCGAAACTCGGCATAAAGCTGTGCCGCCAAAGTTTTGTTATGTGCCAAAACCAAAGTCGGTCTCTGAACGTTTTGAATAATATTTGCCATCGTAAAAGTCTTACCTGAGCCCGTCACACCAAGCAGAGTCTGTTCATGGACACCCTTATTAATACCCTCCGTCAGCTTCTTTATTGCTTCCGGCTGGTCGCCAGTTGGTTGATATTTTGATACTAACTTAAACTTAGGCATATCTATTATTATATCACGCCAAATTATTATATAATATATATATGAAATATAAAGTCACGGTTAAACCTGGTAGTTCTCAGGAAAAAATCATCAAAACCGCCTCGGGCGAACTGACAATTTATCTACGTGCTAAACCCCACGACGGCGCAGCTAATGACGCCCTCATTAAACTTCTTTCCAAACATTTTGACGTCCCAAAAACTACCATTAAAATTACTCGTGGTCAAAAATCACATACCAAACAAATTGAATTTTAGTCTTCTTTTGATTTCATGGTTGGAAATGGCACTGCTTCTCTGCCCGGCACTCCTTCAAGTAGCCAGAAATTTCGTTCTGAATTACCCCAACCGCAGGCTGGCGGCATGCCATACTCTAGCATCTCAACAAAATCCATATCCATCATCTGCGCTTCTTCGTCCCCCGCATCTCGCGCCGCCTGTTGTTCTTCAAATCTCTCCAACTGGTCCAAAGGATCATTTAATTCTGAAAACCCATTTCCCATTTCGGTTCCCGCAATTACCGGATGGAACCTCTCAGTCACTAACGGATTTTCCGGCGATTTCTTTGCTAACGGCGATAAGCTTAAAGGCTCTTCAATTAACCAATACGGCCCCGCCGAAGTTTTGCGGATTAATTTCCAAACATCATCAATTAAATGTGGTGTCGAGGTATTATTTAATTTTTTCTTAAACGCATCTTTGCTTAAATCTTTTGCTTCCCAATTTTCAAATAATATTTTTATTAATTGCTCGCGATCTGGGTTAAAGACATCTACGTCAAACTTCTCGCGTAACAAATCCGCATATTTATAACGTGGCCACTTACAGTCAAGATCAATATCAAACCCATTCACCTTAAATTTTAACGTTCCCCAAGTTTCTTTTGCTACATATTTAATCATTTCTTCGTAAAGTTCCATCCCGTCTTCATAATCCTCGTAGGCCGCATAAGATTCAAACGCGATATGTTCTGGCAAATGCTCGTCATCTACTCCTTCATTTCTAAACCTCGCCCCAATATCATAAACCTTCTCAAAACCGCCCCCGAGCAAACGCTTTAAAGGTAATTCATGCGAAATCCTCAGATAAAAATCCTCATCCAACGCATTCATATGCGTTACAAACGGCGTTGCGTCCGCTCCACCAGTCGTATGCTCTAAGACTGGAATGTTGATCTCGATAAATCCATGCGCATTCATAAAATCACGCGTTGCCTGCCAGAATTTCGACCGCCTAACTAATCTCTCTCGCACTTCCGGATTCACATTCATATCGACATAGCGTCGGCGGTAGCGTTCCTCTTTATTTTCAAACTTTTCTGGCAAAGGTCGAAGTGATTTCGTGAGCAATCGGACAAAATCTGTAAAAACCGAAATTTCTCCAGTCTGAGTTTTGTCAACTATGCCCTTCGCTTCAATAAAATCACCAGCATCGAGCAATTTAATATCTTTTGCACCAAATAGCCCCTCTTTTTGCTCGTTCGAAGTCTTCATAAAAATCTGTACATCGCCAGTATAATCCCTTAATTTAATAAATACTAATTTTCCGAACGACCGAATCGCCACAACCCTTCCGACCACCACGACTTCTTGACCTTTTTTCTCGTCAAAATGATTTATCACATCAATAATTTTGGTATTACGGTTTGACTTCGCTGGATACGGATCGATTCCTCGCGCCCGAATTTCCTCCAATTTTCGAAGCCTTTCATTTCTATAATCTTCAAGTAACATAAAACTAATTATAACATAAAATCCAGAATTAACCTAATTTTAAAAAAGTCGAGCAAAGCCCGACTTTTTAGGTTATTTCGACAACATCACAATCGTATAGCCTCTTCTAAATAGTTTTTGGAATAATGGATGGTTCGGGAAAACTGTCAGTGGCCTACAAACAATCGACCACAAATTTCCCTGATAATTTGGTTCAAAGCCACGTATTTTCAACGCAATTCTAAATAGCCAATCCGGCAATCTCCAATTATGCTCATGCCCCGAAATCACTAAATCAAAACGCCTTTCCAGCTCTCTTCTGTAACGCTGATCTCGTATTGCCTCATTCGAATGCACGAGCAAAATAGTGGTCTTTTTTGTATTATCTTTCGACATTAATGCATCGTAAAGTTCAGTTGGCTCGTCTGTAGGGGATACTCCGAAAATCCTGATCTTTTTGTCTTCAAAGAACCTACCATCTAGGAGATATACGTTTTCTAGCTCATCAATCATTCGAACTAATGGTTCCGATTCAAACGCATGCGGCTTTTTTGTCCATTTTGTGTCGCATTCGCCTAAAACCATGATTACTGGAGTCGTTCTAGAAAGTTCTTTCAAAAACCATTTTAAAACTTCATAATTTTTCTTATCATCAAGATAAGAATTGTCATCAATCAAATCGCCCGCAATCAAAATATAATCGCAAAAATTAAACTCAACTTCCAGAATGATTTTAAACAAAATCCCCATACTAACATTCTCATTAAAATGAAGATCTGTCAGCACCAAAAGCTTAGCTCGCTTATCCGCTTTAACCCAATAAAAACTATCAGTAAAAGTCCGATCCACTTCTGACCCCTCCTCTCTTATGGATTCATTATATTATACTATATAATGGCCTTGAGCGCAACTTTACTTATTTTAGCTCTTTGATTTTTACGGTTCGTCCATTAAACTCAAAACTTTCACCAGCTTTTCGTCCGAGTAATGCCTTCCCAATCGGTGATTCGTTCGAAATTTTCCCTTCCAAAGGATTAGCCTCAGTCGGGCCAACTAAGGTATATTCAACTTCATTTCCACCCATGTCTAATTTTACGATTGCTCCAAGATCGGCCTTATCTTTTTTCCCGCCCCGAATCAATTTTGCATTTTTCAAAATTTCTTGAATTTCCAAAATCCGACTTTCGGCCATCTTTTGTTCATTTCTAGCCGAACTATATTCTTCGTTTTCTGATAAATCACCAAAAGATCTTGCCGTTGCAATTTTTTCCGCAATCGCTGGCCTACCCTTTATTAATTCCTTCAATTCTTCTTCTAATTCTTTTTTGCCTTCTGCGGTCAAACTAATACTTTTCTTTATCATAACCAAAACTCCAGTTTAAGCTTAGTATAGTTTACCTGAAAAAATGTTAGGCGTCAACCCTTTTTTAGAAAGATTTTTTTAATTCTGCTAAAGGCACTAATTTAGTTTTTCCAGTCATCCGATCTGTTACTTCGGCTGATTTTTTCATCAAGGTTTTATCTGAAATTACTACGCGGTAAGGAACTCCAATTAACTCTGCGTCCGCAAATTTTTCACCCGGTCGGCAGTCTCGGTCGTCAAATAATATTTCTTCCTCATGCCCCTCATATAATTTTTCTGCTTCCTTTATCCCTTTTTCATCAATTCCTACCAAATAATATTTAAAAGGTGCAACCGCCTCCGGCCATACCAAACCTTTTTCATCCGCAAACTTTTCCGCAATCACCCCCATTACTCTAGAGATACCAATGCCATAACAACCCATATAGACTACATTTTGTTTATTGTTTTCGTCAATAAACTTTAATCCTAAAGGTTCGGAATATTTAATTTTCAATTTAAAGATATTCCCGACTTCGGCTGCTGTCGTTTCAGACAGCTCTTCTTTAGAAATACCCAAATCTTCTAGAACATCCGGCTCAAACACTTCTTTATTCAAAACTACCGACTTATCTTTGTTATAGTAAACCGTGTCTTCTCCTACCGGCAAGAAAGTCTGAAATTCGTGAGAATATTTTGAAAAAATTCCGCCTGACGCAAAAGTTGTGTAAGTATCATCGCCGAGCCCTAATCGTTTAAAGATTTTATCATAAGCCACAATTACTTCATCATAA
Organism: Candidatus Saccharimonadota bacterium; assembly: GCA_017431725.1. GTDB lineage: Bacteria > Patescibacteriota > Saccharimonadia > Saccharimonadales > Saccharimonadaceae > Nanosyncoccus. The sequence continues at coordinate 25,339 of JAFRKN010000014.1, read as the reverse complement.
AAACGGTTTAAATCCTCTTCTGAAGTATGGAAGCTATAAAGGTCCTTCATTAAAAATTCTCGGCCTCTCAAAATCCCAGACTTTGCTCTCTTTTCATTACGGAATTTTGTCTGAAACTGATAAAGATAAAGCGGTAAATCTTTATAACTTGAAATGTATGACTTTAACATCGTGATAATTGGCTCTTCATGCGTTGGTGCTAGCCCTAACTCTCCGCCGCTCGCTAGTTCTGTCTTAAACCAAATATCTACTTCTTGGTCCGAAAACCTACCAGTTTTCTCCCAAGGCTCTGGATTCTGGAGCGTTGAAAGCAAAACTTCCTCGCAGCCAATCTTATTTAATTCTTCACGTACAATTGTTTTAATATTTTCAATTACGCGCATACCAAAAGGCAAATAATCATACACCCCCGCCATTACTTTGTGAATATAACCCGCCCTAGTCAGAAGTGCCCCGTTTTTTGATATTTCGTCCTTCGGGGCCTCTCTTAAGGTCTTGATAAATGTTTTTGATAATCTCATGATATGGCTATTATATCATATTTAGCCAATACCTAGCACAAATAATAGATAAAAAGCTATGCCATTTTTTAGCATGTGCATCAAAATTCCCGCATAAATCGTCCCAGTAATTTCCCGTAATCCACACAAAACAATCGACATCGCAAAAACATTCACGCCTACATTCCATTGTCCGTGAATCAATGCAAAGAGCAGAGATACTAAAAATGTAGACAAAATAATTGTAACTTTATTAGATATTTTTTTCCGAAACAGGTTTTTTAGTCGCTGATAAAGCCATCCCCGAAAGATCATTTCTTCCGCTACTGGCGCCACCACAATCAAACTCACAAAAGCAATTATTCGGTCAAACCCAGTAGCATAAAGATTAAAACCGATTTCTTGAGTTTGTGTTGGGTCAAACCAACTGAATTGGCTAAAAATTGTTACTAAAATCCACGCTAGAAATAGCGAAACAATTAATCCGATTGGAGCTAGACCAATATCCATCCAGGTAGGAAGGCCAGAAAGCCCTAATTCCGAGCGGCTAACTCCTGCTTTGAATTCTTTTTCTTCCTCTGCATATTTTTTCTGTTTTTTATTTATTTTATTTAGTAGCAAAAAAGGCACAAAAACTATGAGCAAAAACGCTAGAGTATAAGACAAAATCGCATAAACGCCCGTCCAAACGGGTTGGTTAAAATTTTCTCTTCCAATTATCCAAATTAAAGCGTAGCCAATTACTAGTTGAGAAAAAATGATTGAAGCTCCTGTCCAAACCAGTAAAAAAAATGCTCTCAAAATCAGCTTCCCTCTCTGTTTTTTCGGGACAAACCCACGCGCTCCACTTTTTTCCTTTTTTAAAATTTTTTCGCTCTTTTTCATCAATTTGCTATCCTAATAATATCTAAGATTGTCACAATAAAGATGAGCGCAAGCAGCACCATAAATGCTCTTGAGACAATTTTTTCCTCTACTTCTTTTGTTAATTTCTTTTTTCTTACTTTGTAAATCGCAATGAGGAGCCATCTTCCACCATCGAGAGCTGGAATTGGTAAAACATTCATGCAAGCAAGAGATACCGAAATCAAAGCTGCGAGAAAGGCCAAATTATTCGGCCCCGCTGATGTAAAAGCCGGGAACAAAACTCCAATAATTCCAACTGGTCCAGAAACCGAATCTCCAACCGACGAAATTGCCTCTTGTCCTGTTTCTCGCACATCGGCATCAAAACTAAATTGCGAACCTATTCCAGAAACCAAATTCCAAAGCATAATCCCTACACCTTTAAAAGTTTCACCAGTCAATTGCAGAGTTAATCCCGCTCCTACGATTGGCGCCGACCAGGTCGAATAAGACAAAGCTTGGGTAGTGGCCATCGAAACGCCAAGCAAATATTCTGCATCGGCTGGATTGAGAGTTATTTTTGTATCAAAAGTCATTCCAATTAGATCACCTGAACAGTCGCACGTTGTGTCTTCCGAACAATTACACTCAGGTGTTATTCTTTTGATAGTATAAGTTATTTCTTCACCCGCATGTAGCTCATTATAATCAGTGATTTCGCTTGCGTGTAAAAATTCATTCCCATCCACAGCCAAAATCAAATCTCCAGCCTCCAAACCAGCTCTTTCCGCCGGAGAATCTTCCGCAACTACGGCAATCTCTACTGGTGTAAATTCGGTTTTAGTATCGGCGGGGATTTTAAATTGCCCATCTAAAAATTCTGGCATACCCGTCCAAGCCAAAATTGTAAAAATAATAAAGGCTACTAACCAGTTCATCGCTACACCGGCGAAGAAAATTTTGGTTTTTGCCCAGAAACCCGCATGTCCAAAAGTGCCTTTACGCTCGTCTTCAGCCGATTCCCCATCCATCTGGCAAAAACCACCAATTGGCAACCAATTAAGACTAAAAATCAAACCTTTCTGAGGTTTTTTCCAATCTTTTTTAGCTAACCTTTTCCACTTTTTAGTTTCAGGATCTTTTACCCAAGCAATTGCTTTAGGCGGAAAGCCAATTCCAAATTCTAGAACTCGTACACCGTTTCTTCTAGCGGCTACAAAATGCCCAAATTCATGAGCCGTCACCAGAAACATTAAAACCAACAAACCAACTACAACACCTAAAAATATATTCATAAAAATATTATAGCACTATTTTCCAAATCTACGATTACGCTTTTCGTATTCTTCAAGAATTTTTTTCATATCTTCGGCAGTCATATCCGGAAAATATTTTTTAATAAAGAATAATTCCGCATAAGCTGCCCGCCAAAGCATAAATCCCGAAATTCTTTCTTCTCCACTGGTCCTCACAATCATATCCAAATCTGGCACTTCCGGATGGTATAAATGCTTTCGAATTGTCTCTGGAGTAATTTTATTATCAGTTTCTAACGCAATATTAGCAGCGTCCGCAATTTCCTGTTCCCCACCATAATTAAAGCAAAAACATACCGTAGTCCCAGTGCAATCCGCTGTAATTTTTTCGGCTTTCTCTCCCAAAGAAGTTAAAGTTGGATTAACTTTGCCACGTGTTCCCAAAATCAATAATCTTACATTATTTTTGGCCATTTTTTTTGCCATTGACATAATTTTGGTCTCAGCGAGCTTCATGATATAAGAAACTTCCGCTTCTTCTCTCCCCCAGTTTTCGGTGCTAAACACATAAAAGGTTATAAAAGGAATTTCAGCCTTGGCTGCCGCCACCACCAAAGTCTCAATTGTTTTTAGACCCTGTTTGTGCCCTTCGATTTTGGGCAAACCATTTTCTTTTGCCCACCGCCGATTTCCATCGGCAATAATTCCTAAATGCTGCAAACTCATTGACATTTTCCTTATTATATGATATAATAGAGTTATATTTTCATTATCTCATCAGATTTTGATTTAAATTCAATATCAATCTTATTATTAAATTCTTTAGTCAGCTCATCTATCTCTTTTTCGGCTCGCTTTTTGGCGTCCTCTCCCATCTCCGCAGCAATTTTTACAGCTTTTCTAGCATCTTCGCGAATGTTTCGTAATGCCACTTTTGCTTCCTCAACTTTTGCCGAAGCATTTTTCACGATTTCCTTTCGCCGTTCCTCAGTTAGCATTGGAATTGGCACACGAATAACTCGCCCATCATCAGCTGGATTTAGCCCCAAAGATTGATCGCCACGAATTGCTTCGCTGATAGATTTGATGTTGGTTGGATCAAAAGGAGTCACAACTAACAAGGTCGCATCGGCTGCGGTTACATTTGCTGCTTGATTTAATGGCATAAACTGCCCATAAACTTCTACTTTTATACCCGCTAACATATCTGGATGCGCCCTTCCAGTACGCACCTTTTTCATCTCGCTATTAAATCGTTCTACGACGCTTTCCATCTTCTTGCGATCTTCTTTGGTGTCGAACATAAAAACTCCTTATATTATGCCTTAATTATATCATAACGAAATAAACCAGCTAAATAATAATTTAGCTGGTTTATCGCTTCGAAGAGATAACGATTTAGCTGATTATTCAGTCACGCCTAATTCAATACGTTTAAATTGCCGAATAGTAATATTCTCACCAGTTTTAGCAATCGCTTCCTTAATGAATTGTTCAACTGTTTTAGAATCATCTAAAATATAAGGTTGGTTCATCAAAACCTTATCAGAAAAGGCCTTTTTAGCTTGTCCTTCCAGAATTTTTTCTTTCATATTTTCTGGACCTTTAAAGTTTGCTTCAAGTTCCTTTATCTTTGCTTTGCGCACCTCTTCCGGAATATCTTCTTCCGAAACATAAAGTGGGTTCATCGAAGCAACTTGCATAGCAATTTGATGCGCTAAAGTTTTAAATTCGTCAGTTTTCGCTACAAAAGAAGTTTCACAGTTTACTTCCACAATCGCTCCAAGCCTACCATCATGTACATAAGCATCAATTAGCCCTTCACGTGTCTCGCGATCACCACGTTTTTCCGCCTTAGTTAAACCTTTTTTCCGCATCGCTTCAAGTGCTTTATCAAAATCCCCTTTTGCTTCAACTAAGGCTTGTTTTGCATCGGTCAACCCTGCTCCCGAAAGTTCTTTTAATTTTTTAATTTGTTCAATTGTTACTTCGTTTTTTGCCATTTTGCCTCCTCAATTATTTTTTACCTTCTTTAATTGCTTCAACAAAATATTCTAAGATTAATTTTGTTGCTTTCACCGCGTCATCATTTGCCGGGATCACATAATCAATATTAGTTGGGTCAACATTGCTATCGGTAATTGCGAATACTGGAATCTTTAGCCCATTGGCTTCCTTCACCGCATTTTTATCTTCATTCGCATCAACCACAATTAAAGCCGCTGGTTGATCCGTCATGTCTTTAATTCCGCCGTAACGTTCATTCAATAAATCGATTTCTTCCTGAAATCTTTGAACTTCCAACTTAGAATAACGATTTTCCAATTCTCCCGAAGCCATTCGGCGTTCTAGGTCTTTCAATTTTTTAATTTGGCGATTTACCGTCTCAACGTTAGTCAAAGTTCCACCAACCCAACGCACCGTTACATAAGGCATCTCTACCGATTCTGCCATTTCGCGGACCAAATCTTTCATTTGCTTTTTTGTACCTACGAATAAAATTTTCTTTCCGCCCTTCACAATTTCTGTGACTTTTGGCAAAGCCTTTTCGAGCCCTTCAACGGTTTTCTCTAAATTAATAATATGGGCATCTTGGCGTTTTGAATGAATATATGGCGCCATTTTAGGATGCCATCTACTGGTTTTGTGCCCAAAATGTGCACCCGCTTCCAGCAAAGCTTTCATATCAACATTTACTGTCATATGATTTCCTTTCCTTTACTATGGGTTTACTCAGGAAACCTCCCATAGCTGTTTCGTTTAATAATAAGATACTTCCATTATATCACACCTTTACAAAAAAGTCAATCTCTGATATAATAACCGGCAGTTATGAGTAAAAAAGAATTACACCCTAAAGATTATCGCTATGTCGTTTTTTCTGACGAAGCAGCTAACTTTTCATTTTTAACTAAGTCTACTGCAAAAAGCGAAGAAACCATCAAATGGCAAGATGGTAACGAATATCCATTAGTAAAGATACAGATTTCTTCCGCTAGCCACCCCTTCTTTACTGGCGAAGAAAAGATTATCGATACCGAAGGTCGTGTTGATCGCTTTAAGGCTCGTGCCAAAAAAGCGGAGGCCCTCAAAGCTTCTCTAGAAAATAAGGCCAAAAAAGCTAAAAAAGCTGCCGAAAAAAAGGCCAAATCCGAAAAATAATTTTAATTTTAAAATGGGCGCCCTCGCAGTTACGGCGCCCATTTTTATTGAGTATGAGTTAATTAGCGTTTGTAATTTTTGCTCTTTGCAATAAAGATTGCTCCGCCTACCCCTACAACAAAGAAGATAATCAGCCCAGTAATCAGATAATCGCTTTGAGATATATTAAGGCTCTCGAATAATCCACCCGTATTAGGTACTACGATATCCTCATCTTCTTCATCATCAGGAGCTGGTTGCACATCTGGTTTGTAAGTAAAAATTGTATCGTAGGCCTGATAGAGCGGATCTCCACCAGCATTATAAGCGGTCGTAGCAATCGTATATTTACCAGCTGGTATATTTTTTTCGGCGAATGGCAAAAGTACATTTTTATTATCCGGTATCACTGTCACTGGCGATAAAGCTCCTACTAAATTTCCATATTCATCATAGACATTTATCACGATCCTATCTATATCAATGTTATTATCGTCATAATTTAAAATTACCGTAGGATCACCATTTTCAGCATTTTGTTCTACTGTTGATGTAATAGGATAATACGAAAACGAAATTGTGTCCGGATCCGTTACTCCACCGTATCCTTCTCCGACTACAGTAATAGTATATTCTCCATAACCATAGTCTGATAAGTTGATATTTATTGGCCAAATACCAGAATCTTCAGATGTTGTGATAGTCCCAAGAGAATAAGGCGTGCCATTATAAGTCATGCTGATTCTTGCTTCCTCAATCTTTTCGTAATTAAAACTAAAAGTCTGGTTGGGCTCCACAAATGATCCACTAGGAGGATCTATAAAATAAACATTAGGGCTATCTCCAATTACCCTAATAACAATAGTATCTACCACGCCTGTGGTTTCTGCTAAGGCATTTGGACTTGGTAAAGATGCCGCAAAAACCGTCATTGCGGCCACCAAAAACAATCCAAAGAGCCCAAGAACTTTCTTTTGTGTTTTTCTCATACTCTACACTCTTGTTTATATTTGATGTTTATTTTGGTTTTGTAAAGATGCTCGCTCGCAACGAGTGCTATCCTAGACTGCCAATCTAGAACGGCGTTCTTTACGCTTCCTAACCCTAATTATAATCCAAATCACTAAAATTGTCAATACTATTATGGTTACAATTATGACTAAAGGAGAAATCATAAAAACCATTCGCTCAATTAACTCGGTTTGTTCTCCTACCGTCACAGACCAAGTTACCTTATACAGACCGAAACTAGGTGTCTCAGCCCACTCATCCGAAATAATTCGTTCTGATTCCGGTATTACAGAAATAATTCCAGTAGTTTCGGGTGTTTCATATGAACCAAAACCGACGATACTTTCCACTTTTAAGACACCTCTTGCATTAAAGTCAACATTCCCAGTATTTTTTACTCTTGCAGTTGCAAAGAAGTTATTTCTCGTTGTATTGTTTTCGGTTATACTTCTATTTATTTTGAGGTCATAAATCTCGGCCGACCTTATCGTCTCTCCCTCAACCGAACGCCCATAAATTACCATTCCAGGGCTAGCTTCCGTTCTAATGCCACTATCCAACATTATTCCACTTAAAGTATGAGCAAAAATCACCGCATATTGGCCTCCATCCGGTATATTACTCGGTGTTGTTACCCGGTAAAAAATTTCTAGGGAGCTATTAGCGGGAATTGTAAAAATTGGCTCTTCCACATAATTTCCCGCTTCATCTTTTATGGTAATCCATCTTGTAATTTGGGTGTAATTGTTTTCGTTGTTATAACCAAGTTTGTATAAATCTTCTTCATTAGAATAAACATAAGAATAAGGTGCTACATAGACATTAATTTTCATTTCGGACTCACCATCATTGGTTACTTTAAAACTGCTTTCGTAAGTAGAATTAGAAGAGAGCTGAAACGTTTGGCTGACTGGCATCAAACTGATGCTGGTTCCTGACTGCACTGTAGTAGTTTCCTCGTCTGCGTAAACATTAATTATCAAAAAGCCAAAACTCAAAATTACACTAAACAATAAAACTCTCAAAATATTTTTTTTCATCTACCTCCTTTATTTCTCACTTTATTATAGCATGATTCTAATATTTCTAAAATATAAATTTAGAAGTAAAATATGTTATAATAGCTATATGCGCCTGTGGTGGAATTGGTAGACACGCTACCTTGAGGTGGTAGTGGCCATATTTACGGCTGTGCTAGTTCGAGTCTAGTCAGGCGCACCAAAAAATAAAGAAGACCCGCAGGGTCTTATTTATTTTTCTCATGGTATAATTACGGAGTCTTATTTTTTGTCGTTTTTACTGTCGCCCAATTATTTATATCTGAAAACCGATCCAGAGCCGTCACTAATCTTACATCATTCCCAAAAGTCCGAACATTTTTATTATAATAATATGTCAAATTTGGCCGATATAAAGCAATGGCCGGAACCTCGTTAACCCAATATTCCAGAAAAGTTTCATATTTTTTGGTTCTTAAAGTCATGTCTATGGTGTCACGCGCTCCAAGCAACAAATCATCAACTAACATATTACGATAATTAGATAGATTTAAACCCGAGGTAGAAGCTTGTGATGAATGATAATATGGCAACAAATCTGGATCAGCTCCTAACTCTATTTCGTAAACTAGCAAATCATAATTTCTTTTTGTAATCACGTTAGTAATAAATTCTTGATCCTCTTCGCTAATGGATACATCTACTTTTAGTCCCAACATCTCAAGCTGACTAGCTAAAACATTTGTTACTACTGGCAAATAACCCGAATTGACAGTTGCTATTTTCAACACGGGTGGTTCTTCTCCCACCAATGCAGCGATTTTTTCTTTTGCCGCTTCAAAATTATAAGCTGGGATGTCTGGATATTTTGTCAATGTAATTTGTGATTCAAGTAGTGGATAATTTAGCGGAAGAGTTTCTGGTGCCACTTCACGAAGGTTTTCGACACTAATTCCCTCTCTGATAGCTCTCCTTAGCGTTGCATTATTCAATTTTTCACTTGTGGTATTAAAGAAAATAAAGGCACCAGCATTTAGACTCGAATCTTTTTGAATGATTTGCCCAGAAGTGATTGTTTCTGCATCAGCGTCCGAAAGTTCTGCCGTCCCCGTCACCGAACCCGCATTTAAGGCGCTTATAATTGCTTCTTTATTATCGTAAGCGTGCACGGCAAAACTATTTAACATAGTTTTGCCTTTGTAATAATTATCATTAGAAGATAAATAAATCGTTTTTTCTTCACTTGTTGGGGTAGTTTGTATAGCATTAAAGGAAAAAGCTCCTGAAGTCACCGGTGAGGTCGAAAAGCTGTTTTCTACCAGAGTTTTTGGATCCGCATCTTTTAATACATGCTTTGGCAAAACCGGAATATTGAGAGCAGAAATAAAATCTGCGTAAGCAGAGGGCAAATTAAAAACAATTTCGCCCTTTTCATTTTCAGAAATTTTAACTTTTGAGAGATTTATGTCATAAACTGAGTTAACGGCGGGATTTTTAATTAATTCAGCTGTAAAAATCACGTCTTCATTAGTGATTGGCTCGCCATCCGACCATTTTAGGCCATCACGCAATTTAATTGTCCAAATTTTTCCATTTTCGCTAGGCAAAATTGACTCTGCTAAGCCGATACCAGGATGCCCAGAGTAATCAACTGTAGAAATTGTAGCAAACATCAAACGACTTAAAACTTTTTCGCTATTCGTCGTCGCAAATAATGGATTCATCGAATTAACTCCCCCAAGTGTCGCTTCTGTATAGGTTCCTCCCGTAGTAAAATAATTGCCCGCATAAGAATCTCCAAACCAAAAGGCTTGTGTTACAGCTAGCATAATTAAAGCTACCACCAGCAGTGCCCATTCAAAAATGAGGAGCCGGATATTCTCAATATGAGAAATTCTTTCCACCAAATTTTCTTTAATATGCTCCTTGCCCTCTTCACTTACCCTTATAGAAGCTCGCGAAAAGTTTCGAATTATTTTTTGCCCACGCTTTTTGAGAGAACTTACCATATTATGCCGGAATTAATAATAACCCTAAGATTGATAAAACGAATATTACCACAAAAACAATCGTTGCCACAAATAGTGATTTTTCTAATCCTCGTCTCGTTGTGTATAATTCGCCCGAGCTACCAAATCCCGCGCCTAGTGACGCACCTCGTTGCTGTAACAGAATTAAAACAATTGCCAAAATTGCTGAAACAAACGTTAATACTTCTAAAAAGCTTCCTATTTGCATAAAAATAACTCCTACAATTACTTTAGCATATTTTTTCTTTTGAGTAAAGAATGATAAGTAATTGCAAAGCGATGTGCTTCTTCGTCCACCCTAGCAATCAAGCGTGCAATGTGTGAACCAGTTGGTAATTCCAAATGATTCCAATCTCGGGATGCGTCTGAAATTCCTGTCGCCACAGTAGTTTCAGTACCTGTCTTCGCCTTACTAGGCTCCGAATCCCCTCGATTTGGAATATTTGGAATTATTAATGTTACTCCAGCCGACTTACTATGATCACCTGATTTATCGCGTCCAACCAAGGGTATATTATATGGTTCTACTAAAGGTAGTATTGCTCCAACTTGCGTTGCCCCACCGTCTAAAATCATTAAATCCGGCAGCCCCCACTCTTGATGTTTAAGACGCCGCGTAATCACTTCTCTCATACTTTTTAAATCATCATTGCTACTGGTTTTTAATCTGAATTTTCGATATTCACTTCGCGCTGCCACCCCATTCAAAAACACCACCATACTACCAACCGCATTTTCACCCGATTGATGCGATATATCATAACCTTCTATTCTGCGCGGAGGGCTAGATAATTTTAACAATTCTTGCAGTTGTTTCAACGCTTGGTCCGAAGAAATATCCAAAAATTCTTTATCCGAAAAAATAATTTTTTTCTTAAGCTCCTTCAATCCAAACAATTGATCTCTCGCCTCAGCCGCCAATTCAAAATTACCTTTCCCCGCTTCTTCTTTCATAGTTTTTTCTAAATCTTTCAATAATTTTTTCCGATCACCCCCCAGATAGCGCATAAACTTACGTAAATTGCGTTTATAATCCCTTGCTGTGCATCTTCCTATTTCAATTCCAGGTGTCAAGCCCAGATCTGTATTTAAGGTTTTTCTCCCAGTATAAGGTTTGTCATAATATGGAAAAATTCGCCGAAGCGACCGTACCGCTCTTTCTACTGCTTTCTTGCCGTAAAACGGCCCAATATAAGTCGCTTTATCGTCAATTGGATTTCTTGTAAAACTAACATACGGTATTTCGTCTTTTAGGTTAATTCTCACATAAGACACTGTTTTATCATCTCTCAATAGAATATTCCACTTTGGTTTATATCTTTTAATCATCTCGGATTCCAAAAATAAAGCGTCCATTTCCGTATCAACTGTAATCCAATCCGTGTCAAAAATTTCTGCAACTAGCGCCGCAGTTTTTGCATCTTTTTCTGATTTTTGAAAATATTGCTTCACCCGATTTTTCAAGACCGCCGCTTTTCCCACATAAATAATTTCCCCAGACACATTTTTATGAAAATAAACTCCCGGTTCCACCGGAAGTTTATTTAATTTTTGTTTCAACGCGGCATTCATTTTTTAATTATAGCACACTTTACCAAAAAAGTCAAGTTAATCTTCATAAACGCTCGTAAAAAGTTGTTGCATCACATCTGTTAAATTCTTGTATTCATTTGGTTCTGAAACATTTACATTTTCAGGATAAGAAAACCCTAAATCCACTGTGATTGATATTTCATCAGAGCTCAAAGTAGAATATAATCTCGTGATATTATAATCTTTATTGACTTCCACAAAAATGGCCGGCAACTTAGACAGAGCTTCGATGATTGAATCTTGATTTTCTACTATGCTAATAGAATCTTCATCGTTTTCTACTTGGCATTCATTAAAAGTTTTTATTATTTCAGAGTTGTCTAACTCAGACATAAAACTCAGCATATTTTCTTTATCAAAGGCTACTCGATAAATTGGATCATTTTTCTTAACTACTGAAACTTCACCAGTAGCAGAGCCTATAAAGGCATTTTTGCTGTAAATGCTAGCAAAAGAATTACGGTTTTGATTCACATCGCTAATTAAATCAACCAAACAACTATTTGTATTGGTCTCTGAGCTATTCATCATTTCATTAATTTCTTCTAAGGAAACTTTGACCCACTCTCCGTCTACAATCTCTAAAGAGTTAGCTAAATAGGCAGCATATTGTGACAAGACGGCATCATCTGCCGTTGCGTCTGAATCATCTAACACTACTTCTTCCTCTTCTTCTAATACCACATCTTCAACGCAACCTTCTTCTTCCGTGCAGTCCACTACAACATCACTTGCCTCAGTCTCGCCATAAAACATAGTTTTGAGTAATTTAGGATTTTCTAGCGCGTCCATCAGCCCTTCGACCTTCAAATATAAATCGCCGTCCGCCGCTCGCATCTCATCGATTTCTACAGTCACGTCCCCAGCATCCTTAAAAGTCGCCGTAAGAGTAGCTTTTGAATTATTAATCAAAGAACTCATGATTATTTCTGAGTCTAAATCAATTTTCAAATTAGTTACAGGAGATTCGTCATCATTTATTGCAATGTCAATCGCGCCTTTAGCGGCTACGTTGTTTGGCGCTTCCCCGTTCATAATTTTATTCACTGCCATTGCTACTGGATCGCCACTATTTGCATTCATATTCATCAATACTGCCGCGACTCCGCAACCTACTGCCAAAAACAGCGCTACCAACATTCCTACAATCAAACCAGTTTTTTTCTTTCCGGTTGGGGCTACTGGTTGACTAGCCGCTACCATTTCGGTATTTGGCGCCATTTGGCCAGGATTTATGCCAGCTGGCTCAGCGGTTGGCATGACCGGCTCAGACGGGTTAGCGTCTAACGGACCTGGATTAACTCCGCTGTTCATACCAGGATTCGGGTTCAAGGGATTTGGTGTTTCCCCAGAATTTTCGTTCATAAATAACTCCTTTAGTTAATGTCTTATTTCATTTTAACACAAGTTTTTTGATTTTGGTATAATATGGTTATGGATAATTTTATAATTAGTGATATTAAAGCCAGGCAAGTGCTTGATTCTAGGGGCAATCCAACCGTAGAGGCCGAAGTTTATCTAGAAAATGGTGGTTTTGGTAGAGCCATCGTTCCTTCAGGCGCTTCAACTGGTTCAAAAGAAGCCTTAGAACTGCGCGATGGCGACAAGACCGATTATGATGGCAAAGGCGTATTAAAAGCCGTCTGGAATGTTAATTCCAAAATACGCGATGTTCTAGTTGACAATACTTCCGATCAACGCACTGTTGACCAAATAATGTTAGAATTAGACGGCACTGAAAACAAATCCGCACTAGGTGCTAACGCTATCTTGGCCGTTTCGTTGGCCAATGCCAAAGCCAATGCCAAAGCTAGAAAACTCCCTTTTTACCAACATATTGCCGAATTAGCTGGCACGAAAGAACAGATGTCTATACCTATGCCTATGATGAATGTGATGAATGGTGGAGAACACGCTGCGTGGGCAACCGATTTTCAGGAATATATGATCATTCCTCGCTCAGCTGGGCATATTTCTCATGCCGTCAAAATGGGCGCCGAAGTTTTTCACGCTCTCAAAAAAGTTTTAGCCGAAAGAGATTACCCCACTACTGTTGGTGACGAAGGAGGTTATGCCCCCAAAGTGCGAGAGGGCGATAACGAACCCCTAGAATGCATTAAATTAGCTGTTCAAAAAACTGGTTATAAGTTAGGTGAAGATATTGCCATCGCTATGGACATTGCCGCTAGCGAATTTTATGATCAAGATCATTATGTACTAAAAACCAATGGTGACTGGAAATCAGCCGATGATTTAATTAATTGGTATGATTGGATTATTTCTAATTATCCAGTAGTTTCAATTGAAGACGGCTTAGCTGAGGATGACTGGGCCAACTGGAAAATCATGACCACAAAACTTGGATCCAGAATTCAGCTAGTTGGTGACGACCTTTTTGTTACTAATACAAAACTCTTGGAGCGTGGCATCCAAGACGGTATAGCTAATGCTATTTTAATTAAACCGAATCAAATTGGCACACTCAGCGAAACTATCGACACCGTTTTGATGGCTAAAAGGGCTGGGTATAAAACCATTATGTCTCATCGTTCTGGTGAAACCGAAGACGTATCCATTACCCATCTTGCCGTAGGTTTAGGCACTGGTCAAATTAAAACCGGTTCTCTTTCTCGTTCCGAACGCATTGCAAAATATAATGAGCTAATTCGTATTGCGGAAAGTAATTCCAGACTGGGTTTAGCGAACCCCTTTTAGATATTTATTTTGTCGCTATGGACGAAGCTTCGCGAAAACCATCGTAAAAATTCTCAGAAATTTTTGGATGCCCAATTTTATTGGCGGCCTCTATCACAGCATTTAAATCATCAGTAATAGTAAAAATTTCGGTGTCTTTTATATTAATTAATTTCATTACTAGCATTTTGCCAATTATTTTGTCAAAAGCTTTCCAGTATGATTTACCAATCAAGAATACTGGCATCTTTGGCATTTTTTCTTCTTGCATTAAACATAAAATTTCTGAAAGTTCGTCCATCGTGCCGAATCCACCCGGAAAAAATACAAATACTTTTGAAGCCATCGCAAGAGAAACCTTGCGAGCGAAAAAATATTCAAAAGTCAAGCAATCGGTTAAATATGGGTTAGGCTGTTGTTCGTGTTTTAAAGTAATATTTAGCCCAATTGTTCTCCCTCCGATTTCGTAAGCTCCGTGGCTGGCCGCCTCCATAATACCAGGTCCCCCACCAGTTACTACAGCGTGACCATTTTGTGCCAATAAGCCACCTAATTTGTAAGAAAGTTGACAATATTTATCATCTTGCGGTAATCTCGCTGACCCAAAAATCGTTACTCCCTGTGGAAAAGATCGTATAATTTGTAATCCCCTACCTAAATCTTTAGCATAAGCATTTGCTCTTTCCAAGTCTGCAACTGATAATTTTTTGAGAAGCTCTTCCTCTAGTTTTAACATATTTCTCCTTTATATTTTTTGGATTGGCATCGGATGCAGTTGTTCTCGTCCATTTAGGATTCCTTTGTTTGCACCAAGTTTAGAAACCACCGCAGTTGAATTAGCCGAGGCAAAAATCAAAGCAGCTTTAAAAGATTTTCCTGCTGCTAAATGCGCCAAAAAACCTGACCCAAAAGCATCTCCAGCTCCAGTCGCATCTTTAATCTTAGTGTCTTCATAAATTCCAAACCGATAAATTTCTTTACCATTTCCAGCAATTCCGCCCATCGCTCCGTCTGTAATTATTACAGTCTCAACATAATTATTCAACCGATATAGTAATTCCGTCAGAACTGTGCCAGGTACAATTTTTGCCGCCTCAGATTTGTTAACGTTTAATATATCAACGTATTTTAAAAGGCTAGTTAATTTCTTGGGCTCTTCTAGTTCCTTAATACCAGGATTAAACATAATTTTAATATTTAATTTTTTAGCATATTTAAAAAACCTCTCCAAAGTGTCTAGGTCGCCTCTCAGTGTGGTCACATAAAGCCAATCTGGATAAATCAAATCTAAATCTTTTTCAGAAAAATTACCAAATTGTTCCGAAGCTCCCCTATAAGTCAAAATCGTACGTTCTCCGCTTTTTGCATCAAGCAAAACTATAGAAGTCCCGGTGGTCTTGCGTTCCAAAAAATTAACATAGCTGCTATCGATTCCTTCACGATTCAAAACCTTAATAATTGCTGTGCCGGCTGAATCATTCGAAACATTACCAATAAAAATAGTTTCATGCCCATGCCGCGCAAATGTAATAGCCGAATTAACGCCGCCCCCACCAACTTCATAAGAAATTTTATCAATATCAACTTTGGATCCCACTAATATTTTTCCCAAAATTGCTGCACCTCCTATGTCGGTAGGCGCTAAATCGTCATGGTCAATCAAATAAATATCTTGTAATGCTGACCCCAGCGATACTATCCTAGCCATTTATAAAACTACTCCATTTTTGTCAATTTCTGCTACTAACTGTTGGAAAGCTTCTGCTGGATCATCTGCCATCGAAATTGCCGAACCAACGTTAATTACGTCAAGATCCGCATGCGCCAAAGCCCGTACGTTAGTCATGTTGGCTCCTCCATCCCACCCAATTTCTACTTCTGGCTTCATATTTCTAACTAGTGGGATTTTTTCCATCTGCATCAAATCAGCTGGACTCCCCTGCACTCCAAGTTGCCCCGCAAAAATCAAAACATGGTCTGCCATGTCGATGTAGTTTTTTACTGCACCTGGAAAAGTTGACGGAAGTAGCGCTACCCCAACTTTAATCCCAGCTTCATGTAAGGCATTAAAAGACGGTGTTAAATCTTCATTTGCTTCCGCATGCAAAATACAGAGCGACGGCCCTAGCTTCAAAACTGTATCTAGATGTTCTGACGGATTAGCTACCATTAGATGCAAATCCGCCTCCCAATTTTTTGGCCACCAAACATTAGTAATATCAAGTGTTTCGACAGGAGCAAACACCCCATCGGTAATATCAATTTGCACACGCCTAGTAAAAACGTTGATTTTTTCGGCTTGTTCCCGATAGTCTTGTTTATTATCGGTCAGTATTGTTGGCACAATTGAAACTGTCCTAATCATAATCCTCTCTTTCGTCTAAACGATTAATTCGCCTTACTCGGCGCTCGATATTTTTAAAATCTGTTTCAAGAAAAACTTTGATAATTTCATTTATTATCTCATCATTCAAAAAGTGTGCCGACAAACACAAAACATTAGCATCATCATGTTCTCTAGCTAACCTTGCCGACTCTACATTTTCACAATGTGCCGCCCGAACTCCTTTAAAACGATTTGCCTGCATTGTCACACCGTGCGCCGAATCGCAAATCAATATTCCGCGCGAACCTCTATTTTCTCGTACTGATTTAGCTACAGCGATTGCTGGATCATTGAAATCATCCCCTTCAGAATAAGTATAGGCGCCTTCATCTATCACCTTGTGATTTTCTTGCGCCAAAAACTCCAATACCTTTTGCTTTTTTTCGAAACCACGATAATCTGCTCCGATATAAATTTCCATTAATCCTCTTTTCCAAAATCTACTGTAAGTTCCACTAACCGATTTGAATACCCCCATTCATTATCGTACCAAGCCACTACCTTTATCATATTCCCTCCCACTACATCAATCAAGGGCAAATCGATAATACAAGAATGTGGATCGCCAATAAAATCTGACGAGACTAATTCCTCTTCGGTCACGCTGAGAATCCCTTCATAATAGGGTTCCTTAGCAGCTTTTTTAAATAATTGCACCAACTCTTCCTTAGTCGTATTTTGCTTTAAAACTGCCGTAATATCAGATAATGAGACCACTGGAGTCGGCACTCTTACCGAAAGACCATTAAACTTTCCAACCAAAGTCGGAATAGTTAAAGCAGCTGCCTTAGAAGCTCCAGTTGAAGTTGGCACAATATTTTCTGCTGCCGAACGCGCTTCGCGCAAATCTTTTGCTGGCGCATCAAGAATTCTTTGCGAACCAGTATAAGAGTGCACGGTTGTCATCATGGCTTTTTCAATTCCATATTCATCTTCCAAAATTTTCATAATTGGTGCGATGCAATTAGTTGTGCAGGAGGCGTTCGAAATTATTTTATCCGTTTTTTCTACAACATCTTCATTCACGCCCAAAACTACTGTTTTAGCACCTTCGCCTTTGGCTGGTGCCGAAATTACTACCCTTTTTGCGCCAGCCGTGAGATGTGCTTTAGCATCTTCTGGTTTAGTAAAAAACCCAGTAGATTCAATGACTACATCAACCCCTAATTTTTTCCATGGTAGCTTAGCGGGATCTTTTTCTGCAAAAACTGGAATTTCTCTTGTATTTACTATTAAAGCGTTTTCGGTAGCAGAAACTTTTTTATCATAAGTCCCATAAGAAGAATCATATTTTAAAAGATGAGCCAAAGTTTTTGCATCAGTAATATCATTTATCGCCACAACCTGCACATCGCGCCTATCTAATAATATTTTTAGTGCGTTCCGGCCAATTCTGCCAAAGCCGTTTATCGCCACCTTTACCATTTTGCCTCCTAATTCTACTTATGCCTATTATATCACATAATATATTAGGCAAACAAAAAATCTATTTTATGAGCATATGACAAGCCCAATTAATTTTTACTAACATTTCCTCATCCGAGACGAGTAACCTGAGATCGAGGCGAGGATTGAGCGAAATGTTGTAAAAATTAACATGGCGCGCGGTCATTGCGAATAAAATAGATTTTTGTTTATATATAAGATATTAACGTGCAAAATGCGCAAAGGCTCTGTTGGCTTCGGCCATACGGTGACAATCTTCCTTCTTCTTAAAGGCGGCACCAGTCTCGTTATAAGCATCAATAATTTCTGCTTCTAAACGTTTTGCATATGGCATACCACTTCTAGCTCTAGCTGATTGCACTAGCCAAGTAAAGGCAAAATGAAGTTGCCGATGTCCAGAAATTGGAAAAGGAATCTGGTAGTTGGCTCCCCCAACTCGACGCGACTTCACTTCGAAATCTGGCGAAACATTAGCAATAGCTTTTTCTAAGACTTCAACCGGATTTTCAGATTTTAATTTTTTTGCCGCTCCTTCAATTGCTGAATAAACTGCTCTTTCTGCAACCTGCTTTTTACCATTCAACATAGATTTATTAATTAATCGTTGCACCAAAATTGATTGATATTTGCGGTCTGGATTAACTTTGCGAATTAATGATTTCGTAGTTTTGCGTGGCATAATTACTTACCCTCCTTCTTTGCCCCATATTTTGAGCGACCCTGCTTGCGGTTTTGCACGCCTTGCAAATCAAGCGTCCCACGCACGACATGATAACGTACACCTGGAAGATCAGGTACACGACCTCCACGTACTAATACAACAGCGTGTTCTTGAAGGTTGTGCCCTTCGCCGCCAATATAGGCCCAAACTTCTTGGCCATTAGTTAAGCGCACACGTGCTACTTTTCGCATCGCCGAGTTCGGCTTCTTCGGCGTTTTTGTAGTCACCTTAATACATACCCCACGCTTCAATGGCGCAGCTTTCTCATAGCGCTTGGTTTTTAGAGTGTTAATAATAGAACCAAGTGCCGGAGATTTTGATTTTTTGGCGGCCTTTTTGCGAGGCTTCCGAATCAACTGATTAATCGTTGGCATTAAAAATTCCTCTTAATTATTTAATATATGGTGCCTGTTTGCTTACAGCAATAACAAACAAGCTGAAACTCTTACCCTAATTTTAGCACATCCGCCCCAAAAAGTCCAGTTTTTGCTATATATAATATATGGTGGCGATTTTATATTGCATCTTCATATAGTAGCTAGCTGTTGGCTTTTACCAAAAAGTCTAACGTTTTTTCAATAATCATCCGATTTTTGATATCCATTTTTACATTAGGCTGTTTCAGATTTTTTAATGCTTCAGGCGATTTTTTATAAACATCTTTCAATTCTTCGATTTTTGCCGCCACTAAATCATCCGAAACCGTGATTTTTTGCTCAACCGCCAGAGTTTGTAGAGCGAGCGACGCTTTTACTCTAGTTTCCGCAATTTTTCTTGCCTCTTTTTCCCAATTTTCCAGGGTTTCATTATTCCTTTCCAAATATTCTTCAAAACTCATGCCCTGAGAAGTCGCATTTCTAGTCATATCTTCTTTTATCATTTTCATTTGGTCATCAATCAAAATTTCTGGTGCTGGTATTTTCGATTTTTTTACTAGTGCATTAATCAAATCATCTTTAAACTTTTCTGTAACTTTATGTTCGTCTTGAGCCTTAAGATTTTTCTTAATATCTTTTTTCAACTCCTCCAAAGTTTTAAAGGGTCCACATTTTTTAGCAAGTTCGTCATCAATCGTTGCTTTTTTAATCTCATTAATTTGTTTTAAAAGAACTTCAAAAACAGTTTTTGCTCCTGCCAAATCTTTTACTCCATAATCTTTCGGGAAAGTTAATTTTAAGTCAAATTTATCGCCTGGTTCATGCCCCACGATTCCGTCTTCAAATCCCGGTATAAACGCCCCCGAACCAAGCTTCAAATGATAATCTTTCGCCGAGCCACCCTTAAAAGCTTCGCCGTCTTTTTTGCCGACAAAATCAATAATTACCTCATCGCCCTTTTCAGCCGACCGCCGCGTGACCTTCTTTTCCCCAAAGGATTCTGCTAGATTTTCCAATATTTGTTTCACTTCTTTTTCCGCGACTTTTATTTCGGCTTTTTTAACATCAAGCTTTTTATAGTCGCCCAATTTTATTTCTGGAATAATATCAGCTACTGCAGTATATTCTACCAACTCCCCTGGTACATATTTTGTTACATTCACGTTTGGCAAAACAAGTGGCGATTTCTCCTCCTTTTTAAACGCTTCAATCACTGTGGTTCGGACTGCAATATCAATTGTTTCTGCATTTAAATCATTGTCCGGGATAAACTTTGCCGCTACTTCGGCCGGAACTTTTCCTTTTCTAAACCCTTCAACTTTAACTTCTTTTGCTAATTTTTCCAAAGCCTTTTCTCGTGCTGGTTTTAAATCCTTAGCATCCAATGTCACCGTAATTTGGACGCGTGAATCAGACAGTTTTTTCACTGTAGTTTTCATAAATAACTCCTCTATTTATTTTATTATATCATAATTTTAGGTTGGTTAACAGTGCGAAGATGAGTCAAAGTAAACTTTGAATTAGCTCCTAATTTTACATCAGGATTTAAAATTCCATTTTGGTCAAAGATTTTTTTAATTTCAAGATAAAGGTTTTTTTCTGGTTCAGACATTTTGATATTTGATACAACTGCTTTCAAACGACCTTCAGGTGTCCCGCCAGTTAATTCTCCTCCTTGTCTTTCTATAATAAATGCTCCCGCTCTCAAAAAAGTCATTATCTTTTTGTTTATTTCAGCTTCTTCTAGATCAAATTTTGGTCTTAAACTGTAAATAGACGAGCTATATGAACCAAATAGTTCTAATTCTAAATCTAATTTTTTCTTTAGAATTTCAAGATCTTGCAAAAAATTATTTAAGTTCCAGGCCGGTAAATAGAAATCAGTTAAAATTGGTACTCTTTCTCCATTTTTAACATAATTCAAATAATTAGCCAAAGAATTTTCAAATTCGTTTAAGAGCAACCGATTTTCATCAGACTCAAAAATAAATTTAGCATTGCGCGGGAATTCTTCACGGAGAGACATAATCTTTTTTAAATAACCATTCCCTTTTTCATCAAAACTTGCTAAAACCGTCCAACCATCTTCTAGTTTTCTAATCACTCCGTCTAGATTCTTTCCCGCTTCTTTTGCCTTCATAATAATCTTCAAATCATAAAGATTTAATTTGCGCGGTTTCATTTCACCAATTTTTTCAAGATATTTCAATGTCTGAGGCATTTCTTTAAAAGTCGCAACTATCCTTACCGGGCGATTTTTTAGTGGAACAGCTCGCAAAATTACTTCAGAAATAATACCCAGCGTCCCCTGTGCGCCAAAAAATAATGGCATCAAATCCAAAGTTTCCCGTTTTGTAGTTTTTAAAATTGTGGTATAACCAGCCAAAGCTCTATTTTTTTCACTTATTTCAGTTAGTAATTTATCATTATCGTGAATCAATTTGGTAATTTTACGGTAAACCGTTCCTTCAAAAGATTTTTCTGCTGCCTTTTTTGCTACGGCATATTTTCTTAAACGATTTGTTTGCAAACACTCTCCATTTGCTAAAACTACCTCGACTCTTTCTACAAAATTGTAAATTCCGCCATATTTTCCCGCACTTTCATCATTTGGATAATTCGAGATTAGTCCGCCTATTGTTTCCCCATCTCGCCCGTCAATTGGGATAGTTAAACCAGAAACTGAAAGAGCAGTATTTAATTCTTTTAGAGTTATACCAGCTTGCACGCGAACTAATCTTTCGTGCGTATCAATTTCTAACATCTGATTCAATTTTTCTGTAGATATAATCAAGCCATTAGTTAAACTTTCACCACCTTCGCTCATACCTGAACCCCTCGCCGTTAGTGCAACTTTGATGTCTTTATTGGCTAACTGGTTAAAAAATCGCATTAGTTTCCGAATGTCTTCAGTAGATTCTGGAAAAGCAACAAATTTTGGTTTGATTTTTAAAACTGATCGATCGGTCGAATATTGTTCCAAAATTTCTGGGTTATCAAAAACATTTCCAACCGTTAATTGATTTAAATATTTTGCGATTTTCCCCATGCTGTTTATGATTATAGCATAAAAAATTTAATATTTATATTTTGCTAAGTAACCAATCTTAAGAGTAGCTTTTTTGTTTTTAGCTTATGCTTACTTTTAATAAATTTTTATTTTATTGCCTATATCCTTTTCTTTTGCCAGTTTCAAAAACTCATCCACCGTTGCGAGCTCTGGATACCCGGAACTCACCGTTCGATAATGCATTGGAATAATCCATTTTGGGTTTGCAGCTAGACAAATTCTAATTGCCATCTTCGCATCAATCGTAAAATGTCCTCCAACCGGAATTAATAAATAATCTGCATCCGA
The DNA here is from genome assembly GCA_017431725.1 of Candidatus Saccharimonadota bacterium. Lineage (GTDB taxonomy): Bacteria > Patescibacteriota > Saccharimonadia > Saccharimonadales > Saccharimonadaceae > Nanosyncoccus. The sequence continues at coordinate 2,982 of JAFRKN010000014.1, read as the reverse complement.
AATCTTTGTGAGCTGTTCATCATTTGGAAAATGCCCCAAATCTCCAAGATGCACTAATTTTTCGCCGTTTTTTGTAATCACAAAAATCGTATTCGGCCCGCGCAGTGTTCCGTTCATATCATCATGGAAACTCGGTACTTCAATGATTTCAAAATCACAATTACCATCAACTATCTTTACGCATTCCACTCCACTATGATCCGCATGTCCATGCGAACAAATCACTTTTGTGGCCGACGTCCTAAGTGGCAATAATCCCGGTACCGAGCCATCCTTATATGGATCAACCACCAGTTTGTCATCTAGTCGAAAACACGCATGTCCCAAATACTCAATCTTCATAAATTCATTTCGCCTTTTTTGATTTTTATTAATTCAAACCGATATTTTTGCTTTGCTTTCGGATATTTTTCACGGTCCACTGGACTCAAAAACATTTTTACCGGCCGTGCATATAACTTTCCTTTGCCATAGAGTGCCCGATATAAAACTAACGTCTCACTCGTTTCTGAATGTTCCGCTACATCTTCCACAATATATAAATCACCCTTAAAATGCCGATACACTCCATGAATCATCAAAGTTCCTTCCATACTATAATTATATATATCTTAAAATATTAAATCAACTGGTGATTTTCAAACCTTTAATTATATTACAACAGATTTTACAATATTTCACAAATTTGTTATAATATATAGAGACGGATACCCGTAAAAGTACTTTAAGGAGCGTGATAAAATTGGTTAAACGGCACGGCATAATCAAGTATAAAGACAAAAGGCCTTCTTATACTTTTTTTGAAGGTTCAACCCTGTTTAGGCCTAGTTCAAGGTTTGGTTTATTTGAACAAATCGCCGGTTGTTACGAAACATTAGATTGGCTTGCTTTGGTCTATTCTAATTTTGATGAAGAGGGTAATGTCGGTTTTTATTTCAATAATTGTTGCGAAACGATTTTGTGTTATAAAAATCAAAACCTAGTTGCAATTGCATTCTTAATAAAAAATTTAAATCCTAGTCAGTGCAGAATTGATATTGTTTTTATTAAAAATGACGACAAAACTTCAGAATCAACCAACATTTTACTTGAAAAATGTTATTCCTGGTTCGATCCATTAAAACCTGCCATCATCACAATGGCCAATCAAAAAGAATTTTCCAATTTTTTCAATTAATCTTTCGTCCTAATTACAAAACACCCTCAAACGAGGGTGTTTTTCAAAAAGTTCGGAAGTGGTGCGACTTTATGATGCCGCTAGAACCTATTTTACTACAAATTCGAAAAAATGATGGATATTTCGCAGGCTGCCCCCGCCCAGCCTGCGAAATATCCTGATTATGATTAGAGAATTGGCGGGCTTCCCCCGCCAAGCCCGCCAATTCTCTAATAAGCTTCTTTAACGGAAGAATCAATAGTAAGAAAATTAGATCTAGCATTATTCTTGTTTTGGAATATAATAGTATTTAAGCAAAAGTGAGGTAAATATGGATTTAATATCAGCAAAGGATGCGGCAGCAAAATGGGATATAACTCAGCGCAGGGTAATAGTGTTGTGTTCTGAAGGGAGAATACCGGGCGCTCAGATAGTTGGAAACTCATGGGTAATTCCTGAGAAGGCAAATAAACCACTTGATGCCAGGACCAAAGAGGCCAAGAATGCAGAAACCGATGTGAAACCATTTTTAAAATGGGCTGGCGGAAAGGGTCAATTATTGAAAGAAATCGAGAAGTATTACCCTTTTGGTACTGATCTCAAAATTACAAAATACGCAGAACCATTTGTAGGCGGTGGCGCAGTTCTTTTTGATATATTAAACAAATTTAAACTTCAAGAAATATATGTCAGTGATATAAATGCCGAGCTGATAAATGCATATACTATTATTCGCGATGACATTGATGCATTATTAGACGTTTTAAAGCAATTTGAAACCGATTACCTATCATTAAGTAATAGCGATCGTAAAAAAGTGTATTTAACGAAACGTACACGTTTTAATGAGCTTAAAAGTAAAAAAGAAAATGGTGTAGAACTGGCGGCTTTAATGATATTTTTGAACAAAACTTGCTTTAATGGTCTGTATCGTGTAAACCGTAAGGGTGAATACAATGTCCCAATGGGCGCATACAAAAATCCTCTCATCTGTAACGGAAAAAATCTGAAGGCAGTATCCGACAAGTTGCAAAATGTAAAAATAGTCTGCGGGGATTATAAAGAATCTGCCGATTTTATTGATGATAAAACCTTTGTGTATTTCGATCCGCCATATAGGCCATTAACAGCAACGGCAAATTTCACTTCATATACTGAAAACTTGTTTGACGATAGAAAACAGCTAGAGCTTGCAAATTTTGTCCAGCAAATAGATAATAAAGGTGCGAAGGTAGTGATAAGTAATTCTGATCCAAAAAACACAAATGAAAATGACGATTTTTTCGACAATGCTTACGCAAAACAGAATATTAAACGTGTTTCGGCGACGCGAATGATAAACCGAAGTAGCGATAAGCGCGGAAGAATAAACGAATTATTAATATCAAATTTTTAAGAAAGGAGTAAAAAATGAAAAGAGATTTTAATACGTGGCTAGGAGAATTTCGAGAAAGTATTGCCGACTATGGCTACTATATTGACTTTCCTAAGATTCATAAAAACGTTGATGCTATTAAGGTAGAATTGAATATCTTAAACGCGCTTGTAGGCTCCCAGAATATCGAGCAAGAGTTTGATGCGCTTATTGCTAAATATCCAGAAACGCTAAAATGCATCCCTATTCTTTTGGCAGTTCGCGCTAATGAAATCTACGCGATAGATGAGGACGGCGAGTTTAACTACAGCTTTAGCAAGATGAATTACTCCATTGAGCAATATAAAATCTTTATGCGAAAGACTGGGCTATTTGACCTTATTTCGAATCATATCATTAGCAACCTAGTCGATTATGCTACCGGCGTAGAAACCGGCCTAGATTCAAACGG
>JAFRKN010000003.1 GCA_017431725.1 Candidatus Saccharimonadota bacterium | reverse complement strand
TTCTGGATATGCCTATAACTTCTATTTGGCTACTGGTGGAGCTCTGACTAATAATGGACGTATTGATACAGCATATGGCATTCGTCCAGTTATTTCCTTAAAACATGGTGCAACAATTGGCGGTGGAGATGGGACTGCTACGAGCCCTTGGACATTAGCAAAATATACGATTTCATTTAATGCTAATGGTGGAAGTGGGACAATGAGTAGCCAGACGGTTTATAATGGGTTTGAAATACCACTTTCGTCTAACACATTTACGGCACCTACTAATAAAATATTCCTTAATTGGAATACGGCAGCGGATGGGAGTGGGACAAATTATGGTAATGGGGAATCTGTCACTGATTTGGCTATGGCTGGCGGCTCGGTTACGCTTTATGCTCAATGGATAGAGGGCACATATATTCAAGATTTTACAAATGCGATGTGTCAGTCTCAAGCATCGTCCTCAAATGCTATAGTTTATGATGCGAGAGATGGGAGCGATTATACAGTACGCTATATTAATGGTAATTGTTGGATGACACAAAACTTGAGGTTTACAGGAAATTCATTTGATTCCACGACTTCCAATGTGGCTTCAACTTATACAGCATCTAGTCCATTGATATTGAATTGGCATGAATTGAAAGAAGCTGATAGGTCTGGTGGCGTATGTGTTCCTAGCTTGGAGGGTTATACTGCTCCTTGTAGACGTGTACCAGATGCAGCAGATTTAGCTGAAATTGGGGATACTGCTGATAATGTTGGAGTTTGGTATAATTATGTGGGGGCTACAGTGGGAACAATAACTGGAACTTCTACCGCTGAAGATGTCTATAATGTTTGTCCAAAGAATTGGACTTTACCGACTCAGGCTCAACAAAATAGTGTTGTTAGTTACGTTTCGGCTTTTTCGCCAGTTCTTAGCGGGGCATATAATCCTGATTTCAAGGATGGCATGAGTATATTAATTACGGGAGGATCTCAAACAGCAATATGGTCTTCTACTGCTGCTGATAATAATATATTCCCATATCGCTATTATATTTTGGGGAATAATAGTTCGTTGAGCGTTAGTAGTTTTAAAACGGGTGATCCTGCTAATACATATTTTGGTTATACTATCAGATGCATACGAAAAAATTAATAATAAAAGATTAATTATAATGCAGAATGAGGATAAAACCGTTGGTTTCTTTGAGGATGTAGTGGTGGTTTTTGGCGTAGGTGATGATGGACTGATGTTCGATAGGATCAGCTTCTAATATGAGATAGGGAACTTTAAGTTTTGAGGCGCTAGCGATGAGTTCAAAAATTAAGGCGAGGCCGTTATTTTCCGCATAGAGAGCTTCGCTTGGTTCGAAGCTGAGGGCTTCTTTATCTAGCCAGTCCCAATTTTCGTCGACATAGGGAAGATTAGCAACGATTAAATCAGGGGTAAAGTTGACTTTTTCGAGTAGATGTGATATAATGAAAGGTATGGAGATGCCAAACTTTTTGGCGTTTTTTTGTGCTATTTTTAAGGCTTTTTTAGAAATATCAGTAGCGATAATATCGGCTTCGGGAAATTCTAATTTAAGAGTGACGGCAATACAACCAGAGCCGGTGCCGACGTCGAGGATTTTGGGATTTTTGGGTAAGAGATTAGGGCCGGGTTTGACACCTTTTAGATAGGGCTTGCCGGCGAGATTTAATACGGTGTCGATAAGTTGTTCGGTTTCGGGGCGGGGAATGAGGACGTCGGGAGTCACGATAAAGTCGCGGCCATAAAAATCCTGGAAACCACTTTGGTAGGCTTTAGGTAAGTGCGCGTTCATGTTTAATCAGTTCGCTGATGATATCGTCGGTATCGCCGTCCATGGCGGCGCCAATGTTGCTGCGGGAATAGTGGATGCGGTGGTCGGTAATGCGGTCTTGAGGAAAGTTATAGGTACGGATTTTTTCGGAGCGATCGCCGGTGCCGATGAGAGATTTTCTAGTTTCGCTGGCGTTTTTACGCTCTTCCTCTTTCTTTTTTTCGAGAAGGCGAGAACGCAAAATATTCATGGCTTTAACACGGTTTTGTTGTTGGGAGCGTTCGTCTTGCATGGCGACGACGATTCCGGTGGGGAGATGAGTAATGCGGACGGCGGAGTCAGTGGTATTAACGCCTTGACCGCCATGACCGCCGGAGCGGTAGATATCGATACGAAGGTCTTCGGCTTTGATTTCGAGATCTTTTTCGGAAGCTTCTGGAAGTACAGCGACGGTGACGGTTGAAGTATGGATACGGCCTTGCGACTCGGTAACAGGAACACGTTGGACGCGGTGGACGCCACCTTCGAATTTTAGTTTGCCATAGGCTTCGTCGCCACTGATTTTAAAAATGATTTCTTTCATGCCACCGGCTTCGTTTTCGTTTTTGCTAATTAATTCTAATTTTAGATTGTGGCTTTCGGCATATTTCTGATACATACGGAAAAGTTCGGCGGCAAATAAACTAGCTTCGTCTCCGCCGGCGCCGGCGCGGATTTCGAAGATGGCAGGTTTATCATCTTCGGGGTCGCGCGGAATTAAGAGCTCTTCGAGCCGAAGCTTAGCTTCGGCTAGTTTATTTTTTAAATCTATTACGTCTGCTTTGGCGATTTCGCCAAGTTCAGGATCGTTGATTAGACTTTCGGTCTCTGTTAAACTGGTGGAAAAATGAGTGATATTTTTGTTCAATTCGAGAATTTCACGCAAAATAGTGGCGCGTTTGTTTTTCGCAGCGAAGTCGGGAGCGTTGTAAGCATCCGGCTTAGCCAGAAACGCTTCAATTGCTTTGAGTTCTTCTTCGATTTTATTTAAATTCATGTTATAATTATAACATGGATTTGGGGATTTAGCTCAGTTGGCTAGAGCGTACGATTCACATTCGTAAGGTCACAGGTTCGAGCCCTGTAATCCCCACCAGGTAAAGATGTTGGAATTAAAAAAGATAGATTTTTGGGTAAAGGAAGGAAAGTCTAAGAAAAAAATCTTGGACGATTTTTCTCTTAGGGCGAAAAAGAATGAGCTGATGGTGATTACGGGCGCGAATGGAAGCGGGAAGTCAACATTGGTGGAAATTATGATGGGGATTAAAAAACCTTCGAACGGGAAGGTTTTTTTGAATGGTAAAGATATAACTGATTTAGAAATTTTTGAGAGAGCAAAATTAGGAATTAGCTTGGCTTTTCAACAGCCGGTGAAATTTAAGGGTTTAAACGTTTATGATTTGTTGAATATTGCGAAGGGAGAGTTAATATCGGAACAGGAGGCAGAGAAGTATTTAAAAAGAGTAGGGCTTTTAGCGAAAAAATATTTGTTTAGGGGAGTGGACGATAAATTATCGGGTGGAGAGCTGAAGAGAATAGAAGTGGCGACAATTTTAGCTAAAAATAGTGATGTGATGATTTTTGATGAGCCGGAGGCGGGAATTGACCTTTGGAGTTTTGATAATTTAGTGAGGATTTTTAAAAAATTAAAGACGGAAGGAAAAACTTTGATTATTATTTCGCATCAAGAAAAGATTTTGAAATTAGCGGAGCGGATTTTGGTTGTGGAACAGGGAAAAATAAAAATTTTGGGTAAGCCAGAGAAAGTTTTGGCGAAAATTACGGGAGAAAAAAATGGAGCTTAAGGAAGTAGAAAAAGAAATTTTTTGTGAAGTGGCGGGAGTGTTTGAAATTCCGGAAGGGGCTTATAATTTTCGGGTGAACGGAAAATCAATAGGAAGAAAATCGAGCGAAAATATTGAGATTAAGACCAAAAAAGAAAAGAGCGGGCTAGATATTTATATTAAAAAAGGGACAAAAAACGAACAGGTGCACATTCCGGTGGCGATTAGTGTGACGGGTTTAAAGGAGGTGGTTTATAATGATTTTTATATTGGGGATGAGGCGGAAGTAACGATTATTGCAGGTTGCGGGATTTATAATTGTGGGGGGCTAGATGCACTACATGATGGAATTCATCGGTTTTTTGTGGGGAAGAAAGCCAAGATAAAGTATATAGAAAGGCATTATGGTTTCGGTAAAGGACCAGGCGGTAAAATTTTGAACCCGACGACGGAAGTTCATTTAGCAGAAGGAGCAGAGGCAGAGCTTTTGATGGAACAAATTAAGGGAGTTGATTCGACGATTAGAAAAACTATGGCGGATTTAAAAGATGGAGCAAAATTAAAAGTGGAAGAACGTTTAATGACACATGGGCGTCAAGTGGCAGAGAGTGTTTATGAGGTCAAGTTAGATGGAGTGGATGCGACAGCAACGGTAACTTCGCGGTCGATTGCGCAAGATTTTTCGCGCCAAACATTTAAAGCAAAAATAATTGGGAATAATAAATGTCGGGGACATTCGGAGTGTGATGCTATTATTATGGATCAGGCGCAAGTTTTTGCAATTCCGTCATTAGAGGCAAAAAATGTAGAGGCAGAATTGATTCATGAAGCAGCAATCGGAAAGATTGCGAGTGAACAGATAATTAAACTGATGACACTAGGATTAGAAAAAAAAGCAGCAGAAGCAAAAATTATCAACGGGTTTCTTAAATAAAGCTTTAGTGTTGTAAAATTTACATAAATTAGCATAAAAAGCTTGAAAATCCATATTTAGTGTTATATACTAGGTAATAAGCACTAAATGTAGCGTCATACAAAAAAGCTGAACATACGAAGGAGGTTTTAATGTTCAAAAGAATAGTAAAAAGAGATGGAAAAATTGTAAAATTTGACCCGAAGAAAATTACGGAAGCAATTGTGAAAGCTGGCCTCGCAACTGAAGAATTTAAGGCTGAGCGAGCAGAAGCATTGACTAAAAAAGTGTTGGAGCGGGCGGAAGAGAAGATTACAGCTAGAACGCCAAATGTGGAGCAAATTCAGGATATCGTGGAAGAGGTCTTGATGGAATCTTCATTTAAAAAGACGGCGCGGGCTTACATTCGTTATCGTCAGGAACGTTCGCGGGTGCGTGATGCAAAGTCGGATTTAATGATGATTTATCGAACAATTTCACATGCGGATGCATCGGAGGATTCAGATGTCAAAAGATCCAATGCTAATGTTGATGGTAATTCAGCTATGGGTAAGATGTTGCAATTTGGGGCGGAAGGTTCAAAGGTTTTCGCAAAATCTTTGATGCTACGTCCTGAGATTGCGATTGCACATGATAATGGTGATATTCATATTCATGATCTTGATTTTTATGCGACAGGTACTTTGACTTGTTGTCAGTCGGACCCGTTTGTACTTTTTGAAAACGGTGGATTTAATACGGGACACGGGCATTTAAGGACGCCAAATTCGATTGGCTCTTATGCGGCGCTAGCGGCAATTCTTTTGCAAGCTAATCAGAATGAACAACACGGTGGTCAGTCGATCCCGAACTTTGATTATGCGATGGCGCCAGGTGTGGATAAATCATTCAGAAAGGCGTTGAAGCGGAATTTGGCAAAATATAATGAATTTACTGGCAAAAAACTAGATTTAGTAGTAAAAGATGATATACAATTTGGTGATGATAAAAAGTTAGAAAAAGCAAAATGGCCAAAAGTGGTAGTTGAGGCGTCGAATGAAGATATTGAGCGCGAAACTTTGCAGGCAATGGAAGGGTTTATCCATAATCTGAATACGATGCATTCGAGGGCAGGAGCACAAGTGCCATTTACTTCAATTAATTTTGGGACTGATACAACTCCATCGGGGCGATTAGTTTCAAAATATTTGTTAGAAGCGACAGAAAATGGTTTAGGAAAAGGTGAAACACCAATTTTTCCAATTTCGATTTTTAAGGTAAAAGAAGGTATTAATTATAATCCTAATGATCCAAATTATGATTTATTTAAAAAATCGATGGAAGTTTCGGCCAAAAGATTGTTCCCAAATTTTTGTTTTGTTGACGCGCCATACAATTTGAAATATTACAAAAAAGGTGATTATCGGACAGAAATTGCCACGATGGGCTGTAGGACACGAGTGTTTGCGTCGGTTTTTCCGGAAAGTGATGGGATTGTAACAGGAAGAGGTAATTTATCTTTTACGACAATTAATTTGGTGCGAATTGGTATAAAACACGGAATTTGTTTGGGCGAAAGAAAAGAGGCGGATTGGGACGGATTCTATAAGGAGCTGGATGAAAAATTAGATTTAGTAAAAGAGGAGCTTCTTGATAGATTTGAATTCCAGGGTAGTCAACACGTGCGGAATTTTCCGTTTTTGATGGGACAAGGTAACTGGTTTGGTTCGGAAAAATTGGGCCCGAATGATACTTTGAGAGACGTAATTAAGCACGGAACACTTTCGATTGGTTTTATTGGGCTAGCGGAAACTTTGGTGGCGATGACTGGGAAACATCATGCCGAAGATGAAGACTCGAGAGAATTAGGGTTAGATATTATTACTCATATGCGGGAAAAGTGTGATCAATTTAGCAAAAAATATAAATTGAATTTTTCGCTTTTGGCGACGCCAGCAGAAGGGATTGCGGGGCGATTTACAAAATTAGATCGAAAAGAATACGGCGTAATACCTGGAGTGACAGACAAAGAATTTTATACAAATTCGTTTCATGTACCGGTTTATTATCCAATTTCAGCTTTTGAAAAAATTGAAATAGAAGCTCCTTATCATAATCTTTGTAATGCAGGACATATTACTTATATTGAGCTAGATGGAGATCCGTCACAAAACTTGGAGGCTTTTGAAGCAGTGATTCGCAAAATGCACGATGAAAATATTGGTTATGGCTCAATTAATCACCCAGTTGATCGTGATCCGGTGTGTGGATTTTCGGGAATTATTAGTGGAGATCGGTGTCCGCATTGCGGAAGATTGGAAGGAGATTTGCCTTTTGAAAAGATATGTAGCTGTGAATGAGGTTTTAGATGGTAGATTATCATAAAATTGCATTAGAAAAGATAAAAAAGCAGCTCGAGACGCCAGAAGGGTTGATTCGGCTTTCGGCACCGCTTGAACACGATAATATCGTAAACGGAGATGGTTTGAGGGTGGTTTTGTGGACGCAGGGCTGCCCCAACCATTGCCCAGGGTGTCAAAATCCAGAAACTTGGGATTATAAAGCAGGGTATTTGGTAAAAATTGATGATTTAAAAAAGGAATTGGCAAATTTTAGGGGGCAAGCGGGATTGACGTTTTGTGGCGGGGAACCGTTTGTCCAACCTAAGGCTTGTCTAGAAATCGCTAATTGGGTGAGAAAAGAATTAGGTTGGAATGTATGGAGTTTTTCGGGATTTACTTATGAAATAATCAAAAAAGCGGGAGGTGATGTCTGGGAATTCTTAAAGGCCTTAGATGCGTTGATTGATGGGCCATTTATTTTGAGCCAAAGAGATTTAAGCTTGCGTTTTCGGGGATCTAAAAATCAGCGCTTACTACGATTAGAAAAAGGAACTGGAAAAATTTTGGCAATAGAATAATTATTTGATATAATTATCTAGTAAGCAATGTGGAGGAATTAATGGATAGTAATACTTTTACGGTTTTGCCGATGAGCCAACGATTTTATCTTGAGCCAGGTAAAACTTATGAAGGTTCAATTAGTATAGTAAATCCAGCTGATGCAACAGGAGATTTTTTGTATAAGATCGAAGTTTTGCCTTATGGAGTAGTAGGAGAAGATTATAATGCTGATTTTACTACAGTTTCTGGGCATGCAGAAATCGCCAAATGGATTGAAGTGCTTGAGCCAACTGGAGCAGTAAAACCTAACGATACTAAACAAATTGATTTTGTGATTCGAGTGCCCGAGAATGCTCCACCAGGAGGGCAATATGCGGCAGTTGCAGTTAGCTCTGATACCAAAACTGAGTCGAGTGGTGGGGTGGCAGTAAATAACGTCTTTGAGTTAGCAAGCTTGGTTTATGCCAATGTGGCGGGAGAAATTACTTATGGAGGAGAAATTCTCAGTAATGAGGTGCCGGGTTTTGTAGTAACTCCACCCATAAAAATCGGAGCTTTAATTAGTAACGAAGGAAATACCCATCAGGACGCAACTTTTGTAATTAATGTTTCAAATTTTTTTACAGGAGAAGTGATCTTGCCTAATGAAGAAAACGAGGGCCGATATTCGGAATTAATTATGCCGGAAAGCTCCAGATATGTTTCGCGCGATATTAGTAATCTTCCGGCGATCGGAATAATAAAAGTTAATCAAACAATTTATTATAATGGTGATGTTTCTACAGTTGAAAAGAATGTAATGATTTGCCCAATTTGGTTTATGGCTTTGGTAATATTGACAATTTTAGCAATTATTGCGGCTATTATTGGTATTATTAAAAAACATAAGCGTAAAAAAGCGGTTATTTAATAATAATTTATAATTAGGAAAAATAGGGTGATGGATAAACAAAATCAAGGAGAAAAAAAGGTAAGTTTGGGAGGAGCAGTCGTGGTTTCGGCGCTGATGGCAGTATTAGGGATTTTTGTAGGGTTGAATTGGAATACATTTTTTTCGGGATTTGCCCCTTATTTGGGCTTGGAAAGCAGTATAAAATCTGAAGTTGATTGGTCAGCTCTAGACGAGGTTTATAATAGGTTAGCAATTTCTTATAACGGGGAAATTTCGGAGGCAGAGATAATTGAGGGAGCAAAAAGAGGTTTGGTTGAAGCTCTGGACGATGTTTACACGGTTTATATGGATGCAGAGGAGGCGGCTGATTTTGATAATGATTTGCATGGGAATGTTGGCTCTGGAGTGGGGGTAGAAATGGGGTTAAGAGATGGATATGTGAGAGTGCTAAGGACTTTGCCAGATAACCCAGCAAAAAAAGCTGGGATTTTGGCGGGAGATATTATTTATAAAGTGGACGGAGAAGAAGTATATGATTTGTCGGTAGAGGAAATTGCTAAAAAAGTAAGAGGAGAGACTGGGAGTGAGGTAACGATTACGGTGGTACGAGATGGAGAGGAGAAATCTTTTACGATGAAGCGAGAGACAATTAATAATGTCTCGGCCTATGTTGATTATGATGGCTATATCGCTATAATTACGGTGACTCGTTTTGATGAAGATACAGGTGCCCTTGTACAAAGTTTTGCAAAAGAATTTGCGGATAAAGGGATTAAAAAGGTCATATTGGATTTAAGGGGAAATGGTGGTGGATATGTATCGGCGGCACAGGATTTATTGAGTCTTTGGCTGGAAGGAAAAGATATTTTGATTCAAAAGTCTAAACATTTTGACGATAAAACAACTACTACTGCCTCTGGCAAGGCAATTCTGAAAGACATGAAAACAGTAGTGTTAGTAAATAAGTCTACGGCTTCGGCATCGGAAATTGTGGCGGGTGCTTTACAGGATTACGAAAAGGCTACAGTGGTAGGAGAAACTACTTATGGCAAGGGTGTAGTACAGGAATTATTTAGACTTTCGGGTGGGACATTACTTAAGGTGACAACGGCAGAGTGGTATACGCCTCTAGAACGCTCAATTAATAAAACTGGGATTAAGCCAGACATAGAAATTGAACGAAGCTATGAAGATATTAATGCAATGCGCGACCCACAGATGGATAAGGCAAAGGAATTATAGTGAAAATAACTATTGCGACGGCAGTTTATTATCCGATGATTAACGGAGTAGCAGTTTTTTCGCATAATTTAGCGGTGGGATTAGTAAAAAGAGGACATGAAGTTTTAGTAATTTGTCCGAGCCAGACTGGCAAAAATTATACCAAAATGATTGATGGAGCAAAAGTGGCTTATTTAAGATCTATGCAGGCTAAAATTTATCCCGATCAAATTCATTCAGTACCAAAGAAGAAAAAGTTTATGGGGGTTGAACTCCCCCACCTTTTTTATAGACACGGATTTAGGGTTTCGATTTTTCCGGCCTTAGAAATAAAGAAGATTTTAGATAGTTTTCATCCAGATGTGGTGCATGTGCAAATTTCGGATCCGATTGGACTCTCGGTGGTTTCTTATGCGAGAAAAAATAGAATTCCGATTGTAACAACTGAGCATAATCAGCCGGAAGTGATTACGGATCCTTTAAAAATGCCGAAAATGGTGAAAAAACCGATGAATTATTTGCTTTCTTCTTACTTTCGAAATCGACAGAGTAAAAGTGATTTCGTGACAATGCCAACAAAACAGTCCATTGAGAATCTGTTGTTGTCTTCGGATAAAGATTTTGCGGTACCAGTGGCAGCAGTTTCGAACGGAGTGGATTTGACTAATTTTAAACCAGGTAAGGCACCTGCACAGATTTATGATAAATATAAAATACCTCAAGATAAACCAATTGTGCTTTATGTGGGGAGAGTTGACCCGGAGAAAAAAGTGGGGACAGTGATAGAAGCGTTTGCGCAGGCTTTAATTAAGGTACCGGAAGCGGTTTTGGTAGTAGTTGGAGATGGAGTAGATAAGGCCAGATTGCAAAAAATGGTTTTAGATTTGGAAATTTCAGATTCGGTAAAATTTTTGGGGCGAGTTTTACCACCAGATTTGTATGAAATATATAAGATTGGTTCTGTGTTTGTAACAGCTTCTGAGATTGAGACACAGGGAATTGTTTTGATTGAAGCGGCAGCGAGTGGACTTCCTTTAATAGCGGTTAATAAAGGGGCGGTGGCGGAAGTTTGTTTGAATAGTAAAAATGGGTATTTGTGTGAGCCTGGTGATGCGAAAGGGATTGCCGAAGCGATGGAAAAAATTTTGTTAGATGAGAAAAAGAGACGAGAATTTTCGGAAAAATCAGTAGAAATTGCTTCGGAACATGATTTTGAAAAGACTTTAGACAAATTTATTAATATTTATCATAAAGTGATAAATGATAAAAGTGATTTAAATTACAATATTTAATAATTTAGCTTTTTTGATGAAAATAGTTTTTTTGATGTCATTTTCGGTGTATTTTTTAATTTTTTCGTCTTTTAAGGCAAGTTTGGTAATTTTTTCTTCATCTTCTAGGTCGCTGGCGTTGACGGTTAGTTTGGCGCGAAGTTTACCATTAATTTGGATAACGATTTCAACGATATCAGCAATGAGATATTTTTCGTCCCATTTTGGCCATTCGTCGTCAGAGTTTAATTTTTCTAGCATTTCGGAGGCGAGATGAGGGGCAAAAGGTTTTAATAATTTTGCTAAGGTAATCAAATCTTCTTCAGATGCGCCGATTTTATAAAGTTCATTGACATATTCCATTAAAGCGGCGACGGCGGTATTGAAATTGTAGCGGTGGAGATCTTCGGTGACTTTTTTGATGGTTTTATGTCTAGAAAAAAGCGAATTTGCAAAACCGTCTTCTTCGGGATGCTCGTCGCGCCCGTCTTCACGGGGCTCCTCGTTTCGTCCTCGTAGCAACTGTGGATGCCCCTCAGAAGAGGTTTTCGCAAATTCGCTGTCGAAGCATAAAGTCCAGCAACGATTAAGGAAGCGGTAAACGCCGCCGACAGAACGTGGATCCCAAGCGGCATCCATGTCGTATGGCCCAATAAACATTTCGTAAGTTCTTAAGGTGTCGGCACCATAGCCATCGTTAATAACATCGAGTGGGTCGATAACATTACCTTTAGATTTAGACATCTTTTTGCCATCGGGAGCGTTGATATAGCCATTATAAAGAAGGCGTTTTATCGGTTCACGGAAAGGCAAATAATCTTCATCGGCAAAAAATTTGCACCAAAAGCGAATATAAAGCAAATGGGCAACAGCGTGATCGGCACCAACATAATAGTCGATCGGCTCCCAATATTTAATGGCTTTTTGATCCCAAGCGGCTGTTTCATCATGGGGTGAGGCATAACGCCAAAGATACCAAGATGAACAAGCATAACCATCCAATGTATCAGTCTCTCTGGTCATTTCTTCCAGGTGAGTTTTGCCAGTTTTTGAATCTTTGACTTCTATTTTGACCTTAAGCCAATCTTTGGCTTTGGCGAGGGCGGAATGCCCAGAGTGATCGGGTTGATAATCTTCGACCTCTGGGATAATAACTGGAAGTTGATCTTCAGGAATAGGATGAGGATTGCCTTCTTTATCATAGGCGATTGGAATTGGACAACCCCAGTAACGCTGGCGTGAAATGAGCCAATCACGCATACGATAAATAGTTTTGGGAGTACCGAATAGATCGCGATCGCACAGCTTAGCTTCGACAATTGGTAAATCAAATTTTTTGGCGAATTCGCGATCACGTTCGTCGTAAGCAGGAACAGCCATAATGGCTCCCGTGCCATAACCAGCCAAAACATAATCAGCAACATAAATGGGAATTTTTTCTTTAGTTGCGGGGTTAATAGCATAGCTTCCGGTAAAAACGCCAGTTTTTTCTTTATTTTCCTGACGTTCAATTTCGGATTTTTTCAAGGCTTCGGCTTTATAATTAAGAACCGTTTCGCGGGTATCGTCGGTTGTTAAGACATCGAGATAAGGATATTCAGGAGCGACGACTAGGAAGGTAGCGCCGAAGATGGTATCGGGGCGAGTCGTAAAAACTTTAATTTTAAGAGAACTTTCGGTTACCTTAAAATCGATTTCGGCGCCAACAGAGCGACCGATCCAGTTCTTTTGCATGGTTTTAATTTTTTCGGGCCATTCGAGATTGTCAATTTCGTCGAGGAGTTCATCGGCGTAAGCGGTAATTTTAAAGAACCATTGTTTCATTTTTTTCTTTTCGACTTCGTGACCACAACGCCAACATTTGCCGTTTTCGACTTGTTCGTTAGCGAGAACGGTTTGATCTTCGGGACACCACCATTGATAAGATTCTTTCTGATAGGCGAGCCCTTTTTTATATAACTGTAGAAAACACCACTGAGTCCATTTGTAATATTCGGGGTCAGAAGTGTTGATTTCGCGATCCCAGTCAATGGCAAAGCCGAGCTTTTTGGCCTGTTTACGAAAATTATCGATGTTAGTTTTGGTGGCGGATTGAGGGGAAATACCAGTTTTGATGGCATAGTTTTCGGCTGGCAAACCAAAGGTATCATAGCCAAACGGTCTTAAAACGTTTAATCTTTGCTGTTCATAAAAACGGGTTAAAACGTCAACAATAGTGAAATTACGGACATGCCCAACATGGAGGCCAGCTCCGGAAGGATAGGGGAACATTTCGGCCAGAAACATTTTAGGTTGGTTTGGAACTTCATTAGCTTTAAAAGGTTTTTCAGTTTCCCAGATTTTTTGCCATTTTTGTTCAATTTTGAGAGGTTCGTATCTATTCATAGGTTTAATTATATCATATTTATTGTATAATATAGGGATGAAAATAATTTTAGTTTTGCATAATATTCGTTCGATTTATAATGTGGGGGCAATTTTGAGGACAGCAGAAGGATTAGGGGTTTTTAAAGTGCTTTTGTCTGGCTATACACCAAAAGTAAATGATGCGAGCTTATTGCCACATTTAAGAGAAAAATTAAATAAAGAAATTCATAAGACAGCTTTGGGGACGGAAAAATTATTAGATATTTATTCATGTGATGATATTTTTTCAGAGCTTGATGATTTTAAAAAACAGGGTTGGCAAATCATAGGGTTAGAAAATAATATCAATGATGAACGGATTTTTTCATTAAATGACCCTTTGCTAAAAACTAAATTAACAGATAAAATGGTTTTAATCTTAGGAGAAGAAGTGAATGGGATTGATTATTCATTATATGATATAATTGACCTGTTTGTAGAAATTCCAATGAGGGGCAAAAAAGAGTCTTTTAACGTTTCGGTGGCGGCAGGAATTGCAATATATGGTATAATGAATTTATGATAAAGATTTATACTACACCAACTTGTATTTATTGTCATGCTTTGATGGATTGGCTGGATGATATGGGGGTGGAATATATAGAAATGGATGCGACGAAAGAAAACGACATAAAGATTGTGCCGGTAACGGAAATTGACGGAGAAAGAATTGTAGGTTTTGATCGCCCGGCGATTAAGAAAGCTTTAAAAAAGCAAGATATGGCTTGATAGTTTTATTATACCATACTTTTTAAGAATAGTCAACCTCTTGAATGTTTGAAAGAAAAGTGGTAGAATTAGTAAAATTATCTATTAAATTTAAGGAGCAAGATGCCTGAACCTAAGAAACAGAGTAGCCCACGTAAGACTGGGCTTCGCAGGAGTCATCTTCGTTTGGAACTGGCGCGGAGAGTAAATAAGATTTCTCCCGTTAAAGCGTTTGAGACGAAGAAGAAGACACCAAATCTAAAAATTAAAACCAATAAAAAAGTTAATTAAAGAGAAGATTAAGAAATATGGCTAGTAATCGACATTTAGGTAGAGTAATCGTTTTACAAAGTTTGTATGAGTATGAACTGCGGACGCTTGCAAATGACCCAGAAGTCGATCTGAACATGATTATTGCTAGAAATATTGAACCATACGAAAAGGCGCTTGGAGACACGGAATTTGTTTATAATTTGGCAAAAAAAGTAGTCGAAAATTTTGAAGTTTTGGACAAAGCTCTTCAACCGATGGCTCCAGAATGGCCAATTGAGTCAATTGCGGCAATAGATCGTAATGTTCTGAGGATGGGACTATACGAACTTTCAGAGTGTGGGGATTCAATCCCGCCGAAAGTGGCAATTAATGAAGCTGTGGAGCTAGCTAAAGCATTTGGATCCGAAAATTCTTCCAAATTTATTAATGGGGTGCTCGGGACTGCTTATAAAAAGCTCGGAATTGTTGAGAAGAAAAATCATGAGTCAAAGGTTAAGTCCGTCGATCGAACCGACGGCGAGGAGATCGCTAAAGATTCCGGAAGCCCTGCCGACGGATAGAGAAAAAGAATCGACCCTCGATAAGATAAAATCTGCTGTGTTCCGCAAAAAAGCGGCAATTCAGGAGATTGTGCGAGAACCGACTTCTGGCGGGATTGTTTTTAGATTTACAAAAGACAAGAAAGATATCGAAGTTTTGTTAATCCAAGATTCAAAAGAGAGGTGGACTATTCCTAAAGGGCATATAGAGCCGGGCGAAACTGCCAAGATGACGGCGCGGCGTGAAATTGAAGAAGAGACGGGATTGAAAAATGTTTCAGTTTTGACATGGCTGGGTAAAATTCATTTTAAATATCGTAGATTGGAAAAACTTGTGCTAATGACGACACAAATTTACTTGGTGCAAGCTTTAGATGACCATGAGATGCCGATGGCCGAGAAGTGGATGAAGGGAATAAAATGGTTCTCATTTTCAGAGGCTCTAGAGGCAATTGAATATGAAGATATTGAAAAATTAATGTTAATTGCGAAGAAAAAAATTCGCGCTGGAGATTATTAAAAATGGAAGAGTACAAAAAATTTGCAGAAGAGAAACTAGGTCTAAAGTTTCATGATATCAATCTTTTAATAACAGCATTAACACATCGGAGTTATGTAAATGAACATAAGGCGGCGCATGAGCACAATGAAAGATTGGAATTTTTAGGTGATGCGGTTTTAGAGTTAGTTTCTTCGGATTTTTTGTATCGAAATTACGATGAACCTGAGGGAATTATGACAGCACTTCGGGCGGCACTAGTGAGGACTGAGTCGATTGGAGAGGCAGGAAGAGAGCTGGGGTATGAGCCATTGGTGCGGTTGTCTAAAGGTGAACAACAAGGGTCGGAAAGAGCGCACGATGTGATTTTAGCGGATTGTTTTGAAGCAATTATTGGGGCAATTTATTTAGATCAGGGATATGATATAGCAAAAAAATTTATCGAAAAGAATATTTTGGTGAAAATAGATACGATTTTGGAAGAAGGGAGTTGGCGAGACCCGAAATCTTATGTACAAGAGTTGGCACAGAAGATTGATGGAGTAACGCCGGTGTACCGAACCTTAAAGGAAGAAGGTCCAGATCATGATAAAAAATTTACGGTGGGGATTTATGTAGGAACTTCTTTAAAAGGAACTGGAATGGGGCACTCAAAACAAGAGGCTCAAACAGAGGCGGCTAGAGAAGGAATTAAGAAATACCGCAAAGAACATAAAATTAAGAAATAAGCAGACAATCAGGCTTAAGATAAGGGTTTAAGCTTGACTTTTTTGATAAAGTGTGATATAATTAAGGTAGTACCTTAAAATCAGATTACTAAAAAAAAGGGGGGTGGGCTGAGTGCCTAAAAATAGTAAAGACCTTGAAGTTGACGGTCAGCTTAGTTTCTGGTCTTTTTCGGAAGAGTCTAAGAAGCCCAAGCCTAAATCTAAGGTTGAGGTGGCAATGTCGACAGAAAAAACGTCAGTATATTGGTCTGTATGTGACCAAATGCTGACTTCTTGGGGGCCATATGTTGGTCGTCAAGATTTGCTGGATAACGCTCGGGATGAGCAGACTAGATTTAAAGTTTGGAATGTCGTTGAGCAAAAGTTCGGTGGAAGTTTGTGGCGGCTTGAAAGTAGAGTGAGGGAGTTGGAACTTCAGTTTACTCGCGATTATGGTGTTTATGAAATGTTTTGCTTTGCTTGTGGCATTAAACCAGCATCCATGAAGTGGATGCGGTCGCATCTTTGGAACGGTGACGATATCGCAAGTTATCGATCTCGTTGTCGAAGATATAAGGAAAATCCGGTCAAATATCCAGCAGTGGCTTTAGTAGATCTTCCGCCGAGGAAGGCGAGAAAAAAGTAATCTAAGAAGGGGAAATGGGGACCAGAAATGGTTCCCTTTTCATTTTTAAAATTTATGATATAATGATAAGGATTAATAATTTTAAGGAGAAAAAATGCTAGCGATTCGCATGCAACGTAATGGCCGGTCACATTATCCAATGTACCGGATAGTCGTCCAAGAATCACAGCGTCATCCGCTTTCGGGACGTGTGGTGGCTGAGGTCGGCAACTATAACCCCGCGACTAAAGCTTTGACTTTAAATAAAGAAGCGGTGGAAAAATATTTAAAAAATGGTGCTCAACCTTCGAGCAGAGTAGCGTTTATTTTGAAGAAAAATGGTGTGAAATTGCCGAAATGGTACAAAGAATCTACGGCTAAAAAAGCTACAGCAAAACATGCTGATAAACTTCGCAAGAATCAGCCGAAAGAAGTTCCAGCAGAGGGGGCTCCTGCCGAAGAGGCTTCTACTGAAGCTTCAACAGAAGCTTAAGAAAAATAGTCCCATCGTGGGGCTATTTTTGTGCTATAATGAAAACATAATTAACTTTAAGGAGAAAAAATGGCTACTATTGACCAGCAATTTGTAGAATATATCGTAAAAACTTTAGTCAATAATCCTGAAAAGGTAGCAGTTGAACGAAAAATTGATGAAAAAGGCGTTTTGTTATCGCTCACTGTAGATCCGGAAGATGTTGGAAGAGTGATTGGCAAACGCGGGGTAACAGCGCAAGCGATAAGAGTATTATTGAGAGCTTTGGGGACCAAGCAGGATGCGCGTTATAATTTAAAAATTGTAAATACGGATGAAGAAGAGAGTGGAGCGAAAAAAGAAATACGCGAAAAGAAAGTTGAAGAAAAGGATAGCGATATAGACGCAGAAGAAGAAGTGGAAGATAATATTGAAGAAGATAACGAAGAAGAACAATCTTCGGAATTGGCAGAAAAAACTAGAGCAGAGTTGGCAGATTTGGATGATCTTGATATATAAAAATGCTTGACTAAAGAAAAAAGTTATGTATAATTAAACATAAGCTAACTAACTGCGAGTCGGCTTGTAAAAATTTAGAGATGCGTTGAGAGCTTATCTATGTCTAAAAAATCACCCACCGTTGAGGTGATTTTTTGGTATTGATTTTATTTATCATATATGTTAAACTCGAATATAAGAAGTAGTGTGCCTTATTTTTAATACTTAGGGAAGCTGGCGACTTTCTGGGGGAAAATGGGGCAGTAATCTTCAGCGCTGAGATACTAATAACACTAATAAAAAGAGGTAGAATGGTTACAAAACCGAAGTCTGGTGAACGCGTATTTTTCACCGAAGGTGACCAAGCTCTTCCGATACCGGATCTTACTGTGCACCAAAAAGATTCGTGGGAAGACTTTGTCAAAAATGGACTGCGAGAGGTTTTTGCTGAACTTAATCCAATTGACGATTATACTGGTCAAAAGCTTTCGCTCCGATTTAAAGATTATTATTTTAAGGAGCCAAAGGAGTCTGAAAAACAGGCTAAATATAATTTGGTGACTTATGAAGCACCGCTTCATGTTTTGGTCGAGCTTGAAAATAAAGCTACAGGTGAGAAAAAAGAACAGGATATTTATTTTGGTGATTATCCATGGATGACCGAACGGGCAACTTTCATTATTAACGGTACTGAACGTGTGATTGTTTCACAATTAATTCGTTCGGCTGGAGTTTTCTTTAATGCCGAGACAATTGGGATGAAACGTTATTATGGCGCGAAGATTATTCCTGGTCGTGGAGCATGGTTGGAATTTGAAACGGCGGCCAATGGAGCTATTTATGTCAAGATTGATCGTCGGAGGAAAATTCCGGTAACGACTTTTCTCAAAGCTTTAGGTCTTTCAAAATCCGAAATAAAAGATCAATTTAGTAAAGTTGATACTGGTGAAAAAAATTACATTGATATCACCTTAGAAAAAGATACGACTTCTTCTCAGGGTGAAGCATTGCTTGAAGTTTATAGACGGCTTCGACCTGGTGACTTGGCAACTGTCGAGAATGCTAAATCAATGATTGAAAGGACTTTTTTCGATCCAAAGCGTTATGATTATTCAAATGTAGGACGTTTTAAAATAAATCGAAGATTACATTTTGATACGCCGAATGATCCGGCTCATCGTACTTTGCAAATTGATGACATAGTGGCAATTATTTCCGAAATCATCCGCTTAAATAATACTCAAGAGCCAGCGGACGATATTGATTCTTTGTCAAATCGGCGAGTTAAATTGGTTGGTGAATTGGTGCAACGTCAATTTCGTTTAGGAATGCTTCGTTTACAGCGTAATATTTTAGATAGAATGTCAATGGCAAGTCTTGAGGATGTAACCCCTTCACAACTTTTGAATTCTCGGCCAGTAGTGGCAGCCGTAAAAGAATTTTTTGCTACCTCTCAGCTTTCTCAGTTGATGGATGAAGTAAATCCGTTTTCTGAGTTGGCACACAAACGGCGTTTGAGCTCGATGGGGCCAGGTGGTCTAACTAGAGAGCGGGCCGGTTTTGATGTACGTGATGCTCATCCAACGCATTATGGCAGAATTTGCACGGTGGAAACACCAGAGGGTGGAAACGTGGGATTGGTTCTTAATTTTGCAACTTATGCAAGAATTAATCAATATGGTTTTATTGAGGCCCCTTATCGTGTAGTAAAAAATGGCAAAGTGACCGACGAAGTGGTTTATATGGATGCGGATACCGAAAATGATATGGTAATTGCGGATGCATCCGTAAAACTAGACAAAAATGGTAAATTTGTAGAAAGTTGGGTTTCGGCAAGAGTACATGGAACGCCGGCACAGGTTGAGTCGAAGAACGTAACACATATTGATGCAGCACATAAAGAGATTTTGGGGGTTTCGGCAAGTTTAATTCCATTCGTGGAAAAGAACCGGGTTGACCGCTCGCTCATGGCCTGTGCTATGCAAAAGCAAGCCGTACCACTACTTAGGAATGATAATCCGATAGTAGGAACTGGCATTGAGCGTGAAGTTGCAAAAAACACTTCACAATTAGTTATGGCTACGGGGTCTGGCGTAGTGAAAAAAGCTGATGGTGAATCGGTAGTAGTGACTTATGATAAGGGTGGAGATATCGAATACAAATTACAACATTTTGAAAAGACTAATGATGACCGTTGTTACAATCAGAGATGCGTAGTGACTAGGGGTCAAAAAGTTAAAAAAGGCGACACCTTAATTGAGGGAGCATCGATTTGCGATGGTGAGTTGGCATTAGGTAAAGATCTTTTGGTGGCATTTATGCCTTGGCGTGGTTATAATATGGATGATGCGATTGTAATTTCGAATCGTTTAGTTGAAGACGATACTTTGACATCTATAAATATTAAAGATTTTGATGTTGAGGTACGGGAGACTAAACTTGGACCCGAACAAGTAACGCGAGATATTCCAAATGTTTCGGAGCATTCATTGAGGCATTTAGGTGAGGATGGGATTGTCACGATAGGTTCAGAAGTTAAAAATGGTGATATCTTAGTGGGAAAAATTACACCAAAAGGTGAGCAAGAATTATCTTCGGAAGAAAGATTACTCCGTGCAATCTTTGGCGAAAAGGCTAAAGACGTGCGTGATACTTCGGTGAGGATGAATGGCTCTTCGACTGGTAAGGTGGTTGATGTACGAGTTTATACAAGAGAACAAGGGCACGAATTAAAGGCTGGTGTGTTGATGCAAATTAAAATTTTTGTAGCAGAAATGAGAAAAATTGGCGTTGGCGATAAGCTAGCTGGTAGGCATGGTAATAAAGGTGTAGTTTCGAGAGTATTACCAGTGGAAGATATGCCATTTATGGCAGATGGGACGCCGATTGATGTAGTACTCTCACCAATGGGTGTGCCGAGCCGTATGAATTTAGGACAGTTATTTGAAACTCATCTTGGCATGGCAGCAAAGGCGTTAGGTTATAGAGTGGCTACACCTTCGTTTAATGGGGTGCCAGATGAAATTATTTCGAGCGAATTAAAAAAAGCTGGTTATGCGGAAGATGGTAGAGTGCAGTTATACGATGGTTTAACTGGCGAGCCGTTTAATGAAAGAACTTCGGTTGGCGTGATGCATATTTTGAAACTTCATCATATGGTTGAAGATAAGATCCATGCACGTTCGACTGGACCATACACAATGGTGACGCAACAGCCACTTGGTGGTAAAGCACAGAATGGTGGTCAGAGATTTGGAGAAATGGAGGTTTGGGCGCTCGAAGCTTATGGTGCGGCTACGACATTGCAAGAAATGTTAACAATTAAATCTGATGATGTTTATGGGCGAGCTAAAGCTTATGAAGCGATTATCAAACATGAGCCAATTGAAGGTCCGAAACTTCCAGAAGGTTTTAATGTTTTAGTGAAAGAGCTTCAGGGCTTAGGTTTGAAAGTCGATCTGTTGGATCATGGCGAATCTGCTGATGCGGGAGATGTGATTGAAAAGACTTCAAAAGAAATCGAGATGTCGAAAGACGATCAGTCAATTTATGATCAACATAAGAAGGAAACCGAGCCAGAAATTGTTGACCTTGATGAGGAAGAGGCGGCAGCAATGATGGCTGAAGAAGGAATCGAAATAACGGAGGGCGACGATGATGGAACGGTCGACCTCGGAGAGGAGTTCTAAGATGGCGTGGATGGATAATTTCATTAGTGCTTCGGACTTTGATTCAATAAGATTAACGGTGGCAAGCCGTGATGATATTTTGAATTGGAGTTATGGTGAAGTAACAAAGCCAGAAACGATTAACTATCGAACCCAAAAGCCGGAACGAGATGGTTTGTTTTGCGAGAGAATTTTTGGGCCGACCAAGGATATTAATCCGCACGATTCTAAACTTAAAGGCGTGCGTTCTAGGGAAGCGGCAGTTGATAAAGAAGGAAATTTAGTCACTAAGTCGATTACGCGGCGTGAAAGGATGGGTCATATTGCTTTGGCGGCTCCGGTTGCGCATATTTGGTTCATGAGAGGGATTCCTTCAGCTCTTAGTTTGCTCTTGGATATTACAGTTAAAAATATTGAAAAAGTAGTTTATTTTGCCACTTATTTAATTACTGATGCAAAAGATGAGGAAATTGCAAAGACGCTTGAAAACCTCGAAAGCCAAACTGTTGCGGCTAGAGAAGCTATCAAAATTCGTTATGAAAAAGAAGCTAAAGATGAAAATGCAGACGTTAAAGCCTTGGCGGAGGCTCAGACTAAGGAATTAGAGGAGCTAGACGCTAGCTATCTTTCGCGTAAAGCGATTTTAGAATCTTTTAAAAAAGGCGGAGTAATCACGGAAGTCGATTATCGTAATTTGCCAGAAGAATATGAGGATTTAATTACGGTTGAAATGGGGGCGACGGCAATTAAAAAGATGTTGGACGAAGTTGACTTAGAACAATTAGTGAAAAAACTTCGTGAGGAAGAAGCGGAAGCTAAAGGTCAAAAAGAAAAGAAAATACAGAAAAGATTAAAAACTTTGGAGGGGATGCAGGCAGCAGGAATTCGGCCAGTGGATTTAATTTTAACAGTTATTCCGGTAATTCCTCCAGATCTTCGACCGATGATTGCATTGCCTGGTGGTAGATTCGCCACTTCTGATTTAAACGATCTTTACCGTCGAGTAATTAATCGAAATAATCGTTTGAAGAAATTAATTGATCTCAATGCTCCGGAAGTGATTTGTCGTAATGAAATGCGGATGTTGCAAGAAGCGGTAGACGCTTTAATTGATAATTCGGCAGCGCACGGTTCTAGAGGGGCAAATTCGACTAATGGGCGACGTAAATTAAAATCATTATCTGATTTGTTAAAGGGGAAACAAGGCCGATTCCGTCAAAATTTGCTGGGTAAACGAGTTGACTATTCTGGGCGTTCAGTAATTGTGGTGGGTCCGGAACTTAAGTTAAATGAATGTGGTTTGCCAAAACAAATGGCGTTAGAACTTTTTAAGCCTTTTGTAATTTCATGGTTGATTGGTAATGAACATGCTAATAATATTAGAGCGGCTTCGAGATTGATAGAATCTAAAGAAACTGTAGTTTGGGATGCACTTGATGAAGTAATTAAAGGTAAATATGTTTTACTAAACCGGGCTCCGTCGCTTCATCGTTTATCGGTTCAGGCTTTTCAACCAAGATTAATCGAGGGTAAAGCTATTAAACTTCATCCGTTAGTAGCTTCTGGTTTTAATGCTGATTATGATGGTGATCAGATGGCAGTGCATCTACCGCTTTCTGAAGCAGCCCAAGCAGAAGCGAAAGAATTAATGTCTGCCAGTAAAAATCTTTTAAAGCCGGCAGATGGTTCACCGGTCCTCGCTATTTATCAGGATGTAGTGTTAGGAACTTATTATTTGACTTATGATAAGCCAGGTACGGACCAAGGTGAGCCAAAAGCCTTTTCTTCGGTTTATGAAGCAGAGATGGCTTATGACCAAGGAATAATTGCACTTCAGACACCGATTAGAGTTTTTGCTAAGAAAGAAATTAGAAATACTACTTTAGGCCGAGTGATTTTTAACGAGATTTTGCCAGCTGATTATCCGTATGATAATTCTGTGCAAACTAAGAAACATTTATCGAAAGTGATGGCAGACATCTTTGATCTTTATGGTTCAGAAGTGATGGTAAAAACTGCTGATGCTTTGAAAGATTTAGCTTTTGAATATGAAACGATTGCTTCAATTTCAACCGCAAAAGATGATTATCCGACTTATGATGAGATTGATGATTTTATTGCAGAGGGCGATGCCAAAACTGCACTTATTCAGAAACAGTTTAATGATGGTTTAGTGACTGAAGAAGAACGTTATAAACTAACTATTGCAAACTGGCGAGATATTGATAAAAAGATTTCTGATTTTCTGCAGAGTAAATTATCAGAGATGGATACTGATATCGCAGTAATGGTGAACTCTGGTGCACGTGGTAATATTTCTAATATTAAACTTGCTTCAGCAGAGATTGGCATCATGGTTGATATCAACAATAACGAGATTGAGTTGCCAGTAAAATCTTCTTATAAGAAAGGTTTAAATACTTTGGAATCGTTTATTGCGACTCGAGGTGCACGACAGGGGCAGGTTTCGACAGCGCTTCGAACAGCGGATTCCGGTTATCTTACACGTCGTTTAGTGGACGTTTCGCAGGACGTATTTACGACTGATGAAGAAGCGGAAGATCCAGGTTTTACGGTTTATCGTAACGAAACGGAACTTTCTGGAATTGGTTTTAGCGCAAGAATTGCTGGACGTTGGACGGCTGAGGCTGTGCCAGGATATCTTGAGGCAGACGAGCTTATCACTAGAGAAATGGCTGCGCAGATTGAAGCTGATGAAAAAATTGAAGCAGTAAAAATCCAGTCCATTCTTTCTACTACAGCTGTAGATGGAATTCCGCGTAAAGCTTATGGGGTAGACATGTCAACGAGGGAGCTGGTAGCAGCAAATGAGCCGGTTGGGGTGATTGCAGCACAGTCGCTTGGCGAGCCAGGTACACAGTTGACACTTGATACGAAACACGGTTCTGGTGTAGCAGGTTCGGGTGCGATTGCTCGAGGTTTGCCGCGTGTAGAAGAGCTTTTGGAAGCAAGAACACCGAAAGGTCAAGCTTATGTTTCGCCAATTGATGGTGTGGTTGATTTATGGGAAGATAATGGCCATTATGTAGTGCAAATTACTCCTCAGTCTGGGACGATTGAAAGGATTGAGCTGGATAATCGTAAGCCAGCAGTAAAAGATGGTGATAGTGTGAAGGCTGGAGCGGTGTTAATAAAAAAGAGTGGCGAAAAAGCTGCAGTTAAGGCTGCTCATGACGGCGTGGTTGAATTAGTAAAAGATGCAATTATTCTTGTAGCTTCAGCAATTTCTCCAATTAGAATAGAAATTCCTGGTGATGCTGAAATGGTAGTAAAACCAAATGATTCAATAAAGGCTGGTGATCGATTAACGACAGGCTCCTTAAATTTGCAAGATTTGTTGAAATTTAAAGGAATTGAGGCAACTGAACGTTATATCATGAATGATGTGTTGAATGTGTATGCTGCACAAGGGCATGAGATTTCACCAAAGCATTTGGAAATTTTGGTAAGGCAAATGTTCTCTAGAGTGCAAATTAAAGAACCAGGTGATTCGGAGTTTGTTTCTGGTGATATTACATCCAGAGCTTCGGTGACGCTACAAAATAAAGAGCTAGAAGAACTCGGTAAAAAACCAGCTACCTATACTAATCTTTTGTTAGGTATTACAAAAGTATCTATTTTCTCGGATTCTTTCTTGTCGGCAGCTTCGTTCCAAGATACAACGCGAGTTTTGATTAACGCAGCGATAAATGGGCGAGTGGATAGATTGAAAGGATTGAAAGAAAATGTGATTATTGGACGAAAGATACCAGTGGGGACTGGAATAGCGCCAATTGCAAATTTTGAAACTCCGGATTCTAAAATTCCAACAGAGGAAGATTTAGAAAATCTGTAATTAAAATATTTAGAATAGCTTCTTCTGAAGCTATTCTAGTTGTTTTTTGTTAGGCTGTGTGATATTATTATATATAGTCATTAAGAGGTATTATGCATTTTAAGACGATTTTCAAATCCCTAAAAAATAAAGATATGCTGAAGAAAGTACTGACTATTTTTGGTATTATTTTGGCATATCGTTTGCTTGCACAAATTCCGGTGCCAATGGGGGATGCAGCGACTTTTAGGGAGGCTGTTTCAAACCTATTAGAAAAATCTGATTTTTCGAGTTTTTTGAATTTAATTTCGGGTGGGGGATTAGCTTCGTTTAGTATTATTTTGGTGGGACTTTCGCCATATATTACTGGTTCGATTGTTGTCCAGCTTTTAACTAAGGCTATTCCATCGCTCGAAGAATTGTCCAATGATGGCGAAAGTGGTCGACGGAAAATAAATCAATGGACTAGGATGTTAACGGTGCCTTTGGCGGTGGTGCAATCAATTGCATATATATTTATACTTTATAAGTCAACTGTGGCGGCAAACATTGCAACTGATTTTGTGCCAACGGCAGGTGATTGGGCGCTTTCGGTTACAGCTATGACTGCTGGTTCGATTGTTTTGATGTGGATGGGTGAATTAATAACAGAGCAGGGTATTGGCAATGGTATCTCGACATTAATTTTCGCTTCGATTATTTCACAACTACCTACTACTATGGCATCGTTAGGTTCGGCCTTATTTGATACAAGCGGAGGAAGTTTGAGTTTGTTTGGTTGGTTAGATATTCCAGTCAATCCAACCATTTTTTGGATAGTATTAGGTTTTACGGTGGCTATGCTAGGGGTAGTATATTTCTTGGTCAAAATGAATGAGGCGCAAAGAATTATTACAATTAATTATGCAAAAAGAGTACATGGTAATTCATCTTATGGCGGAATTAAATCGATTTTACCAATTAAAATGATTGCAGCTGGAGTAATCCCAGTAATTTTTGCAACAGCTTTTTTGTCGCTTCCGGCATTAATTGGGCAAGTGATTTCAACAGTGAATCCTGGTAATGAGCTGGGCGAATCGTTAGTGACGGTTTTTTCGGCTCCGTCGGCCAGTAATTTTTCAGCTATTTATCCAGATGGTATCACTGGACAATGGTTTGTTTATCCGGCTTTATATTTTATCTTAGTTTTTGCGTTTACTTATTTCTATACGTCGATTATTTTCAATACGAAAGAAATTGCAGACAATTTGCAAAAACAGGGCGGTTTTATAGAGGGAGTGAGGCCTGGTATTGCAACAGCTAAGTATCTTGGGAAAGTGGTAAACAGATTGGATTTATTTGGAGCGCTAGCTTTAGGTTTGGTGGCGATGCTTCCTTTCATTACAGATTATATATTTATATTAGTGACTGGCGCGCCGATTGGTCTCTCGATTTCTGGAACTGGACTTCTCATTGTGGTGACGGTGGCGCTAGAGAATCTAAGGTCGGTGGATTCTAGGGCGTTGATGATAACTTATGATGATTTTGGCAATGAGCTTAAAAATTAAAGGGTGGCGAAAGATTCTAAAGTGGGCTATTTGGTCGCTTTTAGGAATTTTGTTTCTGATCTTTTTAATTAGGGTGATAGTTTTTGAAAATAATTATTATAACGAAAAGGAAGGTAGCGAAAGAGAGACTGCTCAAATTTTGGAAGAGGAAGAAGAATTGATTGAAATAGAACCGACCGACCAAGAAGTAAAAGAATATGTGGTAGCTGTCGATAGGCCGAGATATCTTTCAATTAGTAAATTAGGGGTAAATAAAGCCAGAATTTTGCCGATGGGCGTTAATTCAAAAGGTGAATTAGCTACACCGAGTAATATTTTTGATGTGGGATGGTATGAAGCTTCTGGCAAACCTGGTCAAGGAGGGACGATGGTTATTGATGGCCATAATGGTGGACCGACGAAGCACGGAGTTTTTAAGCAGCTCCCTACACTTGTTAATGGAGATTTGATTATAGTTGAAAGAGGAGACGGTTTGATTTTAAAATATCAAGTCGTGGAAAATAAAGAAATACCTTTAAGCGAAGCAGATAATTATATGTCGGTGGCGGTGAAATCGCCAGAAAAAGGTAAAGAGTCTTTGACATTGATTTCTTGCACGGGCGAGTGGTCACAACAACAGAAAACGTATCTTTCTAGACAATTCACAAGAGCAATTTTAGTAGAAGAGTAAAAATTGATATTTTTGGGTTTATTCAAGCTAAAATATTGATTATTTGCTCTTTACAAACTTTTAATTCTATGATAAACTGGTTAGGTAATTTATGGCTAGTCAAAAGGAAGTGATTAAACTCACTGGTAGTGTTATTGAGGCGCTGCCTAATACTCAATTTCGAGTAGAACTCGAGAATGGTCATGTTATTGTTGCCCATATGAGTGGACGCATGCGGAAAAACTACATTCGTTTGGTCCCGGGTGACAGAGTCGAGGTTGAGTTAACCCCTTACGATCTTACAAAGGGTAGAATCAGTTTTCGACTCAAAGATTAATATTAACATTTTTAAGTTTGAGATGATGATTTTTGGCCTGAAAAATTAACAGGGGTGAAAATCATAAAATCTTAATATTGAGATTACGTAACTTAATATTAAGATTTAAAAACTTAAAAATATAATGGGAAAGGATATTTTGACACTATGAAAGTACGTGCAAGTGTTAAAAAAATCTCACCTGATGATATTATAGTGCGCCGGAAGGGAGTGCTAAGAGTCATCAATAAGAAAAAACCTAAGAATAAGCAAAGGCAGGGTTAAATATGGCTAGAATAGCTAGTGTTGTAATTCCGTCTGAAAAGCAAGTGTGGATTGCGCTTACTTATGTGTATGGAATTGGCCAAACAACAAGCAAAAAAATCCTTGCGGAGGCTAAAATCGAGCCTACCACTCGGGTGAAAGATCTCACCGAGGCTGAAGAACAAAAAATCAACGATATTATTTCTACGAAATATCACGTTGAGGGCGATCTTAAGCGTCTCGTGAGTAATAATATTAAACGTTTAAAGGATATTAATTCCTACAAAGGTATTCGCCATAAAGCTAAATTACCAGTCAATGGCCAGCGAACTCGAACGAATGCACGTACTCGTAAGGGTAAAGCAATTGCAGTTGGCGGAACACAACCTAAGGCAGCGAGTAAGACTTAAGGAGTAGAAGATGGTAGAAGAAGAAAATAAAATTACTAATACTGAAGTGGGGGAAGTAAAAGCTTCGAAGTCGAAAGCTGGGAAAAAGGGCAAACGGATTGTTAATGCTGGAGCTGTACATATTCAAGCTACTTTCAATAACACAATAATTAGCGTGACTGATAAAAATGGCGGGGTTTTAACTACTTCCTCGGCTGGTGCTAATGGTTTTCGTGGATCGAAAAAAGGAACGGCTTTTGCGGCGGGGGTGGCAGCAGAAAAGGCTTTGGAATTAGCTAAAAAGAATCACGCGTTAAATTCGGTTGATGTTTACGTTTCGGGTATTGGTCTAGGCCGAGATGCGGCAATTAGGGCTGTGTCTGCGGTAGGAATAAAAATTGATAGTATTACTGATATAACCCCGATTGCACATGGTGGTGTGCGACCGAAGGGAGAAAGGAAACCATAATGGCACGGGATTATTCTCCAGTTGTAAAACAGAGTCGTCGTGAAGGTTTTGCTTTAGCGCCGAAGGCTCATAAAATTATGGCCAAAAAATCTGGTATTCCGGGTGAGCATGGCGATATGAGGGTGAGAGGTGGTAGCCTATATCTTACACAGTTGCGCGAAAAACAAAAAGTACGTAGAATGTATGGGCTTCTAGAAAAACAATTTGCAAAATTAATGAAAGAGGCACAAAAAGCTGAAGGTTTGACGGGTGAAAAATTGTTGGAATTTTTGGAACGAAGAACCGACAACGTAGTTTATCGAGCAGGATTTGCTTTGACGAGGCGACAAGCTCGCCAATTAGTCTCGCATGGACATTTTGTTTTGAATGGTCGAAGGATTGATATTCCTTCAATACGCTTAAAACCAGGCGATATTTTAGAAGTGCGTCCGAAATCTAGTAAAACTGAATATTTCAAGAATCTCCCGAATATTGTGGGGGCATCCAGTGCAACTCCGCTTTCGTGGTTAAAGGCCGATGCGAAAAAAATGAAAATTGAAATTACCGCTCTTCCAAAACGCGAGGAGGCAGATGCTGGTATTAATGAACAATTAATTGTTGAGTATTACTCACGCTAAGGAGATATAAGTAAATGACTACAAAAAATATTCACGAAGCAACATTGGCTGAAGTAAAGGATCTTGGCCGAAATAGTGCTGAATTTGTCATTAAGCCGCTTTATTATGGGTATGGCAATACATTAGGTAATTCTCTGAGACGTGTTCTTTTGTCGAGCGTAAAAGGAGCGGCGATTACGGCGTTTTCGATTGAAGGCTCAACTCATGAATACACTTCTATCCCTGGTATTAGGGAAGATGTAGTGGACATTATGTTAAATCTTAAGAATATTCGATTTAAATGTCATACAGATGCACCAGTGGAATTAAGCCTAGAAATGAAGGGCGATAAACAATCTGAAAAAGATGGTGATAAACGAGTTGTAGCTGGAGATATTAAGTTGCCGGCTGAAGTGGAAATTGCAAATCCAAATCAGGTGATTTGTCATATTGATAATCCAAAGACAGTATTAAAGATGCATTTTATTGTTGAGACTGGCAGAGGGTATCTAACGATCGAACAATCAAGCGAAACTAGAGTACATAGTGATATGATTGCGGTTGATGCAGTTTTTACGCCAGTTTTAAGAGTACGTTATAAAGTGGAAAATACCCGTGTAGGACGGGATACAAATTTACAACAGCTTACGCTCACTATTGATACGGATGGGACTATGACTCCTCGAGAAGCTTTTGAAGAAGCAGCAGCAATTTTGGTAAATCAATATACTGCTCTAGCTGGGGGGACAAAAATTGAATCAACGCCTGCTCCTGGAGTAAGGTCTGAGGAAGATGATTCTGGGTTGATGCTACCAATTGAGGAGCTTGACCTTTCAGCCCGGACTGCTAATGCATTACTGAATAATGATATAAAGACAATTCGTGATCTCGTGATGCTTTCGGAAACGGATCTAAAAGATTTGAAAGGATTTGGTACTAAGGCATTAGACGAGGTTAAAGAAAAGTTAATGGAGTTAAATATTTAATATGCACGCACATGGAAAAAGAGGCCGAAAATTCGGCCGTAAAACTGACCAAAGGAGGGCGCTAGTGCGTGGGCTGATGTGCTCTCTAATACAATATCAATCTATTACAACTACTTTGGCACGGGCAAAAGAAATTCGTCGCATGACTGAAAAGTTGATTACTCTTGCGAAAAAAGGTGGACTTGCTAATCGACGGTTGATTATTGCACGCTTGAATGATATGGAAGTCGCTGCTTTATTGATGGACGTAATTGCTCCACAAATAAAGCGGAATTCTGGTTATCTAAAGATTGAGCATGCTGGATATAGAAGAGGGGACAATTCAGAAATGGGGACAATTAGTTTTGTCGATGATATTTCATTTGAAGAGAAAAAAGAACCAGCGAAGAAAGAGACCACTAAAAAGGAGGCTAAATAATGAAAACTTTTAGTCAAAAAGGATCCGAAATTAAGCGCGAATGGTGGTTAATTGATGCTTCGACGATGCCATTAGGAAAATTGGCAGTGATAATTGCTGATAAATTGATGGGGAAGTCTAAGATTACCTATACACCGCATATTGATAATGGGGACTATGTAATAGTAATTAATGCAAAAGATTTGGTTGTAACAGGCGAAAAGATGACGCAGAAAAAATATTACCGACATAGTGGTTATCCAGGTGGAATAAAGGAATTAAAACTTGAAGAAGTGATTGAAAAAGATCCGGCGCGAGCGATAAATGAAGCAGTGAAGGGGATGTTGCCAAAAAATAAGTTGGCTGCAGATAGATTAAAGAGGCTACGCGTATTTAGTGGGGCAGAACATGCACACGCGGCTCAAAATCCAAAGGAGATTAAATAATGGTAGCGACGAAGAAATATACTTACGGTTTAGGGAGACGGAAGTCTGCGACCGCAACAGCGCGTCTCTATAAAGGTAAGGGCGAAATTACTATCAATGGCAAACCGGCTTTAGAATATTTATCAGGAAATAAGACCTATTTAGCTGAAATTACTGACCCGTTAGCTTTGGCTGAGAAGCAAAAAGAATACGACATTACGATTGTCGTGAAGGGTGGAGGTTTAGCTGGGCAGGTTGATGCGACTAAGTTAGCAATTTCTAAAGCTTTGACGGCGGAGGCGCCGGATCTTCGCCCGGTTCTAAAAAAGGCGGGAATGATGAAGCGCGATCCACGTGAGAAAGAGCGCAAAAAATATGGTTTGCGTTCGGCGCGTAAGAAAGAGCAGTTCTCTAAGCGTTAAAAGGTTGATAACCTGGAAAAAACCACCCTTTGGGGTGGTTTTTGGTATCAATAGGGATTTTCGTCTGGATTTTCATAATCATACCAAACTTTTTCTCCTTGGTTACCGTATTCGTAGGCGTAGAAGGCATTATGCCACTCGCCTGCGGACGGGTCGGAATCTGCTACAAAGTAACAATATTCTTCTGGAAGGGTGCGGCCGACGTTTTCTTCGCCGGCATTCTCCCGTTCCCATCTGTCGAGAACATCTTCGACAAGGGAAAGATTAGCGTCAGTTACGGGGTTACTAGAATCGTAACCTGTGAACTGCATGGGGGCAGAAACGATTTCAGAAACACTGTCTCCGAACGCACCTGAATCATAACGATTCAGAATGGTCCAGACGACCATAGCTCTTTCAGCTTCGGATGCGACTGAGTTGGCTTCCCCATAGAGAAGCTGGGCCATCATTTGCTTTTCGTAATCAGAGATGGTGCCATCATTAGAACTGGTGGCCCAGTTATAAACTGCAGCTACAGTTTGGTAGTCCCAATCTTGATAAGAGACTGGTTCTTCGACAACGGCGGTGGTGACAGTAGCTTCTACGGGTTTTAACCCTTTTTCAATATTTTCGGTAGCTCCATCCCGTTTGATTTTAGTCAAAATAGCTTTTTCCTCTAACGGAATAGCTTTTAACTCGACTTTGGTTTCAGCGGTTTGAATAGGAGTTTCTTGATGAGGCGATCTAATGCCAATGAGAATTCCTATTACTAAAAAGACAACAACAAATAAGGCACATCTGACTTTTCTGGGACGGAGTTCTTGCACCCGTGACCCCTCCTTTATGTAAATTATTACTATGGTCTAAGCCATATGACCTTATTATATCACACTTATGCTAAAATGTCAAGAAATGATGCATCAAAAAAGCAAGACTTTCGTTCTCGCTTCCTATGTTGGTGGAGTGCAGGAGACTCGAACTCCTCACCTCGACAATGCGAATGTCGCGCTCTACCAGATGAGCTAGCACCCCACCTTTTTATTATACCATATTTTATCTGTTTGGAACAGGAAATTTTAACGCTAATGCTCTGACTTCGGCTTTAATAGTTTCGAGCTCGGCAGAAAATTCAGGAAGATTTTCTTCAGTTTTTGCTTCTTTGCAAATATTGGCAATTTTTTTCATCCAGAGAGCTAAGGTTTCCATATCTTGCTCGCCAAGCCCGCGAGTAGTGATGGCGGGAGTGCCAAGTCTGACACCACTGGGGCGAAAAGCGCCACTTTTATCGCTAGGGAGAGAATTGGCATTCAAAGTGAGGCCAACTTGATCGAGAGCTTTTTCATAAAATTTTCCATCAATGTTAAAACTTTCTTTAATATTAATTAAAATTAAATGATTTTCAGTACCATCTCCTTGTAGAACGAAATTTAATTTGATTAATTCTTGAGCTAGTACCTTAGCATTTTTAATGACATTTTTGGCATAAGTTTTAAACTTTGGTTTTAGGGCTTCGCCAAAAGCGACAGCTTTGGCGGCGATGATGTGTTCTAATGGACCACCTTGAGTGCCAGGAAAGACGGCGCGATCAATCAGAGTTGGTATATTTGCTAATTTTCTCTCTGGTTTTTTGAGAGGAGAATTAACAATGCCCTTGCTTAAGATAATGCCGCCACGTGGACCACGTAAGGTTTTGTGAGTGGTGGTAGTCATGACATTAAAACCATAATCCAGAGGATTGGGGTGGGTTTGGCCAGCGATAAGGCCAGAAACATGGGCCATATCGGCCATCAATAAAATCTCGTGTCCCCATTTTGCTTCGGCTTTTTGACGGAGAGTGGCTACGCGCTTGAAATCGGGAATTTTAGGGAAGGCCGAATAGCCGACTAAGATTAATTTAATATCTTCTGAAAGAGCGAGTTTTTCCATTTCGTCGTAGTCTATGTCGCCATCTTCGGTTACGCCATAACCTAAAAATTGATAAATTTTGGCAGAACGTGTAACAGGGGCGCCGTGGGTTAAATGACCACCAGCTGGAAGGCTCATAGCAAGGATTTTGTCGCCAGGTTCTAGCCAGGCATAGTAGACTGCTTCATTAGCGTTGGCGCCGGAATGAGGCTGAACGTTGGCGTGATCGGCATCAAATAGTTTGCAGGCGCGACTAATGGCTAGCCTTTCGATACGATCAATATTTTTTTGACCACCATAATAGCGATAATTAGGTAAAATTGTTGTAGCGATTTTTTCTTCTGGCCAATCTTTAATTCCTTCAAAATTGGGATAACCTTCGGAATATTTGTTGGTTAAAATTGAGCCCATAGCATCTAAAACGTTTTTAGAAACATAATTTTCACTGGGAATAAGCTCAAAACCTTCGTTTTGACGCTTTTTTTCTTCGTCAATTAGGTCAAATACTGGATCTTTCATTTTTTTCTCCTTTTTTATATATTTAACAAAAGTGTAGCTTAGATTATTCTCAGAGCCTTTTTTGATAATTTCTTTTTGATAGTCAGAATGGTCAAAATCTGGAAAAAAAACTGTAGCGGAAGAGTCTGTAGCATCAACTTCGGTTAGATAAAGATTTTTAGTATAGGGGAGAAATTCGCGATAAATCATTCCACCACCGATAACAAAAATCTCTTCTTTAGAGGTTTGATTTTTGGCAATGAAAGCATTTAAATCTGTTATAACTTCGTCAGGGCCAGTAAATTTTTTTTCCGAGATAACGATATTGTGACGGTTTTTTAGTTTACTAGGGAGAGATTTCCAGGTATTATAACCCATGACGACTTGGTGGCCGGTCGTAGTTTCGCGAAAAAAATTCATATCTTCTTTTATATGAAAAATTAGACCGTTGTTTTTGCCTAGTTCGTTATTTTTACCTATTGCGGCAATGATGCTAAACATATTCCTCCTATTCTGTTACGGGCATTTTAATAACACCGAGATTTTCATAATTTTCTAATTTAATATCTTTTAATTCGCGAGAGTTGTCAAAAGCATAGAAATCTTGAATATCGGGATTAAGCCAGAGCTTTGGAGTTTTTGGTAAAGTGCCTGATTTGACTGCTTTTTCATAGCGAGAGATTTGCTCTTTAATGCCGTCGATTTGATTCTCATAAATATGGGCGTCGTTCGTCACAAAAGTCATTTGACCGGGTTTAGCATTGATAGTTTGAGCGATTAGATGACAGAGAACCGCGTACTGAACTATATTAAAAGGGAGGCCTAGAGGGACATCAGATGAGCGAGAATTGACTAAAAGATTGAGGTGGCCATCAATTAAATTCCATTCTGTGTTCCAGACGCAAGAAGGTAGTGCGGCAGTTTCAAGCCATTCGTTTTGCCAGAGAGAAAGCACCATACGACGGTTGCCTGGATTGGTTTTTAGAGTTTCAATTAAGTTTTCGATTAGATTGTATTTTTTGACAATCCAACCATAGGCAGTGCCAATAGTGTGAGCAAAATTTTCTTTAGGTTCGGAAGGATGTTTTTCTGCAAAAATTTGGTTGAGATTACGTCCCTGGTACTCGCCAGACTCAGAAATTTCCCACTCATCCCAAATTTTAACGTTACGTTCTTTGAGCCAGCGAACGTCGTTTGAGGCGGCTTGATAAATCCAAAGAATTTCGAGAACGGCAGTTTTAAACCCAACTTTTTTTGAGACTAAGATAGGAAATTCTTCTTCTAAGTTGAATTGAAGAATTTGGTGTGGTAAACGAATAGTTTTGGCGCCAGAAGAAGCTTGGGCTGCATGATCAGGAATAGCTGAGGCTACAGATTTTTTACGCTGATCTTCTTTTTTGTAGTTTGTAATTTTTTCACCATGTGCTAGGATACGTCGGCATAAATTAATATACTGTTCGTCAAACTGGCTCATTTTCCTCCTTTTTCATATTATAGCATGGTTTGTGATGCTGTAAGGAAAAAGCCCCGAGATTAACTCAGGGCTTGAGGGGGTGTTATTGGTAGTCTTTTTCTCGCCAGTTATACCATTTTTGATTGACTATTAAAGTCAACATAACCATTATTGATGTAAAATAGCCGTATTGGTCGAATTTCACAATTTTGCGTAGTTTTAAATAGTCGATAGTCCACATTTCGCTTGCTTTACACATATCTTGTTCACAAAAATCGCAAAGTGTCATTGCCTTTAAATCTCTAGTCGAATTCTCAGGTCCATGCTTTGATTTTTGCGGAGAAATACCGTGATAATCGTAACAAAGCGTAATGATGATTGCAGAAATTTTGTCGGCTGCATATAACATATTTCCGGTTCTGGTTTTACGTTTTTCCATATCCTCAAGAAGTTCAGCAATTTTTTTCTCTGATTTGTCTTCACGTTTTGGAGAACATTCGCTAAAACTCTGCCAGTAATCTTGTTCTGCGATAGCCTTTCTAGAATCATCACGGCTACCATTATCTGGAATGTCGCCAATGATATTTTCTGGTAAGTCATGACGGCGGAATGCCTCCATTACTTCTCGATAAGAATACCCATCTACAGTCTTAAAAACGTCTGGACCATAGATAAACATCCAAAATCGATCGATTAAAGCGATGCCAAGATTAGTGTGAGCGGAAACAGATTCGTAAGTAACATTTTCTTCTGTGATATTATAAATACGATTATACCCGCGTGAAACTAGTGCAGACGATGCAATTTCAAGGATTTGATACGTGGTATTATAGGCTTCCTCACTACTAAGAGGGATATATGATTCAGAAAGGCCAAATAATATCCTCTCCTGTTCAATTATACGTTCATATTCTCTCTTCAATTCTTCGACTTCATACAATAAAAACACCTCCTTTCAAAGTTCGCCACCCTCTTTAACTAGTCTACTATATCTTGACAATTTTAGCAAAGTGTGCTATAATTAGGGTATAATTTGGTCATAAATGGGAGATTAAGATGGCGAAACGCCTTTTTTTGTTACTGTTTTTAAGTTTAATTGGGGTTATAAACACACCTAATTTTTTGACAGCAGACGATTCATTTATAATAAGGCAACCAGAATTTCATGCTGTCAATACTGTTGAAATTGAAAGGCCAGTTGCTAAAACTAATGGAGTTCAGACGGTTACTACTGCTAATACTCAGGTTGTGCCCGTTGTATCAGTGGCGCCGGCAAATTCTATTGCGATTGCTGGAAGAAATTTGGCGGTTGTTAATGTGGCGAATACAGCGGTCGATTCTGGTAATCATGTAAACAAATACGGTGATAGATTTTTGTATGGGCATAATACGAGTGTGGTCTTTGGTGGTTTAGTAAATTTGGGGGTGGGGAGTAGTTTTACACTTACACTTGATGGTCTTTCAACGAATTATCAGGTAAAAAGAGTAGTGATTTTTGAAAAAAATACGACAAATGGTCGTTTACAAATGAATGGAGAAGGAAGCTATATGAAATCGGTTGCAAATGCGAATTTTGATGGGGCGCAATATAATATTGCTTTGATGACCTGTTACGGAATTTCTTATGGAAATGGCGATGCTTCGCATCGATTAGTGTTGTTTGCAGATGCAATATAAAAATGGTCTTAAAGACCAAAGGGCGTCGCCTCAAAAAAGAGAGTGCAACTCTCTTTTTGTTCGGCTCCTACTTTGGTGGAGCGTATGAGATTACGAAGTAATCTCAGGCCACTCCTAAAAAATAAAAACCCAAGAATAAATTCTTGGCTTTTCATTTTTGGTGGAGCGTATGAGATTCAAACTCATGACCTCTACTATGCCATAGTAGCGCTCTAATCAGCTGAGCTAACGCCCCGATAATTTTATTTTAGCATAATGTGTGCTAGAATAAAAGTATGAAAACGATTTTAACTGGGATTAGGGCAAATTCAGAATTAACATTGGGTAATTATTTGGGGGCGCTTCTCCCTATGGTAAGGTTGGCAAATAAACATTCTTCGGAATATCAAGTAAATATTTTTGTGCCAGATCTTCATTCAATTATTTCGGAAATAGACGGAAATTTACAAGAAAATACCATTAAAACAATAAAATATTATTTGGCGGCAGGATTAAAAATAAACGACAATGTTCATATTTATCGTCAATCTTATGTGCCGGCTCATTCGGAACTTTGTTGGATTTTAAATTGCATTGCAACGATGGGCGAAACTTCGCGGATGATCCAATATAAAGAAAAATCTAAGGGGCAGGAATCTTCAAATGTCGGGATTTTTGATTATCCAATTTTAATGGCAGCGGATATTTTATTATATGATGCTACTTATATTCCTTTGGGGGAGGATCAGTTCCAACATATAGAATTAACGCGTAATTTAGCGATGCGGTTTAATAATCGTTTTGGTGAAATATTCACCATTCCAGCTAAAACAGCAGACCAGGTAAAATTTATGGGAGTTACGGATGGAATTAGAATTCGTGATTTATTGAACCCCGAAAAGAAAATGTCCAAATCGACAAAAGCAGAAAATTCTAAGATTATGCTTAGTGACGAGCCAGAAAGGGCAGCTAAAAAAATTATGTCGGCAACGACTGATTCACTGGGTAAAGTAAAGTTTGATATGTTTAATCAGCCAGGTATTTCAAATTTACTACAGATTGAAGCATTAGTAAACGACATCCCACTGCAGGATGTAGTATCCGCATGGGCAGGCGAAACCAGTTATGGCAAATTAAAAGAAAAGGTCGCAAAAAGTGTCTTAGAAATGCTGACGGATTTTCAAGAAAAGTCATCAAATATTTTAGATGAGGAAGTCTTGCATTTATTAAAAATGGGGGAGGTGTATGCAAATACTGTAGCAAACGAAAAATTATTAGAAGTACAAAAAGCTTTCGGGCTTCGCTAGAGATAATTTGACAAATTAACATAAGTGTGATATAATGAAGGGATATGATTAGGACGGGGAAAAAATTTAGTAAGCCAGAGATGTCGCGTGTAATAAATGGCGATATTATAATAGATAAAACGGAAGAAATTAAAGAAAAAGTGCGACTTGATATTTTGATGGCAGAAATTTTTAAAAGTTATAATCGTTCGACTTTGCAAAAATTTATAGAATATGGTTTTGTGATGGTAGATGGAAAATTAGTAGATAAGCCTAATCGGAAATTTACGCGTGGGGTAAAAATAGATTTAAAAATACCTAAGATTATGAAAAATGCAGATTTGACTCCTGAGACTATTTATGAGGACGAAAATGTGATTGTTCTAAACAAACCGGCGGGGCTTTTGTCGATGGCGAGGGGACAGTATTGTCCGGAAAATACTTTGGAAAAGTATGGCCTGTTGGTCCATAGACTGGATAGAGACACTTCTGGCGTAATCATACTTGCAAAAAATTCAGAAGCGCAAATGTTTTTAAAGAAGCAATTTCAGAATCGAAGTGCACATAAAGTTTATTATGCTATCATTGAAGGGCGACCAAAGCTAAATGAGGCCAGAATTGATTTGCCACTTGCCAGAGATTTAAAGAGACCGACCACATTTAGGGTGGATCCAAATGGCAAAGAATCGGAAACTTTTTATAAAGTTATTAAATCAAATAATAAATATACTTTGGTGGAGCTAAGCCCAACGACAGGTAGAACTCATCAATTGCGTGTGCATATGAAATATTTAGGTTATCCGATTTTGGGTGATACGGTTTATGGGGAAAAGAAAGCCGCTCCTCGACTTTATTTGCATGCTAAAAAATTAGAAATTATTTTGCCAGGAGGGAAAAAGGCAACTTTTGAGGCTACTTTGCCAAAGGAGTTTGAGAGTGTTTTTTAATAATATTGATGAAATAGCCAAGATTGCTCTAAAAACTGATTCAGCAGTTTTTGTGATGCCAAAAGAAGTAGTTTTTAATATGAAAAAAGCTCTGGTGATAAGCCCAGAAACGAAGACCTCTATCACGATTGAGCAAATACGAGATTTAATGAGTAAAATTAGCATGCGCCAATTAGAAGATAGTTTCGTGATTATACGTCCAGCGGATCTTTTAAACGAAATTGCAGCAAATGCGCTTTTAAAGAGTTTAGAAGAACCAAAAGAAAAAATTCATTATATTTTGATTACGGACGCTCCGTCAAAATTATTGCCGACAATTTTGAGCCGAACGGCAATGTATTTTATGAAAGAAAAGTCTGACATAGACAAAGAGATTGGAGCGGATGAAAATATTAAAACTTTAGCAAAAAAAATCATGATAGCAAAGCCAGCTGATCTGATAGACGTAGCTGAGCAAATAGTAAAAAAGAAAGACGGGGTGCGGGCTTACGCTCTTGCTGTTGTAGGAGCGGCGATTGAAATGCTTTATAAATCGTATTTTATTACTAATAAACCTGTTTTTTTGAAAAAAATACCTAAATTTCTAAAATTATATGAGAATATTGAAAATAATGGGCATATTAAGCTTCATCTAGTGGCAGATTTAATTTGAAGGTTGATTTATCTACCGCATTATTATAATATTTAAATATG
Source organism: Candidatus Saccharimonadota bacterium (assembly GCA_017431725.1). Taxonomy (GTDB): domain Bacteria; phylum Patescibacteriota; class Saccharimonadia; order Saccharimonadales; family Saccharimonadaceae; genus Nanosyncoccus. The sequence goes on along the minus strand of JAFRKN010000003.1, from coordinate 60,539 downwards.
ATTGCTGTTTTAGCTATTTTGTTTTTTGTCATTTATCTTTCTTTCTTTTTCCCGTTAGAATCCAAAAAAGAAAAAGAGAGGGAAATTAAATCTCCTAAATACACTGCCCAAATGAAAAAACTTTGGCAGATTGCACAAACTTCAATGAAAGAAAGAAAACCTTTTAAGGCAGAAAAGGCCTTGCTGACGATTTTAAAATTTGATGAAAAAAATGCCGCAGCTTATAATAGATTGGGTATTTTGTATGCCAAAGGCAAAAAATACGACGAAGCGGTGGAATGTTTTGAAATTGCTCAATCTCTTGACAGTAATTCGGCTTCAATTCATAACGCCGGTTTGATATATTTAGAGACTGGAGCTTATGAAAAAGCTGCAATGGCGTTTGAACAGGCAATTGAGCTAGAAGGTGATGTTCCTTCTCGCTATATTGCGCTTTCTAAAGCAGAAGAAAAGTTGGGTCACACCAAGAAAGCAATCAAAGCTTTGGAAAACGCCTATGAGCTTGATCCAAAAATTGCAACACTAAGGCTGATTTTATCGATTTATGAAGAAAGCGGAGACGAGGAAGCTGTGACGGCAACGGCAGCACGAATCGAAGAACAAATTGTGCGAGACAATGAACTAAAAAGAAAAAAGACTCTGTCTAATGCTAGAAAGTCAATTTTGAATGTATCCAAAAAAAATAAATCAAAAACTGATGTGGAGCCAAAAAAGCAAACTCCTACAAAAATAAATAAATCCGTCGAAAAAAAGCCCTTGCCTCGTATTATAAAACAACATGTCGGCCGAAAACGGATTTAGTTTAAAAATCAGAAGATGCTTAATAAAGTTGATTTTTTTGTGGAAATCCCATATAATTATGAGTGAGCTGGAATCGTCTAGTGGCAATGACAAGAGACTGTAAATCTCTCGCCTTCGGGCTTCGTAGGTTCGAGTCCTACTTCCAGCACCACTTTCTTGCGAAAGTGCATTAAAAAGCAGGACATCGGTTCTCACTTCATTCGAATCGAGTCCTACTTCCAGCACCACTTTCTTGCGAAAGTGTATTAAAAAGCAGGGCATCGGTTGTCGCTACTATTTCGAGCGAGTCCTACTTTCAATATTATTTTTTTATTTAATCGGATAACAAAAATGAAAATAGCGATTTTAGGAGCGGGGGCATTTGGGACAGCACTAGGAAGTATTTTAACCGATAATGGGTATGACGTGGATTATTATGACTCAAAAATCATGAATGAACCTTTGCAAGAAGTTTTGGCGACTGCGCAAATGATTCTTTTGGCGGTGCCTTCAAAATCTGTACCATATCTTTTACCACATTTGCCAAAAAAGAAGCCTCTAATTATTGCGACAAAAGGTATTTTGTCTGTTGATACTTTTAAAGATTTTAAAGATTATATGATTCTGTCTGGGCCGGGTTTTGCAGTCGATATAAAAGCGCATAAAAAGACCAAATTAACCGCGACTGACGAAAGAATTCTCAAGATGTTTGGGACTGATTATTTGACTTTTGATACGACAGATGATGAAAAAGGTGTTTTGATGTGCGGAGCTTTAAAAAATGTTTACGCAATATTGGCTGGTTTGTTGGGGCTAAAAACGGGGACAAAAGAGCACCGAAAATTTTTGAGTGATGTCGAAAATGAGATGAAATTAATTTTAAAAGCTAATGGGGCGAAGCCAGAAACAGTAGATTTAGTTTGTGGTAAGGGAGATTTAAAAATTACTTGCGCCTATCCGTCGCGTAATTTTGAATTTGGCGATAAATTAAAAGATAATCCTGATTATCAACCAGAAAAAACCGTAGAAGGGATATCAGCTCTAAAAAAAATTAAGCGTGGAGAGATTGTTATACCTGAAAACGTGTCACTTTTATTAAATTTGATTGAGAGAAGTGATAAATGGGCCTGAACCAAAAACAGAAAGAGGCAGTAGAATATCTCGGGGGGCCTCTTTTGGTTTTGGCAGGGCCAGGTACTGGTAAGACGCAGCTTTTAAGCCATAAAGTTGCTTACATTTTAGAAAATTTGGATACAAACCCAGAAAATATTTTGTGCTTAACTTTTACAGAAACTGGTGCCAAAAATATGCGCGAACGGCTTAAGTCGATTATTGGTAATGATGCTTTAAAGGTTAATATCGGAACATACCATGCGTTTGGCTCGGAAATTTTAGCGCAATATAAAAATTACTCTGAAGATTATGACCGAAAGCTCGATCAGCCAATAAATGAAGTAATTCAATATAAAATTATCAAAAAGCTTCAAGATAATCTTCCCGCTACAGACATTTTAAAAGGTGATAGCGTAAAAGATATTATGGGGGTGATTAGTGAAGCAAAGGCAGCTAATCTTTCGGCTAAAGATTTATTCAAAATTGCAGAAAAAAATATTGAAGATTCAAAGGTTTTATCAGAAGCTATCTCGCCACTCTTAAAAAATGTTGTACCGTATAAATTTCGTGAGTCATATGATAATGCTTATATGCCAATTTACGAAACGCTAAAAGAATATGGCAATTTAAAGCCAATTTTAGGAACAATCGAGCGTTCGATTGCGGGCCTAGCGAGGGATTTAAAGGAAGCAATTCTTTTGGCTTCTGAAACTGAAAAAATTAAGCCTTTGAGTGACTGGAAAGATAAATATTTTGAAAAAGATAAGGCCAATAATTATCGGTTGAAGGATCGAGTAGCAAATAAAAAACTTTTGAGTTTAGCTGGGATAATGTCAAACTATGACCAATATTTAAAAGAAAATGGGTTATATGATTTTAATGACATGATTGAAGAGGCGGTGAAGATTTTGAAAGATGACGATGGGTTTAGAATGACTTTGCAGGAACGCTACCAATTTATTATGCTAGACGAATTTCAGGATACAAACCCCTCGCAATTTGCCATTGTGAAGGAATTGACCAACTACGAAAATCCAATGGTTATGGCAGTTGGCGATGATGACCAGGCAATTTATGAATTTCAGGGAGCCTTAGCTTCTAATCTAACGGATTTTCAAAAACATTATTCTGCCAATGTCATACCATTAGTTGAAAATTATCGTAGCACGCAAGAAATTCTTGATTTCTCGCATGAAATTATCAAACAGGCACCAGATAGATTTGCAGATAAGGAACTAATAGCGCACAATAAAAATCCAAAAGTTTCCCAAGTCAATCGTTATGAGTTTATTTCTTCGGATGCGGAATATGGTTTTGTTGCAGATGAAATTGTAAAATTAATCACTAATGGAGTAAAACAAAGTGAGATAGCAGTGATTTCTTATAAAACTAAATATTTTGAGCCGCTGCTACCTTTTTTGAAAGCGCACCAAAAAATTAGGATAGCCTACGAAAAAAAAGATAACTTGTTTGATGATGAAAAAATTCATGAGATTCTTACAATTGCAAGATTTGTTGATGAAATAGCTAACGAAAAGAAACCTAGCGTTCAGATTTTAGAAATTTTGTCTTATCCTTTCTTTAAATTATCAACGTTGGAAATTTTAAATTTAGTGGGGCGAGCAAAATCAGAGCATAGGACGGCGCTTGAAGTTTTGTCGGAAGCGGAAAACCCCAAAATAGTTGAAGTAATAAAATTTTTGGCAGATTTAGCCGCAAAATCTTTCCTAGAACCGCTAGATACGATGCTAGATTATATTATTGGGACAAGTGAGCTAAATGGCTACAGATCTCCCCTTTTAGAATATTATGTCACAGAAAACCACGATGAATATGAAATATTTACCTTTTATGAGAGTTTGGCGGCTTTGCGTGGTAAAATTACAAAACATTTTTGTGAAAAACCTCTACGCTTAGCAGATTTAATTGAAATGTTAGATGATTATTTGGCTGCAGAAATGCCACTGAATATTTCTTCGCCGTATCGAGAATCAGAAGATGCGGTTTCGGTGCTTTCTGCGCATAAAGCAAAGGGGCTAGAATTTTCTTATGTCTTTATTATTTCGGCGGACCATATGGCTTGGGGGAAAGGAAAAGGCAATAACAATCTTTTGAGTTTGCCAAAAAATTTGATTCAAATTAGACATACAGGAATAACGGACGGAGAAAAATTAAGAGTTCTTTATGTCGCATTGACGCGAGCGAAAAAAGCTCTTTATATTACTAATTCTTTACGTGATTTTAATGATAAATCTCCTGAAAGACTAGAATATTTTAATGAATACGTTGAAAATGATGAAGTAATCTCGCCATTTTTGCCTACTAAAAAAGTTAATTGTCTTTATGATACAGCTACTTTAGAAAAAAGACAGCAAAATTTAAAAAATTGGCTGTCCGTTTTTACCGGTTATACACCGGATTTAAGAGAAATCTATAAAAATAGAGTGGAGAAGTGGCGGATGTCAGCTACGGCACTAAGTTCTTTTGTTGACATTGTTTACGCGGGGCCGCAAGCTTTCTTTAAATCGTATGTGCTCCAAGCTCCACGCGAACCAAAGACTGAATCTTTGGCATTTGGAGATTTAGTGCATGAAGTGTTTGAGACAGTGACTAAGAAAAATATTTCGGATGAAGAAGCTCTAAAATTATTTAATTCTAAATTAGATAAGGAAGATTTATCTGTAGAAATAAAACAGGCCATTAGGGAAAAGGGGCCGAATAGTTTAATAGCTTCCCTGAAAAAATTTAAAGATATTTTAAGACAAGGCAAAGCTGAAGTTGATTTTGGCGCCGAAAAGATTGTAATAGACGGCGTACCAGTTACCGGAAAAATTGACCATATAATAATTGATGAAAAGAGAAAAACTATTGAAATATATGATTTTAAAACGGCGGGCTACCATAAGGAAAAATGGGAATCTCACGCTTCACTATATAAATATATGTTGCAACTAGGCTTTTATAAGTTGTTGCTAAATCATTCGACGCAGTATAAAAAATATAAGGTTGAGAAGGCACACATTTTGTTCGTAACCCCGGATTATGACGGCGAGGTGCATGATAAAATTTATGAATTTACCGAAGAAGAAGAAACTAAACTAAAGCAATTAATGCGAGCGGTTTATCAAAATGTTTATTCTTTGAATTTTATAGATGATCCAGATATGTTCATCGCACCAAATGAAAAATTTGGAGTAAAAGATATCAAGAAGTTTATTGAGCTCTTGCTTGCAAAAAATAAAACATTTTAGTAAAATATCAAACGATTAAAATTCTGATTTTAATGAACTTTATTAAGAAGGGGGTGTTTTGATTGGTAGTTTATACTTGCGATCGTTGTGGTCGGCCGTTTCTGACTGAACAAGAACGTGATCGTCATAGGGCTGAGTGCGGCTTAGGCTATCGAGCTAAAAAATGCTATCACTGCAATGGAACTGGTTACGATGTTTATCGTATAAAATGTCCTTATTGCAAGGGCAGTGGTAAATTACCTTAAATACCAATCAAAAAATGGCAAGACGAGAGAGCTTGCCATTTTTTTATACTTCAATATTGTTTTTTGAAGAGTTATATGATATAATCTTTTTAATTATGGCAAAGAAGAATAATACTAAAAGAAAGTTAGTTGGTTTGGTTTCAGAAGAATCTGGAGTACGTGCTTATTATACCAAGAAAAACACGATGAACACTCCGGATAAACTTTCGTTAAAAAAATATGATCCAGTCCTAAGAAAACACGTACTTTTTGTTGAAACGAAAAAGAATTTGGGACGAAACGAAGTAAAAGAAAAGAAACGTTAATAAAAAATAGAGTTTTATTTTTGGTAAAACTCTATTTTTGTTGTTCAAAAAGGCTGAGACGATATTCTATATCGCGAACGACATTCATAAAATACATAAAACTTTCATAAGGTGAAGCGTAGGCTGAAAAATAAGCATGAACGTCGCCATCATTCCAATATTTTGTGCACATTGAATATGGGTGGTCGGAAGTAGTCATAAAACGCCAATCAGAAATTAGTTTAGAATCATTAGTCTTTAAAATTCTTTCACGTAAATCATAGAGGGTCCGCATGGCGGATTTTTGCATGGAATTAGACAGCCAAGCTGATAAATCACGTTCGGTATCTGCCCAAGTAACGGTTTCTGGCATAGAAATCTCGTCTACTGGCTCCATTAAATTGCAGGCTTCAGAAACAGTAAGAAAATTATTGTCATAAACTTTGAGCCAAGAAGAAATTAGCTGGTCGAAAAAATCAAAAATTCCAGTGTCGACCCATTGGTGTTCGCCAAAAGTCTCGAAATCCATGAAAAGATTAATTAAATTGCCACGCAAACATTCCATATCTAACCAACTTTGATATTTTGAAACGGTAAGTGGCCATTCATTCCAACTGCGATCAGAAAAACGAAAAGCAATATCATCTGAAAGCCGGTAATTTTTGAGAAGTAATTTGATATTTTTGCACCCAGTGGGACGATAAATATAATTTGGACTGCGCCAACCGAGTATTTTGTCCCAACCTTCAGCTAAAATACCCTGGTACCCCCTTTCTTCAGCCCATTTAGCTAAATTATCATTATAAGCTAGCTCGGTATTGCGAAAAACTTTTGGAACGAAATCAAAAAGTTCCTTGATTTTTGCTGCATGAGCTTCTACTTGATGATTGAATTCGTCTAAATCATAATAATATGAGAGAGAGTGGTAATAGGTTTCGCCGATGATTTCGACTTGACCAGTTTTAACCATTCTACGAATGGTTTCGAGAAGCTCTGGAGCCCATTTTTCGGCTTGTTCAAGCCAAGTGCCAGTAATTGATAAGGATATTTTAAAATTGGGATATTGGTGAAGATTTTTTTCAATGAGACCGAGCATCGGTTGATAGCTTTTTTCGGTAACTTTTTTAAAAATACGTTCATTGGATTGGCGACTATAATAGTCGGCATTAAAATAATTGGAATCATTTGAGACATCAAAAATCGAATACTCTCGGTAGCGAGTAGGCTGATGCATGTGAAGATATAAACAGATTGATCGCATCTAATTCCTCTTATGTTTTGTTAATTTATTATAAATCTTCAAGCACTTTTTTGCAACTTGGTCCCACGAAATTTTACGATATTCGGTTTTGACATTTTCTTTCAAACTTTCCATTAGGGCGGGGTTTTTTGAGATAGCTAAAATTTCATCGGCAAGTTTCTTTTGATCCCAAAAATCATACTTCATAGCTGACCAAATAATTTCGGACACCCCGGATTGTTTAGTCAAGATTAATACATCTCCATGGTGAGCAGCCTCGAGAGCAGTAAGACCGAAAGGTTCGGAAATGGAACTCATTACAAAAATATCGGTAATTGAATAAATATCGCGTAATCTTTTTCCCCGTATAAAGCCGGTAAAAATTACATTTTTAGAAATTCCTAAATCGGCAGCCAGTTCAATTAACTCGTTGCGATCTTCACCATCTCCCGCAAAAATAAAAATAAGCTGAGGGTTTTTGGAGATGGCCAATGCGGCAGCTCGGACTAAGTTAGGCAAACCTTTCTGAATAGTGAACCTGCCGACGGTAGAAACAATAATATGACCGGTTTCTTTGAGTTTTTGTAGATAACGATAATTCGCGTCATAAAATTGATATTCGTTTTTTTCATAATTTTCATCTAAAGAATTATAAATAACATCAATTTTTGATAAAGGTATTTGATATTTTTCGTGAATAAGACGTTTGGTAATTTCTGAGACGGCAATAATTTTATCAGCCATCATTAAACCTTCATATTCTATTTCGTGAATGAGAGGGTTGCCAGTGTGCATGCCAGAGCGGTCAAACTCGGTAGCATGAACGTGCGCAATAAGAGGAATTTGATATTCCTTTTTGGCAAGTATACCCGCTTCATAAGTTAACCAATCGTGCGCATGAACTAAATCTGGTTTGTGTTCCATGAGATATTTTTCAACAAAATCACAATATTTTTTTTGAATTTCCCTAATTGAAATCATTTCATTTTCTTTAAAAGTTGGGATAATTTCTTCAAAGAGCCTTAAAGATTCATATGAACCATTGCCGTAACGATAAATTGGATCAAGATCAGTGGCTGGTAAAATATGCATGAATTTTGCCTCAGGGTGGTTTGCTTTATAAGGGAGCACAAAATCTATTTGCGCGCCTTCCTTCGAAAGAGCTCGTGCCATATTTAAACAAGCTACTCCTAAACCACCACTATTATGTGGAGGTAATTCCCAACCTAACATAAGTATTTTCATTAATTATTATTTTAGCATATTTTTTTTATTTTGGAGTGCTTTTATGATAAAATAAAATAGTAACTTATAAAGGGGTGTAGCTCAGTTGGTAGAGCACTGGTCTCCAAAACCAGGTGTCGCGAGTTCAAGTCTTGCCACCCCTGCCAGAATCGTGCTATAATTGAAATTATTATGGAAGGTAATAAATCTAAACCACGCGGTTTGCTCATATTTGGAGCCCCTTGTAGCGGAAAAACTACATTTAGCAAAAAATTTGCAAAAAAATTCGGTCTAGCATATTACGATCTCGATGATTTGGCCGAAAAAAATAGTTTTTCACGCGAAAATATTTTGGTAATACTGGAACAAATTTTAAAAACTGGGCAAACAATTTTGATTGAAGGCGGATTAAAAACCGAAAAAGACCGCACAGAGATACGCAACATTTTAAGAAATAATAATTATGAACCATCTTTAATCTGGATTCAGACTGATGTTACTACGCTAAGATCACGCTTAAAATCAAAATATAAAAATGTCTCTAGGGCAAAAGAAGTTTATGATTTAGCAGTGAGTGAACTTGAGGCGCCTGCTGAAACAGAAAAACCGATTATTCTTTCTGGAAAACATACTTTTGAAACTCAAACTAAACACGTAATTTCTGGCTTAGCTGATCTTTGTAATAATAAATGATTATAAAAGATAAAGAATTCGGAGAAGTAATTGTTAGAAAAAGCCCTTTAGCTGCGGGTGTTAAATTTTCAATTTCAACTTCTGGAAGATTACAAATGTCGGTACCAAAATATACTTCCGATTTTTTGGCTAAACGTTTTTTGAATACTAATAGGAAGCTCATAAAAGAGAAATTGCCCATCAATGACCCTGCGACTCAACGCACAAGAGATTACCAAAAAAAAGTTTTGATGAAAAAAGCAAAAGAATATTTGCCTTATCGTTTGGAATACTATGCAAAAATGTATGGTTATAATTATAGTAGGTGTAGATTGACGCACGCAAATACTAGATGGGGCAGTTGTTCTTCTAATCGTACAATTTCTTTAAATATTGGTCTAATGAAGGTGCCGGAAGTTTTAAGAGATTATGTGATTTTACATGAGCTTGCGCATTTAAATCATATGGATCACTCAAAAGCTTTTTGGGCGGAAGTGGGGAGCCACGACAAAAATTACAAAAATCATGAGAAAAAAATAAAATATTTTAAGCCTGGACTTTAAAAATCCTTATGCTATAATGATTTTAAGGAGGAGAGGTGGAGCTAAAAAAGCGGCTGGATTTTAGGTTAGTCTTAGTTGTAATATATTTTGTGGCTTTTGGAATATATGTCTTTTTTGGTCTGCAACCAGTAGGAGCGAAAAAATATGAAATCTCTGCTAGCTTACAAGTGCCTAGTATAAATCTGAATTCGGCAGTCACTGCACTAGAATTAGAAGGACGAGAATTAAAAACGCCTGAGTACATTGTAGGAAGCTATACTCGTTCAGAAAATAAAATTTTGTTGCTGGGGCATTCTAGCACAGTTTTTAAAAATTTGGATCAAATAAAATTGAGTGAAGAAATAAATTATGATGGCCTAAATTATAAAATAGTAGAGATCGAACTAATAGAAAAATCAAAAATAAAAATGGGTGAACTTTTAAAGAGTGCCGAAAAGAAAACTTTGATTTTGATGACTTGCGCAGGAGAAGATTTGGGTGGTGGAGACGCCACACATCGTTTGATTATAACTGCCGAAGCCGAATAGCAAATCCGCCACCTGGGGCCATAAAAAGGTCTAGGGTTTCGTTTTTCCCGATGTGTTTTTCCGTAATAGTAATACTAAATGGATTATCACGATAATGAGCTTCATCTGTATCCATATAAATTTCTGCAACATAAGTGCCGTGTTCGAGAAAATCAAGATTGATATTGACGCGACGGGCGTTTTCATCGGTTACACCGCCAATGTACCAGTCGCTACTGTCGCGGTCTTTTCTGGCGACAATATAATATTCGCCAATTTCGCCAGCTAGTGGAATAGTTTTTTCAAAATTAGTTGGAACATCATAAATAAATTTAAAAACATCGCGATGTTTTTCTTCGTAATAATATGGGCGGTCGGCAGCCATCTGCATACCAGAATAAATGGTAACGAAATAGGCTAGCTGTCTAGCCAAAGTAGTAGCTAGGCGCTTTACCGCGTTGTCAATATCAAAAATGCCGCTAGTATAATCCATACCCCCAGAAAGTAATCGAGTATACGGAAGGTAGCAGGCATGGGAGGGGGAAAGGGCGCCACCTTCGTATTCTTGTCCCCGCGCTCCTTCACGGGACAGTAGATTGGGCCAAGTCCGTTCTATGCCAGTCCCTTTGATTGGCTCGTGTATATCTAGGCAAATATGTTTTTTTGCAGCTAATTCAACGGTTCTTTGGTAATGATTAACCCCCAGCTGAGAATGGTGATATTCTTTACGCCCGTTGATTAACATCATACTACCGGCATAGCCGCTCTTAATATAATGAATACCGTTGGCAGCATATAAGTTGTAAGCGGATTCTATTTGTTTTTCATAATTATCCACAAAACCGACAGTTTCGTGGTGACCTATCAATTCAATATTGTTTGCGTTAGCATAGCGGGCAACTTCTTCAAGATTAAAGTCTGGAGCGGGAGTAGTAAAATTATTATTAATGCCATTTTTTAGCCAATCTCCGCCCCACCCTTCGTTCCATCCTTCAATTAATAATCCAGCTATGCCAAGCCGAACAGCAGCGTCAATGTATTCTTTGGCGTGTTCGGTAGTAGCACCGTGTCTACTGCCTGGCGCCCAAGTCCATTCTCCGACATACATTGCCCACCAAATTCCCAAAAATTTGAGAGTTTTAACCCATGAAAAATCGTATCTGGGTGGCTCATTTAAAGCAAGCATAATACGATTTGTTGTTAATTCTATAGCCGAATCAGCTAGCATAATCAACCGCCAAGGAGTTTGAAATGGCAGTAGGAGATGTGCTTTGGTCCCATCCGACAATGGGGTGATGTCTGTTTTTAATGCTTTATCTTCGGCTAATTTAATAGTCATTGAACCATAATTATAAAGTGCCGCTTCGTGCAAACTGAGGTAGCAGCCATTAGGAGTCTTGATGGTAAGTGGAGTATGCACAGATTTTTCCAAATCATAGACGGAACATTTTTTGTAATTATATTCGTAACGATCGGGTTGATAAGCGGGAATTTGCCAAGCCGTAGAATTTAAATCTAAATTAAATTCTGTAAGCTCATCCTTTATAGTGATTCGTTGGAATTTAGGCTGTGGAGGTATTTCATAACGAAAAGCAACGCCATCATTAAAAATTCTAAATCTAACAGTGAAAATACGGCGAGAGCCTTTGGATTCGGTGATGTAAAAAGCGGCTTCCGTATATTTATTATTAATAAATCGATCTTCGCCCCATAGAGTTTCAAAAGTCTCATCAACTTTTTTATTTTGTTCGCGAATTAGTTTTAAATTTTCTTTGAGAGGTTCTTCGCCATAAATTAAAAATCCTAGTTTCGATGACTTGATAATTGGTTTTTCATCACGAAAGACGGCATAAGAGATGTGACCTGACCTTAAGGAGAAGTGGCACCGAACTCGCTTGTTAGGCGAAATAATGTCTTTTTCTATTTCATTTTTCGAAAAAAAGCTTGCCCACTTAAACATGAATACATTATATCATATCTTGATGTGTTATAATTAATAATATGGCACGGGGAAAAAGGCGACTAAAATCTTTTCTTTTCGGTTTATTTTTCTTTGCAATGTTTTTTGGTATATTTTTCATTGGAATTCAATTTTTTACCAAAACTGGATTATTTAGGATACCAGGCGTAGTATATTATTCCGAAAATCTAAATGCAGACGAATTGACTTTATTAAATTCAATTTTTACCGATGAAATCGACTTAGATAAAGATGTTTCAATCGACGTAAAAGAAAGTTTTGAGAGGCCAATTTTGGAAGAGGGCGATTTTTTAGCTGAAATTTTTGTGCCAGTCACAGATTTTTATGATACTAGAACAGATATTGCCGAATTTGAAGAGACTGAATATGAATTGATCCCAATTGAGGAGCTAACTTTTCAAAAAAAATTATTAACAATCGATAAAAAATACTTTTTGGATGATTTTGACGGTGGAGCAAAATTTAGAGTAATTAGTTTTGCTTCGGAAAAATACGCCGAAGAAATAGCTCCCTTAGTAGAGGAAACTTTAAACAAAGTTTTTCCGGGAAAAACAACTGTTTTAACTTTTGCGCAAACTGGAGTCACGGCGCTTTCTCGCAGAATGAATACAAAATTAACCCAAGTAGGAGATGCAAACTATTTCGCAGAAAATATCAAAGATTATTTATCAAGCTTTGATTTAACACATACTTCTAATGAATCGTCTTTTACGGATTACGCTAATGCAAATAATATTTGTTCGGATAAACGTTTTATCAATACACTTCTAGCCATAGGATTAGATATAGTAGAACTAACTGGCAACCATAATCAAGATTGTGGCAATGAAGCCGCAAGTTCTTCAATTGATTTATATCGCGATAACGATATTAAAATCGTTGGAGGAGGTAAAACAGCAGAGGAGGCGGCGGTGCCTTTAGAAATTAGCGAAAAAGGGAATAATATTACTTTTTTGGCTTATAATTTATCGACCGGTGGAGCAACTTACGGCAAAACGCCGGGGGCAAACCAATATTACGAGGAAAACGCCATTGATGAAATAAATAAAGCTAAGGAGCGCGGAGATTTCGTAATTATCGATGTCCAATATTATGAATGTAGTGCTTACGATACTAGTTACGAAAATACAACTTGCGATTATGCTAATTCGGCTGCCGGAGATCAGGTTGGTTTTTTCCGTCATTTAATCGATTTGGGAGCGGATTTAGTGGTTGGGACAAGTGCACATCAGCCTCAAACTTTTGAGTTATACGAAAATGGGGCAATTTATTACGGATTAGGAAATTTATTTTTTGACCAGAGTTGGTGGCCAGGAACGACAAGAAGTTTGATTTTGGCTCACTATTTCTATAATGGAAAACTATTACAAACTAAAATTGCGCCAACGGTTTATGATAATAATTTACAAACAAGACTCCTAGACGAGGAAACAAGCAAATGGTTTTTGGAAAGATTGATGATGGCGAGACCTTAGTGGATAAGAAGTGGTCAAGAATAATTTTTTTGTTATTGCTGGGTATTTTTCTAGTCACTCTAACACTAATTATTTGTATTCCGATCAAATTCCATTTGGATGCAAGAAACGTAATTAATGAATTTAATGAAATATTAGATGATGGTGAAATTAGTTATAGCCAAACAATCAAGGAAATTAATTTTCAACCAATAATCGATACGTGGGCGGGATCGACCAATGGTGATAAAAGTGTAGTAATTTATGATTTAGAACTTAACAAATTGGTTGGTAGTTATAATATTTCTGAAAAATATAACACGGCTTCATTATATAAATTGTTCGTGGTTTATGAAGGTTATAGAAGGTTACAGAATGGAGAATGGAATAAAAATACTTTGGCTGGATCTACTGGTTATACAATTTTGGAATGCCTTGATAAATCAATTAGGGAATCTTATTCACCATGCGCAGAAACTTTATGGGCGATGATTGGGCATACTGAACTTGATGAAATTATGCGCAATAATTTTAAAATTACAGATTCAGATATTTCAGCTCTAATTTCTACACCGAACGATATTTTAAAAATAATGAAGTTATTTTATGACCATTCTGAAATTGAAGATGCGGAATATCTTGCCGTGATAAAAGATTCATTCTTAAATCAACCAACAACAGAATATAACTGGAGACAAGGTTTGCCGAGTGGTTTTTCTGAAAAAGTAAAAGTATATAATAAAGTTGGTTGGGATTATAATGAAAATGGATATTGGAATGTTTATCATGACGCAGCTATGGTTGAATTTGCCGAAGAAAATAGACATTTTATCGTTGTAGTGATGACAAGTCGAGTACCGTTTCAAAAAATTCGTGCACTAGGTACCGAAATTGAAAATAGTTTTAATCAATAAGTGCTGAAAAATTGGGACCAATAAGTTTTGTAAGTTGAATCTAAATCAAAATTAAAACCTACGGCAAGTTTAGTATAGTCAGGATTTAAAATATTTTCGCGGTGAGATTCTGAACCCATCCAAAGCATTACTACTGTTACAGGAGAAACTGCGGCATTACCAATAGCGAGATTTTCGCCACTAATACCACCAGATTCTGGGATAGGGCAGGCTGTTGACCAAGGGGAACCATCGGGGCGGGTATGACTATACTGTTGAGAAATTTCGTTGGCCCGAATGTTAGCGGCATTTTCGCACGCAACACCCCAAGTCAACTGACCAAGATTATTATTTGCCCTAATATTGTTGACCAAACTTAGAACTTCACGCTTCCACTGTTCGGCTGGAGGATCTATTACGGTAACTGTAATAGTGTCTTTGCGTTTGCCGTCATACGTACCAGCAGTAATGATGGTTGTGCCTATACCACTGATGACTGGATATCGACAAGTTTCGTTATTGTATCCAAGCCAAGTGCGGGCTGAGTTATAAAAACCGGCGATAACGTTGGTGTCGGATGTTTGCCAATACATTTCACCAAGTTCATTCAAACCGTTACCAACACAAATATCAATATCTGGTGTGGCATAAATAGTGATGGCGGTTTCATTCCAAATCTCTCCGTTTGGAACAGCGCTAGAGCTAAATTCATAACCGGCCTGAGCGGTGTAGCTGTAACCACCTAATTCGCCACTATAACTAGCAGCGTTAGCATTAGAATCGGAAGTTGAATCTATCAATGCCATTTCATCTATGTCGGAACTGATAATATCAGACCTTTCACCTACGACTTTAAATTCTAGGCCGCCGTTTAGCCAAATGGCACTCGTGATAGCAATACCAGCGATTAAAATTGCTGCCGCATTAATAGACAAAAGGATGGTCCATCTAGTCTGCTTAAGCATTGCCGAAGCCATTTTAAGACCTCTTTGTTCTTTTAGGATGATTTCTAGAACTGATAGTTGTTGCAACCATATTAATTGCGGATTCGATCTGAATAATGTCGCGTTGATTAAAATTAATTTTTCCAATTGGCTTGCCAATAATCATTTGCCCAAAAGTTTGACCATTGGAATCTCTTAGCGCAGCAATAGCAGAAAAGTCGTGCCTTAGCCATTTTTCGTCGTTTTCGTCAATATTTTGCCAAATGCCATTTTCGGGGTCACCTAGCCTAGAAATAATTTCAACTTCATCCGAAGTGATCTTATTTTTGATTGAGCCATAAATTTGTTTATCAATCAAGAAGTTGACCGATTCAAAATGCATATGATCAGCAAGAAAGTCGGCTAATTCTTTGAGATCGGAATTAGTACGAGGAGTAAATTTATTTAATTTTTTAATAATATAGATCATATCAACATCTTGGGTAGATATGAGCGAATTTACAAACATATTTAATTCATTCATGGCAGGGAATAGTAGCAATACTATCAAAATCATAATAAAGTTTAAGATGATGACTTCTGTTGATGGCGTTGAACCACGAAATAGAAGGGCAAATATGATAGAAAAGATGACCATATAAATAACTGCCGACGAAGCCATAATAACAATATAGGATAAGATTTTGAGCCAAATTGAAGAAAGGTTTAACACGCGGTAGCGTAAAATCGAATAATAAAAGGCAATGATGGTGGTAGAGACGGCGAGGGGGCCCAACCAAACTAAATCCCAACGCCAAAGCGGCAGAATTAAACAAAAAATTAATGACATAGTACCAGAAATAGCGAAGCCGATAAGAAGAACAAGGTCGCCACCACGTTTTTTCTTTGAAACTGGCTTAATAATTTGTTTTAATAATGTAAGAATAACTGCTGGGACCAAAAGGCAGAAAAAGGTTATATAAATAAAATAAAATGGGCCGATGTTTGTAACGAGACTGTTACCAGTATTACTCAAAATGACATCAGTATAAAGGAGGCCAGGATTATTAATAAAGACGGCGCTTAAAATAATCCCACCGATGAGAAAAGCCAGTGTGACAATTTTGCCATATTTTTCTCTCCAACTAATATAGCCGAGCAAGGCAATATCGATAAAAATTGAGCTGAGGTAGGTCCAACGTACTGGCAAATCGATTGATGCTTTCCAGCTTGGTTCGGCAATTAAAAACATTGAAATAGATACTGTCCAAATTGCGGCAAAAATAGTGGCAATAAAAAACCAGGCTGAACGTAAACGATCTCCTTTTGATGAACCGAGAAAAACAGTAACACCCGATAGTAGGGTAAGAACCGACACGGTAATAAGTAAAATGACAATTAATTGCACATAACCTCCTTTTTGCTTATTATAGCATAAGAAAAAAAGTTTATCTATGATTTTGTTGGGCTTGAGGCATCATTTGATTTGAACGGACATTTCCAATAATAGTAACGGTATCTTTAATGGAAAATGAAGTATATTCTTTGTCGTCAATAAAAATTTTATAGCTCATACCAGGTATAAAAGAATCAGATCCAGCCGCTAAATGACTAAAAGTCTTAGCCGAAATATGGGATATAAGAATATTATTATATGAATCTTTAATTTCTATTTTAGTACCGGCTTTTTGAGTGTTTTGGAAAAAGCTACTAATACTATAAATTGATGAAGAAGAGCCCAAATCTTCTGCCATTCCGCTAGCACCCACCGCAATGACTTCACCACCGTTCGTTGTGATACCAAGACCGGCATCGAGCGCCCCATTGCCATTATTAGTAGGGCCATCTATCACAGTAGTGCCCCCATTAAAATATAAGAATCCGTTAGAATCAATACCATCGCCAGAAGAATCAATATAAAGATTCCCACCATTAATGTTTATGACGCAATTTTCATCTGCGGAAAATATATCCATTTTATTATTAGAAGATAAATCTGCGCCACCGCCTGCATTAATGCCATCATCAGAAGTATAAAGGCTAATAGCCCCGTTATTAATAGTAATAGCTTGCGATTCTAACCCTTCGTAAGCTTTTTCAACAACAATGTTTCCCCCATCTATAATTAATTCACGGTCAGCATGTATCCCATCATCACCAGAATTTAAATTTAGACTACCATTAATTATACCGACGTAATTATTTGAATGGATTGAATCGTCAGAAGACAAAATGTTGAAATCCCCATTATAAATTAAAATACTATTAACGGCGGCAATGCCTTTCATTGAACTATCAATATTGAATTTTCCGTTTTCAATAACAATAAAACCTTTCTTGGCATCTGTCTCATTAGTAGATTTAATGGCGTCACCGCCAGATTTAATATCAAAATTTCCAGCAACGATATAAACTGAGTCTTTGCCGCGTATACCATCGTCAATAGCATTGATAATATAATTACCACTGCTAAATTTGAGGTCATCTTTGCTAATTATGGCATCTTGATGATTTGCGGTAATATTGAGATTGCCATTACCGCTAAAACTTAGATCGGCTTTGGAATAAACAACGCCCGTAACGTCTTCGGCATAATCGGCCGCATATAACACGCCATCCTCTAATGTATTTTCGCCAACTAATTCAATTACTAAATCTTCGCCAGCGCTACAAAGAATTGCAGGACCAGAAGAATTTTTGATTTTTACATTATCTAGAATTAATCTGGCAACGGTATTTTCTATATTGACCGTGATGAGCCCGTCTTCAAGCTCTCCAATTAAATGATAAGTTCCGGCTTCAGTAATAGTGAGCGATTCCGATAATGTAATATTATGAGTTGGATAACGACCCCAATCAATTTTTTGATTTCCGTTGTCGGTCTCAATAGTGCCAGTAATGATAGTAGCGTCGTCTTTGGTATTATTGATATTTATAAAAATTGTAATTAATAAGATAATAATAGTAATAAATATTAGCAAAAACCACTTTAAGTTTTCTTGGCAGAAAAAGTTTTTTTGAGATTTTTTTACCCCAATTGATAAATTTTGATGATTTTTCATTATATTTCCTCTTCGAGACAAGGATGCGAAAGAAGAACTTTTAAATTACAATTTTTGACACGAATTTCGTCTAGAAAATCTTTCTCTTTGACACCATGTTTCATGGTAATAT
This sequence comes from Candidatus Saccharimonadota bacterium, assembly GCA_017431725.1. GTDB lineage: Bacteria > Patescibacteriota > Saccharimonadia > Saccharimonadales > Saccharimonadaceae > Nanosyncoccus. Next base: position 42,236 of record JAFRKN010000003.1, on the reverse strand, counting down.
TGTAAGTTAATTTATAGAGACTACCCATGTTGACAGTTTTCATGCGAACGAGCTCAGCCTTAGAAGTATATTTTTTAAAAATGTCATCAAAAACTGTTTCGTAATCTAAATCTTCGGGAATAACAATTTTTAAAATACGTTGCTTTTTGTTGGGTTCGAGAAAATTCGTATAGGAAAAAATAAGAATAGCAATAACGGCAATAGCAGTGATAACGGTACCGAAAAGAACGTGCCCCATACCACAGGCAAGCCCAATCATCATAGCAAAGAAGATGCTAAGGAGTTCTTTTGCATTGCCCTGAATCGAACGAAACCGAATAAGAGAAAAAGCGCCTAAAATAGCGATTGAAGTGCCAAGATTGCCATTTATCATAATCATCACTGCCATGACGAGTAGTGGTAAGATTGCAAGAGTGACTAAAAAACTTTTGCTGGTTTGTGAGGTTGTCATGTGGGTGATCGCAATAATAAGACCAAGCCCTAGCGCAACGCCGGCAGCAATTAAAGCAGTCGAAATATCAAGCCCAACTGCAGTTGAATTAAAAATAGTATTAAACATGTTTTTCCTTTCTGTGATGTATTCGAGCGGTGTTTTTTTCGAGTATTATCCGTTCGAATATTCTACCAACTTTGCTAAATTGCTCTGGATAAACTTTGTTTTCTGATAAAATTTTTACCAGCCATAGAGGCAAAACTCCGTGTGCTTTGATCTCCATAATAATATTTTGTTTGCCCTTAAAATAAATTTTATCATCTTTTCCTTTAAATAAGCTCAAATTATCATCACGATATTTTAGATTTTCATCAAAAGTAATACGAAGCTTATTCTCGCCTTGATAACTCTCGCGATTATATATGACTAAAATTTTAGGTTTTAAATGAAATTTTGCAATGAGATAATCAACCTCTTTAGCAATTTGGAGATCATTTTTGGTCTCGATTGAACGAGCGGCTAGAGTGAGAACTGTATGTTTTTTGGCAATAAGTTCTTCAAAATCTTGGTGTTTAATCATTACCCGACGTTTAAAACCAGGATTTATTTCTTTTCCACGTAGTTTAGTTTTGATTTCGAGAAAAACTCGATCATATCCGGAATAAGAACGAGCACGTAATTTTTCTTTAAAAATTGGCTGGTCAATCGATTGAATAATTAAATCATAATTATCAGTATCAAAATATAAATTAATCACTTCGGACTTAAAATAACTGTCTCTTTTCATATTTCTCCTGATAATTTTCAGAAGATTTCTTTTCTGAGACTTAGTAATTAAATATTTTTTCTCAATACGGTCGAGGACTTTATTATCCATATATATATTATAACCTGAAATCTAGTAAATCTCTTCAGAATGTGTTACCATATAAATATATGCTGGAGTTAAGGGGCGTAACAAAGGTCTATGTGACTGGTGGAGTTCGACGGACCGTTCTTGATAAAGTGTCGATTAATTTTCCAATTTCAGAATTTGCGGCAATCTTGGGTCCTTCGGGTTCCGGAAAAACCACACTCCTTAACATCATCGGTGGGCTTGATCATTATGATTCTGGTAATTTGATTATTAATGAAAAATCAACCGAAAAATTTCGCGATAAAGACTGGGATGCCTATCGTAACCATCGAATTGGATTTGTTTTTCAATCTTATAATTTAATTCCGCATCAGACAGTTCTCAACAATGTAAAGTTAGCTTTAACGCTTTCGGGTATTTCTAAACGTGAGTCAGTGCGTCGTGCTAAGAAAGTATTAAAGAAAGTTGGTTTGGAGGAACATATAAATAAGCTACCATCACAATTGTCGGGTGGGCAGATGCAACGCGTGGCGATTGCGCGAGCATTAATAAACGATCCGGATATTTTATTGGCGGATGAGCCGACAGGAGCATTAGATTCAGAAACCTCAACACAAGTGATGAAATTACTGAAGCAAATTGCTAGCAATAAGTTGGTGATAATGGTAACACATAATCCGGAATTGGCAGAAAAATATGCAACGCGCATTATAAACCTTAAGGATGGGAAAATCACAGCGGACTCCAACTCTTATGACGGGAAAATTAAAACTGATTTAGATTTAATTGAAGCAAAAAACAAAAGCAAAAAAACAAAAATGTCATTTATGACAGCCTTATTGTTGTCTCTCAAAAATCTACTAACAAAAAAGACTCGAACAATTTTAGTAGCTTTGGCGGGGTCGATTGGGATTATCGGTATAGCTTTAATTAGTGCAGTTTCGACTGGATTCCAAAATTATATTGACAAAATAGAACAAGATACTTTGGGATCATATCCATTAGCTTTACAAAAAGAATCAGCTGATGTTTCTGGTATTTTACTGAGTTTAACTGGCAATGTAAATAGCAAAAATGATGATGATAAATTGCATGAAAATCAAATATTAACTTCTACGCTTGGAGCTGTTTCGAATAATGATTTGCCGAGTTTTACGAAATATTTAAAGATACACGGGCAAAATCTTCAAGATGATATCAGAATAATGGAATATGAATATAATGTGGATCCGGTAATATATACTGAGGATGTGACTGGAAAAATTGCGAAGATGAATCCGAGCAATATGTTCACTTCGTTAATTGGGGAAACTTCACTACTAAGAAATTATTCAACTATGACTTCGGTATTTCGGCAATATGAATCTGAAAATTTAAAAAATGATACCGAAATTTTAGCGGGGCGATACCCAGAAAAATATAATGAAATGTTGGTCGTGTTAAGTAATAAGAATGAGATTTCGGAGCTTTTGACATATTCTTTAGGCTTTCATAATTCTAATGAATTAAATGAGATTGTCTCAAAAATTATGAGTGGGGAAAAGGTTGCAATTGATAATGAGCCTTTGGAACTTACTTACGAGGATCTTCTAGACGTAGATTTAAGGTTAATTCCCGCAACTAAAACATATAAATACAACACGAAATATGAAATATATGAAAATATGTCTGAAGATGAAAATTATATGCGTTCTATTTATAATGAAGCAGAAAAACTCCACGTCGTGGGGGTTGCGGTAATGAATTCAGAAATGCTATCAGCGGGAAGTGGAATAGCATATTTACCTTCATTGGTTCAACATATTATCGAAAAATCAGGCCAATCTGAAATTGTTCAAAAGCAACTCGATAATACAGAAGTAGATATTTTTTCTGGCAAAAGATTTGATGAAGAAGGAAAGAATTTTAATTTTGCCTTTTCGGATTTAGTATCAATAGATGAGGCGGCGTTATCAAGAGCTTTCGGGACGACAATAAACCAAAATACAATTACCGCAAAAACCACTGAATATATTAACCAAATTGCCAATGATATTACTGCTGATATATCGCCAATTAGAGATGAGTTGGTTGATAAGTACAAAACTATGATAGAAAATTTGAAAAATGAGTTGATAATAAAGGGGGCTTTCAAAAAAACTGAAATTTCTGGAATAGTGACAGAGTTTTTGAATCGGCAAGATTTCAGCGAATTTGAGATGTTGTATTATCTGCCAACAGAGCAAGCACAAATGCTTTATCAGGGATTATTATCTGGAACTTTGGAAACTTATATCCAGGCTTATGCAATGACGCAAACAATGAATCCTAGTTTTGATGTAGAAACTAGTGATATAACGATTGTGCCAATGATTTATAATCAGGTGACAGAAACTCTACTTGATTCAATCAAATTTAATACGGCTTTTGATGCAATAGCGGTACCGCTAACTGAAATAATCATGAAAAAGGAAATTTTGACGAAAGTGGGAGAATTAACTTCATATTTGTCAAATAGTTTTGCCTCAGCTTTTCATGTAGACCAAGACGCAATTATCGGGGCTTTTCGTTTAAATTTTTCGGAAGAGGAACTCTCGAGGGTAGTAACGGCAATGTTTAATAAGAAGAAGACGACGCTTGCGACTAATCTTTCGGCTTTAGGATATCAGGATTTAAACGATCCAACGCAATTGTCATTCTATTTTTCGAGTTTTGATGGAAAAACAAAATTTATTGATTTTCTAGATGGCTATAATGATTCGATGCGTTCGCTTGGAGAAGAAGATAAAGTGATTGATTATACTGATACGACGGGAGTTTTAATGTCTTCCGTAAAAACAATTGTTGATGCAGTCTCGTATGTATTAATAGCGTTTGTTTCGATTTCTTTGGTTGTTTCGTCAATTATGATTGGCGTGATTACTTATATTTCGGTATACGAAAGGACTAAAGAAATCGGAATTTTACGCGCAATTGGAGCAAGCAAACATAATATTTCGTCGATTTTTAATGCAGAAACGACTATTATTGGCTTTTTGTCTGGAATATTTGGTGTAGGAATATCGTATCTTTTAATTCCACCAATAAATATGATTCTACATTATTTTACGGGCGATATACCACTTTCAGCTGTGTTGGATCCCAAAATGGCTTTGTTTTTGGTTGGATTATCGATTGTACTCACACTAATTGGTGGTTTAATCCCGGCTCGAGCCGCCTCAAAGAAAGACCCAGTTGAGGCGTTGCGGAGTGAATAGACTTGTGGTATAATTATTTCCGCGTTGGGGATTCGCCAAGTGGTAAGGCATCGGGTTCTGGTCCCGACATTCGGGGGTTCGAATCCCTCATCCCCAGCCATTTTTGTTTCACAAAAACATCAAAAAGCAGGACTCGTCCGTCGCTGACGCTCCGGTCGAATCCCTCATCCCCAGCCATGCTCTAACGAGCATGCACAAAAAGCAGGACTCGTTCTTCGAATCGAATCCCTCATCCCCAGCCAGTCGAATTAAAAGGCGCCAGAGTGGCGTTTTTTCGTGTTATAATGATTGTTATGGCAAAGAAGAAAATTTTTAAAAAAAGTGAATTAAAAAACTTATCTGCGGAAGAAATAATTGACAAAATACAACACGAAAACTACTCTTTATTAACTACACTTGGGGCAGAAAATTTGCGTAAAGAAATGGTGCCAGTTGGCAAAGCTTGCAATACAGCAATTAATTATTTTTTTGGTACGACGGGGCCAAAAAATAATCCAGAAAAACATAACAAAGCAGCACGAAAAAAATTAGTTAAAATTTTGTCAAGAATCACGCCTGGTAGTTATGTCGGAATGCCAAAGGATAATGAAAATGGTATAGTAATTGGTTTTAATCATCCCTCGCTTGGCGAGATTGCCAGAATATTAACTATGAAAATTGATATTATGGGCGATAAACCAATGTATTTTCCAGTGAATTTGCCCTGGTACGAGGCTCTAGCGCCAAATTTTGATCGCATTAAACGTCTAGGAATTATTATAACTCCGACGATTACCCCATCAACTTGGAAAAAAATGAATCTAAAAGAAGGCTCTCTGCTTTATGAAGAAGGAAAACGCCTGAAAAAAGAGTTCAGAGATATTTATACAAAACTTTCACATGATGCGATAAAAAATGGTGGGGTAATTTTTGTGGCCCCCTCAGCAACTAGACAGGCGACGGTTTTTAAAACTGAGGAGGCTTTCGAAAAGCAAGAAGAAATTATTCCCACAATGTCAATGCTTGCATTAAAACTTTATTCAGATCCAGAAATTAATTGTGATTTTTTGCCGATGGCAATACTCCCACCAAAAAATTATAAAAGAGGGTTAAACTTTTATAAAAAATATCAACTGATACCAGGCAAGATGATGACTGCTAAAGAAATTAGAAATAAATATTTTGCCAAAAACTCTCAACCAGAGAGGTTGGAAGGGTTTGATTATGAATTTCATCGTCGCATTGCCGATAAATTGCCGAAAAATTTTTGGTATTAATGTGCTATAATCATAAGCATAATGGAAGTTGAGCCGTATTACTACCATCCGTTGGAAAATATTGAAGACGTCGATGTTTTTTATGAAGCAGTCGAGCGCGAACGTTTAACTAAATCACTTTCGCCCGAGAGACCCTATACATATTGGACGATCGAATTATATGACCAAATAAATGGTATTAGAGGCGGCGGAGGGCTAGGTATACTAGCGGCCGACACTAGACGAGTAGCTGAAAAAATGGGAGTAGCTTTTGCTTTAATTACACCGTTTTATCCATATGAAGTACGTCAAAATTTAAAAAATGGCCAAATTGTCGATCAACATTTTCCAGTCAATTATCGTAATTTTGGTTTTAAACTAGTTGATAAAGTTTTTATAAAATGTCATGATAACCTTTGCCAACTTGATGTAATTGAAAAAAAATTCAAAAATACGAGAATTATCGCTATTACGGAGCCTAATTTTGGGGAACTTTATTCTGGCACAAGTGGCTCAGACCATCGGCTTTATCAAGAAGTTGCACTAGGCTTTGGTGGTTATGCGGCACTAAAACTGATTGGTTTGAAGCCAGCAATCATGCAATTAAACGAAGTGGCAACTTTTTTTGCGGCTCTAGCTAGATTAGACGAACTAGTACGTAATGGCATGGATTTTTATGAAGCGGTGGTCTATACCAGAAAACACACTCTTTATACTAATCATACTCTTGTACAAGCTGCAGAAGCAGAGTTTTCGGAGGGACAATTCGAAAATTATGTTTTTCCAAATCTAAAATCTTTGGCGGTAAAAAGATGGTTGAAGGATAAATTTAGTAATGGAAAACTAAAATTATCTTCAGTCACAATTGAAATCGCCGAATTAAAGAGTGGTGTATCAAAACTTCATACTAGAGTTGCAGATTATAAAGATATTGCTGGCAACAAAGTAAAGTTTAAAGCTATCACTAATGGGATTGACATGGATGCCTGGGTGCTAGCTGAAACGATGAGTTTTTATCATCGGGCAAATATACTAGACAGGTTCAACGCCCCTACGCCAAATTATGATGAGGGGATCGAATTATTAAGTTCGGAAAAAATCCGTGAATTAAAACGCTATGGAAGAGGTATTTTAAATGCTTGTTTAAAGGACAGACCGGATCAAAATGGTAAAATTTTGAGATTTTCTGGCAATGATTTTATTTTTGATTTTAAGCGTAGATTTGTAGATTATAAGAGGCCAGATTTACCATTTAGAAATCCGGACAGATTAAGAAATATTCTAGAGAAGCGAAATGCACATTACATTATTGCAGGAAGAGTACACGCGGGAGATGAAACAATGTCTAATAAGCTAAGATGCTTACTAGAAATGGTTAATAGAGATGATTATCTAAAAACCCACGTACATTATATCGCGGATTATGACGAAAAATTAGCTTTTGGGCTTTCGGTTGGTTCTAACGTTGCAATTAATATTCCGATTGTAGGTTTGGAAGCATGCGGAACATCTTGGATGAAAGATGTGGCCAATTTAAATATGTTAATTTCTACGCACGACGGCGGAGTGGCAGACGCTTCAATTAATTCTTATCTGAGTGTTTCCGGAGAAAATGACGAGGAAGAACTAAACATGCTTTATCAAAGAATGGAGGAAGCAATTTTGGCTTGGGAAAATGATTTTGATTTAGAATTTATAATAAAGCGTCAATTATCCGCTTTTCTCCCAATCATTTCTGGCACTAGAATGATGAAAGATTATCTTGACTATTTATTTCCAATGTAGTATACTCTTGACAAGTCTGGTATCAGACTTTTTTTAATGATAGAATTAAAAAAAGGAGCGAAATGGCGAAAATAACAAGAATAAAGGCAAGCGATTCTCCAAAGGAGGAAAAGTCAGACGAGCCAAAGATTACTAGACAAAAAGTTGTGGTAAAAGATAAAAAAGAAGAAAAAGTTAGTCGCCAAAAAAAGAAAAAGGCTGAAAAAGATATTGCGAAAGATAAATCTGATAAAAAGATTTTTATATTGTTTCGACCATTCGTAGCTTTCTTTAGATATTTGAGAGATTCTTGGCAAGAACTGCGCCAAGTACGTTGGCCGAATCGAAAAACTACCTGGAAAATGGTGCTTGCAGTATTAGTTTATACTGCTCTCTTCGTAATGATAATTTCATTATTAGATTTGTTCTTTTCATGGTTATTTAATTTAATTTTAGGATAAGGAGATAAAAATGGCAGTAAACAGATATGATGATACAAGAGCTTGGTATGCTATCTCGACTTACAGTGGTTACGAGGATAAAGTGGCAGATAGCATCAACCAGAGAACTAACACGGTAGAAATGGCCGATAAAATTTTTGAGGCGATTGTACCAAAAGAAAAGCAAATCGAGATTAAAAACGGCAAGCGAAAGATTGTGGATCGTAAGATTTTACAAGGTTATGTCTTGGTAGATATGAAACTATCGGATGAAACTTGGTATATTATTCGCAATACGCCTGGTGTGACTGGATTTATTGGCACCGGAACACAGCCAACGCCAGTTTCAGAAAAAGAAATTGCGAAAATTAAGAAGCGTATGGGTGTTGAAGACCCGAAATTCTCAGTTAAATATGAGGTCGGAGAAGTTGTTTCAATTACGGATGGGCCATTTAAGGGTTTCGACGGTTCAATTTCAGAAATTGATGCTGCTAAAGGTAAACTTAAGGTGATGGTTTCGATGTTTGGACGCGAAACGCCAGTTGAGCTCGACGCTTTACAAGTAAAGCAATTGTGATATAATTATAATGTTACGCACTAGAAAGGTATTTAGATATCATGGCAGAAAAAAAGGTAATTGGAAATCTAAAACTCCGAATTCCGGCAGGCCGAGCGACAGCTGGTCCTCCGGTAGGTTCGACGCTCGGTCAGTGGGGCCTAAATATGATGGATTTCATTAACCCATTCAATGAAAAAACTAAAGATTTAATGGGGAAGAATGTAATTGTCCATATTCGAGTTTTTGAGGACCGAACTTTTGATTGGAAATCATTGGGCCAGCCAGTAGATGATTTAATTCGTGAAGCAATTAAGATTGATAAAGGTTCAGGCAAGCCGAATGTTGATAAAGTTGGCAAGATTACAAAGGCGCAGCTTCAAGAAATTGCTGAAAAGAAAATGGACCAACTAAATGCTGTTAATATTGAAGGAGCAATTAAGATTGTAGCGGGGACAGCTCGTTCAATGGGTGTTGAAGTAGTTGAATAGTCTACAGATTGAATCCTCTTAAAAGTCAAGCGTAAAAAGCTTGACTTTTTTTGTTATGTATGATATAATAGTAGTATATGCTTTACAAAGGAGGGGTATTATGACAAAAAGTAAGGCTGAACCTTTAGAAGACTCAAGAAGGCAGGAGATAGAGGAGCTGTTAGCTTTCTGGAAAAGCTACGACCAAATTATGAATGAGCATGAGGTCTGGTTGTGGGCAGCAGGAAAGCTTGGCATTCCTAAATCTCATCGTGGGTATGAGAAGTTCTGTAGCGATGGATTCTATAATTCTAAACTCAGGACAATCTATACCTTGTCTAAATCGAGAAATTTCATCGAAGGGTATTCTGGAGATAGAATATCATTCGAGGAGCTGAAACTCAAAAGAGAAGCTGCGCTTACAAAAGTCAAAAAAATAATTTTCGGTTTTTCTCTCCCAGAAAGAAGACAAGCTGTATATGACGTCCGTGTTGAAAAAGAACAGAATGTTCTTTTTTCAAAGATACAAGATTCAATTAAAGAAATTGAATCTTGTATTCGGAGATACCCGATGACTAACGGTTATACAGAAAATTACCGAGCGAGAGAGAAGCGACTGGAAAAACAGTGCGAAGTACTCTCAAAAGTCAAGATCTTATTAATGGATCTCGATAAAACTTCTTAACCTCCAATAGGGAGACTTTTAGTCTCCCTTATTGCTTTTTTATAGAATTTTTAGTATAATAATAGAGTAAATAATTGTGGGAGGGGTTTCCCGATAGAACCACAGAAAGGAAATTATGGCCGAAGAAGAGGTCAAAAACTTAGAAAATGCTGAGACTACTGAAGAGGTAGTTAAAGAAAAAAATGTAAAAGAATCTACCGAAGTAGTGGAAGCTAAGGCAGAAGAGCCAGAAAAATACGCTAAATCTGGTAAAAAATCCAAAAAACATATCGAAGAAGTAAAAGCTGAAGAGGAAAGACAAGCTCGCAAAGTTGAGAGAAAAGCAGCGGAGGCAGCTGAAAAACCAAAAGGCGCTACACCAATCACTCGCCCACGCATCGAAAGGCGTGGCAAGAAATACCAAGAAGTTGCTAAATTAATTGATAAAACTAAGGCTTATAGCTTGAAAGACGCTATTGATTTAGCTATAAAGAGTAACCCAGCAAAATTTGATGCTTCGCTCGAAATACACGCCAGACTTGGTGTTGATCCACGTCAAGCCGACCAAAATATTCGCACTACTATTGTACTTCCTAATGGTAGCGGAAAAACCGTACGTGTAGCAGTATTTGCACCGATTGATGTTTGTAAAACCGCAAAAGCTACTGGCGCCGATATTGCAGAAGATGAAGAATTTTTGAAACAGCTTGAAAAAGGTGTAATAAATTTCGACGTATTAATTTCTACTCCTCAATATATGCCAAAATTAGGTAAATACGCTAGGCTACTCGGGCCAAAAGGTTTGATGCCAAATCCAAAAGCTGGAACAGTAACTATGGATGTTGAAAAAGCCGTAAAAGAATCGAAAGCAGGCAAAGTTGAATATCGGGTAGATAAGCAGGCAATTGTCCATATTGGCGTGGGTAAATTATCTTTTGGAACAGATAAATTACTTGAAAATGCTACCGCTTTCTTTGATAGTTTAAAAGCGCAAAAACCAGCTTCAATTAAGGGTTCTTATGTTAAGTCGGTATTTGTTACTACTACAATGGGGCCGTCAATTCAAATCGAAAATCTTTATAACTAAAAAATTGTTGATTATTCCTTTTCGCAAGAAATATAGCTTGTGATATAATGGGCTTATGGAATATTTAGAACAAATCAAAGCAAAATTTAGGGGGATGGAACTTTACGAACTATTAATTATGGCGGCGTTGGGGCTAGCGGTGCTGCTGTTTGGATATCGCATTAAAAAAATCGCTTTTTTCATTATTTGGTTTTTGATTGGTTATAATTTAATGATGTTTTTGATGCCAATGATTAACGGAGCGGTACCGCAAATTGCTGGAGAACAACTTTATCAAATTTTGTTACCGATTGCCGGAGGGCTGCTTTTGGCCCTGCTAGGATTCTCGATTGAAAAAATTTGCGTAGCGGGAATTTGTTTCTTTCTCGTAATGCTAATTACAGTGCAATATTTTGGGACTGATATACCAACACTCGCCGTGGGGGCAATCATCGGCGTAGTTGCAGCAGCTGCGGCTACGGCTATGATAAAACCAGCTATTATCATTGCTACTGCTTTAGCCGGTGGCTATGCTTTAACTATAGCAATTTTGAATATTTTCCCAGTTCTTGATTGGAACATTTTGTATTTTCCAATGATTGGGGCTTTTGCCGTGCTAGGGGCAATTTTCCAGTTTGCTACAACCAAACATGTAGATTAAATATTGCCGAAATTTAAGTTGTGTGTTATAATTAAGAAAGTTACCAAAGACAGCGACGGAGTTTTGCTCTTAATCATGTCGCCGAGGAAATTTCTTATAATTTTATTTGGTGACGCTATTTAACAATTAGCTAACCAAGTATTAAATTTAACCAAAGGAACTTAGAATGCCAATTTCAAAGGATAAAAAGAATGAATTGGTTGCTGATTTGACAGAGCTTCTTTCTAATGCAAAAACTACGGTTTATGCTAAGTACCAGGGTTTAACCGTGGCAGAGCTCCAAGAATTACGAAAACTGGCACGAGAAATGGGTGTAAAAATCAAAGTTGTAAAAAATCGTTTAGTCCGAGTCGCAATGGGTCAAATTGCGGTTTACAAAGATACGGATACTACTGGTCTAACTGGGCAACTGCTTTATGCGGTTTCTAATGAAGATGAAGTTGCACCAGCTAAGGTTTTAGCGGATTTTGCAAAAAAACACAATGCACTCAGTCTAGTTGGCGGGTTTTCGGATCTTGGTAAAGCACTTTCGGAAGAGGAAGTGAAAAGTCTTGCGGCGATGCCGAGTAAAAACGAGCTTATTGCGCAAGTGGTGGCGCAACTTCTTTCACCAGTCACAGATTCTATTTCTGGGCTGACTGGTGGACTTCCAGGAATTATTTCTGGACTTGAAGCACATGCAAATTAGTAACATCTAATAATTGAAAGGATAGATTATGGCTACAGATATTAAAAAATTAGCCGAAGAACTAGTTAAATTAACTGTTCTCGAAGTCAACGAATTAAAAAATGTCCTCAAGGACGAATACGGTATTGAGCCAGCCGCTGCTGCTGTAGCGGTTGCAGCTGGACCAGCGGCAGAAGCTGGTGAAGCTGCTGATGAAGGTAAAAGCGAATATGACGTCGTTTTGAAAGACGCTGGTGCGCAAAAAATCGCAGTAATTAAGGCCGTGAAGGAAGCTACCGGGCTTGGTCTTGGCGAAGCTAAGGCTATTGTAGACGGAGCTCCTGCCACCGTTAAAGAAAAAGTCGCTAAGGCTGATGCTGAAGCAATGAAGAAAGCACTTGAAGAAGCTGGTGCAACTGTCGAGCTTGCCTAAAAATTTAAAAGTTAGCTAATTGTTCTATTTTTAAAAAACTGGAATAATACTTTTCGGGGACGGGTCGTTCGCGCCCGTCGTCACGGGGCTCACGCCCTCATCCTCGGTCGTAACCTCCGGAAGCCCCTTAAAGTATTATTTCCAGTTTTTTTGATGTATAATTAATTATATGAACGATTTTGATTATTTAAGCGAGGGGCAAGTTTATCTAGATAGCGCGTGCCAGAGTTTGCGCCCGCGTCCAGTAATTGAAGCAATTAATGCTTATTACACTGAGTATAATTCTTGTGGAGAGCGAGTGAAATATAAATGGGGAATAGTGACGGATGAAAAAGTTGAAGCAACACGGGAAAAAGTTTTGAAGTTTTTAAAGTTATCAGGACGAAAATATACGGTCTCATTTACTTTAAATACAACTTACGGGATTAATTTGATTCTGTCACAGATAAAAGCCAATCAATTTAAAAAAGTGATGACGAGTGAAATTGAGCATAATTCACCATTTTTAGCAACGATGGCATTTTCAAAAAAAACGGGACTACCGCGCGAAGTAATGAAAAGAGATATAGATGGTTCGATAAATTCAAGCGCCTATGATTTTTCCGACGCTATCGTAGTGATTAACTGTGCCTCGAATTTTGATGGACGAAAATTGTTGAACATTAAAGATATTGTGAAAAAAGTGCACAAAGAGGGCGGAATTATTATTATTGATGCAGCGCAAGCAATGGCTCATTCTGTGGATATTCTGCGCGGAATAGAAGTTGATGCAATTTGTTTTTCGGCGCATAAATTATATGCTCCATCACTTGGCGTAATCGTGTGGCGCGACGATTTAATGACAAAACTAGAAGAAGGATTTATTGGTGGTGGTATGGTTGACGATGTTAAAGAAACTTCATATTTATTGTCAGCCGAGAATAAAGAGCATCGCTATACAAGATTTGAATCTGGCTTACAAGCTTGGGGAGAAATTGTGGGATTAGGAGCTGCATTGGATTGGTTGGAAAAATTGCCGAAAGTTGCTTGGAATAATTTAAAAAATAATGCTGAAGAATTATATACTTTTTTGTCTGCATCCGAAAAAGTTTGTTTAGTTAATCGTGAGGTAAATCCAACGATATCCTTTTATGTTGACGGGGTTGATTCACATCTGCTCGGCAATGCACTGAGTAGAGAAAACATTATGGCGAGAACTGGTTATTTTTGTGCGCATTATTATCTCGATCATGTCTCAAAATATCCCCCTTTGATACGATTTTCTTTGGGGTTACATAATCGCCCAGAAGACATTGAAAAAGTCAAAAAAATCATGGAAAAAATAATTTACTAGTGCTAATATAAATATATTATGGTGTGTATAGCTGCGTTTATTATTTTGGCGATTATCGGAATATTCGTCGCAATAATTTCAATTTTTAAGCCAAAAGTAGGTAAGGCTTATCTTAAAATGTTTAAGAAGGCTTGGGGGTGTTTATGGAAGAAGGTGCGTTTACAAAAATGTGAAACTGGATTTAAAGACGATGTAAAAAACACTTTACTGAGTCGAGTAATTATTAAACACCCTAAGTGGACCAAGCCACTTTCTGTGACTATTGAAATTTTATCTGTCGTCATAGTAATAGTGGCAGTTTGGGCAATTCTAACAGCAATAAAATCATTGTTGGCACTTTGGGCGCTCGGAAGTTGCAATGTGACAAAACCTTCGGCTTGCTCAATGGGAGCAGAAATCTGTTCAATTGATGAAAGCGAACCTTCTAATATATTTGAAGCTACTGGTAGATGGTTTACGGAATGGGGAGAAATTTTTGAAGCTATCCCCGATAAATTTAAAACTTATGATGCCAGGGATTATGACTTTAATTATATTGCCATCAACACAACAGAACAACCAGATCTGTCAATTGCAGTGGATATTTTTGATCCAGGCTGTTCAGTCTGTATGATTTCATATCGAAACCAAAAAGAAGCTGGTTTCTTTGATTCTTATAATGTTCGTTTGGTGCCATTTGCTATTCAAGATGCTGACGGAGCTTATAAATTTAAAAATTCAGAGATTATAGTAAAATATATGTTTGCGGCTGAGCAAATACGCTCAGGTTTATCGCTCGAAATTATAGATCACATATTTATGGACAAAAATAGTGAGGGAATATCCTATCAAAACAAATTTAACGAAGATTATACCGCAGAACAAGCGATAAATAAGATTGAACAGTGGTTAAATGAGGCTGGTCTAGATGAAGGAGCTATTGCGGAAATTCGTCAAATCACGGAATATCCAGAAATTGCTACAAAAATGTCAGAAAATCGCAATATTGTCGAAAATATATTGAAAGTCAAAGGTATTCCAACCATGATTTTTGACGGAAAAAGACATACTGGACTTTGGAAATCTGAAAAAATGTAATTTTTACAACATTTTTAATGGGACCGATGTGATTTTGGTGGAAAACTTTTGTTAAAAAAGCTTGACTTTGTGAGCTTACAGATATATTATAATATTAATACTATATTTAGGCAGGAATGCGAGGTGATGTCTGAAATACCAGAAAAACAAATAAAGAGGCTGAGGAGTCTGTTGAGTGAGGCAGAGACGAATTTGTCGGCTGCAAAAGAATTATTAATTTCTATTATTGGTGATGGGGAGACTATAGCTGCTCCTAGAGACACGGTAGTCTCTGGTCCAGAAGGAAAGGTCATAGAAGGAATTTTTGATGGGCAAATTATGATTGGTCCGGATGGCAAAAATTATCCAGTGCCCGCCAACTATGCTTCTAAGTCCAAGTTGGTTGAGGGTGACATTATGAAGCTAACAATTACTGATGACGGGAAATTTTTGTACAAACAAATTGGGCCGGTTGAGCGTAAAACTGTAATCGGGACCTTGACTCACCATGACGATAAATATTATGTAGAAGTAGCCGGCAAAGAATATCAGATTCTTTATGCTTCAGTGACTTATTTTAGATTAAAGGAAGGGGCGCAGGTTTCTGCTACGATACCAGCGAAAAATGATGAGGCTACATGGGCAGCCGTAGAAGCCGCTTTATAATTTATGTTAAAATCCGCCATCTCGGCGGTTTTTTGCACTCGCTCTATCAATATACAGCGTGATATAATATATATAATACATGAAGAGTTTATATAGAAAATATCGGCCGCTTAAATTAAGCGAGGTGGTAGGGCAGGAGCAAGTAACAACGTTGCTGTCAAATTCTTTAGAGCAGGGGAAGATTAGTCATGCCTATCTTTTTGTAGGGCCAAGAGGATGCGGAAAAACTAGCGTAGCAAGAATTTTGGCACATGAAGTGAACGGATTTGAATATGCGGTTGAGGATAATTATGTTGATATTATAGAAATCGATGGGGCAAGCAACCGTGGAATTGATAATATTAGGGAATTACGCGAAAAAGCTTTAATCGCACCAACTAGTGGTAAATATAAAATATATATTATTGATGAAGTTCATATGTTAACTAAAGAAGCTTTTAATGCGCTTCTCAAAATTCTCGAAGAGCCACCAAAACATATCATTTTTATTATGGCAACGACTGACGCCTATAAAGTTCCAGTGACAATTACTTCAAGAGCGCAAATTTATACTTTTAAGTTGGCAAATCCAAAAATTATGTTTGATTTTTTGAAAAAAATTGCCGAAAAGGAAAAAATCAAGATCAGTGATGAAGCTTTAAAAATTATTGCAAAAAGGGGAGGGGGCTCATTTAGAGATTCTTTGTCGCTTTTAGACCAAATTTCTACATTGTCCAATTCGGAAATCACCAAAGACTTAGTAATTTCGGCTATGGGGCTAGCCCAAGATGAAAAAATTGATGAATTGTTGATAGCCTATTCTTCTAGTAATGTTGTAAAAATCACAACACTTTTAAAAGATATTCTATCTTCTGGGGTAAAACCAGAGACCTTAGTTGAAGAACTAATTTTAAAAATTATTTCCGATCCGAAACCGGTATTTTTGCCACTACTAGCTAAATTGCCAGAAGTAAAAGCTCCTTTTGCAGAGGCAAAATTATTAGTTTCTTTGGCAGAAAATTGTTCTGCTAAGACACCAGTCCTAGAACAAAAGTCTGAACCAAAAAGAAAAGAATCCCTCCCCTCTGTTATTAAAGAAATTCACGAGAATATAATTAATTTTGATTGGGAGAGCTTTATTGAAAAAGTGCGGAGAGCGAACGAAGCCGTTTATTCACAATTAATTAAAACTAAATATAAAATATTTCGAGACGAGTTACATCTTTACCCGCAGAAAAAAATCGAAAGAAGTATTTTGATGCGTGATAATAATAAAAAAATTTTGATAGAAGCTGGAAATGGGATAAAAATTATAATTCATGAAGATTTTGAATTGTCTGAAAACATTAAAAATGATGAAGTGTTGGCAAAAATTTCTGATATAATGGGAGGTGAGGTAATAAAAGATGGAGGAGGAGACCCGTTCGAAAAATAGTGGTGGGAGAATTCCACCGCAGGATGTCGTAGCTGAGAAATCGTTGCTCGGAGCGATTATGCTTTCTGACGCAATCATGCCAGAAATTTTGACTATTTTAAAACCTCAGGATTTTTATGAAAAAAGGCATGCCACAATATTTGAGGCGATGATAAATTTGTATGATCAACATAAACCGATTGATCTTCTGACTTTGACAGCCGAATTAAAATCTTTAAAAAAATTAAAAGAAGTGGGTGGCGCGCCCTATTTAACGGAACTTTCTAATTTTGTACCTGCGGCATCACACGCTAAGGCTTATGCCGAGATCGTAGAGAAAGCTTCGGTACGACGACGGCTAATCGAAGCTGGGGCAGAAATTACTAATAAGGCTTATGAAGAAGGGGCTGATGTTGAAAATTTAATTGGTGCGGCAGAAAAAGAATTGTTTAAGGTATCTGATAATATTGTAAAAAGTGATTATGTAGCAATTGACGAGCTACTAGCTGATGCTTTGGAAAGAGTGGCAGAATTACATAAAAATAAGGGGGTTTTACGTGGGCTAAAAACTGGTTTTAGGGATTTAGACAAAAAAACTGCTGGTTTTCAAAAAGGAGATTTAATTATTGTGGGCGCAAGACCGGCAATGGGTAAAACTACTTTTGCACAAAATTTGGCTTACAATATTGCAACTATCAACAAAAAAGGTGTACTTTTCTTTTCGATGGAGATGGCGGCAAATGAAATTATTGATCGAATGATTTCAGATGTTTCAGGTGTAGATAATTGGAAAATGCGAACTGGAAACTTGTCGGACGAAGAATTTTCGCAAATTGGTGATGCGCTCGGTGAGATGGATGAAATACCAATTTATATAGATGATACTAGCTCGATGACCATCGTAGAATTACGTAATAAAGCGCGGCGTGCAATGCACGACCATGATATTGGTATTGTGATAGTGGACTATTTACAATTATTGCAAGGTTCTGATCGATACAGAGGGCAGAGAGTTCAAGAAGTAACAGAAATTTCGCGAGGATTAAAAATTTTGGCTAGGGAATTAGAAATTCCAGTAGTAGCTTTGGCACAGCTTTCACGCAACGTGACCGGGCGAGAAGACCCTAGACCAGTTTTGTCGGATTTAAGAGAATCTGGTTCAATTGAACAGGATGCGGATTTGGTGATGTTTTTACATCGTCCGGACTATTACAAACAAAATGACGATAGTTATGAGGAAACACATATTACCGAACTTTTGATCGCCAAGCATCGACACGGAGCAATTGGCAAGATTGAACTTTACTTCCACCCGGAACTATTAAGGTTTATGTCACTCGATAAAACACGAGAATAATTATTTAGATAAAAATTTTTTAATTACTGCAAAAATTTCTTCGATACTGCCAGAAGCATCAATGATGGGAATTTGAAATTTTTTGGCAATTTCTGGATAAGCTGCATTAACTTTTTGTTGAAAATCATTAGATTTTGCTTCAAAAGTTTCGGTGGCTTTACCACGTCCTTTTTGCCGTTCTAGGCGAACTTGATCAGGGACCGTCAAAATAAAGCCAAAATCTGGATAAAAATATTTTTCTGGCAATAATTCTTTAGTAATTTTGATAATTTTGTTACGAGAAACACCTTCACCGTAACCCTGATAAGCAAGAGTAGACCAATAATTGCGGGCGGAAATCACAACACCACCTTTTTTGAGGACTGGTTCGGCAATTTTTTTCCAAAGTTCCACACGGGCAGCTGTGAATAATAAAACATTGGTAAGTGGCTCTAAATCATAGCCGCGGGTTAGAATCATATCGTGAAGATCATGGGCTTGAGGTAAATCGCCGTCTGGCTCTTCCATCATCACAACTGTTTTGCCTTTTTTTTCGAAATATTTTTTTAAAAGTTCGGCCTGGGTAGATTTGCCAGTGCCATCTTGACCTTCAATTACGATATACATTTTAGATACCTTTCATAACAAGCGGGACAGAGAGCACGATATTCAATTTGGTTTTTACCATTATCAATTAAAATATCTGGGCCGTCAGTCACGAGTTTACCATCTAAAAATCGGCAATTTAAAGTTGCTTTATGACCACATTCACAAATAGTTTTTATTTCTTCAATATTGTGAGCAATTTGAAGCAACCTAGTAGCGCCTTCAAAACCGCCATCTTTTTGGCGAAAATTTAAGCGGAGTCCGTAGGCCATGACTGGAATATTTAATTTAATTGTAATCATCATAAGTTGATCGACTTGCTCTGGAGTGAGAAATTGTGCTTCATCAATTAAAACACATTGCACGCTATCATAATTTTTTAAGATTTCTTGGTATAAATCAATTTTTTTGTCAAAACAAAAATCAGTTTCACGTTCTGGACCAATACGTGTTAATAATTTTGTGCCATTTTTAGTGTCAGTTTTTGGTTTAATTACGCAAACCTTGTGTCCACGCTCTTCGTAATTAAATGCAACTTGAAGTAATTGCATTGTTTTGCCACACCCCATCGCGCCATAGCGAAAATATAACTTTGCCATGCTATAATTATAACACGAAAATTCTTTACATGATAGGTTCCTATCATGCGAACTTTCCGTGTTGTTAAGGAGTTTTGGAAGTCTTTTGGAACTTCTAACTATCTCTATATTATCACAACCGCAATAAAAAGTCAAGACGAAAGCAACAGAGTAGCGCGGAAAAATTGTCATCCACGCTACTCATTTTTGTTTATGCTGGTTGAGCGGCGAACTTGTATTGGTCGAAGTATTCGCCGAGCCTTCCCTCGAAGTTGTGGACATAACGCTCCGTAATTGTGACGTTAGCGTGGCCTAGCATTTCTTTAGTGATTTCGAGCGAAGCCCCATGCTCGACGATATCCGTGGCGAACGAGTGCCGGAGGGCGTGGGGGTGGAAGTTTACGAAGCCAGCTTTATAAAACGGCTTCCTCATGCGATAACGGATTTCCTCAACGGACAGCAGGTGGCGAATCTTTGTCGAGGTTTCCATCTCCCATAAATAGTCAGTTATCCGTTCGCGCCTTATCCAATCGTCCAGACGCGCCCTTGTCTCTTCGCTGATATATGCTTCGCGCAACTTGTTTCCTTTACCAATGAATGAGACGCGGCGGCCATCAAAGTTCATCATCCGAAGATTACGAAGCTCGCTTATCCGGAAGCCACAATCGAAGCACAAACGGATAGCTAACCACTCGAAGCAATCGGCAAACTTCAAGACTTCTTCTATCTGTTCTTTAGAGTAATGGACACGGTGAATCGGCTCTTCCTTCTGCTTCATTATAAATCGAAGCTTTAGTTCAGGCATAAGCACTCCCATATCTTGAAAGTATCGAAGCATGGCGACGATATTAACCAGCCGGCCATTGACAGTCCTGCCACTACACCCACGAGCTACCTGCTCTGCTATCCAATCGTTTATGTGATTGTTAGAGAGTTCTTCAACGCTATTGATGTCAATACTATCCAAGAGACTCTTACATATCCATCGTTTACCATGGAGAGTTTGTTCGCTCATCCGGCGAATGTTCCCACACCACTCGAGATATTCTTCAAACTGTTGTTCTATTTTTCGCATATTACTCCTTTGCTGAAAGGGCGCACCGGCTTCGGCTCCCCTCCAAGCAAGAAGCCGAGTGCGCCCGTGATTAAATGATTTGAAAAGATTTTGTCGAGCCTACTATTATATTTGTATAATTGTTTATGGATGTGGCATATTTGACACATTTTCCAGGGGTCGTTAAATGTGGCATATTTGACACATTTATTGGCCTAAAATGTGGGTTTCCCACATACTTTTCCACGAGTTTTACACATACTTTTCCACAAGTAGCACTTGACAAACAAAAAACAGAGATACCTCCTCAATACCTCCGTTTTATTTTGTTGTAATTTCTACAACAGCACCTACATAATTTTGAACCCTATCCATGTGCTTCTCCCGCGAGCAACACGGTCAACGACGATTAACCCCTTGTCTTCTAACTTCTTATTATACCGCCAAACCTTCTTGCGGTCAGCTTTTAAGTCCGCCTCGAATACTTTTGAGGAGACACGCGTAAAACCGTTTTTATCTTGAGACAGACGGTTGGCGTAGTCTTTAAGAACACGATACCAAGCCCATAAAGCTAGGTCGCCATCCAATCTCTCCAAGTCGCGCTTATCAAACCATGGGCGCGAGTTCTTATTTCTCACCCTCAAAATTACCTCCTTTGATAAATTGAGGGTGCTTCCGAGAAAGCTTCACCCGCCCAGTTTAACCCGGGCGGGCGTGAAACTTCAAATCCAATACCTTCATTTTAGCACAGACGCTATGAAAAGTCAATCAGTTTGTGAGGCCTTGTAGTTCTCGATTATGTCATTGTTGTAGCTATTAAGTAGCCAGTAGCCGCCGAATAGTATGCCGACAAATAGAATAAACGCGAGAATGTTCCGGACTATTTCTGGCACCTTGTGCTTCTTCTCGAATCTCGTCCAGCCTACAATTATCCAGCACATGATGGCAACAAGGCCGATGAGATATACTACCGAGAAGGCAATCTTCATTTCTTGCTCGCCTTTGTTTTAAGTTGTTTGATGACTTTCTCTGGTGACTCGCCGCTCTGGACGGCGCGCACTGCCGTCACGATATCTTTATCTGGAACACCACGCTCGCGGAGTTTAGAAACCAGTTCGATTACAGCAGGGTCAACCTTACTGGAACCCGAGACCTGCTTCTTGCCTAGTGCTAAACGGCGGCCGCCAAGCTGACAGGCGATGGTGAGCGCGGCGAAGACGGCGAAGCCGATAAACGCCGGCGGAAAGCTGAATCCCATGCCGAAAGCTCCGAGGCCACAAAGCCCGAAGAAGAAACTCAAACCTTGTAAAATGCCACCCAGGTTTATCGCCCAAGTTGGACGGTTCGGGTTGTAGAAGTAGAAACCGATTGTCTTTTTCGTTCCCATAAAAGTCTCCCTTTATTGCTTCAATTATAACATAATTGCTTCAAGGATGAAACAATAAGCGGAATATAACAGGGGTGATTTACTTCATCGTTGCTTCAAAGATATAACATTTTGCGATTCTTTATTTAACAAAAGAGAGCCGCCATACTGCGAGGAAAAGGCGGCTCAAGAGTGGAGTTATTGATGGCGTGTTTGTCTTTGTGTTATATTCCCAATAATGTTTGTTTGATTCCATTATAATCGTCCATAGAGGCCGACTACTAATTTAGTTTGCCTTCTTTTTGTAGGCGTTCCACTTTACTGTGGATGTATGAATTGCCACCGAGACTAACATACAAATCGTAATTCTCCCAAAATCTTTTCTTTTCTTCTGCGTCAATAGTCGCGCCCTGCTCAACATCTGCCAAGAACCGGACGATAAAATCCATTGCTCTGTTCTTATCGTTCTCGGTGGTCTGCTGACTTAATTCTGTAAGTTTTTTGTTTATCGGAGCGAGTTGGACTTGGAACCATTTTGTGATGATTCCGCCAGCCTTTTTAGTGATTACTCCGAGTGCGGTAATACCGCCAGCGATTACCGTAAGCGTTGCGATTATTTGTCCAACTGTCCAATTTTCCACCCTTACTCCCTCCGCTCTATTGTATCTCCAGCGTATAATCCGACGCCAGTGCCGGACACCCAGCCATCATAGACTGATTGCCCTGGCTTTACTATTGTTGAATACCAAGTCTTCGCGTAGTTATTCATGGCCTCGCCATATACAACCGAGCCTTCACAACGCTTCATTATTGCGCCCATCGTGTCACCCCTTACGACATTGATGACGCTACAAGATGAGACTGGTGATGGCTCCGGTGACGGAGACGGGGACGGGCTTGGGTCTGGAGTGTAGTCGCCAGGAACGACCCACACCCAACCGCTAATGTTCATATTATGAGTGCCGACGGTGAGCGGGACATAGTTCGCGTCATTCACCATGGCGGTATTTGCGCCAGTAGAGTAAAGATACATGGCGGTATGGCCGTAGGTAGTATTGAAGCCGCCGGAGCCGATAGCCCCTTCGATTGGTGTGTCAATATACTTCCAACCGTAATTACGCACGAGCCAAGCCGCAACATCTTTACCGTTGACCGGCCCGTAGTCAGTATGGACTGATGAATACTCGCGCTTACCAGTCGCTAGATATCCGGTATATTTGGAACACTGCCATTTTAATCCATTGTCAGTGTCGCCATCTGGCAATCTGCGAGCCAGAACTGCCGCAAGAGTTGTGGAGCTACCTTGACCGGTCGCTTCGTTAGCTTCAATCGTGGCTTCGTCTGTCGGCGCGTCCTCGTTCATTATACGGTAGAGCGCGGCGTTTGAATCCTCGATGAACTTCTCTGTGTATTCTTGAATCTTCGCATTGCTTCCATCAAGTGTGATACTGCCGTTCTCGGCTTTTGTCCCACAGAGTAAGAACGCTGTGCAGAGCGCGGCCACGCCCATCACGATATAGAAAGCGATGTGGCTTTCAAAAAAGCTCTTGATTTTACTTCTGATTTTCATTGTCTTTCTCCTTGTCGTCATTATTCTTCTGGTTTGTCACGCCCAAGAAGTAGATGTTAATGCCACCGGAGAAAAGAAGCGCGGTCTGCGTGAGCTGCTTCGCTACTTCCTCGAATCCCCAAGTGGAGCCAAGACCCTGAATCACAAATGCGGCAAACGATAGAATACCGACTGCGATTGAGAGTTGCCTTGTGGTTTTCTTTTTGAGTTTCATGGTAGAACTCCTTATTAAATGTCACTTCTATTATCCCCGTCCATAGAGACCACAGACAACCGTCAGAGATGTATAAGGATTTATCCGGCTTATAGAGAAAAAAGTATAAGGAAAAGCGAGTTGCTGGCGGTCTCGATGGGTGGGTAGAATGAGGATGTAGATGTCCGGCAGAACCTATCTCAAAGACGGAAGGTGGCCGGGCTGAAGCCATACTCTAGGTTTTACTTTAAGGACGAGAAAACGCCAGAGAAGCTCTACCAGAAAGAACGGAGGGCGAGCTTAACTTAA
Organism: Candidatus Saccharimonadota bacterium; assembly: GCA_017431725.1. Lineage (GTDB taxonomy): Bacteria > Patescibacteriota > Saccharimonadia > Saccharimonadales > Saccharimonadaceae > Nanosyncoccus. The sequence goes on along the minus strand of JAFRKN010000003.1, from coordinate 18,295 downwards.
TAATTCAAAGGAGTTTTCTCATTATGGCAGGAACAAGTGTATTCGACGCACAAGGTAGAGACTACCGCTGGTGGGTCGGACAAGATAATAATGTATGGGCAAATGTCGAAGGTGTCGGGGTTGTGAATCTCGGCCAAGCCTCCGGCGTTATGAAAAACAGAGGTGCCAAACAAGGCATGGACGAAAGCAAGTGGATTGAAGACCCGAATAAACCGGCTTCAAACGACAAAGGCGAAGTTAATCAGAGTTATTATACTGGTGGCTCCAGCTCAAGCTCCAGCTCCAGCACATACAATGCGGAGGAAGAGGCACTCAAGAATCGTATGCGCGGTATTTATGACCGTCAAGCGGCAGATATTAAGAGCAACATCGATTCTCTCGGTAGCCAGCTCGACAATGATTTAGCCGCAGTCAAAGGCGAATACGACCAGTATAAGAACGAGCAACAGTCAGCTTATGATTCCAATAAGAACGACTACGATAACTCAACCAAACAAAACCAGCAAGACCTACAAACCAACCGGAACGATATCACGAACCGTGCTTCAACCGGACTTCGCGGATTACTCCGTGTGCTTGGTGCTATGGGTGCTGGCGGTGGCTCCGTTGCGAGATACGAAGCTCCAAACATGGTGACAAGCCAAGCTAACCAAGAGATGTCAAACGCTGGCAGAACTTATGCGCAGAATCAATCCAACCTCGACACTGACTGGGGCAACTACCAAAACGAGTTCGAGAACGATAAGAAGAAATTGGAAGACTGGTATAACGGCCAAGTCAAAGCGAAGAAACAGGCCAACGAAGAAAAGCGTCAGTCATTACTCGCAGACCTCGTCACAGCTTATGGCAACCGCGCACAATATGGCGGCGATTATGGCAACAACATCAACGAAGCTTACGACGAAATCGCGAAGTCTCGCGGTAGAGTGACCGACCTCGGCAAGTTCACTACTCCAAACTACACCGGTAAAACAGCAGTATTCCAATCACCAGACCTTGCGAGCTACGATACCGGCAATACTAAACTATCAACTACCGTCGCAGATTCTAATACTAGCGCAACCTCACCACTCCTAGTGGCACTTCGAGGATTAAACAAGAGGAAGAACAATAGTCCATATACTAACGCGGAGGCTTAAACATGGCTAATCTATTAAGCTGGAATGGGGGCTTAAACCTCCAAAAGAAAAGGAACGAACTAATCACGACGACACCGCTCATCTCGTCTTTACGGACGATGAGCGTGACGCCGGCGAGGACTAGCTCGGCACTCAACCAAACAAACCGGACGACTGGCACCAAGTCGTCCAGCTTCTCGCTCGCCAATGTTGCTCAACAGCAGAACGATTTAATCCGCCAGCAAGCAGAGCAACGAAGGCAACAGGAAGAGCAACAGAGACAGCAACGCATAGCGGAAGCGCAACGCCAGCAAGAGCAACGCAAACAGCAGGAAGCTCAACGCAAACTCCAGCAACAGCAAGCTCAACAGCAGAAACAGCGCAACCTACTTGCTTCTGCTGGTCTCGGCAATAGTCTATTCCAATCAACAGACCTTCGCGCTAATCTCGAAGCTCAAAAGCAAGCTCGACTCAAGCGCGAGCAGGAAGCGGCCGCAAAGAAGAAGGCAGACGAAGAAGCTAACCCGTGGAAGAAATACTACGAGGAAGAAAAGCAGAAAGTTCGCGACCAAGCGTTTAAGAATGACTGGGGTGGCTCAACCTTACAAGATATCTTCAATGCCGGATGGGATAGGCGACTTGCTGAAACCAATGCGAGAAACCGCTATAACAACGAGCTTCTCAATAAGGCTTACGATGAGGAAGGCAACACTCGTGATGAAGAAGCTCTGGCGCAGGCCAAGAAGTTTACGCAGGAAGCCAGCAATGTTGCGAAACAATACGCAGATTATGAACACGCCAAAGGTAAAGCTATCGGTGCCACTTATGATTCCGATTATAAAGACAACCGATTCTATGCTACACTCAATGCGATTCGCAGCATGGATGTCGGCAACGCTATCACTGGTGGCGCAGAGGGCGGTTTGGCAGACGCTACAAAGTTTGTGCTTAATCTTCTCCCAGGCATGGCAACCGCTCCGATTCAGGGCGGCGGCAACATCGCAGAGGCTATCTCTGGTAAAGGTCTTGATTCGCAGACCGGCGAACACCGAGAGCTTACCGGCCTTGAAAGACTAGGTCGTGGTGCTTCTGGTGCGATTGACGCGGCTGGTGTATTCTTCGGTGGTTCTGGCGACCTATTGAACTCTGTCGGGAACGCGTTGTTTAAGAAGGGCGCAACTGAAGTCACAAAGCAAGCGTTAAAGAATACTACGAAAGAAGTCGTTAAAGGATACATCAAAGCCATGCTCGAGGAAGGCGCAGAGGAAGCAGTCCAGCAAGCGTTCGAGTTCTTCGGTGATGGCGGTAGGCTTGTCACGGAAGATGGCGAGTTCGACGCTGATTCCTTCAAGCAATTACTCGCAGAATCCGCACAAGCTGGCGCACTCGGTGCGGTTGGTGGTGGTATCTTCCATGCTGGCGGCCAAGCAATCGACGCGGCCAAGTCCAATCTTAACAACCGCCTCGTTGCTAGGAACGCAAGAGCAAACACCAATCTCAATACGAATGTCAACGAAAATAATAATATCGCTGACATTGCCAACGCCAATGTAAACGAAAACAACAACATCGTCGAGAATGTGAACGAAGAGACCAATATCGACCCGTCCAGAGTGAAGACAACCAATGACGGAACGATGGTGAAGCAGAACGCAGATGGCACAGCTTCGAGATTATCGGACGCTGAACTTGCGAATGTTATCACTAACAATACGCAAACCAAGAAGACGACCGGAATCAATCCGTTTGAAACTAACAGCCTCGACTTTAGCTCGAGTGATGAGGACATCAATGCCCTAACCAAACGAGCAGCGCAGGGTGACGAATCCGCCAAGCAGAAACTAGCAGAAATGCTACAAGAAGGGCTACAAGAAAACCAGAAGACTGACTGGCGTGGCAAGAGTGTAGATGAGGTCATCAATCCGGAAACTGACGAAAACGTGCCAGTCACGCAGAATAATGAAACAAACCTCAACAACAATCAGGAAGTCAACCAGAACCAAGACCAAGCCAACAATCAATGGCTCAATGGCGAACAGTTCAACACGCTGACTCCTACCGAGCAAAGAACATATCTCGAACAGCACAGCAACGCTCCGGCCTACTGGCTACGCAATCTCGACAATACTCAACTCGCAAGCGTTGCGAGAGAGTTTGATATCGACCCGACCGGAATGTCGCCAGCAGATATGATGCGAGCGATTCAAGAGAAGGTTAGGAACCCAGGCGTTGAAGTTAATACGCCGGAAGATATCGACCAATCCCCAGAAGTTCTCGACAACGAGCGAGCTATTGCGCAGGACGAAAAGACCGAAGCACAAGCTTTACTCGATGAACTGAATAGACTTTGGGGGCCGATGGAAGAAACCACACAGGTTGCTCCAAGCTACGATGAAGACTTGTCGCTTAATAAAATCTACGATGTGATGGACGGTAAGACCACCTTCGATGATTATGTAGGCGACCAGCGCGAGCTGATGTGGAAGAGCTTTAAGGATAGCAACCGTGGCACTGAAACATTCTATCACCGAGACGAGAACGGCAACATTGATGGCCGCAACACCGTCTCTGATAATGGCACACTATACCGCCAACTCTATCAAGAATACGGCGGCAGACCAACCAAAGAGAACTTTAATGACGCGTTCAATGATGTTCTCGCAAAGGGTAAAGACAGCCAATACTACGATGGCTTCCGTGAGTTCGACCATGATGGCGAGCGTTCTATATTCAACTTTAACCAAGGCAACGAAAATATCGACATGATTCTCGACCTCAAAGAAGATATGGCACAACGCAACGCTACGATGGCCGAGCAAGTAGCACCAGAACAGAATCCGTCATTCACGGTGGAACAAGAGGTCGCAACCGGAACCGAGCCATTAAGCGTAGCGGAAGATGGAACGCCGGAGTTCGTGAAACGATACACCGAGCAAACCACGCTAGAGGGAGTGGACAACTCACAGAAAGCCAGAGCTTCTCGAATGAAACAATTTATGGACAGCCTCAAGAAGAGCGACAATCCAATCGTCAAGAAGTTCTACGAGATATGGCATGGCGATAGGAAGAAGTCTGTTGTTGCTGACCTTACGAGCCAAGAGATTAGGCGATATGTTTCAGAGAGTGGTGTGCCTATCTCGAATGACGCCAAAGTCGTTATGACCGGTGACTTCGTGAGACACTTAAACAAAGACGGACACCTGACAGGAATCTGGCGCAACCCAGACCAGAATACAGGTATTCAGATTGACGCTAACCCGCTCACAGCTAGCGATATTGCTATGCTTGATGATGTAGTTAAAAACCCAGACACTATCACTCATACTGGTAGAGGTCGCGATGGTGAGAAACTCAAAATCGAAAAGCAGCTTGGCGACAATCTACGAGCAATCGCAGAAGTTGTCGAAGATGGAAAAGAGTTGAAGATTATCAGCTACTACAAAACAAATAAGGCCCCGATTGATGGAGCCTTACCGACTTCCGGAAACTCCGGCCTGTCTAACAATAGCAGTGCGGAGAACTCCGCGAGGACTGCTACGCTATCTCAAAGTATAGCAGAAAACACCGAAAATGTCACGCCAACAGAGGCGGGCAGAAGCTATGAGACAGAGAGCGAGAGCTTACCGGAAGACTTCGATGTCAAGCATTATGTCACCGACCAAGTGGAAGCACAGCAGAAACGAAGCAAGGTTCCATTAAAGGAGCGAATCGCAGACGCTACCGCCGAGCTTAAACACTACCTCGTCGATGACGCCGTGGCTTATGAACGCTACATTAAAGACAAGAACGAAAGGCTCAATCTCCGTGAGGGCGTTGACCGCGTTCGCTCATCTGATATGATAGCGCGACAATACATGAACGACCACGGCCTAGGCGAAATCGGTAAGATGTCAGACGCAGACCTTAACGAGTTCCAGCAATACCTCATCGCGAAACGCGCACAGGAAGTCGAAGCACAAGGCAAAAAGACCGGACGCAGTAAAGCAGCCGACCAAGCACTCATCGACTCCGTAGGCGACAAATACGCAAAGCAGGAAGCCATTATCCGTCAATATACCCACGATATGCTCGAGTATAGCGCGGAGAATGGATTGATTAGCGAGAAGCTCAAAGACAAACTCATCGAAGAGAACCCGAACTATGTTCCGATGAATCGTGTGTTCGATGTCGTCGAGAAGAAGACCGGATTCAAATCCAAACAGCTCGGCAACCTCAACGACCAAAGCGTTGTCCAAAAGATGACTGGAAGCGAAAGGGTAGTCGATAATCCTATCGAATCACTCATGTCGAATACAATGCGAATGATTAACGAAGCAGAGCGAAACAAAGTCGCGAAGCTTATCTCTCAATCTGAAGCGTTCCACGAGAAAGTTCTCAAGGACGGCGAGAAGCCACGCGCCGGATATGACAAACTCTCTTACATGGTAGATGGCGAGACCGTCAGCTATGAAGTTCCAGAGCTAGTCGCAAGAGAGATGAAGAACCTCAACAATGTTCTTCCGAAGGCCGCAGATAATATATTGAAAGTAGTAGGCGCACCGACAAGATGGCTACGCTCTGGCGCAACCCAGAACAACCCAATCTTCGCCGCTTCAAACTTACTCCGCGACCAAATGCAGACGCTAGTCACTGGCAATGTGACGGCTAACTTACGAGGGACGAAAGACGCGCTAGTCGCTACCTTCTCCCCTGGCAAGAGAGGCAAAGAACTCCGAGCCGAACTCAACCGCGCTGGTATTATTGGCAACGAATACCGTCAGACCTACGGGTATAAATCCGGCGACCTGATGGCACAGCTCCAAGCTGATAACAATATCAAGAAGGGCGCGGTCGAAAGACTCAAACACCCAGTGGACGCTCTAGGCGACCTCATCGGACGCACAGAATACTTCACGAGGGCGCAACAATACTTCGGCACTAACGGTGACGCAACCACCAAAGCACAGGCCGCTCGAAACAATACGCTCAACTTCGGACGCGCTGGTGCGACTACTCGTATCCTTAACAGGATTATTCCGTTCCTTAATGCTGGCGTTCAAGGCGGACGAATCACAGTCAACTCATTTAAGAACCGACCAATCCATACCACGCTTGCGATGGCAAGTATCACCGGTGTAGCGTTGGCGGCGAAGGGTGCGGCAGAAGCTCAAAACAAAGAGCTATGGGACAGAATCGACGAATCCGACAAAGGCCAGAACATTATCATCTTCACTCCAGACGCTCACTACAACAGCGAGAGCAACCGAGTCGAAGGGATAATCAAGATTCCGGTAGCACAAATGCTTTATCCGCTTATGGACGCGGCAAACAATATGAAAGGTGACGCCAGCGACGCAACAAAGCTAGCAGGTGACATCTTTACCGCAGTCACCGGCCTTGAAGCTCCGAACGAAGAGAACGGACTATTACCGGTAGTCAATCAGCTTACACCGACAGCAGTCAAACCATTCCTCGAAGCTGCGATGAATAAGAGTAGCTACACAGGCAATGACCTCGTTAGCGAGTATGATAGCAACAAAGCCCCAGAAGATAAGGGCGCGAAATACACCACCGGTCTTGCGCGAACCATCGCAGGAATCACCGGTATTGACGCGCCAGTCGTCGATAACTTCATTCAGAACTGGGGCGGTGGTCTAGCTAAAGACTTGTCTAAAGTGATGACCGACAACCCAGACAATAAGAGTGATGGCGGCGGAATCGGAGCGATGTTTGAAAACGGATTCAACCGACGCTTCCTATCCGGCACGGTCGAGAGTCAATACGAAATCGCCGAAGGCCTAGCCAAGAACTACAAGAACGAAGTCAAGAACACAGACGCGTTTAAGAACCTCACATCAGAGCAACAGCAGAAAGTCCTCAACGCTATTGATAGCGATATGAACAGTATCGCCAGCCTATCTGCGAAAGTAGAGCAAGGCAGGGCGGACGAGAACAGCTCACTCACTAAACGCCAGACGGAAATTGTGGCAAACGGATTCAACGCCGAAGATTACATCAAAGCAATCACGGATAAGAACACTGTTTACAATGGAAGCGGAACAAAGGGCGCAGGCCAAACTCTCACTGGCAACATTCTCGATTATGGGAAGAGAGCCAGCAGAAACAACGCCATCGAAGCCAACAGCTCTATCTCGAACGATTCAAAGTCCGTCCTCGAGAAATACAACTCGATGACAAGCGATGACTGGAACGATTACATCTATGGCACGAGCGCAGAAGCGGCGGCCGCAGAATACAAGCTAGCACTAGCCAAGTATGAGAATGACCTCGCCAACGATAAGCTCACAGAGCCACAGAGGATTAAGAGAGAGAAAGAACTCGCAAAGCTCGCAGTATCCCAGAAGTGGACGAAAGATTATCGCGACGCTTACTCACTAGCAGGAACCAAAGCAGATATGCAAGCGTTCCTCAACGAGCTAGACGACGCGACAAGAGCGGAGACCGTAGCAACACTTAACGGCCTCAATAACGCGATGTATGAAGCCGGAATCATCACCGCTTCAACTTACAAGACCAGAGCAAACGCCATCAACAACACCACGAGTAGCAAGTCGAGTGGTAGCCGTAAAAGCTCATCGTCGAAGAAAGCCAGCGATGGTATCAGTTCGGCAGAAGCTTCGGCACTAGCCAGCCTAGCAAAGACGATGGTAAAGAACTCCACGGCCTCCGAAGTGAAGACACCGAGTGCGCCTACGACTAACCGCAAGATGACAAAGCGCAAGTCAGGCGGAAACTCTAGCGGACTAAAGACCTACTCGTCAAATCTGGCGAAGACGGTATCGGTGAGCGGCGGAGCGAAGAGGAGTATTGCTTAATGGGAAAGGAGCAGTGATGAAAAAGAACTTCGTAATCGAATAATAAATAATAACCAATTAAAAGAAAGGACAAAACTATGTCAACAGAATTACCAACAAATCCAAGGGGGCAAATCAATCACTATCTCGCCGCTATTGCGGGGCAGAATGTAAACCTACCAGATAAACCAACTGGGCAGACTAACCACTATCTAGCATACATCGCCGAGAACGGTGCCGTTGCTGGCGCTGGAACACCAGGCTCATCAAATGCTACCTTCCGTGGCGCTGACTTATCCGAGAAATATACCATGGCTGAACTATCCGCCAAAGTTCAAGCGGGAGATTTCTCCGGTATCTACATCGGTGACTATATCACAAAGAAAGTTAAGGTTGGCAACAACGCCGAGCGCGAAGAAGATTTCGTTGTGGCTGGTATCGACTACTTCTACGGAACTGGCGATACAGAAATGACAAATCACCACTTGGTATTGATTCCGAAAAACGGGTTCTACGAAACAATGAAGATGAACGACACCAATACTACGGCTGGTGGCTACTACGGCTCACAAGCTCATGGTATCGCAAGCACAGCTTACACGGCCGGAACTGGTGGCGCATTAACCAGCATTGTCGCTGACTACACCACCTTCCTCGAATCAGCTTTAGGCTCTACTGATGGAACCTATGTGTTTACCCGCAATGCTTCTGGCAAGTGGGAATACAACAGCACAGAGGTTGGCGCAAATCTTAATGTGTATGGTATCACTTACTCTGGCACACCGGTTGAAGGCGATACAATTACGCTCACTTATGCGAAGGGTTATCTTGAACCATACCGTCAAGCTATCTACAACGCGTTTGGTGACGCTCATGTCCTTAAACATCGAACCTATCTATCAACATCTACATCTGCCGGCGCATGGCATAACTCTCGCGTCGAGCTTATGAACGAGACGATGGTCTATGGCTGTAAGATTCAGGCAAGCCACAACCACGGTGATATGGGTTCGCCTATCCAGTTGCCTTACTTCGGAATGTGTCCGAATGAAAGAATAGCTCATCGTGGCAAGGGTGGCTCCCGCAACAGCGCTTGGTTGTCGTCTATTGCGAGCGGTTCTATCTTCTGCAATGTCAACAACACCGGCTTTGCCTACTACAACTACGCGTCCTACGCGAATGTCGTTCGCCCGTATTTCCTGTTCGCGTAAATCCTCAATCAGACCCCCCTTGTGGGGGTCTGATGTGTTCTGCCGTCCGCTTCATTATGCTTATGTTGAGCGTAGTTTTGTGATAAAATAAAGGTGGGAGTTAATATGTCGGTAATCAAAAACAAACGGAGCCTATCCGAGCTTGAGTTCTTTCATAATGCGATAAAGCTCCGCAAAGAGATGACGAGTTTATTGCTCCGAGATTTTGGGGTTAAGGCCAGGAATAAAGACACGCAGGTTCTTCCTAAACTCTACAAGATGGAGAAAGAAGACGGCGAAGCCTTCCTCAAACTTTGTGAGCAATACAAGATAACCTCTATGCTTGAGACATATCCAGAGTGGTTGATTCGAGAGTTCAGGGAGAGTATCCTACAAAACCTCCGAGAACTGATGAAGAATATCACTTGCGCAAATTCCATCTATCCGGTATGTAGAGCCGAATTGACGGAGCGCAGGATATATCAAGACCGAGCTATCGGTAATTGTGAAACTCTGCTTCAAGAGATGGCCTATGCGATGTCGGTTCTACCAAACGACGCCAACAAATATATGGGCTATGTCGATATAATCCAGAGAGAGATTGCTCTCTTAAAAGGTTGGAGAAAGTCCGACAACAAACTCAAAGCAAAGCTTAAAAAGTAATTTATGGGGCATTTCCCATTCCCGCAACAACGCTTGGTTGTCGTCTATTGCGAGCGGTTCTAACTTCTGCAATGTCAACAACAACGGCAATGCCAACAACAACAACGCGTCCAACGCGAATGTCGTTCGCCCGATTTCATGTGTCCATGCTACGAGTAGGCCGTGTGCCGACATGGAATAACAGGAAAGGGGGGAATGTCCCTCCGCAAGGTAAACATATATCTTGACGCGACCGGATACGTCCGCTGTCGCTGTAAGCGAGATACAAGCCATGAATAATTTAGAGAAACTAGCAGACCCCAACAATTTGATGGAGGCTTTTAAGCGAGCGTCCAATGGTAGTGATTGGAAAGCTTCCGTCCAGAAATACGAAATCAATCTACTTAAAAATATCCGGAAGACCCAACTCGACCTCTTAAACGGAGACTACAAACAGGGTGAGTTCCTTGAGTTTGAGCTTAACGAGCGCGGCCATAATCGCCGCATAAAAGCTCTTGGCATAGCGGATAGAGTGGTTCAGCGTTCATTCTGCGACAATGTTTTAATCCCTACCCTCGAGAAATATCTTGTCTATGACAATGGAGCTTCGCAAAAGAATAAAGGGGTGGACTTCTGCCGGAGGCGGTTAGACACTCATCTTCGTAAGTATTATCGGCTCTACGGAAACGAGGGCTATTTTTTACACATTGATTTTAGGAAGTTCTTTGATAATATCCGCCACGAAGAATTGCTCGAAGCATTTAGGAGTAAGCTCGGTGATGACGAAGTGATGGCTATAATGGAAGAGATGGTGCGGTCGTTCCGTGTCGATATCTCTTATACAGATGACGATTTGATGAACCAAGTCTTTAACTCGATGGAATACGCAAAGATACCATCGGAGCAGAAGACCGGCAAACGATACCTAGAAAAGTCGCTCGGAATCGGCTCGCAGATATCACAGGTGGCTGGCGTGTTCTTCCCCACGAAGATTGACACCTATTGTAAAGTGGTGAGGGGTTGTAAATACTTTGGTCGCTACATGGACGACATCTATATCATTCACCACGATAAAGAGTTCTTGCGCAGTGTTCTCGATGGTGTCCGCGAGCAATCCGCAGAGATTGGGCTATTCATCAATGAAAAGAAGACGCAGATATTCAAGCTCTCGCATGGCTTCACTTTCTTAAAAGTTAAGTATAACCTCACTGATACCGGCAAAATAATCAAGCGGCCAAGCCGAGATAACATCACACGCCAGCGTCGGAAGATGAAGAAGTTTCGCAAACTACTCGAGGAGGGGGCGTTGTCGCGCGAAGATATCAGAGGCGAGGTGAAGTCGTGGCTCGGTAGTATGGAGAAGCTCAATGCTTACCGGACTTGCCAAAATATCAGAGAACTTTACAAAGGTTTATTCGGCGAAGAATTGAACTAGGTCTCGATGTATCTTTACAATAGATGTAAGGAGACTAAAATGGAAAAGACACTTTATATATTCAAGAACAAATATGAAATCGCCGGATACAATGGCGAGGTTCTCACAAAGAGAGTTGGTGATGTTATCACCGAGACAATCAAAGAGCCAACAGAGGAACAGCTCAAAGAGTTTGGCTTCAAGGAATTAGAAAACACTGTGCGTCCAGACGGCAAGAAAGGCTATGTCATTGAGCCTTATTATGAAGTCGATGGCGACAAAATCAAGCAGTGCTACGAGCAAGTAAAAGAGTAAACTACTCTGGAAGGAGGTAGGATTAAATGACTCTACAAGAACTAATTAACGCCGTGATGTTGAAGGCTACTGGTAAGCCTACCATCCTTGCCAGCTCTAATACGAAATGGGAGAAAATCCGCGGTATTGCTAACTACTACCAGCACGCATGGGCGAACGAACCAGGACAGCACTGGGGTTCGCTCTACGATATGATGGAAGTCGGAACCGTCACCAATAGTAGTATGTATGAGCTACCAGACACGATGGCCGAATTATCTACCGCAAAGGGAGATAAGGTCGTCATCGTAGGTCTTGATGGCACTAGGGGTGAGTTTGAGCTTGTAAGCCATGATGACTTATTGAGTCACCCAGTCGGCAACTATTGCGCTAAAATACAGAATAGCCTAGTCTTCAATACCGGATTCGCCGAAGATGACCCGTTATATGGTGGGACAATTTGGGCGCCTGGATATTACGCAGTCAATGACTTGGTAGAAGCAACAGACAAAGTAGTCGTGGATAGTCCAGAGTGGCTCGTCACAATGTGCGCCGCAGAATATATCCGCAATGATATCGTCAAGCAGAATCAATACGGCAACCTCGTTGCTGAAGCTAACAACTTGATGACAGCCATGATTAAAAACAATCGTGGCGCGCAAGTTCGCCACATCAGAGGGGGTTTCCGCAACGGAGGTGGATTGAGCTATGATTAACCCGCCAAAAGCAACCAAAGCCCCAGAGATTAAAAGAAAGTCCGTGCTGGATTGGTCGGTAGGAACCGTGACCGATTATGATTCTCGTCGTATCGTCGAGGACGCATTGAAGTCATCGGTAAACATGGTGCTTGAACAAAACGGCGTTCTCCGTCCGCGTCCATCACTCGCTCAATACGGGCCAGAATTACTCGGCGAAATCCTCGGCGAGATATTCGAGTGTAAAGTAGTCAACGGAACCAAAGCGACTTTTTATCTAGTCACAATGCAGGTTATCGAAGGCGACGCATATATTTGTTATTGTAAGGGCGAAGACACCGAGTGGACACAGATAGAGGGGACAACCTACGACGCCAGCGCGCCAGTCCATTATGTTCAGATTGGCGATAAGGTATTAGTTATGAACGGCGTGGATTCGCTATCATATCTCAACATATCTGATACGGAAGATTGGACGATTGTCACATTTGATGAACTCGAAGACCCAGCAGACGCACCGACAGCAACGGCCACCGGATTATCTGGCACCGGCTTCGTGGTTTACTATGCCATTACCGCTAACTCATCTGTTGGTGAGACGGCCGCCAGTGAATCTGTTGCCGTTGATATGGACAAAGCTCGTAGCTCCTGGGAATCTGGCAGTGAGTATGTCACCGTCACATGGGACGCAATAGATGACGCGACTGGATATAATGTCTATATGGGGACAGGCGTAGATGGCGAAGGCGACCCTGTGATGTATCTATTACAGGCAAACATCGACCCATCTATCACCACATTCAAAGACGATGGCTCACAAGCGCAAGAGATTAGCCGCACGGCTCCAGAGTATAACTCGACATCCGGCCCGAAAACTACGAGAGGCACAGTCGTCAATGGTCGCGTGTGGCTCGTAGGTGATACCGATAATCCATACTATGTTTGGTATGGTGGCGATTACGGCCATGAGATTGACTTCTCCCCTAGTGGTTATGGTGGTGGTTATATCACGGTCGCAAGCGGGACGAAGGAAGTTCCGATTGCCGTTATGCCGTTCCGCCGAGGGACTGGTGATTCAACGGTCGTGGTATTGACTCAAGGCTCGAACGGTTCTGGCCGTCGTTTCCAGATTGGTTATTCAACCGTGAGCTATGGTAGCGAGAGTGTAGTCGTGTGGTCTCCGACAGAAGATTCCGGTAGAGATGGCACAGACAGCCCAGACGCAGTCGTGGTGTATAACAACTCGCTATTCTATCCATCGAGAGACGGCTTCAAAACAACCGGCACAATGCCATCACTCCAAAATATCCTCTCCACTAGGACTATTTCAGCAACTATCCAAGACCAGCTTGCGCTGCTTAAAAGCTCCGCTATGAGTAAAGCGGTAGGTCTAACTTATGAGAATAAGATTTACTGGGCGTTGCCAGTAGGCTCCAACGAGAACAACAGGGTGTGGGTATATCACCCAGACCAAAAAGGCGCGTGGATGACGAGCTGGTATTTGAATGTTAAGTGGATGACGCTATACAACGACAACTCCGGTGAGACGCACTTCCTCATGTATTGCGCAGACGGCAAGATTTACGAACTAGACCGTGCGGCCGCAACAAAAGACGATGAGACACCTTTCTCAACCGATATGACATCCGGAACGGTTTTGTTCTCGAAAGACGGTCGCGATTGGGCGAGATTGATTCAAGTAGTCTTTACCTTACTCCGTCCAAAAGGCGAGATAAACTTCGAGCTTCATGCCGTGACAGAAGACGGCGAGATGGTTTATAAGCTCACCATTAACCCGCAGGAAGGATATCGTGCGATTGGCTGGAGCCAAGTAGAGCAGAAATCGCCAAAGCTGGTAGGGTGGAGCAAACTAACTATACCGCCAGAAGATATGGCGCAAGAATACGTCGATGTATTCATCGAGGTAGATGAGGATGTCCAGTCGTTCACTTATAATGTTCACACAAATAAGTCCGGCGTGGATTATAAAATGTCATCAGTCGTGGCGGAATATGTCCCGATTGGTATCAAGGATTTAAGCTGATAGAAAGGAGTAAGATAAAATGTCGGCAAACATAAATGATTATTTTACAAAAGCCAGCAGTATGAACGGCGCTTATCCAAGAGTTGCCGTCGTCACTTCTGCTAGGCAAACAGGAGCGTCGGTTCTACAATGCGACGACCTCTCGAGCTGGGCAACAGATACGCCAGTTCACTTCTCTACTTATAAGACTAACGCAGACGGCAGCATTGATTCTACATCTCAAACCGACTGGAAAGGTATTGTCGTTGGTAATAACATCACAGACCTCACGAGAATTGCTGGCGCGGCTGATTCCGGTAATGCGGCAAACGATAGAGTAGAGCTTAACCCTACAATCGGTTGGCTCGAAGATTTAATCGCTGGCATACTTATTGCGCACAACCAGAACGGAACGCTCAAGAATAATGCCGTCGGAACGAGCGCGATTGCGAATGGCGCCGTCACATCTGGCAAGTTCGCGGAAGGCGCAGTCCCTATTATCACGATGACAACGGAAGACCCAGGAGAAGGTGAAGACCTAGCGGCCAATCATTTTATAGCAGTATATGAAGCTTAAAGGAGGTATAAATGGCAAGTGTATATTCAGACGCAAGCTGGACGGGAAGTTATACCTACACGAGAGTTAGAGTAGATTATTCTGGCACTTCGGCGACAGCTCATCTTCTCTATACTCGAACGAATACCTACTCTGGAGCTACTGGCTCTGGTGACGCTACATTCTCATTCGGCGGCGCGTCAGTTGGCTTTAATCAAACCAGATACGGACAGATGACAGATTCAGAGCTTGCGAGCGTTGGGTTCGGAATCAGTATGGGCGGCGGAACATATAGCGGTTCATCTTCGGGTGGCTACATGGGTGGCTCTTGGAGTGTATCAATCCCATCGCAATATACCGCGCCTACTGGTCTAGGCATAAACAATATCGTCAGGGGTATTGAAGATTTTAAGGCCAATGTTTATATTTCGAGTTGGGGGACGAATAGCACCGGCTCGTCTTCTAAATACCGTGAGCTTCAAGTTTGGACAAAGGGGATGTCGGAGCCGAGGAGATATCAGCCATCTTACGGAGATAGTAAGAGCGGCAATATCACCGCGAATAATTCATCAAACGGTAGCCTTACAATCCGAGGCAATACCGAATATACCCTTGGTGCTTATGCTACAAACGGCAATGTGTCAACTGGCTCGCAGAACATGGGAAACTACACGACTCGAGCTTATGCGCCAACGCTATCGGTGGATACACTCGGAGAAGATAATGTCATCATAGCCTACTCAACGCCGGCAGATGGTGGCAAGTATAGCAAGAGCGTCCAATACAGTCTCGATGGTGGCACTACATGGGTGTCTGGTGCGACTGTAAGCACCGGCTCGGCCTCAAGTGGAACATTCACTATCTCTGGTCTTACAGACGACACAACCTATACTCTTAAATGTCGCGTATCGACCAGTGCTGGCGAGACGAACGGTTCAGATGTGACATTCACTACGCTTGAATCGCACAAGCTTTATGGTTCAGTTAGCGGTAAGACGAAGAAGGTCACGAAGCTTTACGGTTCGGTTAGCGGCCAATCAAAAGAGATTAAGAAGCTCTATGCTTCCGTTGGTGGCGTGACGAAGCGCATATTCTAGTTTAACGCTTTAAGTTGGAATATAGAAAAATATAATCCACAAAAAATCCCCCAGAGTGGGGGACTTTTTGTTCTAGGCGGTCGATTAGGCGCTTGCGGTATCCTTGAGGATAGCAACGGCTTTTTTGGTGCCGTTTGCGTCTAATACCCAACAGCCAGGGCGGAACAAACCACGAAGCACTGGGCCATCAGCACCGGCCGTGATTGCGGCTTTACCGGTGAGAACGAAGGTCTGATAGAGCTTGCGGCAGTTCTTAATGACACGCTTATCCCACAAGACTGCTTTAATTGTGGAATCAGTAGCGAAGGTGACTTGCTGATATGGAGCGGTGCCACTGGTAGCAGTGATTTTAGCAAACAACTCATCAGGCAAGACAACAACTTCAACGCCTTTGTATTTGCCAATGACGCCGGTATTGATGACAGAGTCATTCTTGTTAGGCGCATAAATGGTAAATAGTTCGGTGTCAAGTTCTGGCTCGACAGAGGCAGGGATAAACAGAGCTTGCGTTTTGCTGTAAGAACGGTTGTTCTTGAGCGTAGCAATCATGCTGTTAATACCGCCCATGATGTCGGCGCTGTTGTAAGAAACAACGTTAGCACCACCATAGCTGGTAGCAGCGGCGATAGCAGTAGCCATGCGAAGCTTATCCATGAATGGAGCATAGCGTTCGCGGATACCAGTGGTGAGGATTTCACCAGCAGCGTCCATCGCGCCAGCAGTATCATCAACAGATACACTAGCAATGACTTTGTTGATTTGATAGAACAAAGTCACATCTTTACGAACTACGTCAGAAGCTACGGCGTCCGGTGCCGAGAAGGTAGGGCCAGTGTGTCCAGCCAAGAAGTCAGAGGTATCAACTGTGCGGAAATACACAGAAGCTACACCGCCATCTTCTTTGAAGGACTCTTCCTGGGTCACATACTTTTCGGTAAGGGAATCTTCCGAGAAAGCTTGGTCGAGTTCTTTTTTATATTTGGTTGCGTAATCTACATTACGAGAATCAGTAGCCATAATGTTTTCTCCTTTCTATTTTTTAACTACTTGTGCGAGAAAACTTAATTCAGACCTCTTCGTAGGCCTTTGAGGAACGGGTCGTTATCGTCATCACCTGTGGCTTTTGGACTGCTAGAACCGATAATGTCTGCCGACCCCATCATCTTTTCAGCGGCACGACGTCCGGCAATTTCGCCATTCGTCCCTGCGCTTTTGACTGCTTCTGCTACAAGAGCATAGACATCGTAGATGGAACCGCGACTGCCAATTACTTCACCGGAGTTGTCTCTGATTAACATCCCCTCCGCTATTTTCTCTGTCTTTTCAGCCAGATTCTTATCATAGGAAGAAGATGATTCATCAAACATTGGGAAGTCTTTAAGCACTCGGTCGGCTTCGTCTTTAAGCCTCATGCGGTTATCGACAATGTTGTCGGTATATTCGTCCAGCTTCCGAGCTTCGCGTTCGAGTTCGCGTTCGGCCTCAATACGCGCGAGCTTGGCTTCGGTGCGAGTATAGTAATCGTTAGTCTCTGGATTGATTTGCTCCATAAGAGCTTCAACGGTAGGGATATCAGAAGTGGTTTTCATCTGATACTTCTGCCGATTCAGCTCGGCAATTTCTTTCCGGAGAGCATTACGTTCCGCAACTTTGTCCCGTATCTCATTATTAAGTTGCTGCTTTCGCGTTTCAGCATTTTTCGATGAAGTGTCTTCGGTTTTAGATTCCGGGGCTTGAGCTTTAGTTTCGTCTTCGGCGGATTCGTCCGCGTCTGCTTCGCCTTGCTCTTTCACCTCTTCGGTCTCTTTTTCCTTGAACTCTATATCTCCCGTAAGAGAAATGACTCCATCGTCGTTTGTTTCCTCGGTTGGCGATTCCGTTGTGGAAGTGTCGATTTCTTCCGTGCTTTTTACGCCATCGGCTTCTTCTGCCATGGTTATCTCCTTTACTTTTTACGACTGTTAGGCGTCGATTCCTTTGGGTCGAGATAGACCCTGATAAGCCACCGATGGGAGCTTTGGTGGCTCATCAGGAGCTACCTACTTCTTTTGTTTGTCGAACTTTTTGACCTTCGCCTCCAATCCATTTAAGCTTCTGCGTAAGATAGAACAGACTTGTTTATTAGCATTTACTTCAATCATGAACTTTGTCGGGTCGGCCGTTTCGGTTATGGAGTCAACTCTTTCTCTGAAAGCAATCTCATCTTTGAGATAATCTATCACGGCGGCAATAATAGGACGCTCACGCTCGAAGGCGTTTTTGTCTGCTTGGGCTTTCTCTTGCTGTTTCTCGGTAGGTTTGATTAACCTTTCCGAGCTAGTATAGAAATTATCTTCTTCCATTATTTACCAACCTTTCTAATTGACTTGCGACTCTTTCTGGTGGAACACCATTGTTTACGGCTTCGATAGCGTCAGCGATGGTTTTGTCTGGGATACCATGGGCGCGTAATACTTTCACGACATTTTCAAC
>JAFRKN010000002.1 GCA_017431725.1 Candidatus Saccharimonadota bacterium | reverse complement strand
GTGTTTTATTCTTGTGAAGCGCTATTATTGATAGAGCGAACACGAAAAAACGCCGAGATGGCGCCTTTCAACTCGAATGGTGCGGGTAGGCGGAATCGAACCGCCATCCTCAGTTTGGAAAACTGATATACTAACCGCTGTACTATACCCGCAAACTGTTAATGGGGTGGGATATCGGGATCGAACCGACGACCTTCTGGACCACAATCAGACGCTCTAACCATCTGAGCTAATCCCACCAGCCCCCTAATTATATCATATTTATCTCGAAATACCAGGATTTTTCCGCGCTGGTGGTACCATTCCTTCTCTCACATTCCCCAATCCATTATTACCTCGACTACCTAGCGACGGAATCGGCTGATTTTCCAAATTTTTTTGCGGTGCCTCATATTTTTTTGCCCTCATACCTGCATTTCCCCATGCCTCATTCACAATTTGAGAATCTCCATATCTTCTAATTACCTGTCGATTTTTATCAATCGACAAACGCTTAGTAAAACTTTCTACCGAAGCCGAACCTATTTTTC
The DNA here is from genome assembly GCA_017431725.1 of Candidatus Saccharimonadota bacterium. Taxonomy (GTDB): domain Bacteria; phylum Patescibacteriota; class Saccharimonadia; order Saccharimonadales; family Saccharimonadaceae; genus Nanosyncoccus. The sequence goes on along the minus strand of JAFRKN010000002.1, from coordinate 39,672 downwards.
CTTCATTTTGTGCCTGCGCATAAGCCGAAGAATGCACCACGTCCTCTTTTTTTTCTTTAATCAAGCGCTTTAAAAAAGGGTTATTCATCTATTAATCTCATTTAGGTAATAATAAAAACGCCACCGTTCCTGCTGCCGCCCCTAAAATTATCGTCAAAATAATTGTCACAATCAAACTTACATGCGCATCTTTTTCTGGCTTTGTAATAATTGTTACCGGCCCCTTCGGCTCTTCTTTTGGTACCTCGATTTTCTTTTGGTAAACATTCTTCGAAAGTGGTCGTTTTACCACCTTTTCTTGGTTTATAAATGGTGTTTTTGGCGGCTTATAAGTCTTCTTGTCTTCAACTTTTTCTACTTTTTTAGTCTCGACCTTTTTTACTTGATTACCAACTTTTTTTGCTTTTGCCTCAGTTAATTCACTTTTTTCCAATCTAAAATGAGGCGCCCTGTCCAAAGGTCTCTTCGGTACTTCTGTTTTCACGAATTTCGAACCCCTATCTTCCACTATACCTAAAGTCGGCTCTTTTAATGTTTTTGGGGCTTTTGATGTCACCCTACTACCCACATTCTCAACTTTAGTCGCACTGACTTTTTTTGTGACTTCAGGGCTTTTTGATCTTGCCACTTTTTGTTGATACACATCCTTAATTGGCCTTGGTGGCAAAAAATCCATATATTTCTTATTCATGACCTCACTCTTTTAGCAATTTCGATTATATCAACGAATTCATTCAAAATCAAGCTAGCCCCACCAACCAAAAGTCCGTTTATCCCAGGCACAGTTAAATAAGCCCCTGCATTAGATGAATTCACACTTCCCCCAAACAAAATTGGTACTTTTTCCGCTGTCTTCACCCCATAAATTTCCTTTAAGGTTTTTTGAATCAATCTTACCACTTCAGCAATTTCATCCGGAGAAGCCATTTTTGCTGCCTTAGTGCTAGATATCGCCCACACTGGTTCATAAGCAATAATCACCTTATCAAGATCGTCATCCGAAACTTCCGCTAATCCTCCCACTAATTGGTCGCGAATTATATCTGCCGTTTCACCAAACGCCCGCTCCGATTCCGTTTCCCCAATACAAAGAATTGGCGAAATCTTATTCCTTAGCGCCGCCGCCACTTTCTTCTGAATCATTTTGTCATCTTCTTTTAAAATATATCGCCTCTCCGAATGGCCAACAATCACATAATCTGCCAAACCTCTCAGTTGCGAAAACGATGTTTCCCCCGTAAAAGCTCCATAATCACGATAAAACGCATTCTGTGCAGCTAATTTCATTTTGTGCCGATCAACCTGAAGCGACAACGGTTGTAAAGCAATTGCCGAAGGAGCTACCACAACCTCAATGTCTCGATAATTAGGCAATGCCTTTAAAAGTTTATGAAGATAAATGGAAGCCTCACCGACCGTAAAATTCAACTTCCAATTGCCCACGATATAAGTTTTCATAACCCTATTATAGCATATATAATGCTAATCCATGTTATAATAAGTTTATGAAAAAAGTACTTGCATTTGATATAGATCAAACCTTAAACATTGCCAAAACACCCATTACTAAAGAAATTGCCGATTTATTGGTAAAATGCCTCGATCATTTCGAAATTTGCCCAATTTCTGGTCAAAAATTTGATCAATTTCTCATCCAAATCGTCGATCAACTACATAATCCTACCCCTGAACAACTTTCTCATCTCCACCTTTTTGTCGCACAAGGCACTCAATATTATCGCTTCAACACTACAAAAAACGATTGGGAACAAGTTTATAATTATCCCCTCACCGATGATCAGGTCAAAAAAATTTCCGACACTATTGAAAAGGCTGCCCGCGAACTCGGGTTCTGGGAAGAAGATAAATTAAAGCCTGGCGACGAAATCATCGAAAATCGCCTTTCTCAAGTCACTTTCTCTGCCCTCGGTCAAAAAGCCGGCACCGAAGAAAAATATGCTTGGGATCCCGACCACAAAAAGCGCCAAAAAATCGTTGCACGTTGCAAAGAACTTGCCCCTGAATTCGATTATGAGATTGGCGGTACCACTTCTATTAATGCCATTACTCCTGGCATGAACAAGGTATTTGGCATGACTCACCTTCTAGAAGAATTAAACGTCAAAAAATCTGATATTCTCTATTTTGGCGATATGACCGAGCCTGGTGGCAACGACTATCCGGTTGTCCAGATGGGGATTGATACCATCACCGTCAGAAATCACGAAGACACCGCCTACGCCTTAAGAGGAATTCTAGGCGTCATAAATTAATTATGCTATAATAAGCCTATGAATATCTTGGTAGTGGGCAACGTCACAAAAGACGTTTATCTTAATCTCGATGACCGAACCGAAAACTTTGAAACCGATAAATACGGCACTAGGTGGCTTGATCTTAGTTTTAACGCTAGAGAACATCATTTTTTTAACCGCTGCAGTAGTCTCGGTGGCGCCGCCGTCACCTTAGAAGTTCTCAAAAAAATGGAGCTAAACCCCTCTATTTCCGATGATACCCTTACTTTTTCCGAAGAAAATTTCACACCAAAAAATCTCATCGAAACTTATCGTTACATTTTAATTTCTAACGAAGAAGTTAGCTATTTATCACCAAGTAATTTCAAAAAAACCGTCTTTATTCCACCCGCCGAAGCCGTAGACTATCTCTTTCTTGATCGTTCTACCGAACTAGATTTAAACACCACTAAAAAAATCAATGCTTATCTAGATATTTCTCCTAAAACTAAGTTGGTCGTCTACGTCAGAAACCTCAATAATCAATTTTTGAATAGTCTTCTTTCTCGTGCTAACCTTATCTTTTTAGAAAATCCTGACCTCCTACCGGAAAAAACTTACGCGCTTGAATTTAGCACCATCGACCCCCAAAAAATCATTTCAATTTCCGAAAATCAAATTTCCTATCTCAAAATAAACGAAAAACTTTTTGTCGAGCGTATTGATGTTCTCACCCATCTATCCGCTTATTCAATCATCTCAGCCACTATACTTGGCGGTTTTGTGCTTGGCTATTCCGTCGAAGACAGCCTAAAAATGGCCCGCACTAATGTTGAAAATTCTAAACTCGACTCAGTTCTATCTATTTCCGAACTACAAAAACTCTCTCAAGATATCGACGAAAATAATCAACTAGAGCTTATCGCCGCCAATCTCGTCCTGCCCAAAAAAGGCATTCTTGCCGCCGATGAATCTGGCGGTTCCATCAAGAAAAAATTTGCCAAGCTAAATATCCCTGACACTTACGAAAATCGTCGTAGCTACCGCAATATTTTCTTTTCTACTCCTAATTTAGAAAAATATGTTAACGGAGTCATTTTATTTGACGAAACCGCTCGTAGCCAAACCGACGATGGTCAAAATGTCGTCGATTTTCTTATTAGCCGACGTATCATACCTGGCATCAAAGTCGACGAAGGACTCGAAAACTTCGATAATTCCCTCGAAACCTATACCAAAGGCCTCGACCATCTCGAAAATCGTCTTGCAGAATATTATAATATGGGTCTTCGTTTTGCCAAATGGCGCGCAGCTTTTGAAATTCGTCTTGATGAAAAAGGCAATCTCATTACACCAACCAAACTAGCTGTCAAAGAAAATTGCCGCATTCTTGCCAAATATGCTTTTTCTTGTCAATCTGCCGGTCTCGTCCCTATTGTCGAACCAGAAGTAGTCTATGATGGCAACTATTCTATCCAAAAAAGTGCCGAAGTCACTGCCTATATTTTAGATACTCTTTTTCAAGAACTCAATTCACTCAAAGTCAACTTACATGCTTGTATCCTCAAAACCAACATGATTCTCGCCGGTAAACAATTTGTCACTCCTTCTACTCCTCAAGAAGTCGGTCAAGAAACCGCCAAAATTCTCAAAAATCACGTTCCCAACAATCTAGCTGGTGTAGTCTTCTTGTCTGGAGGCCAAACCGTTGAAGAAGCCACCAAAAATCTCGCCGAAATCGAGAAAAATGGTCCATTCCCCTGGCCGGTCACCTTTTCTTTTGCCCGTGCCCTTCAAGATCCTGCTCTCTATGCCTGGAAAGGTGACAACGCCAACACCGATGCCGCCCGTTCAGCCTTTTTAACCCGTCTTATCGCTAACACTAAGATTCTCTAATTTTTGATTATTCTTCAGTTTTTTCGGTCTCTGCAGCTTCTTCTGGCTTTTGACCATTATCAGCTGGGACATCTGCCGCTTCCACTGGCTCAGCCTCAGCTGCCGCCTGCTCTTCTGCCTCACGTGCCGCCGCTTCCGCCGCTGGATCATATAGCGAAGCTACTACCCTACTAACATCTATTTCTTTATCAGAAAATTCCACATTCTCAGGTAATTTAATGTCAGCAATCGTAATCTTATCGTCAAGTTCCTTTAGCGAAGTAGCATCAATTTCTAACGCCTTCGGTAAATCTGCTGGTTTAGCCTTCACATCAATTTCTTCTATAGCCTGCGTCAAAGCAAAATGATATGTTTTTGAAGCTTCAGACTCTTCGTAATTCAAAATCACTATTGGCGTCGTCGCTTCCACCACCTCATTAGCCGAAATCGCCTGAAATTCAATATTTAAAATTCTTCTTGAAACTGGATCGATTTGAATATCTTTTACTATCACCATCCGTTTCTTGCCATCTAAATCAAGATCAATCGGTGAATGATAACCTGCTTTTTCTAAAACCTTTTTTGTCACTACATATTCCGATGCTGCCAAAATTGGTTTTTTCCCACCATAAATTACTGACGGGATTAACCCCATCTCTCTTAAACCTTTCAATTTTTTCCCAGTTAACTCACGCTCTTTTAGCGTTAATTTATGTTCAGCCATATTTTTTCCTTTAATTTCCCCTTATTTTAGCATTTTTTCACTCTTTTTTCAAGAGGTCCTTTTCACTTTTACCATCGCTGGACGAATCACTTCATTTTCATAGCAATATCCTGGCCTCAGCGTTTCAGAGATTATCTCTTTTTCGCCCTCTCCTTCTACCGTCACCGCTTCATGTCTATCTGGATTAAACTCCGTTCCAACCTCAGACGAAATTTTACTTAATTCAAGTTCCTTCAAAACCTTTTCAAACGATTTTTCTAAAGGTTTTAACTCTTGGTAAGCCCTTATTGCCCTCTCAAAATCATCCATCAACGGTAAAATTTTATAAATTGTTATTAATTTCGTATTTTTGCGCTCACTTTCCTTCTGGATATCTACCTGTTTTCTAAAATTCTCAAAATCCGCCCGAGTTCTTTGCAAATCCGCCGTCAGTTCCTCTATTTTTAATTGTTCTTTGGTTTCTTTTTTCATAAAATCTCCTCTAACATATTACCAGCATATTTTACCAGTGACATCACTTTCAAATAATTTTGTCTTGTTGGACCAAGCACGCCAATATAACTTCTATCCGAAAATGGCGATCTAAATTTCGAAATAATCAAAGAGACCCCAGAGTTTTTACCAATTGGATTTTCTTGTCCAATAAAAATATTCAAAGCCTCCCCTGGCGCCGCTTCTCTTAACCACGGTTCCAAATTATCTAAAAGTTTTGCTACCGCCTGTACTCTTCCAGTATCCACAAATTCTGGCTGTGTAAATAAACGCGAAATACCAGAAAGATATAATTGGCTACCAATCGTCGCTAAACCCAAATTACCTGTTAACTCTACCAATGCATCAACTGCTCCACGAATCGCTGTATCTGCCCGCGATTGTGAATTCACTCTAACCTCAAGCGCATGCACTCCTCGTTCTGCTACCGGTTTTTCAAAATCTTCCGTTTCGCCTAAATTATTTACATAAAAACGATACCCCGCGTCCGTCGGCACCCTTCCAGCCGAGGTATGTGGTTGTGCAATTAAACCCAAAGCTTCTAACCGAGCCATCTCCGCCCGAATCGTCGCTGGCGAAACTGCAAAAAGCTTCGCTAGTGTCACACTCCCAACCGGAGAAGCAGTTTCGGCATATTCCTCAATGATTTGGCAAAGAATCTCTCTTTGACGCTCCGTAATTTTCATACTCTTATTATATAAAATTAGCACTAAAAACGCAAGAGTGCTAATTATCCCACGTGTCATTAATTTATTTCTGTATCCAGTTTATTTACAATCTTTTTTAAAAATGTTAAAATAAAACTCCTAGGTTAATTCCCCATTAACCAGTACATTACATTTAAGGAGGATTAGGTTTATGCCAAAATCAAAATCAAGAGAAAGTCAACGTAAGATTCGTTACGGCAACACCACCTATACCACAGATTGTCAGGATGGAAAAGTCACCGTTCGTTTTCAGCGCACCGCACGCGGACAAACCTTAATCGCTGGAATTTACAACATCACAGAAAAAACTTGGTGCAGTGAAGAACGCAATGGCCCCCTCCCCTCATCTGTTAAAGATACTATCGCTAAACTTTTCAAATAATCTCTAATCCTGCCCCGACCCCTCGTCGGGGCTTTTTTATGTTACAATAAAACTATGGAAGAAAAAATCACAAAAATTAAATCATGGCTTGGTACCGGCTCAATCAATATCTTTGGACTTCCTATGGCTGGCAAAGATACTCAAGGCATCCGTTTAGCCGAAGCACTTGGAGCAAAATTTTTGTCTTCTGGCATGATTATCCGCGAAATGGAAAAACAAACCAACCAAAATTTTTCAGAACACGGCGTCCTTATTCCCACCGATCTTTTTTACGAATGGGTTTTACCCTACTTAGAACGTCGCGATCTTTTCGAATATCCACTTATTCTCTCTTCAATCGGACGTTGGTCTGGCGAAGAAAATCAAGTCATGTCCGTTGCCGCCGGCGCTGGTCATGATATCAAAGCTGTCATTATTCTCAACATTTCCGAAGCTGATGTCGAAAATCGCTTCAGGGCAGCCAAAATCCTAAATGATCGTGGCAAACGCGAAGACGACAAAAATCTTGAAGTTTTTAAAAATCGCCTCAAAGAATTTCGCGAAAAAACTGTTCCAGTCTTGCAACATTACAAAACACTCGACCTACTCATCGAAGTAAACGGTGACCAAACCCGTGAAGCTGTTTTTAACGAGATCGTCGAAAAACTTTACCAAAAAGCTTTACAATCTCCCGTCTAAATTCATATATCAAATATACTAACCCTATTCCTACCACTCCCAAAACCGCATAAAGCGCTATAAATGAAGATTTTTCTTCATAATTTTCCGGTTTTAGATTATAATCCGCTCCCTTATTCTCTACAATTTTTCGGCATCTCCCCGTATCAGGATTTAAATAATATCCCTCTTTACAACTTTTTTCTGTTTTTTCCTCATATTTTTTACACCTCCCCGTCAAAAGATTTAAATATTGTCCTTCCGCACAAATTTTTTCCGCCACGCTTGTTACTTTTACACAATTTCCCGTTACTTCATTGATTAGTTTTCCCGCTTCACAAGTTTTAAACTCTTGATAATTATTGGCTTCTCCCGGCGTCGGAGCATAAGTTACTTTCCAAATCTTTTTTCCGCTTCCATCATAGCCAATCATCGCATACGCCGTTCCTTTCCTCTGTCCATTCGGGTATTCTAAAGTATCAACTATTTCACCGTTTGTGTCAATCAGTTCCAATTTATTAAAATTAGTAGGGTTTTTCGTCAAACTAAATTCTTTTGGATAATAAACAAAATAGTTTTCCGCCCCAATAATTCCACTTAAATTGTAGTTTTTGTTTTTGTATCTAATTTTACATCCATTCATCAAAATTTGTTCTGCCCCCGCATTATATAATTCAATAAATTGCTCTGATTTTGCTGTTTCGTAATAACTTAATAATTCCGAAAACATCAAACCCCGACATTGACTAGGATTTTCTGCTTCTTCATTAGTTTGCTCTACGATATAACTTTTTTCATCATACACCGGCATATATTCTTCCCAATGTTCAAAATCTCCCGTCTCCAAATTCCGTACTAATACCGTCGGGCTTACAGATTTAAACTCTTTATAGCAATCATCCTTACCTGTCCAACAAACCGCATCCAAAATTTCTTCGTTCCTTTTTAATGTTAACCCCGCCTTAAAAGCTAACGTCTTCGTATAATTCACAGCAGCCAGCTCGCTCTCCGGCGAGCTGGCCAAACGAAGGAGGATACTCTCGCCAGTCATCCAACTGTTCTCGGGAAATTCAAACAAAATTGAATCATTCCCGCTCGAATTTGTATAGCTTACAGTAGTCCCAGCGAGCAAAATCGGTGTGTCGGATTTTTTCCTGCCAATTTCAATCATTTCTCCGACGTTACTTTTGCCATCAACCGTATAGCCCGGATTAATGGCCTTGATATATATTTCTGGTAGTTCATATAATTCTTCCGCTTCCGCACAACAATTTACCATCAAACCGCCAAATACGCTTCCACATAACCATCCCAAAATAATTAAAATTTTCTTCATGCCGCAAAACTATCATCATCCCCTTTTTATTTCAACCCTTTTTATGTTATAATTTAAGCATGAGTGTTTTTACCTCTTTGGGAATTCTTATTCTTGCTATGCTTATTTTGTTGTCCCTTAAGCTTATACCTGGCATTTTTATGCTTTTTACACATTTCAATCTTGGAAAATTTTCCAGAAAAAAAGCCGAAGACCTTAGCATTTTCTTCATTTTTGGCGTCGAAATCATGTTTGCATTAGTTTTTATTTTTATCAATTCTATTTTTCACTTGCTCTCTTCTACCGAAATTATTTTTGAAAATGCTATTTTTAATTTTATTTTCGCTGGGATTATGATTGCTCTCTGTTTTGCTACTTTCTTATTTTATTTTAAAAAGGAGTCTGGCACCAAATTATTTATTTCCAGAAAAACTGCCCACAACTTCATTCTAAAGGCCAAAACTGCCAAAAATCGTTCCGACGCCTTTTTGCTCGGCTTTATCGCTGGCATACCAGAATTACTTTTCTCTCTTCCGCTCTTTACTATCTCTTTCATTGAAATGTCTAAACTTAGTTTTCCTTATCTTTCTTTTTCCGCTCTTATTCTTGTCTTTATCTTTATTTCAGTCATTCCCCTCTTTATCATTTATACCCTCGAAAGCACCAATCATAATCTCGCCGAATTAGAAAAATCTCGTATCAAAAACAAAACCTTTTTCCGCGTCTTCATTAGCACTCTCTACCTTCTACTCGCTATTTTAATCATTATTCCTGGAGTCACCTCATGAACGAAAAATTCGACGAAAAATCTCTTATCAAAGAATTAAAAATTGATGCCCGTGCACTCGGTATTCCTTCTGGCGCCGCCGAAATGTTTATCAATAAAACCATCGATCAAACCAAAAAAATCTTAAAATCCAAAAATATCATTACTAAAAAGGATTTAGAAAGGATTATCACGAAAGAGCTAAAAAAATATCACAAAGATTTAGCTTATGTTTACGAAAATCGTGATAAAATAATATAGATATGGGAAAAAAGTATGACTTTGATTATTTAGTTATTGGCAGTGGCCCAGCTGGAACTGCCGCCGCACTTAATCTTGCCAAAGCCAAAAAACATGTTGGTATCGTTGAAGAACGTTATTTTGGCGGCACCAATCTCAACACTCGCGATGTTCCCTATGCCGTAGCTCTAGATTTTGCCCACACTTATTTCAAAATATCTGCTCTACCCGAATTCAATCATCAGGATTTGTCTTTTAGCCTCCCTTCTTCTGTATCTAGGCAACTAAAAACTATCATCGAATCCGGTGGCAACAATCAAAAAATCTTTGAAGATGCTGGCATCACTTGCATCAACGGGCCTGCAAATTTTCTCGACCACAACACCATTGCCGTTCAAGACCAAAAATACACTGCCGCTAATTTTATTCTCGCTACCGGTTCTTCGCTCAAAACTCTCGAAATTTCCGGTACCGACCTCGTTAGCTACCTAACTCCAGAAACCGCCATCAAAATTCGTCGCCTACCCAAATTAGCCGTCGTCGTCGGCGCTGGCTCCACCGGCTGCGAAATTGCTTCGTATTATGCCGAGCTCGGTATCAAAGTTATTCTCATCGAATCTTCCAGCCGCATCTTACCAAACGAAGATAAAGAAGTCGCCGAAACTCTATCCGAATATTTCACACACGAACTTGGCATCATGGTTCTTCCAGGCTGCAAAGTAGTCGCCCTCGAACAAGACAATTCAGTTAAACGCATTATTTTCCGTAATGCCAACACCGAAAAAGTCGTCCACGCCGACTGCGTAGTGCTTGCTACTGGCAGTCAACCAATTTTAGATTATGGTCTAGAAAACGCCGGTGTCAAGTACAAAAACTCCGGCATTATCACCGACAAATTCTTCCAAACTTCCGCCAAAAACATTTATGCCATCGGCGATGCTTTAGGTAAAGCCTCTTCCACCGAACTCGCCGATTACGAAGGTTCAATTCTCGCCTCCAATCTCATCAACAAAACCAAAAATTCCGTTAATTATCAAGGTTTCATTCGCCAAACCAAAACTTTCCCAGAAATTGCCACCGTAGGTCTAAACGAAGACGATTTAACTAAGCGTGACCGCAAATACAAAAAAGTCATCTTAAAACTCGAAGAACTTCCTGCTAGCAAAATCCACGATTTTAAGTATGGCTTTATCAAACTACTCGCCGATAAAAACAATCATCTTCTTGGTGCTACTATCGTCGCACCTAACGCCGAGCTTATTGCCGAAGAAATTGCCATTGCTATTCGTCACAATTTTACCGCCCTCGAAATCGCCAGTACTCCCCATCCTTTCAACAGTTATAACTATGGCGTCAAACTAGCCGCCAAAGCTCTTCTTTCCAAGAAAAAATAATCAGCCCGCAGTTCAGGCTGAGTTAGGGGGGTAACTCAACCTGAACTACAATCTGATTATTAAACTTGGTTGCGGGGGCTGGATTTGAACCAGCGACCTTTTGGTTATGAGCCAAACGAGCTACCAGACTGCTCTACCCCACGACAAACCTATACCAAACTAGTTGGTATAGTCTCATTATACACCTAAAGCTAATTTTTGTCAAGCGCTAAAACGTTTAATTGAAATTGTGTTCCTTCGTCGGATGCAAATCTTTTTGTAACAAACTATTGTCATCATCATTACCAAGTAACTGTATTCCATAAAGCGCATAAGGATTAGCCGCATTCGCCGGTGACAATCTCACTTCAACCCTCCGATAAAGATCGTTCGCCCTACCCGTTGAATCAATACTCACTTGTACACCCTTTAGCTTTGGCTTAGTTTGCTGCTCAGTTGGTGTACCATCTTCATTGACGACAGTCTCCGTACAAGCATTTTCACCTTCCCCACACTCAAACTCTAGTGCAAAATCTGTACTTGGACCGTATGGCAAAGATACAATAAACATAAAAGTATTATCATTACGCGTTCCACCAATCGGCTTTGGCAATTCCACAGTTGCCGAACAGATAAATTCTTGTCCTTCATCTCCACCACAACTCACAACATACGGCAAATTTTTTGTTGTTTTATCATTTGACTTCAAAAACCCATCAACTGGCACTACATTATTCTCATTAGCAACTTTATATTTATCATCATTACCCTCATTCGGTTTATTATTAGTCGGCACCAAATAAATCATCCCTCGGTTTGTCTGTCCGCTCTTTGTTACATCAAAATCACTTAAATTAAAAGAGCTGTCCGTCTGCACCATCCCCAACGCAATCGTAGGCACAACTTCATTCGAGCCATCATTCGAATGAAAAATCCCATTTGAATTCAAATCACTATATTTTAATGAATCCTCTCCTCCAAACGTCATACTGGCATTAGCGCCCGAAAACCAACTAATCGTTACTTTCTGAATTTCATCAGCAGCTACCTTATCAAATTTCGCTGGTATCACTTTCACTGGGTCCGAAGCCGACAAAGTCGCCCGATAATCGCTCAAGTCAGTCTTCATTGTTACACAAGTATACATCTGCTGCATATTATTCCCGCCTTCCGACTCCTCCTGGATTAATACGCCTTCATCTTTATTTATTTTTCGTCCCAAAATTTTCGCCACCATATCACAATCATTATTCTTCATAAGATATACTATATTTCCACAAGAAAGTTCGCTCTCATCACCAGGTTCTTCTCCATCTGCATCTGCCAAACTTGGGTTATCTTCAATACATTTCTGATAATTATAAAATGCTAATTTTGCATCCTCCACTCCCGCCAACGCCGAGTCATAGGCCGATTGCGACAAATCATCATTCGAAGTTCTTGCAATTTCCGAAACGATAATTCCAATAAAACTTGCTGCCACAATAATCAAAATCAAAGTCGAAAACGCCACGATATAAAACGACGCTGCTCCTTTTTTGAAATTCAATTTTTTGTCTCCTCTTTTCATCTTATCCTTTCCCAATTGCCTGCGCGGCAAAATTAAATTTATTTATTGCACAATAATTGAAGTTTTCGTTTGTCTCTGCTGGAGCTTTACAAAAATTTCCACTCGCCATCACATTTACTCCTCCTTGCACCGTCCCCAAAATAAACGACATCGAATAAAACGACACGTTCCCCGATGCATTAACCGCCGGTGCCATTGCCGAAAAATCATAAATTGCTAAATTGCTATTACTACTTGGTATTAATTCCTCTAGGTCATTCGAAGTGATTTCATTATTTATTTGCCCAAGATTAATTTTTCCACTCTCAAAATCAGAAATATTACTATCATAATCATTACCATTTATAGCATTCTGGCAAACAGCCCTTTTTGGATCTTTCACTTTTAGTAATTTAAATTTATAATCAAGCGGTAATGTTTTATTGTCATTATACGTAATTTCTTTGATATAATTTTGATCTCCAACTATTTCACGGTACTCGTCATTAAAGAAATAGCCCGAATTCCAAAGATAAGAATACGTCCCAGAGCAAAAAGCTCCAAACAGCGGTACGCCATTATTCTTTTTCACTACCGACACAAATTTCCTTCCTCCATCTGTTTTACAACCCTCTTTTGCATCCTCATTTTCTAATTCTTCGCACATTCCTACCACTGCCCCTGCAGGCGAACTCTGTACCACCGTCCTTATGTCATCCACCAAATCCATTCCCACCGTGTTTATTTGGTTAAGAGTCAACCCTCGCCGATACGAAGCTATCGAATTATTAATCAAAAGCACAATAATAATCGAAAGAATCGATATAAACACTATCGACAACGAAAGTTCAATCAAAGTAAACCCTTTTTTCATATTCTCTCGCACGCACTCTCCGCATCCGAAACTATTTCTATTCCCGATGCATTTCTAGCATTATTTACCACTCGCACATCTCGCCTCACTCCACCTTCACCTGGTCCATTCGGATTCACACAAAAGTCTACCGCATCTATTTTAAATCCTCCCTCTTCTGAACTTAAGACATCAGAAAAATTATTTTCATTTACCACATTTGAATCTGTCACATAAGTATACACAGTCCCCGAAAGTGGATGCCGAATGATTAATAACGCCCCCACAAAAGGATCTTTACTGCCATCACTTTTTTGAATTGCCGCCCCCCACCTCGGCGTATAATTCTCTACAAACCCTACCGGAGTATATGTTTTACCGCCCCCCGCATCTTCCTCTTCTATTACTACATTCCCCTCCAATTCTTCCAGCAAACCAATTGCTGTCCCCGTCCCAATACTATTACTCACATCCCCAATCACATTATATGTATTTATCACATTTTTTCCTGTATCAGAATCCACATTAAAAGTAATCAACTTACCATAAATCGCTTTGTCCGACCTTCCAGTCCCCTCACTTTGTACATTCAGCACTTGAGAATAAGCCGTTCGCAAAAATTCTGCAAAATTCTGCACCGCATCATTAAACCTCTGTTGATAAATCGAATTTTGTACCCCCACCGCAATTCCTACAAAAAGTAGCGCAGTCAACGCCAAAAAGAGCGACACCTCAATCAAAGTAAAGCCACGCTTAAACCTTTTCATATCTCTTATTATAACATAAGCATTTTTTTATTTAAAGTATTTTTAATAACTCGGAAATAGATACATCATCCATTTTTGAAAATTTGAATATTTTTTTTCTGTTATTTCATATTCAACTTCTTGATATTTATTTTTCGCCTCTTCTGTATTATCCGGCATCACCACCATACTCTCTCCCTCCAGCTTTTTGTCTAAATATCTTCTCGCCATTAATTCTTGATATTCTTCCGATCTATAATATTCATTTTCAAGCTCCGCCGCCTCCACCTCAATGTTCAAAAGTTCCAACTCTTTCTTTTCCGCCGTTAATCTTTCCGATAATTCCCAATTCCTCGACATCGCTACAATTGATTGATAAGTCCAAACTAGACAAAGCAAAATCGCCAAAACCAAAACAATATTCGAAACGGTAAAAAGATCATGTTTCATCCAATATCGTATTTGCCTAAACTTATTTTTCATTTTATCCACAACCATATTATATCATCAAAATCCCAAATTATATCATTCAAGAGATATCCATGATATAATATAGAAACAACGGGGGTGTAGCTCAGTTGGTCAGAGCATGCGTCTTATACACGCAGTGTCCCTGGTTCGAGTCCAGGCACCCCTACCAAAAAAATCCCTTTAGGGGTTTATTTTTTATATTAACAAAAACTCTTTAACCAATCTCATCCATCAAAAAAGTGTTGTAAATTTTACAACACTTTTTTATCACCTAAAAATTATTTCTTCTTTAGAGTCAAGAAGCCATTTCGAGGGTTCTCACAAACCATACGATCTGCTGGAAGATCACATGGGGTTCCCTTACCACCTTTTTCTTCCTTAGTAAAGAAATAAATAGTTTGAGGCTTGCCACCACGAAGAGTAACTTCAGATTTGTGAAGGTAGTACTTGACTCCCTTGCCGTTGGTATGTTCGTAAGCCATTTAGCTTTCCTCCTTAAGTTAATATATTCTTATCTTATGGTTACATGCCAAAATTGTCAAGAGGATTTTAGAGGTTTTTCTTACATTTAAATAAATAACAGAGACAACCTCAGAATAATCCAAACAATTACCCTTATAAAAATTACAACAATAATAACCACCGTGATTAACAACATAAATCCTGTCACAGTCGGTGCCCATACCGGTGAAGCATAATTTTTTCGGTAAAGCTCCGTCGATGGCAAACTCGCAATTATTTTATCTTGAATTTCATCTGCCGCTGGATATTTTTGAATTTCCGTCATCATACAATTTATATAATTTGGGTCATTCCACGTCCAACCATTTTGAATAGCTTGTGGTCGACAAACATTCGAAGCTAATTGATAAATATTTCCATTCGGATTACTATCCGAATTTAATTTTTTTTCTGCTTCTTCCAAAGCCGCATTAGCCGTTCTAATATATTGATGTTCCAAATAAAATGGACCCGTTCCAAAAGTTACTTTCTGCAAACCATTATCATCAACCACATTTATCACAATATTCGAAAAAACAAAATCTTTTAGTTCTTCAAGAGTTTCTGAAATCTTTTTATCATCTTCTTCTTCGTCCGCCGTTAAAACCGCGCTCCTTAATTCTGCCATTTTAATATGATCTAATCGCAAAAGCGTTGCATCCAAAAAAAGTAGTGGTACCAAAACCAACAATAATTGCCAAGTTTTTACTTTAAATTTTATCCGCCCACGCTTTTTCATACTAAATATTATAACATAATCAGCTATTTATATTATGCTTGCATTGTTTTCAAAGCTTTGCTAGAATACTTTTTATCGCTCATCATTTTTCCCAATAGACTTATGGCTAGGTCTCTCGCGAGGTGGGTCGGTCGTAAGAGCGAAAAACATTAAGGAGAAAATTGATACATGCGTATCAAACGACTAAAACGTTCTAATGAACGCAAAAAGTCAAAAATCCCTCCTGCCGCTTGGCAAGAGTTTATCGAGATTTAACTCTCGTAAAAAATCCCCCTAAGGGGGATTTTTTATTCAGATAATTTTGCCGCCACAATATCTTTTAGAAGTTTAACAAATTCATCTCCCGATCTCGCCGAATCCCAACTAATAGTTTTCCCATTTATTTCCACGCTTCCTTCACTTCCCCAACTAATTAACTGACCATCAATATAAAAAGCTGGCGTGCCTGGAACATCAATCCTCTTAGCTATTCCCATGTCAAAACTAATTTTCTTTGACACTCCTTCACTCGCTATATCTTTATTAAATTTTTCCAAATCTCCTTTCCCTTCCGTCACTTCTTCAAAATACTTGTTAAAATATTCTGTTCTATCCGATGTAGAAGCATATTCCCATTCTGATTGTTCCAAGAAAAGCTTATCAGCATACTCTTTCCAATATCCCTGAAGGCCTGCTGCTTCCGCCGCCGAAGCCGCCGCTGTCCCGTTTTGATGATAAGACAACAAGAAATTACGATAAATTACTGCTAGCTTTCCATCTAATTCTTCTACGGCTTTATTCACTTTTAAATTTATCGACGCACAACCTGGACATTGAAAGTCTGCATATTCAAATATCAAAACTGGCGCATTTTTATCACCTTTCACATGATCACCAATATTTCCATTATCTTTTGTTCCTTCAATCATCGCATAAAAATCATAGCTCTCATAATCGGTTGCTTTATTATTACCGTCAATTATATAATAAGTAGCCACACCGAGCAGAGCTACTATTAGCACACCAACAATTGTCCCAACAACTGAAAAACCTTTTAATTTTTTCATATAACTCCTTTGTGATATAATATATTATATCATGTGGTTCAAGTTTTTGAGTAAAATCGTTCAGGCGATCGACCCCAAACTAGAAAAATATCGTGTTCACTCTAATCGAGCAGAACCAAAATATACCCCTAAAACTCTTAACGAATTTGTAGACCTCCTCCGTCGCACTCCAAAAGACATTCTTAGTAGTAAAGACCGTAGTCGCATTGCTGCCATTATGAATTTTGACAACCGCTCCGTCAAAGATCTCATGGTCCCCAAAAAAGACATGGTTTTTGTTAATGCTAAAGAAGTTTTAGGTCCACTCGTCTTAGATAAATTATACAAATCCGGTTTTACTAATTTTCCTGTTGTCGACAACAAAGACAAAGTCAAGGGTGTCATCCACACCGAAGCCCTCAATGCGCTTGAAATCAAAAAAACCGATCGTGCCGAAAAATATCTCGACCGTAATGTCAATTATCTCCATATCAACGACTCTCTAAATTTTGCCGTCGAAGAAATCGCCCGCACCAACAGCTACTATTTTCTAGTGCTAGATAATCAAGAATCCCTCGCCGGCTTCTTTACCACCCAAATGCTTCTAGATTATCTTTTAAATTAAAATATTATATATTTTGATTTTAGACTAGCAAAGTGCTATAATAACAGATATGAGAATTCTAGCAAACAACTTAGAAAATTTTTTAGGCAAAGAAGTAACCGTTGAAGGTTGGGTCAATTCCAGACGCGATCATGGCGGCCTCATCTTTATCGACCTTCGCGACCATACCGGCATTATCCAATTAGTCATCACTCCAGAAAATTCTGAATCTTTTAAACTCGCCGAAACTATTCGCGATGAATTTGTCTTAAAAGCCACCGGAAAAATTCGCAAACGCGAACCCGAATTAATTAATCCCAACATTAAAACCGGTAAAATCGAACTAGTAGTATCAGAACTAAATCTCTTAAACAAATCCGGTCCTCTCCCAGTTAATACTCACGACGATGGCGAAAAATCTTCTGAAGAATTACGCCTTAAATATCGCTACTTGGATCTTCGACGCCCATCCATGCAAAATATTTTAAAACGTCGTTCTGAATATTATCGCTTCATCCGTGAATTTATGTACAATCACGATTTCACCGAAATTACCACTCCGATTCTTGCCAACTCTTCTCCCGAAGGAGCTCGTGATTTTCTCGTCCCATCACGTCTTCATCCCGGAAAATTTTACGCACTTCCTCAAGCTCCCCAACAATTCAAACAATTATTAATGGTTGGTGGGGTTAATAAATATTTTCAAATTGCTCCATGTTTCCGTGACGAAGACCCAAGGGCAGACCGTCTTTATGGCGATTTTTATCAGCTCGATATGGAAATGTCTTTTGTAGAAGATGGCGAAACCGTTCGCACAGAAATTGAGCCTTTATTCCTTTCTCTCGCTACCGATTTTGGCCATAAAAAACTTGTCTTAAATTCTGAACCCGCCAAAAAATATCTCGATAAAAATTCTATCATTCCTCGCCTTCCTTTTGATTTTGCAATGGAAACTTATGGTGTTGATAAACCCGACCTCCGTTATGGCATGGAACTAATTGACCTTACCGAAACTTTTAAAGCTACTGATTTTAAAGTGTTCAAAACTCCCTGCGTTAAAGCCCTTTGCGTAAAAGGTGGCGCAAATTTAACTCGCCGCGAGATTGATGAATTTACTGAAAAAGCCAAAAAACTTGGCGCTGGCGGACTAGCCTATATATTATATACAGAAGAAGGTGAAAAATCTCCAATCCTTAAATTTATGACCGAAGCCGAAATTAAAAATGTCAAAAAATTAACCAATGCTAAAATCGGCGATGCCGTTTTCTTTGCTGCCGATGAGCGCACTATAGTAAATAAAATTCTGGGCGAACTCCGTATCAATTTTGCCGATCATTTTAAACTCAAAAATCCCGACGAAGTCGCTTATTGCTGGGTCATCGATTTTCCTTTCTACGAATGGGACGAAAAAAATCACAAACTCGACTTCGGTCACAACCCCTTCAGTATGCCCAAAGGCGGCCTTCAAGCCCTAAAGCAAGCTTCCGTAAATGGTTCTGAAGACGTGTCCCGCGAGCCTCACGAGGCGAGCGAAGCGAGCGAGCCCCGTAACGACGGGCGCGAGCGAGCGAGTCTGAAGAACCATTTACAAAGCTTGCTTAAATTAAAGGCCGACCAATACGACATGGTCATGAACGGCTACGAAGTTTGTTCTGGCGCTGTCCGAAATTATAATCCCGAAATCATGTATAAAGTCTTTAACATTCTTGGCTATAATAACGCCTATGTCGAATCCCGTTTCGGCGGCATGTTAAACGCTTTTAAATTTGGCGCTCCTCCACATGCTGGCTGCGCTCCCGGTCTCGACCGCATCTTTATGGTTCTCGAAAATACTAGCAATATTCGCGATATCGTTGCTTTCCCCAAAAACGGCAACGGCGTTGATCTCATGATGAATTCCCCTTCCGCAATCGATCAAATCCAACTCGACGAATCTCATCTTGCGATCATTAAAGACGAATAAAATATATCATAATAAAATTTCGAAACATTTAAAATTACCCATATAAAAATTACAACATTACAGTTTTTGCGAGTAGAGCTTGCTACGCGAGCAAAAACTTGTCTAATGTTGTAATTTTTATCTTGGCGTAATTTTAAGTTAAGAAGTTTTATTATGATATATTTTATTCTTTATAATTTGAAGTCAAAAATTATTATAAATAATCATCTTTTTCTCAAAAATTTCGGTTTCACCATACTAAAATTAATCGCATTTTTCTGAAAAGATTTTACGGCTAGTTTAATCATAATTATCGCCGAAATTGCCACTACTAAAATACCAACTAAATACTCTGCTGTCGTAATCGTGCCAAACCCTTCTCTAAGCATCAACGCTACCGGCGCCGAAAACGGAAAGTAAGTCATAATCTGCACAATTAAATTTGGTTCCATCATAAACATCTGCATAAAATAAAGCGGAAACACCATCATAATAATTGCTGGCCCAATAAATGATGAAGCATCTCTTGCTGTCGCTACTAGAGATCCTACAAACGTACAAGTCCCTGCATAAAACACCGCCGACACTATAAATAATAATAGACTCAAAACTATTGCCACCAGATCAATTTCAATCATTGACAAAACCATATTTATAAATTGATTATCGCGATTAATCAATACTATGATTAAAATCGGTATCACTAACACCAATATTTGCACTAATCCAAGCACTAACATCGCAATAATTTTCCCCACAATCAAATGTTTTGATGAAACCGAGGTTAAAATAAGTTCCGAAATTCGGTTTTCTTTTTCCTCCACTACCGTCATCAAAAATCTGTTTCCGCACAGTGCAATAAACATAAAAAATACCAAACCGATAAAAAATGGGATAATCGCCTTTCCTAATGCATTTGCTTCTCCTCCGTCCTTCGTCATTTTATTGTCCACGATTTCATAACCACCAGTCAACACTAATGCATCCTGCCCATCCACTCTTTTCATTACATCTTGGAGTAACAACCCTTTAATAATATTCCCGTCATTATTAAATATCTCTAAGCCTTCCGAAACATGATAAAACTCCACTTTTTTATTTTCCAAAAAATCTTCCGGAATATAATAATATAAATCTACTTCCCCATTTTTCACCATCTCTTTCCCATATTCTTTATCGCCATTTATTACAAACGGAGCTCCATCCGATAAAATTCCTGCATCATCCGTAATCGCCACGGTCGTATTTTCATCAAGTATCGGATTTTCATCTACTTCCTGAGTAGAAATAAAACTAATAAAATAAATCCCGCCGATCAAAGCCGGAAGTAGCAACGTTGCCGCCCAAAATGCCGGTTTTTTCAGTTGTCTCACGATTTCAAATTTTGCTACTCTCAAAATATGCTTATTCATTTTCGCCTCCATACACTTCTACAAAAATCTGATCCAAACTTTTTCCACCAAATTCTTTTTTTATGTCCGTAATTTTTCCATATGCTCTCGCCACGCCATCCTTTAAAAGTAATGCCCGATCACATAATTTTTCTACTTCATCCATATAATGCGTAATCATTATTATCGCCGTTCCTTTTTTATGCAACTCTTCAATAATTTCCATTAAAAGTCTTCGATTCATCGGATCAAATCCCTTCGTTGGTTCATCCAAAATCAAAAGTTTTGGATTTCCCATAATCGTAATTCCCAACTGAATTTTTTGTTGTTGCCCACCGGATAATTTTTCAATCTTTTCATTAAATTTATCCAAAAGCCCTACTCGCTCCAAATATTTCATGCTCCATTCGCGCGGATTTTCTAAACCTTTCAATTCGCCAAAATAAATCATCGTATCAATCACATTTTCCTTACGATAAAGCCCTCGTTCTTCTGGTAAATATCCAACCAATATTTTAGAGTTTTCTGGATTATATTTTTTCCCATCAATCAAAAGTTCTCCTGCCGTCGGTTCATAAAATCCTAATAAAACTCTAATCGTCGTTGTCTTTCCGCAACCATTTGCCCCCAGTAACCCAAATATTTCCCCTTTTTTTACATCAAAATTTAAATCAGAAATCACAGTTTTATCCCCAAACCGCATCTTTAAATTCTTCACCTCAACAATATTCATAATCTCATTATATCTCAACAAAAAAATTTTTAAATAGTTTAAAATAAATAGCCTATAATTAAATTTGAAACATTTAAAATTTAATTATAAGCTATTTCAAACAAATCTATGGTAGGGCCAGTAGGAATTGAACCTACATTGTATCCTTAGAGGGGATATGTCCTATCCGTTGAACGATGGCCCCGCCTCTATATATTATACCTTATTATTCCGGTTTTCTCAACTTATAATAAATCGATGGAGCAAATCTAATCGGCGCTAAAACCGACTGAGCCTTACTTTCCATCTTTACTAAATTATTCGTTTTTAATATTTTTTTCAATCCCTGACTTCTAAAATTTGACACTGATAAAACTTTTTCAATTTTAAATCCAATTTTATCAAAAATTTCCTCCACATATTTTGGATGATAATTATAAAATCCGTCTTTTGAAATTTCTTTGTAATTCGCTACCTTTTTATCAAATGGATTAACTTTTGACTTTCCCACCATAAACCTTGCTATTTTCGGTAAAGTCCTTTTATTCGCTACCTCAATCACTGCTACTCCACCTGGCTTCAAAACTCGATAAAGTTCAGCCATCGCCTTATTCATATTTTTCAAATGATGTGTTACTCGCACCATCATTAATCCATCAAGCTCCGCATCCTTAAACGGCAATTCATAAATATCACCTGCTCTAGTTTCAATTTTATCTCCAAAGGTTTCTTTTGCTTGTTTTAACTCGGACTTAGAATAATCAAAAATAACCACTTTGTGTGCTCGCTTCAAATATTCATTTGCCAATCTCCCATACCCTCCTCCAATATCCGCAAACTTTTCCATCCGCTTTGGCAATAGTTTTCTTATTGCCATCCGATCTGCTTGATCCTCATACTCACGATCAACATTTTCCCAAAATTCTTTTTTATAATCATAACCATTATAGTCAGAAATAACTTTTTCACTCATAAAACATATTATATCATATATCATATTACTCGTGAAATTTCTTCTAAAGTGGTTTCTCCTCTAAGAACTGCTAATATTCCTTTTTGCTCCAACGTCAACATCCCGTTTTGCTTAGCGGTTTTTTCAATTGCTTTGGTGTTTATATCTACCACATCACCACGTATATAAGCCTGAATATCATCTGAAACAACTAATTGTTCCATTATCACCGTCCTACCATTATATCCAAACGGATTTTCTTCAGTCTTAACTGGGTCGCAAATCAAAGGTGAATCTAAATCAAAATCCGACAAAATTTCCGATGATACTCCCATTAAAACTTCTTTGATATATTTCGTCTCTGCCTCTGTAGCTATTCTCTGCTTTTTCGAAGCAGCAAGTTTTCTCACTAATCTTTGTGCAATAATTAACCGAATTGAACTTGAAAAAATTGGATTTACTCCTATAAGATCAATCATCCTTGAAAATGCCGCTGCCGTAGAATTGGCATGAAAAGAACTTAATACTAAATGGCCAGTAATTGAAGCTTGGATTGCCGTTTTTGCCGTATCGGCATCGCGAATCTCACCAACCATCACTACATCCGGGTCTAAACGAAGCACCGATCTAAGTCCTTCTGCAAATGAACCTCCCGCATTTGTATTAATTGGAATTTGCGAAATTCCCGTAATCCCATATTCAATCGGATCCTCAAGTGTAATAATTTTACGATCCGTCGTATTTAATGCATTTAACATCGAATAAAGTGTTGTTGATTTACCTGAGCCCGTCGGACCTACCATTAAAACCAATCCTCTCGGATGCGAAATTATCTCATTAATTTCCTCTCGCTCTTCTTTCGACAAACCTAACAAATCTAAATTCAACAAACTTTCATCAAAATTAAACAACCGAAGCACCGCATCCTGCCCATACATCGTCGGAATTGTTTCCACGCGAATATTTAGAAGGTGCGTCGAACCATCACGCATAATTTCTTTTTGCATATGCCCAGATTGTGGTTTATTCGAAGCCGTCGAAACATTTGCCCTCGACGATAATTCACCCATAAAAATTCTATAACGATCTTTATCAATATTCGCTACCGGATGGAGCAATCCGTCCACCCTCATCCTAATCCGAATGCCATCTCGTAAATTTTCGATATGGATATCGCTTGCCCCTAACTTGTCTGCCTGATCAACCAAAAAATCAAAAACCTTCTCTGTCGAAACTGTCGATAAAGTTTGCGAAACTGACGCTATTGTTTCTGAATCACCCTCCCCCGCAATTTTAATATCATCATATTTAATTTCTTTCGGCGGATCATATCTAAGCATAAACACTTTGTAAGCCGAATTAGAAATTAAGAAAAAATCAACTCTTTCTCCTTCATTCAAATAATCCTGCCGCATTTTTTCAATCAATGTTCTCGGTGTTTGGCTAGTTACCATAAATTGGTAATGTTTCTCTCCTCCCCCTTTTTGTAAAGGAATAATAAAATCCTGATGCATTTCTGGAACACTAATCAAATTAAGCGTAAGTGGAATTTCATTTTCAAAATCTCTCGTATCTAAATACGGTAAGCCCAAGATTCTCGCTCGACTCTCAGTCGCCTCTTCCTCATTTTCCCTTCGTTTTCGTTGAATCTCACTTTCATCCATACCAATATTATAGCATAAGTGTTATAATATTTACATGGCTATTACCGAAATGTTTTTCTGGTGGTATGCTTCCGGTTGGAATGTTTTTATCAAAAAACTTCACTCCTGGCTAGCAAACATTGCTGACTTTTTTTCAATGGACTCATTAGTTCGCACTCTTTTTAAACCTTTTCGTCAAATCTCAGCTAGCACTGCCGACAGTTCCGCTTCTCTCGATTTAAAATTTCATATGTTTATTGATCGTTTTATTTCAAGACTAGTCGGTTTTATCTCACGTTTAATTTTACTTTTTATTGGTACCATTATTATCATTTTCGGCGGAATCTTTAGTTTTGTACTTATTATCCTCTGGCCATTTATCCCCTTCACCCCCATCATTGGTATCATTTTAACTATTATAGGTATTACTCTATGAACGATTCTTTCGATCCTAAAAATCCTCGCATTAAAAATGCCTTTCAGAAGAAAAGCCTCAACAATCCTCCCGTCATTCTCCTCAATTTTATTATTTCTATCGCCCTTCTCGTTGGCGGCATCGCCTTTCTATATTTTAAAGAGCCTATTGGTTGGACCCTCATCGGTTTTTCCGTCATTCCTCTCATGCTAATCTTTTGGATTAAAAATGCCCTCGCCGAAATTCCTATCGGTAAAACTAGCGATTTTACCGATCTTCTTTCCGAAGATCTCCTTCTCATATTAGACAAAAACTTCACCCCTCAAGACTTAATTAAAATTCTTTCTAAATCCAAAAGTAGTTTATTTATTATGGCTCGTTTCGAACTATCGCTTTCTTTCTTTACACAAATTTCTAATTATCTTCCTTCCTCAACTGAGCCAATTTATCATTCCGCCAAAAAAATTCGTGAAAAAACCAATTCCGAAAAAATTACTGGCGCCGTACTTGTTGTTGCCATAATTGAAAATCTTCCTAACTACGAACAGCTTTTAAACCAACTCAAATTAAACATTTCTGACTTATATCAAGGCATTATCTGGTATAACTATTTAAATGGAGTTGTTAAGAACAACAAAAAATCTATTCGCTCTGGTGGCATCGCTCGTGATTTCGCTTTTGGTTTCACCCCAACACTCCAACGTTTCGCCATTAATCTTTCCAATCGTTATTTTGGTTCAAGTAATCGCATCCAACAAGCCGAAAATGTAGAAATCATCAAAAAAATTATTCACACTTTCACTCACGCTGGTCGCCAAAATGTTGCTCTCATCGGCGCCTACGGTTCTGGTCGTTCGACGCTTGTGAATTCCTTTGCCGAAACTTTATTAAATGGCGATTCAAAAATTCCTAATAGTCTAAAATACCGCCAAATTTATTCTCTAGATGCTCCTAGCCTCATTTCTGCCGCAAAAAATCCCGGCGAAATTGAATATTATATTATCAAAATTCTTAACGAAATTTATTCTGCCAAAAATATTATCCTTTGTCTCGATAACGCTCACCTCTTCTTTGAAGAGGGTCCCGGTTCAGTTGACATCGCAAATCTTCTCGTTCCTGTCTTAGAAGCTGGGCGTATCCGCATAATCCTCATCATGGATGATCAAAAATTCCTTGAAATTTCCGCCAAAAACCCCGCTCTCAGTAATGCTCTTAATAAAATAGTTGTCAATCCTACAAATCGCGAAGAAACTCTTAAAATTTTAATGGACCAAGTTCCCTATTTCGAATATCAAAAAAATGTAATTTACACCTATAAATCCCTCACTGAAGCTTATCGCCTCAGTGAACAATATATTCATGATATCGAAATGCCTGGCAAAGCCAAGCTCCTACTTGAATCAGCCGCCACCTACGCCAATGGAGGCTTAGTCACCGAAACTTCCGTCCAAACCGCTGTCGAAAAATCTTACGGCGTCAAAGTTAAAATCGCCGAAAACACCGAAGAACGTGAAAAACTTCTTAATCTAGAAACCTTGATTCACGAACGCATGGTTGATCAAAAAGAGGCTGTCTCTGCTATTTCTAATGCCCTCCGTCGCGCTGGCGCCGGTGTCAAAAATCAAAATCGCCCTATTGGTACTTTTCTCTTCTTAGGCCCAACTGGTGTTGGCAAAACTGAACTTGCTAAAACTCTTTCCGAAGTCTATTTTAACGGCGAAAAAAATATTATTCGCCTCGATATGAATGAGTTCGTCTCTTCTTCCGACGTTTCTCGTCTTATTAAAGATGGTGCTTCTGATAGCTTAAGCTTAACTGCCCAAGTCATGAAACAACCTTTTGCCGTCGTCCTTCTAGATGAAATTGAAAAAGCCCATTCTTCCGTTCTAACCACTCTACTTCAAGTCCTAGACGAAGGTATTTTACGCGACGAAAAAAATCGTGAAGTCAGTTTCCGCGATGCCATTATTATTGCAACCTCAAACGCCGGCGCCAATGCTATCCGCGAAAAAATTGCTTCTGGTGCTAAAATCGAAGATTTTAAAGAAGAGCTCATCGAAAATTTAATTAGCTCCAACGAATTTAAACCAGAATTTTTAAACCGTTTCGATGAAATCTGTTTATTCAAACCTTTATCAAAAGAAGATTTAATTAAAATTCTCGACCTTATTATCCTTTCCACTAATAAAACTTTAGAGCCACAAAAAATTTCCGTCACCGTGAGCCCCGAAGCCAAACAAATTTTAATTGACAAAGGTTACGATCCTAAAATGGGCGCCCGACCCATGCGCCGCATGGTCCAAAAAACTGTCGAAAATATCGTCGCTGCCGCTATTCTTTCTGGTGCCGCCACACCTGGCTCAACTCTTACTATCACTCCATCCGAAATTAATATTGACTAGACCCATCAAATATTTTTGGTATATAATATATACATTATAAAAGGAGATCGTTTTGAAAAAGTGCTTTGATGCCGAAAAATATTTAAAAATTCAAAAAAAGAAAATTAGTGCTCGCATCAAAATGTTCGATAAACTTTATCTCGAATTTGGCGGCAAGTTAATCGACGATCAGCACGCTGCTCGCACCCTACCTGGCTTCCTTCCTGATCTCAAAATTAAGCTTCTCCAAGAATTCAAAGATGACGCCGAAATTATTTTATGTATCAACGCTAATGCCATTGAAAAATCTAAAATTCGTGCCGATCATCTTATCTCTTACGAAACTGAAGTCATCCGTTTAATCGAATTTCTTCGCGCTAAAAATCTTTATGTCAGCTCCGTAGTCATCACTCTTTTCGACGGCCAGAAAAAAGCTCTTGATTTTGCTCGCAAACTCGAAGATTATCACGTCAAAATTTATTTTCATACCTTTACCAAAGGTTATCCTACAGATGTTGCAACTATCGTTTCCGACGAAGGTTATGGCGCTAATCCTTATATCAAAACCTCCCGTCCCCTCGTCATCGTTTCCGCCCCTGGACCCTGTTCCGGCAAATTGGCTACCTCTCTATCTCAGCTTTATCATGAATACAAACACGGAGTCAATGCCGGCTACGCCAAATTCGAAACTTTTCCCGTTTGGTCATTACCACTAAAACACCCCGTTAATATTGCCTACGAGGCCGCTACCGCCGATCTCGGCGACGTCAACATGATTGATCATTTTCATCTCGATAAATATGGCATCAAAGCCGTTAATTATAATCGCGATCTCGAAACTTTTCCAGTTTTAAAAGAAATTTTACTTCGTATTACCAGCAAAATTATTTATCATTCTCCTACTGATATGGGCGTCAATGTCATCGGCCAATGTATCACAGATGATAAAGCCATTCAAAAAGCTGCTAAAGACGAAATCGTTCGTCGCTATTACCGCGCTCTTGCTGACTTTAAAAAAGGTCTCGTTTTACCAGACGTCCCTAAACGTATTAAATTACTTATGAATGAATTAAATATTTCTGAAAAAGATCGTCTTGTCGTTGAAAAAGCTGAAGAAAAACGCCTCAAATCTGGCAATCTCCCCAGTGCCTGTATCAATATTGGCAAAAAATATATCGTCGGTCGTAAGACTGACTGTCTTTCACCAATTTCTAGTACTATTCTTAATGCCCTAAAAACTATTAGCAAAATCCCTGACGAAGTCGACCTAATCGCTCCTGCTGTTTTAGAACCCATTATCAAAATAAAAGACAAAACTTCCAATTTTAAAGAAGAAAATTTAAATTTAGGCGAAGTCTTAATTGCTCTTTCTATCTGCTCTACCACTAACCCAGTTGCTAAAAAAGCTCTGGAAAATCTTGACAAACTAAAAGAGTGCGAATTCCATTCTACCCACATGATCATCGATGACGAAATGATTGTTTTAAACAATCTTGGCATCAACGCTACCTGTGGCACCGAAATCGACATCACCTAAAAAATATGCTAAAATATAAAAACGGAAAGGTGGCCGAGTGGTTGATGGCACTGGTCTTGAAAACCAGAGAGTGAAAGCTCCGCAGGTTCGAATCCTGTCCTTTCCGCCATTTTTATGATATAATATACACATGGCAAGAAAATGTAAAATGAAAGTAGTTTCTAAACAAAATCGCAATAATAATCACAAGCACAGCGACAAGCGTAAACATCCTCGTCTCAAAAATGGTCGCTAAAAATAAGCCCAAAGGGCTTATTTTTTATTCTGCATTCGTATGAACATTCGTTACGTCGTCTAAATCATCAATTGCCGCTAATAATTTTTCCAACTTCTCCGCATTCTCCCCCTCAACCGGCACATAACTCGTCGGCACATATTGCAATTCTGCGCTTGTCACCGTCATGCCAGCTTCATCTAATGCCTTTTTGACTTTCATTAAATCCGCAGCTTCTGTATAAATTACAATCCCCTCATCCTCCTCAGTTGCATCCTCCGCCCCTGCTTCAAGCGCCGCCATCAAGGCCTCTTCACCTTTCTCAGAAATTTCAATCACTCCTTTTCTCTTAAACTGAAACATCACCGAACCAGGTTCTGCCATCCGACCACCATTTTTATCCAAAGTATGCCTCACCTCAGGCATCGTCCGATTTTTATTATCCGTCGCCACTTCAATTACAATCCCGACTCCACCCGGTCCATAAGCTTCATAAATTTCCTCTATCAACACCGCCGCCGATTTATCCGCTACCCGTTGAATCGCTCTTTCAATATTCGCTTTCGGCATATTAGCCAAACGTGCTTTCTCTAGCACCATTGCCAAACTCGGATTCATTGCTGGATCCGTCCCCGCTCGCGCTGCTATTGCAATCTGATTACCAATTTTTGTAAAAAGTGCTCCTCTCTTTGCGTCGACCACTGCTTTTTGTCTTTTCGTCGTTGCCCATTTACTATGTCCAGACATATTTTTCTCCCATCAAAATTTAATATCTAACTTCTCTTGATTTTAGCATTTTTCTTCTTATTAGTCCAATCAATAATGGGGCCAACACTATTATATAAATTAAAAATACCAAAATTTGATTAGGTTCTATTTTTACCATAAAACTTTTCATTCCACCAAAAAAATTCACTACCATAATATGAAAATCCAATAATTTTGTCGCCAAAAATGAAATTACCATTTCAATACCCGGAATTCCTGCGAACACCCCAGTCAAAAATACTAATCCCATCGCGTAAGGCAACGTTGGCAAAATTAATAAGTTCGCAATCACCGCTACCAAAGACATCGTCCCATAAAAATATAAAACTATCGGTAAGGTCATCATCGTCGCCGCAATTGTAGTTATCACAGTTTCCGCAACAAATCCTGGTTTTTTCTCTCCATAGAAAAATCTCGTCCATCTCGGTCCTAAAATCATAATTCCAGAAAACGATGCAAAAGAAAGTAACCATCCCAAATTAAAGATAAACATTGGACTTAATAACAAAGTAAACGCCGCCACTATCAAAATTATCCGCCATGCGGCAAATTTTCTTCCTACATACCAAGCCAGCAAAGTCAAAATAGACATTACCCCCGCTCTTAAAATCGACGGTGTCCATCCCACCATCGCCATAAAAAATATCACAAATAAAAGTGAAAATAAAAGTCCAGAAAAACGCGATAATCTCCCAAAAATTTTTCTCGCAATTTCCACCAATATAGAAAGATGTGCTCCGCTTGCCACTACAATATGTACTAGTCCAATCATCCGCAAATTTTCATCCAAATCCTCTGGCAATCCAGCTTTCATACCCAAAAGGTATGACAAACCCAAATTCGCTTGCGGCTCTGGAACCAAACGCAAAATTTTTGCCGCAAACCAATTCCTAATTTTCAAAACCAAATCACCTGGCTCCGGTCGTTCCCACGCTATAATCTTCGGTTTATACATGTAGCCCACGTATGTTCCAAACCCTTCTGTCAATTTTCCGGACAACACAATTTTATCTCCTCTCGCCAGCTTTTCGTTCTTATATTCAGAAACATAAAAATTCCCTCTATTTCTGACCTTTTCTTCACCAAACTCCAAATCCACCAACTTAAATTTTGTCTCTTTTTCATCCGTCTCTGGATCCCCA
This sequence comes from Candidatus Saccharimonadota bacterium, assembly GCA_017431725.1. GTDB lineage: Bacteria > Patescibacteriota > Saccharimonadia > Saccharimonadales > Saccharimonadaceae > Nanosyncoccus. The sequence continues at coordinate 9,322 of JAFRKN010000002.1, read as the reverse complement.
CTAATTATTCCTGTTACTAAAATAGTTTTTCCATAAAATTGCCGAATATAATCTTCCCCATTTAGTTCCAAAGCCGTTCGAAAAAACGCCAAAATCATCCCCAACATCAAAACAACTCCAATAAATATCATCTTCGGTTCAAAATAAATCACAATTAACCCTAAACTTATCACTAAAATCCATCCACTCGCTCCAAAAAAATTAATCCGAAAAATTAATCCCAAAACCGTTCCCACCAAAATTCCTATACACAAAAAAACTACCAACCATGATTGATGAATCTCTCTCCCTAAAAATCCCAGCATGCCTTCTTTTAACACACCGCGCTATAAACTTCAACCTCTTTATTCCGTATAGGCTTTAATTTTAACAGAGAAAGTGGTATAATATCCCTACGCACCCATAGCTCAACTGGATAGAGCGTCAGCTTCCGGAGCTGAAGGTTAGAGGTTCAAATCCTCCTGGGTGTACCAAAAGACACGCACCGGTAGCTCAGTGGATTAGAGCACTTGTCTTCGGAACAAGGGGTCGTGGGTTCGAATCCCTCCCGGTGTACCAAATAACGGAAAAATAAGAGTTTACTCTTATTTTTTTGTTATTTGAAATACCGGACGGGGATTATCAATCCCTCCCGGTGTACCAAATTAAGCTAAAGCTTGATTTTTTCATCAAAGTATGCTATAATAAAATCAATATGGTCTTTGTAGGAGGTGATAACCATATTTAAAGTCATCAATTGGCTACCAATTGATAGCCAAAGACGAGTAGTGTTAACAGATTTCTTCAATAATAAAATTCCTCAATGGGTCAGTATCTCATTCGACTCATCAAACGGAGAATTATGCGTCACTGAAGAAAATACAAGCCCCATCCGTCGCAAAATAGACGACAGAAATCGATTATGTATACCATCAAAACTCCGAAGACACTTCCAGAAAAAAGAAATTTGTTTAATCTACGATACGGAAAAAAGACAAACCAGATTATTTAGTTCTGATTATGTCAAAGTCAAAACTCTCTAGCCGAGAATCACTCTCGGCTTTTTTCTTACCTTGAAAAAATCAATAAAATCAGTTATAATTACACCACTTGGTACCGTAGCTCAGCTGGTTAGAGCGTGGGACTCATAAGCCCGAGGTCGGTGGTTCAATCCCACCCGGTACCACCAAGTTATATATGAATCGGCATTTTGGCCGATTTTTTAGTAGTAAATTCCTGTTAAGTATCTTGCGAATTCTAGTATGTAATTTTGTACTGATTTTGCACGAAAAATGGGGCAAAAATTACCATTTTACACCTATAAAATCGCCTGTTAATACCCTAAACAATTTGGTCACAGCATAAAAGCACAGTAGACCAAATCCGCTGTGCTTTTTAGTTAGTAATACAAAACTAAATCCTAGAGTAGTTGTTGATATCTGAAAACATTTCTTTTATTAATTGTTTTCCGCCTAAATCAACATCTTCTTTAGAGTAACCAGTTTCAACAAGACAAGGGACATCAGTTCCTATTGAATATGAATATCCATCATAACTTGCCAAACTTCCATCCGTTTGATCCTTAGTTCTTGCAATAATAAGACTATAGCATTCCTCTGGGATAGACGGCGAAGATGTAAGCTGTTGGGTGAAGCCAGATACGATAATATGCGGTGCGTTATCGTACCATGTAAGATTAGTTGTTTCAGCCAATTTTACTTTGTAATCATAGATATAAAGTCCGTCTGGGATTTTGATTTTTACGTCCCATTCTCCAATATAAAGATAATCTTTTGAATTGTTATTTGTGGCAGATGAGCTACTTGTCGTTTCGTCTGTCGAGCTATTATTTTTTGAAGATAGTTCGTCATTTAAGGTATTAATTTGATTTTGTAAATCTGAGACTTGGTTATCCTTTTGTGAGCTTTGCATCATACTGTAGACGCCAAACCCGATACCACAAACCGCCACAACACACGTAATCACAGTCGCAATTTTTAGGCCATTTCCACCTTTTTGCTTATTTTTTGCTACTGGTGTCATTGATGCTCCAGCATCGGCATTTTGTTCCATTAAATTTCCTTTCTATAATTCTTATGCCTCCATTATAGCACGATCAAGCCTTTCCAGAATATCCTCCTTATAGACTGTTAATGCCTGAACAATTCGCCCCCACCAGATTGTGAATAAAAATCCAAAGCCTGCTTTGGATTTTTTGAACAATCGCAGTGGCACCGAGCGCGCCAGCGCTCCTACCACCATTTTTTGTGTTATAATTAAGTTATGAATAAAAAACAAGGCTTCACTATTTTAGAAATTATCATTGTATCTATCTTTGCTACTCTTCTTGTTATTCTTTTCTTCATCCAAAAATCCAATATCGATGCTATGGAGCGCGATGAAGACCGCAAAATCGCTATCAATGCCATGTATTACGCTCTTGAAGAAAGTTTTTACAAAAACAATGGCTTTTATCCCGAAACCATTTCCGAAGAAAATATTAAAGTCATTGATCCCGCTCTTTGGACCGATCCGCTTGGCTATAATCTTGGCGATCCTATGGGTTCTTACTCCTACGAAGCTGCCAACTGCAAAGATGGCAAATGCAAAGAATATGTTCTAAAAGCTATTCTCGAAAAAGAAGACACCTATATCAAATATCACCGTAATTAATTATTTACCGTCGTCCTCTCTATTTTTGTTGCCTTTTTCTTTTGTAGCACTCGATTTTTTTGCTGCCGATATCAATTTCGTTACCGCTTTCAAATCACTTGGCGAAATATCAGAATACTTAAAAGTATAAGTTGTCTCATCTCCCACCGTTGCCAATCTAAAGGTTCCATAATGAAATAATTTCTGTATCAAACTATCTTGTCTGAAACTTGCATCTTCTACCGAAGACAAATCAATAATATTGATTGAAGTTAAAACTGGCGAATCCATTACCATCTGAATCGCATGTTTGTTTGTGATAAAAATTTTATTTCCATGATAAATCCTCGAAGCCAAAGCTCCAATAATTATTGAAGCTGCCAAAAGGGCAAACAAAATAATAAATAAAAAGCGTCGCCCCATATCATCAAGCATTCCCTGCCCCATCAAAACCAACAAAAAAGCGAGCAAAATCACAATCAAACCAAAAGCCGTTCCTCCCCAAATCATCATCAAACAAATTTGCGCTCTTCTGAAGGCAAATTCAACATATTCATCATCATCAAGCTTTAGACCAGGAAAATCTTTTTTACTTCTTTCATGACGAATTTTAACCAAAGCTTCATCCATTATCACTCCTTTTTTATATTATACATTATTTTTTGGATTTTGTAAATGCTTCCTCCCCTTTTCCGTCACCACTCTACCTCTTGGCGTTCTCACCAAAAGCCCCAGCTGCAACAAATAAGGTTCATAATAATCCTCTATAGTTGTTGCTTCATCTCCAGTTAATGCCGCAATCGTCGTTAGTCCCACTGGTTTATCACCATAATTATCATACATTAGCCTTAACATATTTCGGTCTGCCGGATCAAGCCCCAAATAGTCTATTTCCATCAACTCAAGCGACTGTCTGGCAATTTCTTGATCAATTATCCCGTCTCCATTTACATCAGCATAATCCCTTACCCTCTTAAACAATCTGTTTGCAATCCTCGGCGTCAATCTCGACCTCCCCGCCAAAAGCGCCGTCGCTCTCGGTTCAATTCTAGTTTTTAATATCTTAGCCGTTCGATTAATAATTTGTTCAATTTCTGGTTCTTTATAATATTCCAATCTATGAATAATCCCAAATCTATCTCTCAAAGGTCCAGCAAGAGATCCAGTTCGAGTTGTTGCTCCAATTACTGTAAATTTAGGTAAATCTAGTCTCATCGAACGCGCCGCCGGGCCTTTCCCAATCACAATATCTAATTTGTAATCTTCCATCGCCGAATACAAAACTTCCTCCACTGCCCGTTTTAAACGGTGAATTTCATCAATAAATAAAACGTCGCCGTCTTTTAGATTCGTCAAAATTGAAGCTAAATCTCCTGCTCTTTCAATTGCCGGCCCCGAAGTTACCCGAATAGAAGCTCCTAATTCATGTGCCACTACCCCCGCCAGTGTCGTTTTTCCTAACCCCGGTGGACCATATAATAATATATGGTCTAAAGTCGACCCATCATTTCGCTTTTTTACCGCATCGATTGCCAGTTTAAGATTATTCTTAAGATGTTCCTGCCCAATATATTCTTTAAAGCTCGTCGGCCGAAGCGAAATTTCAATTTTCGCCTCTTCCGAATTATCCTCTGCCAATGTCGGCTCCACTAACCTCTCTATCGCCATATTATATATTATACTACAAACAGAGGCTATAATAAACTTTTCTTCTTTTGTTATAAGAAGGCTGAAAACTTGGGAAAATAGTGATGGAAAGCCGGTACTGCAATACCGGAAGGTTTCCATCAAATTATTTTTTCAAGTTTTCACCTCAACAAGTGAAGAAAAGTTTATTATTATCTCTAAATTAGCACTCTTGACAATATAGTGCCAATAATATACAATAGATATAAATTAGCACTCAATATATACGAGTGCCAACAAAATTTAAAGAAAGTGAGGAAAAAATGAGTAAAATTATTGGTATAGATCTCGGAACTACGAACAGCGCTTTTGCTTATATGGTCGCTGGCAAACCCGAAGTAATTACGAACGCCGAAGGCGACCGCACAACCCCTTCTGTTGTTGCCATCACCAAAAAAGGTGAGCGTTTAGTTGGAAAAGTCGCCCAAAGACAAAGGGTAACCAACCCCAAAAACACGATTTATGGCATCAAGCGCCTGATTGGTCGTAAGTTTACCGATAAAGAAGTCCAACACGATCTTGAAATCAGTCCTTATAAAATCGTTAAAAAAGGTAGTGGCGTAGCGGTTGAAATGGACGGCAAAGAATACACACCGGAAGAAATCAGTGCTATGGTTCTCTCAAAAATCAAAGCCGATGCCGAAGCTTTTCTTGGCGAAAAAGTCACCGAAGCTATTATTACCGTTCCAGCCTATTTCGACGATTCTCAACGCCAAGCCACCAAAGATGCTGGCAAAATCGCTGGTCTCGAAGTTAAACGTATTATTAACGAACCGACTGCCGCTGCTTTAGCCTATGGCCTCGAATCGAAAAAAGATGAAAAAATCGTCGTCTTCGATCTTGGTGGTGGAACCTTCGACGTCTCAATCCTCGAACTCGGCGATGGCGTTTTCGAAGTTATGTCGACTAACGGCGATACCCACCTCGGCGGTGAAGATTTCGATAATATCATCGTAAATTATTTAGTTGACGAATTTAAAAAAGAGTCCGGTATTGATATTAAAAACGATGCCGCTGCTATGCAACGTGTCAAAGACGAAGCCGAAAAAGCTAAAAAAGAACTCAGCTCCAGCACCTCCACCGACATCAACCTTCCCTTCTTATCCGCTGATGCTGACGGCCCAAAACATTTTGAAACTACTTTGACTCGTGCCAAACTCGAAGAGCTCGTCAAAGAGCTCCTAGATCGCCTCGAAGGTCCAGTCAAAAAAGCCTTAAAAGACGCTAAACTCGAAACTAAAGATATTAACGAAATCGTCATGGTTGGTGGTATGACCCGTATGCCAGCCGTCATCGAAAAAGTTAAATCCATTTTCGGCAAAGATCCAATGCAAGGCGTCAACCCTGATGAAGTCGTTGCCGTTGGTGCTGCAATTCAGGGCGGCGTTCTTCAGGGCGACGTCAAAGATGTTCTTCTTCTTGACGTTACTCCATTAACGCTTGGTATTGAAACTATGGGCGGTGTCAGGACTCCTTTAATCGACCGCAATACTACTATTCCAACCAGTAAGTCCGAAATCTTCTCTACCGCTTCCGACAACCAACCCCAAGTCGAAATCCATGTCTTACAAGGCGAGCGTGAATTCGCTGCTGATAACAAATCACTTGGTAGATTCATCCTCGACGGCATCGCTCCAGCTCCTCGAGGCGTTCCACAAATTGAAGTTACCTTTAATCTCGACGCAAACGGTATCTTAAATGTTACTGCAAAAGACAAAGGGACCGGCAAAGAACAATCCATTACAATTCAAAACTCCGGCAATATGAGTAAAGAAGACATCGAAAAAGCTCAAAAAGAAGCCGAAATGCATGCCGAAGAGGATAAAAAGAAAAAAGATTCTATCGACGCCAAAAACCGTCTCGAAAACTCTATTTATCAAGCCGAAAAAATGCCAGATGAATACAAGGATAAAATCAGCGACGAAGATAAAGAAACCATCAAAAAAGCTGTTGAAGAAGCGAAAAAAGTCTTAAACGACGATAAGGCCGACAAAGATAAATACGAAGAAGCCATGAAGGAGCTAAACGACAAAATCATGCCGATTGGTGCAAAAATGTATCAACAAGCTTCTGAAGAGCCAAAAAAAGACGATAAAAAATCTGACGACGATAAAAAAGATGATGATGCCGTCGAAGGCGAAGTCGTCGATAAATAAAATGCTATAATACTTTTCGGCGGTAATCGCACTTTCTAATTTAAGCTCCGAGACGATGCTCACACCTAAATTAGAATCTTTAACGGAAAGGCAAAGAACTCGCCTGTAAATAAACAGGTTTCCTACTGTTCCATCATTTATCTTAAGGGATAAATTGAGGTAAAAGAGTTCTTTTAAGGAATAGAGACTTTACTCCGCCCCTACCGGCAACTTCAACGGTAACCTCGGGAATGTCGGGAACAACGGCAACTTCTGGTCGTCTGTTGCGACGAATGACAACAACGCCAGGAACGCGAACTTCAACGTGGATGGCAACGCCAATCCTGCAAACAACAACAATCGCAACAACGGCAACTCAGTTCGTTGTTTACTTCGTTAAGCTAAGCGTTTCTAGTTTCTGTCTTTGATCCCTCCAGACTTTCCAAACAAACGATTGCCACTAACTTCTATTGGCTTTATTTTGATAATCCCACCCCACTCCGGCATAAATCTTACGCACTATTTTCTCACTGTCATAATAAGCCATCAGCCCATCATACGATCCAAATCCCTCTATCTTTCCTTCGCCAGTAGTAGCGAACCTATACACCTTATTAGCCAAATTTGTAATTATCCGTTTTCCGGGCAAAATATGATCATAATATACCTTCGCCCCTAAAAAATCCACTCCATTACACATCGGAATATTATACTGCTTTTTTGGATGCATAATCAGCCCAAGCCCCGCCAAAAATGTCTCAATACTCGCCATATCGTTATCAATCAATTTCGGCAAATCATCTTTTGGTACTACAATATAAAAATCATCCACGTATCTTCCATAGTTCTTATACCCAAGTTCGTACACAATATATCTATCCAATAAATCTAAAAAAATATTAGATAAAAGTTGCGAAGTTAAATTTCCAATTACTATTCCTCGCCCCTCCGGCTGATAAAATAAACTTTTACTGGCTGGAAGTTCTCGCCACTCTCTTATATCCCCCCGCTTCTTCACGCCTATAATTGGATCATCAAATATTATCTGCTTCCATAAATACTTTAGCGTCCTATATAGTTCACCACCTTCAGGATATTGTCTCTCAAGCCCCCAACAAACTCTTTCATATAATTTCTTTCGCTCCAAACTCATAAAATAACCTTGAATATCTCGCTTCACTACTACCGTTGGTACACGTCCATCTTGCGAAACTCTTCTCATATTTTTTTGTAAATCTATTACACCCGCTAGAGTACCTTTTCCCTTTCGGCAAGAATATGCTCCTCTCCACAATCTCGGTTCCCACCACATTATTGCATACTTATATAAAAAATGGTGGACAATTCTATCCACAAACGACGCCGCAAATATTTCTCTTATCACCGGATCGTGTATAATAAAAGCGATTCCTCTACTCGGTTGATATCTACGCGCCAAAATCGTATCACGCAGTATTATTAAATTTTCAATTTCATTTAATTCTAACTCATGCTCATTTTTAGTTTTTCTTTTACCATTCTTTCGTGCTTCACAATAAGCCTCAATTAATTCTCCCAAAAGCCACTCACTAAAATCAAATTTCTGCTCCATTCTACTTACTACTGTTTAGCTTTAATTCTATAATATCCTGAATTTTTATCATGCTTTCCCCAACTCTAGCATATGTCCTAGCATTCCATAGTTTCAAATCCGCCAGTATTTTCACCTGCGATTTTATTTTGTTAAGCCTAATTTTTAAATTTTGCAATCCTTTTACTTCATTAATTCTCCCATTCGCCATCTCAATATATATTCTAATCATTTCCGCCGTTATATCTATAATAATATTCCCCAACGTTTCACGCGCTACTGGTTCCAATCGTCTCACATTTTCATAACTAATTTTCAAAAGTTCGTTCAAATTAAGATATAGCACGGGTATCGTATTTTCTGCAACAATTACATGATTATACTTATGCAATTCATAGGTATTTTGTTCAACATATTTTTGAATTTCTTCATCTGTATAACTCCACGGTAATTTATATACTACAATATTGCCAGTTTTATCACGAGTATTAGCTCGCTTGATTTTAAGTTCAAGGAATAATTTTTCTATTTCCTCCAAATTCTTTACCGATACTACCCCTGCTTCAGATTTTTCCTCATAGTCGCCATCAGAAAACACCCTTACATCAATATTTAGTTTCGGTGCAATGTTGAAAGCATAAAAATAGAGCGAGTTTCCAAACAACTTATAAAACCCCTTTGTCGAACGCAAAAACAACAATTTATTGTTATTGCTTTTTTCTAGCTCCATCAATTTACGCTTGTACTCAGCATATATTTTATTTAGCCTGGATTGTAATCTTTTTATTTCCGCCAGACTAGCTTTTGTCTTCGCCTTATCGCTCTTCCGAATCTCCTCAATCTTTTTTTCAATTGAAACTATTGATTTTTCATTATTGCTATTCGTCATAATATCCTTTTTGCAAACTTAGCATTTTTCTTTGAGTTTCGGAAAGGCTGGAGGGATCAAAGACAGAAACTAGAAACGCTTAGCTTAACGAAGTAAACAACGAACTGAGAAACCGCCGTAGCGATTGAGGTAGTCCGCAGGACCGGCGTCGCCATCCACGCCGAAGTACGCGTACCTGGCGCCGAGGTCACACGCCGCAACAGACGACCAGAAGCCGCCGCCGAACCCGACACCCCCGAGGCTACCGCCGAAGCCGCCGGTAGGGGCGGAGTAAAGCGGAGCAGACCAAAGTGTAGAGATATCACTAAAGCCATCATTATAAGTCCAGCCATATGCAGTCCATAAATTTGCGAAATCTCCTTCAGGTTGGTTTGTATTCTCGTTATAAGTTATATAAGGCAAAGTCCAACC
>JAFRKN010000013.1 GCA_017431725.1 Candidatus Saccharimonadota bacterium | reverse complement strand
TCAGTTCGGGAACAAAAAAGTTTTTGTTTCACTCATTTCCTACGATTTTCGATATTCAATTACTCGTTCCGTCTTTAAAATCTTTATCGTTTCCAAATTGTTAATCGGAAGAGTCTTAAAAGAATATTTTAAAGCCGCTAAAGCGACCCCAAAAGATTCCCTCGCTTTCCTTATCTTTTTACAGAGGTCACAAACGCGACTTGTTTCAACTCCCCCCATTATATCGCACTTTTTCTAAAAAATCAACCCCTTTTTATCTTTTTTCTCTTTTCAAAAAAACCGCCCCTTAAAAGGCGGTCTTTTTTATAACTACGCTTCACGTTTCTTACCAGCTTTAGCTTTTGCAATAATCCAAATAATCAACAACGCAATCGCAAAGATGATAAGGAACAGTAGCCACATCGGGCAAACAACCACAGTTTTTTCTGTCACCGAAGTTTCACCAAAGATACTCACCGTCTGTTTCGCTCGGAAAATCCCTATCGCCGGCAAACTACATTCTTCTACATGATATCTACTAGTTTCCGGCATAATTAAACTAGTATTAGGCTCTTCTTCATTAGTACAAATTTCCTCATCCGAAAATAGTGGCCAAACTTGTAATATATAAGAAGCATCTGTATGGACATTGCCATTGTTTTTTACTGTTGATCCAGCAGACAATTTATTATTAAAAATGAAAGAAGGAATATTATTTTCAGTAATAACCCCCTCGTCCCTCGTCTCACCAGCTACCTCAGCAAAAATACTTGCCGCAAACCTTAAAACACTCTTAATTGTTACATTTCCTCCACTCTCATTATTCTCTGTATCGTCTTGAAAAATAATCGTTGCATACTGTCCCCCAGCCGGTGCATCTAGTGGCACATTAATCGTAAATGGAACAATATCGGTTGTGTTTGGCGCCACTGCTCCACTCTCTTTGCCTAATGTAATCCACTCCATCATCTGATTGTAGACAGTAATCGTGTCAGTATCGGTATCATTATAGTCTACGTTTCCATTCTCGTCTTTACCAAGCCCGAAAGAACCAATCGTCACCGAATATTCTAAATCATTTTTAGCTTCCCCCGAATTGGAGACTTTTATTGTTCCTTCAAAAGTTTCACCCGGAACCAATACAATTTTTTGTTGCGGAGGTGAAATCGTCATCCTCGTATTTATTTCCTCATCCACCGCCGAAACATTGATTACGCTGAAAAATAATCCACCCAGTAACACAGCCATAACTGCAAATATTCTATTTTTTAACATTTTCCTCCTTTTTTCTTCTAGTTATTATATCATCTATTTTGTAATATGACAGACAAATTCTTTACTTTCATAGTAATTCTTCATCTTATCAATTGAATAATTTTCAAAATCTTCAATTAAATCTTCATCAATAAAGAAAAAACCAGAAGTCACTCTATTGATCCTCGCATAATCATCTACGTACAAAGTAAGAATAAACTTACTATTAGCAGCTGAATAAGATGGATTAAGGCTATTTAAACGAATATCATTACCGCCCATATATATATCATAATTGGCATGAAAACGTACTTCATCTTCGTGTGCAACCTCATCAGAACGATACACCCCCATATACTCATAAAACAACTTATCAAATTGCTCCCCTCTGAATGTTACTTTGATCTGATTGGTTACCGTATTGGCAATCGTAGAATAAAAGAATGCGTTTTCTTGATTCCCTGTCGTACAAACCAAAGCTGAAATAGATTGCTTTTCCCCATCCTCAGAAATATGAGTTTCTCGCCCATTAGTTAATATAAATATCACTATGATGAGTAATATTAATAATATCCCACCAATGATAAACCACGCTTTTCTTTTTTCTTTTTCTTTTTCCATATAACAAACACCTCGCTTTAATTTAATACTAGTCTATCACAAACCGACAAAAAATGCAGCCACCAAGAGCTGCATTTTTTGTTAAATTACTTTTGATTAGCTACCTGCACCAGTAGAAACAGTATATTGAACCTTACCAGTATAAGTATCAGCTTCCTGAGTTGCGCTTACCCATACTTGATAACCAGTATTGATTGTCTGTTCACTTGCCATAGTGCTATTTCCAGCAACCTTAGTAGCAGAGTCAGGAACAATGTGCCATGAGTTGAAATCAGTCACCGTATTAGTACCAGTCACTTTCATTGCCCAGTACGAAGTCGCACCAGAGAACGTCGTACCAGTAGCGATATCAGTACCAGTAGCCGCTGCATTCATCACAGTTTTATCGGAAGCATCATCACCAACACCTACGGCCTTAATATTCCAACCATTAGAACTGTTACAAGATACTTTAATCGTACCACCAGCCGTGCCAGCTTCCCAAGTTTTTAGCGTACCGTTGGTTACATTCTCGCTAAGTTGCGCACCAGTACCAGTGCTCGAAGTAGTCGAACCAACGCTACAGGCAGTATCGATGATAATCTGCACCTGATCCGTAATGGAGTTCGCTGCAAACACACCTGCCAAAGGCATCGCAGCAAGAGCCAACGTAGCTACGCCAGCACCTGCAATTAATGATTTTTTCATAATTTTTTCTCCTTCCACACTACAGTGGAAAATTAATTGTTTTATTTTTTGTTAAATGTATAACCTTTAACAATTCCCATTTTACATAAGCACAATGTTATTGTCAAGTATTTTTAAACACTTTTATTATTTAACTTTTCCACAAGCAAAAGCCGTTTCACCCTTTGTTCATTCGCGATTTAAAATCAAATATTGTCCCACCCAACTCCTAAACGCTTCATAATTATTATAAACTTCCGCGTCTTCGTCACTGTCTGCCCGTAACCACGCCACCACCTTTCCCTTAGAAATCATCGCCACCGAAGGATAATATTTTACATAATCATGTAAAGATGTTGCTTTTGCTTCCATAAACATTATTTTATAAACCCGCACTTTGGCTTCCCTAGCCCAATCTATCACATAGTTTCGCAACCGATCTGCCGTCGTACATCCATTTTGATCCACAAAAATCACAAACGATTTTTTCTCCTCTATTAATTTTTCATATTCCCCCGCCGAAATTTCCAATAATTCATCGTTACAGGTATCTTCACAATAATATTCCGCATCCAAAGTAAGCTTATTATTATCAAACCATCCTCTTACTCCCATCACAAACAGTAAACTTCCAAAGACCACCACAAAAAATAGTAGTATTAATTGCCAAATTTTCAATTTTGTTCCACTATGCTTTGGCTCTACTGATTTTTTTTCCTTTTTCACCCTATTTCTCCGTCAAACCATCAAAATCTATTTCGTGATAAGGCACTTTATAAAAGTCATAAACTGTCGTTCCATTTTCAAGTGTTCGTTTCACCTTCACATTATTGTTCCCTTCATAAAACCAATATCCTCCTACATCATAAATCCGAGATTCGTCCCAACCTAGTGCCACTAACATATTTTTCATCATCCCAGAATATCCTCCACCCCCACACATCAAAAATATCACCTTATCTTTTGGAAACAGTGCTTCAAGGACATCCATTGATTCTTGGTAATTCGCTTTATAATTTTCTCCGTCAAAACTGAACAAAGTTTTCCCAGTATAAGTATTTCCTACTGCTTCCGGTAAACCAATTACATTCACAATATAAGGAAATGGTACTACTTCAAATCCATTCACAAAACCAGACAAATACGAATCTCCCCCGATTGCTTCATAATCGCCCGGATCTTTTAACATTCTTAAATCCCGGTATATTGCATCGCTTCGTCCCAAATAATTATCTATTGTTTTTTCATTTATATTTTTATCAATCACTAATTGCCCCCTCTCACATTCAGCAAGTTCCGGCGCCGGCAAACTCGGCAAAACATTATTCGGGAAAACAAATCTTCCCAATAAAAACGCCAAAATCACCAACACCCCCGCCCCAACACCTAAACTGATAAAGATTTTTTTCATAGTATTACTCCACTTTTCTATATTCATTATAACACATAATAATCAAATTTTTACCTCGGTAAGCGTGAAAAGGTTGATTGTTAAATCCCTATAACAGTTTCATTAGGGCAATTTTGTAATACTCTTAAAATTGCTTCTTTTTCAGCTTCTGTTATCCAAAGTCCATATTTATACTTTACCGACACTTGTCTCGCCACATATTGGCATCGAAATTTCTTATTAGCCGGCAGCCACGTCGCTGCATCCCCATCCGACTTTTTTTCATTTGCCGGTCCATCCACTGCCAACAAATTGAGCGGATCTGTCGCAATTTCGTATCTAACTTTTTGCTCCATATATTGCGCCCCCTTCTGCCACGCATCCGAAAGTGCCACCACATGGTCAATCTGAATTCCTTTCGAAATTTCTTCCCGCGTTTCAAAAATCATATGTACGCCCGTATATGGCTCATCAAATTCACCTGCTATCACATTACACCCATCTAAAACCGTCGAATCTCCAAATTCTCGCTTGATAATCTTCTGCCTCAAAGAACACCCCTCAACTATCGGCCAACCCGCGTAAAAAGCCTCCCTGGAATAACCTGTCTTAGGTGCTCGTCCCTTTACTGCCAATTTTTCTAAAATCTCAACTGCCAGCGGTGCCCCCAAATTATCTCTAGTTGTCCCTTCTGCCCCAAAATTTACAGTTTCTTCCGCATCAGTCTCTTCTACTGGCATCAAGATCGATTCATAGCTCTCTGGATTTATTATCAACCAAGCGATTATCAAACCAAAAACACCTAAAACCAAAGATAACCTCCGAGTTTTTAATCTCATCAGCTCATTATATCAGTAATCCCTAAAAATCAAAAATTAATTTCGTCAGGCACCAAGCTCGAATTTATTACTTTCTGCAACTCTTTGCTCTGCAAAACATCCTCGTTGTATTTATCAATTTTTGTGTTATATTGCACTATTAAATCATTTATTTTATAATAAAGTTCCTCAAGATTTGTTTGTTCAGCTACTAATTGTTGTCTTCTCCCATAAAAGCTCGCTTCGTCATTAAAACATCCCGCCACCCTCGCACAGCTATTAAAACTTGTTATGTCCGCGCTTAGTTGTGCCATTCTGTCTTCATAATTTGTAGTTTTTATTTCTATTTCTTTGCCCATTATTTCTATTTCATTCTTAAGTGCTTCCATTTCTGTCTTCAACCCTCTAAAAACCGCAATGTAACTATTATAAAATTTTACTATTCTTTTTTGATTTTTAAAAATTTTTGCAAAATGTCTTTCTAAAATCTCTGGCAATTCCGCTATTTCTGTTCCCACTCTTACATACAACTCTTCCTGTCGTTCGCTAGCATCGTAAGTCCCAATCTCATCCCCTAATAAATTTTGGTTCGCATTCAACACTTGCTCCAATACCAAACCTAGTTCCTTCCGCTCGCTTTCGCTCATCCGTGCCCACACCACATGCAAAAGCTCGTGCGCCGTCGTCAATTCTCTAATCCCTTCCAAATTATTATTTTTTATGTCGTAAACATAAATATTACCATTTCGATAACAACCCAAAATCGCCACCTCTGAATCTCCATTATCTCCACAATTTTCATTAAATGCTTCTCTCGAATTTAACACTGGCTGTGAAGCATTAAATAAAAATTTTCCCTCATCCGTCAAATCCAAATCATCTCTTATTGTTATCATTTCTCCTGAAGGCTGATAGGTCACACCTCTAAAATAATCATAAATCCATCCCCTATTTAAAATAATTGCCCCTGCTGCTCCCAGCAGTAAAACAACTATCAAAATTAAACCAAAATATTTTTTCTTTCCTATCTTTTTCTTCTTTTTCACTCTATCTCTAGTTTAACACGGCAATCATAATATTCAAATATGCTGCAAAAGTGCACCATAATAAATAAGGTATCAAACACCACGCCGCTGCTTTCTTGTTCCTAAACGCCATAATAATTAGAGTAAGAATCATCAGCCACATTACAACTAACCACCCAAATGCAAAAAATCTTAACTCAAATTTAAAGAAGAAAATCGTCCACAAAAAATTAAAAATTAGCTGTGTAAAATAAATTGTTAATTCAATATCACGAAATCTTTCCTCTTTCTGCGTTTTTGGTTTTATTCTAAAAATTAAATATGACGCTACCCCCATCAAAATATATAAGATTGTCCAAGCTACCGGAAACAACCATGCCGGCGGCGCCAAAGGTGGTTGGTTAAACTTACCAAAAGAAGTCATCGCATCACCAGTAATCAACGAAGAAATCACTCCTACAATCAAAGGAAACACAATAAACCCAATTGCCATTATCACTTTTTTACAAGTCTGTTTTGCTGTCTTCCCCCTTATTGCCTTCTTGGATATCTTAGCTGATTTTGTCATTTTCTTTTTTGCATTCTTTTTAGAGTTAGCCATCACCCTTTCTCCTTTTTTATTCTCTAAAAATCATTATATCTAACTCAATCTAACTTTTCAACCCACTTATGATAAATACGATCGGAATCTTGTATTTCTAAACCACCCTGGTTCTTTTATTCCATTTTCAATCAAAATCAAATTACCAAAGCCGAAATGGAGAAATGTACCAATAACAAAAAAGATAGGACTCGCCTATTCCGAGGCAAGTCCTATCTTAATAAATTAATTATATCAAAACTACTTCTTAAATTCAACTATTTTCTTGGTTTTTGTCACGATTTTCAACCGCTTCGCACCTTTTGATTTATAAAACTGTTTTTCTAATTCTTGCAAACACTTTGTCTGATGAATTCTAATTCTATCCAAATCAATTATTACATTCGGCGATTGCCTTACCGCTTTTTGTAAAGTATTCTCCAGAAGCCAACGACCTTTTCCTTTAGGGCTTTTTATCTCCCATTTTGAACCATCCATAATTATATCAGGAGTACGGACTCCTTTTTTATCACTTTTTGGTATTAGCTCCACATCACTCCCTATTTCAGTAAATAGCAAAATCGTCTTATATTCATGCTTCTCGAGAATCACGCCATTAGGAATAATTTTACCTTTTTTCATGCGAAGCATTATATCTAATCCATCTCAATTTTTCAACCCACTGCCTACGACATGATATATAATATAGACATTGAAGCTTTTGCAGGGCACAGTATATGCTTAGCGCGAAAGCTTCTTTTTATGCTATAATTTAATTACGAAAAACTCAGAAAAACAAACAGATTAAACGTATCTTACTGATAGATAAGCAGAAAAATGTAGTTGAAATTTCTAGATAAGTATAATATAATAAGAGTATCGAAAGTCCGCCAGGCAGTGATGGATATGCACAGGTTCGGGGCTTTCTTTTTTTATGATATAATATATTGGCTAAAAGGAGTTTTTTATCCGCTAAGCCTTCCTCCATCTTTTCAGAGTTGGAAAAATCTTAGTACAATACTCCTTCATTTGTTCATTAGTCATTCCAGCTTGCTCCCCAAATTGAGAGCATTTTTCAATATATTCTTCCATTGAACACTTATCGATGAATTCGCCATCTTTATAACACCATTTACAATAGTCAGTATTCACGCTACCATCCTTTTCGGTAGCATACATATCATCTGAAGTTAGTGGCATTGCGCAACTTTGACAAATTTTAACATTATCCATTTTAATCCTTTTCTTATCTTAGTTTAAATTATACACCAAAATATGGTATAATAACAGGTAAGAATTTAACGAAAGGTTGATTTTGAATTTAAAAATCGGAATCGTTGGCTTACCAAACGTCGGCAAATCTACATTATTCAATGCTCTTACAAATGCTGGCGCACTCGCCGCGAATTATCCTTTTGCTACCATTGAACCGAATGTTGGTATCGTCCCGGTCCCAGACGAACGGTTAGATGTTCTTGCAAAAATATACGAAACCGATAAAATCGTCCCCGCCACCGTCGAATTTGTCGATATTGCTGGTCTCGTTGCCGGAGCATCTAAAGGTGAAGGGTTAGGCAACAAATTCTTAGCTCATATCCGTGAATGTCAAGCCATCTGTCATGTCGTCCGCGCCTTCAAATCTAGCGACATCGTTCGCGCCGACAACAAACCCGAAGACGATATTCTAAAACAAGCCAAAGATGATATCGACATTATCAACCTCGAACTCCAACTCGCTGACGAAGAAACTAAACAAAAAGTCGAATCGAAGCGGAAAAAAGACTCGAACGACGAAAATATTCATTACTTAACCGAAAAACCCGTCATCTATATGTTTAATGTCGACGAAAACGGACTCACCGATAAGGATTTTCAAGAAAAACTAAAAGACTTAGTTAAGCCTAACGAAACTATTTTCGTCAACGCAAAACTAGAAGAAGAAATGGCCGACATGAACAGAAATGAACGCAAAGAATTCCTCGAATCCTATGGCGTTAGTGAAGACGCTCTCGGCGAACTCATTAAAACCACTTATAAAACTCTCGGTCTTCAATCTTTCTTAACCGCCGGCAAAAAAGAAGTTCGTGCCTGGACAATTCAAAAAGGCGCTACCGCTCCTGAAGCCGCTGGCACCATCCATACCGATTTTCAAAAAGGCTTCATCGCCGCCCAAATCTGCAACTACGACGACCTAAAAAATCTCGGTTCTGAAAAAGCCGTCAAAGAAGCTGGTAAACTCCGCACCGAAGGTAAAACTTACATCATGCAAGACGGCGATGTCGCCGAATTTCGCTTTAATATTTAGCTCCGTTTTAAAATCTAATTCGCCAACTCGCCTCTTTCTATCTCCACATAGTTTCCATTTATCCAAACCACCCCATCCTCATCAGCCTTAAATCCCTTCGTATTTTTTACATAAGCACCCTCATGCAACTGATTTGCCAATTCTTCTGCCGAAAATCCATACCAACTACCATCCGGACCATCATTATCATAACGATAAGCCACTCCCTGATAAGAAATATCAATTCTGTCACCTTCTCTACCAGAATCCATAATTACGTTTGAAAGTTCTCCTTTCCCCGTGATAAACGGATTTTCCCGAATATTCGGCCCATCCTTTATGCTGACCGATATAACATTATCTATCGTCTCAATATTCTCACGTTCTCTATCCATAATTTCAGATGACGCACAACCACTCGCCATTAACGTCCCCACTATCGCTAAAGTCACCATCGCAGTTTTTATCAAATTATTCACTTTTGTTTTAAAAGCCCCTTTTGCTTCTTCCGAACCCTGCATTACTTCATAACGCCGTGCTCCTCGACTTTCTTCAAAATCATTATTATTTTTATCCATAGACTCCCAACCAGTCTGCTCATTCTCAATATTACTAACTCCTCCTTCAAAATTACGCATCTTCGCCCTCCAAAATCGCTTCGCGTGCTATTTTGTCCGCATCGATATTATATTTACTTAGTAATTGGTCCAGCCCCTCATCACTTGGCTGACTCAACCAATTCTGGAAATCATCTTCTGCCTCTTCTGGCAAAATACCCAATAATCTTTTAATTATCTTTTCGGTCATCATTTCAGATGGTTCCATGTTCCTCCTTATTAACAATAATTATAACATGATCTTTAATATTCTATATTACCGAAAACCACGTCTCAACTTTAAAATCTTTCCCCGAAACTGATGCCACCGCAAGTTTTGGATCAAGCTCCAAAAACTCTTTCCGAAACTCTAAAAAACTCTCTGCTCCAAATTTCATCTGCTTTAATTTCCCCTTCGTAATTGCCCCTAATCCTCCACCAAAATCTCCCGATTTCCGATATTTAACTTCCGTAAAATAAATTGAATTTCCCATAGTCGAAATAATATCAATTTCATAAAATTTAGTTTTAAAATTACGAGCAACAATCTCATGTCCCCTACATTTTAAAAATTCTGTAACTTTTTCTTCTGCTCGCTTCCCAATAATTGTCGTATTTTTTACAACATCTTTCATACCATCCCCATCTTTGTCAAATCCCACCATCGTCCGAATCGGCTCAAAACTTCGACGGTGCTCTGGCGTAATCCCAAATTCCCGAATCGCCGCTAGATGCTTAGCCGTGCCGTATCCCACATGTTTTTCAAAACCATATTTAGGATATTTTTTCGCAAGCTCTATCATATAATTATCTCTCGCCACTTTCGCAATAATCGACGCCGCCGAAACCTCCCGTACCAAATCATCCGCTTTCGGCATCGTCGAAACAAATTTTTCTAATGCCGTTCCCTTCAAAAAATTCACTTTTCCGTCAATCACTATCTGTGAAAATGGCTTATGAAGGCTCTGAACTGACTTCACGGCCCGCCTAGTCGCAACTCGAAGCGCCTCCGAAATCCCTATCTCATCTAGCTCATCTGCAAATACCCAACCCAGCCCCGCCGCCAGCGCCCCTTCTAAAATCACCCCGTTCAACTTCTCTCGCTTTTTAACGCTTAGCTTTTTTGAATCCTTCAGTTTCAAAATCCACTCCGACCGCTCTTCCGGCAAAATTACTGCCCCCACAACAAGCGGCCCCGCTAAAGGGCCGCGTCCAACTTCATCAATTCCAAGAATCGCCATTAGGCTTTTTCTTCTTCAACTTTATCTTTTGGCTCTTCTTTAATTTTTTCAGCCTTTGTTTCCTCAACTTCTCCAGCCGATTTTTCTTCAACTACTTCCTTTGATGTTCCTTCAGGAGCACTTTCTTTAGACGTATCTTCCTCAGGCTCTTCTTCAACCGTTACATCATTAACTGCCGCCCGATCAAAATCCTTGCTTGATAATCTTGCTGATTTACCCGAACGCTCTCGGAGGTATGAAAGATTATTTCGTCGCACTTTCGACCGCTTCGTAATTTCAATCTTCTCTACTAACGGCGAATGGATCAAATATGACTTCTCCACTCCCACTCCCGAAGTAACTTTGCGCACTACAATTCGCGCCGTATGGGATTCTTTTCGCTCTACTCGAATTACTACCCCCTCAAAAACCTGTAAACGGAATTTTCCGCCTTCTTTTATTTTTTGGGTCACCCTAACTGTGTCCCCAGATCGGACGTCCACCACCGCTTTCTTTTTCTGTGCGTCACCAATTTGCTTTAAAATCGAAAAACTCATTTTTTACCTTTTATATTAGACAATTACCCATTATTCTACCATACTCTCTCAAATCTTTCAAGAGTTATTTATGCTGTATGACAATGTAACACAAAAATCAAACATATATATTATATAGGAGTCTAAAAAACACAAATCATAAGCTGGCTAGAGCCAAAACTATTTTAACCTTTCAGGGGAAACTAACTACCCACTAAACACCTAATAGAGTTGCCGTAGTACTTATAGCTGCTACTCGTACCTGGGGAGACACCCGCGCTACCCAGACCCAGGCCGTAGCTACTG
>JAFRKN010000012.1 GCA_017431725.1 Candidatus Saccharimonadota bacterium | reverse complement strand
TTACGTAGAGAGTGAAGGATGAAAGGGGTTGTTTTTTTGATGTTTTGCGCTTTGCGCGATGGGATTTAACACAAAATATAAAATAATTCTGCTTTGCAGAAGGAGAAAAATTACTATGAAAAAATCATTAATTGCAGGGGCCGGCGTAGCAGCATTGGCGATGGCTTTCGCGCCAGTTACTGGCGTATTTGCAGCAGCTGCTGATCCAAGCAACCTGGTCGATACTCTTAAATTAACAATTGCAGATTCCTGCAATTGGACTCGTACGCTTTCTTCTACAGATAGCGACGTAACGATTGATCCTAGTGGTGGTACGGCCGCTTCGTCTGCTGCTAGTCGTACGGTAGTAGCCGACCAAAGTTATACTGGCCTGGCAAAAAGTACCATTATTGCAAAATGTAACAACACTAAAGGCTACAAGATTACCGGTACTTTCACTGATTTGACTGGCTATACTGACAATACTAAGACAACGGCACTCAGCAATGCTGAAAAAATTGCCTATGGCGGTAATGCTTCATTGGCAGCTGGTACTTGGATTGCTAAGCTCGGTACAGCAACAACTGGTCTAGCCTCTGGAACTTCTGGTAACGTAGCTTCCACCACAGCAAGCGACAACATGACCAGCGGTTCTACGTACGAAATCACTTATGACGTACAGACCGCTGCTGCCCAGGCTGCTGGTTACTACGAAGGTACTGCTACCTACGTATTCACACAGAACAGCTAATAGTACTTTTACATACAGAAATCCCTCGGGTGCGGGGGATTTTTGTATATCAGGAAATAAGAATTTAGGAGATGCATGGAAGAAAAGACCACGAAAAAGGAGAACAAGACTAATAAATTAGCTTTAATTGGAATTATTTTAATAATTTTGGCAATTTTCCTATTATTAGGTTTTTTCTTAAGCGGTGAAACGAAGGTCAGTGGAGAGTGGTCCGGAATTGAGAAATCAGAGACCATAGTTTGCGGCATTTCAGGAAAAGATTATCCATTCTTCACTTACAATAAGGCACAAGATAAAACTACAAAAGTCAATATAATTTTTGATGGAGACAAAATTACAGCCATATCACTTACCCATATTTTATATTACGACAACGAAAAAGCAATTATTGACAGTGAGAACTTAAATCATGTAGCTATGAACGAAAATTTTGGTACTGATTCGTTGGGATTTGATGCCTTAGGGTTAAAATTTTCTAAATTTGATGAAGGGCTACAAATGAGCTTATATACCAGAGAAGTTAACGATAGAATGTTAAAGTATTTTATGTTAGATGGAACCAGTACTTATGATATGGCTAAGTTGCAGCAAATTTATGAGAGTCAAGGGTTCAAATGTGAAATTAACAATAAATAAAAGGAGTTATAATGAGAATGTTAAATAAGATAAAACGAATTAGATTAAGTTTGTTGGCTCCAGCAATTATGTTGCTGACTAGTCCAGTATTGACAACTTGTGCAGATAGTGAAGTGAGTTTTGGCTTATCTCCAATGAAGCAGAGCATCGTATTGAACCCTGGCGATACATATCACGGCTCCTTTAAGATTGTGAACCCAAATAGCAGTAAAAATGAACTGGAATATGAAATTGAGCGTAAATCTTTTTATGTAGATGAAGGTTACGGTACAACTTTTGATGAAATAGCTAGTCCAATTGTAGACTGGACTACTTTAAATAGCGATGCTACTGGGATAGTAGCTCCGAATAGTAATGTAGATATAAAATTTACGATTGAAGTACCAGAAGACGCAGCTTCGGGCGGACAATATGAAGCATTTATGGTAAAAACTAAAAAATCAGACGTCGGTGACGGGAATATGCAAAATGGAGCTGGAATACAAGAACAATTAATCATGGCGCATTTGGTGTTTGCGGAAATTGCCGGCAATACAGTGCGACAAGGAGAAATCGTCAGTGTAGATGTACCATCGTTTTTACTGTCTGGGAATATTACCGGGTCAGCGACTATCAAAAACACTGGCAATATTCATGGCGAAGCTAAATATATTATGCAAGTATATCCTTTATTCTCCAGCGAAGAGGCTTATACTAATGAAGAAGATCCGGATACCCGCATCATCTTACCAGACAGGACTCTGTATAATGAACTTGCTTGGAGCGAAACTCCAGACATGGGCATATTTAATGTAATATATACGGTGGAGTTTGAAGGGGTGACGACTCAGGTGAGTAAATTAGTGATTAAATGCCCGATTTGGTTACTGTTTATTATTATATTTATTATCTTTGCTATTATTATCTGGATCGTCATGCGAGTCAAACATCACGGCAAAAAATCTCGCAAGACTACTGAATCAAATAAATCAACTCCGGTTAGTGAATAACCAATTAAATACCGCCCACGAGGCGGTATTTATGAGGCTACTTTGCTTTGGGTAGTTTACCAGACTTAGCAATAATCTTTTTATCCTCAGTTTTTATTTTTCGTTCAAGCTTTTTTATATCTTCTGATGGCGGTAGTTCTTCTGGTTTAATACCACGTTCACCAAGCATTTTGCGAATCGTTTTGTTATTTTGTATATGTTCTCCAGCAATTGCCGGTTCTCCATATAGGTCATTTTCTTCAACATTGTAATTTGTCATTTCGGTAGCCAAGTTTTTAGCTGTTATAGTAAGCGTAGGGAGAAAATCTGCCAAAGGTCGTTTACTTGTTACGCCCATCTTGTCTTTCATTTGCTGAGTTGTTAATCCGCCAAATAAGGCTGTATCACCTTTAGATCTAATTCTACCAAATCCCGCATC
The DNA here is from genome assembly GCA_017431725.1 of Candidatus Saccharimonadota bacterium. Classification (GTDB taxonomy): domain Bacteria; phylum Patescibacteriota; class Saccharimonadia; order Saccharimonadales; family Saccharimonadaceae; genus Nanosyncoccus. Next base: position 2,795 of record JAFRKN010000012.1, on the reverse strand, counting down.
GTCGACACCACGCTCATAGATATTTTTTGAAAGTTGCTTTTCTGATTCCTTTAATTTGCCACGCGCCTCTACTCGTTCAATGTAGGAAATACGCTCTTCTATCAATTCTTGTTTACGTGTCTGCACTGCAAAATACCCCTGAGCGAAAGCAATTTCCTCTTTCTTTGGATCGCCATTTTGCGCTATTAAATAGCAGGCGTAGCGAGTCAGAAGATAGTCTGTTTTTTCTTTAGGGGTATTTTTACCAGTGATAACAGTGTCTATTACTTTTCTGAAATGGTCGCTTGGGTCAACTCCAGAAGTTATACAAGATTCAATAGCGCGTTTGACTACCCGTTCAAAATTTTCCCATCTGTCGTAACCTAAACGTAGCATAAGTTCTCTTGCTGTCCAATATTCTACATCTTGCTCTATTTTGACAATATTATCAAATTCTTGTTTTATAGCGCTTATTCTTTCTCTTTTCATTTTCCCCTCCACAGTTTATTTTTGTCAATTATAACATTTTTTTTTGAATTCTTAAAGTCAGGAATTCAAAGTTTTATTTGTTAAAATATCGCGTCGCTATAACCAATTTGCGACATTGGCAAAATAGGTCTATAATATAACCATGAATATTTTAGATTATGCGAAAGGTGTAGAAAGATTAGTAGATCCAATGGCGGTCGGTAAGACACATTATCTGCAGACGCGACTGAGTAAGCTCCCAGTATGGATGCAGCGCAAAATCGTAACTAGCGCGACGAAGAAGGCCGATAAAATGCCATTTGTGGTGGAGCCATATTGCACCTTCCTGTTTTACGAAATCCCAGATCCAACCAAAGTACAGAAATTCATGCCAGAAGGTTTCGTGCCAGCTCAATCGGCGGTGTTTGACGGTGACCAGGAAAAATATTATGGCATCGTGAGTATGTTTCGCATTCATACAAGCGTATTTTGGGGTGCGCGAGCCGAATATTATCTAGTCGCTCAAAATACCAAGACCGATTTATTGTCATGGGTTATGATGGATTATCTGAGCGATACGATTAGTTACGATGAGGCGCACGGTTTGAGGTCTCCAGATGCGCATGCCGCAGTGATGACTACGACTTGTGAGGGTGATTTTGTCTGCGACATGAAAAGCACTGATGGCACCCAGAAAGTAGAATGCGTGGCTAGTTTATTACATACAAAAATGCGTCCATTAAATCAGCGACTTTGGGTAGAGGGAAACACTTCCATCGCCTACGGAAGATTGGCGGGCGAACCAGACGGAGATTTGTTCTCCTTAACATTTTTCCCAGAAGAAATGAAGCAGGCCCTAGACATACCTTTGCAAGACGTTTCGCATTACTACGTAGCTAGTGTGCGAGCTGGGAAATTCGGTGTGGTTTTGGACAGAGTAGTGAGTTTCCCTTTTGCTCAACACATGCTCTCCGACTCACCTGGCACGCATACGCATTATGGTAATGAAGAATTATTACGCAAGGCCGCTGAGTCAGTTAAATTTTCTAAAATTAAGACGTTAAACGGCAAATAATGCCACTTCATTTAAAGAAACATTATTTAAAAAGCCATCTCTTAATATGAGATGGCTTTTTGGTATTAATTATTCTGCAGTTGGAGTAGGCTCTGTCTTACGAGATTTTTTGCTGTGATGTTTAACTCGCATGACGATCCAGATAATAATAGCAAAAATTACAAATATAATAATAAATAATAACCAAATTGGACACTTAATCACTAATTTACTCACCTGAGTCGTCACCCCTTCAAACTCCACCGTATATATTACATTGAATATGCCCATGTCTGGAGTTTCGTCCCACGAGACTTCATTAAAAAGAGTACGATTGGGGAGAATAGTTTTAGTATTTTCTTCACTTGGTGCTTCTTCGTTCGTATAAATTTCCTCATCAGAGAAAAGTGGAAAAACTTGTAAAGTATATTTGGCAGTTCCATGAACATTGCCTATATTTTTTATAGAAGAAGAGCCGAAAATATTACCGGACAAAATAAAGCTTGGCACATTTACGTCTGAAATTTCACCTTGCTTAACTGTCTCGCCAGTAATTTCGGCAAACACCAAGTGGCCAATTTGAAAAACTTCATTGATCATTGCAGAAGTGCCATCTTCAGTTGTATCTTTCTCATCGTTTGGCAATGAAGACACTATAATTGACGCATATTGTCCTCCGGCTGGTGCGTCTAGAGGAACGTTGATTGTGAATATTATTTCCGTTTTCTCTCCAGGAGCCAATATGCCAGTATCAGGAACATTAAACGTAATCCATTCTGCCATTTGTCCAGTTTTATCTATATTTTCAAAGATAGTTTTATATTCGTCATTTACATAAAATGGCTGAATTGAAAGTTCATATTTTATATTGTTCGAGTTGTTTATTGGGTTGGAAACCGTAAAAGATGCCTCATAAAAATCGCCCGGATTTAAAACTATCTTCTGGTTCATAGGCCCTACCATGAACCCGCCGTTACTACTTTCTGCAAAAACCGAAGAAAGAGCAAAATTCGTTCCTACAAATAACATCGAAATTATAAAAATCAAAGTTTTTCTCGATATTTTTATAATATTTTTCATAAACCTCCTGGATTATTTTGTATTTAATTTACAATTAAAACCCAACCCTTGGTATAATGTTTGAATTGAAGATAAATCATATCTTTCTATGTTCTCTAGATAAAAATATTTTGATGATATATCATTTATATTTTTACTATTTGCATAGAGACTCATTTTCATCCCATCCGAAAGACGAGCATATTTAGCCTCTAAAGCATCCGGCCCAAGTCCT
>JAFRKN010000011.1 GCA_017431725.1 Candidatus Saccharimonadota bacterium | reverse complement strand
TCATGTTGATAGAGTGAAGTCTATACTATCCAATCCATTTTATTATGGACTATTTCGCTACAATGACGAACTCTATGAAGGCAACCATCAGCCAATAATAGAAAAATCATTGTTTGATAGGGTACAGAAGGTGCTAGCAGAGCGTGGTCATCAGTTTAATAGAAAAGAAATCTCTCATGATCTGTGCGGATTATTCCATTGTTCGTGTGGTATGATGATTACTGCCGAGAATAAAATCAAAATACAGAAAAATGGCAACCGCCATAACTACATCTATTATAGATGCTCTCGTAAGAGTAAAACTATCAAATGTAAAGAAAAGTCGATGAGAGAAGAAAAGCTGGATGCAGTGTTCTCTGATTTCTTATTGGAGTTTGCACCACCGCAAGCGATGTTGGATTTCTTGTTAGATAGGTTAGAGCAAGATGCGGAAGCGGAACGCACTAACTATAACAAAACGCGAACCGAAGCCGAGCAGAAACTCCGCAACATATCAATTAAGCAGAAAATCTTATTTGACAGTTATTTGGAGCAAGATATAAATCGCAATACTTTCCTTAATAAAAAGGCCGAGCTACTTGATGAGAAGAAATCGCTTTCCGAGTTTCTGGATAACTTTGAAAAGAGCCAAAAAAGCTGGGTTGAACCTATGGAAATGTGGCTCAAGAAACTCGCATCTATCTGTATAATCGCAAAATCTAGCGATTTGAGCGCAAAAAAGCAACTTGCTTTGGATTTGTTTGGGTTGAACCTGTTTTTAATAAACCAAACCCCCATACTAAAAGACTACCATAATGATGAAAGGGCGGGCGAAAATGGGCTCGCGACCCCCGCACCGCGAGCCCATTTTCGCCTTTACTCCGCGCTACGCTTAGCAATAAAAAACGCGCGTTCATGCGCAGATTATGAAAAAAGTCTGGATCTGGTGCCCGAGACAGGACTTGAACCTGCACACCAAATGGCATATGCTCCTAAGGCATACGTGTATACCAATTTCACCACTCGGGCATACTACAATTATATCATAAAGCATCAAAAAAGCGAGGCTACCCTTTTTATACCCTCGCTTTTTTGTGACTCTTTAAGCTTCTCTTTTAGCTAAAATTGCCGAAGAAACATACATTGTTAAAGCACCAAGCATCAATGCGACTGGTAAAGCTTCTTCGGGCCCTGTGCTTGGCATTGCCGAGTTGGCAGCACTTCTTTCATTTGAGCTATCGCCCGCATTAGACTTATTATCAGCGCTAGCAGTGCTAGAATTGTCACCGCTAGAAATAGACGAACTAGCAGAATTTTCGCTAGAACTCGTAGACGAAGATTCGGTAGTTTCAGTTGTTATATTTGTAACGTTTGAACTTTCGTTCTTTTCTTCTTTTATTTCTGTTGACTCACTCGTCTTAGATTCTGAAGATTCAGCAACAGTATCATTGTTCTTTTCCGTCTCATCTTTTACTTCGAAAGATGAATTTCCCGCAGTAGTATTAATTGAAGTTTTTGCGGATTTTTTAGTCGCTACAACAATAATTGCCACAATTAAAATCAAAATCAAAATCACTGCAATTGTCGCGATAGCTATAATTTTTCGGCGTTCCTTTTTCTCCGCCTCAGCTTGATAATACATAATTAAAACTCCTTATACCCCCATTATATCACACTTTTGCTAAAAAAGCAATATTATCTTTTAACATAAACAGAAAGATGCGCAGCAGCATATTTATGAGTGTTTATGAGCTTTAATCCAATAATTTCTAGGGCCTCGTTTGGATGGGACAAAACCAAAACGCCATTTTTATTTAGTAGCTTTACTAACAGCTCGATCTCATCTAATCTAAAATTATTATAAGGGGGATCGGCTAAAATTACATCAAACGTTCTATCTGTAGTAAAATTTTTTATATCACCGACAATAATTATCCCAAAATCTGATAATTCTAAATTTTTTAAATTTTCCGCTATTATTGACGCTGCTTTTCGATTTTTTTCTACAAAAACTACTTCAGAAACTCCTCTAGATAATGCCTCAATCCCAAGTGCCCCTGACCCTGCGAAAGCATCCAAAACTTGTGCTCCCGGCAAATATGGTGCAATCATATTAAATAACGCAATGCGTTCTCGTTCTCCCATTGGGTGCGTTTCTCCGCCCGGCGTAGTGATTTTTCGTCCTCTATAAATTCCAGACGTAATTTTTAGCATATTACTCATAATTTAATTTAAAGTCGTAATCTGTTGATATTTTGTAATGCCCTGCATTAACTCCTTATATTTTAATATATTTTCCGGATTTTGCAAAAACTTGTCTACGTCTATCTGCGCTCGATGGATCAGTTTTGTATTAGTCAAAGATGCAATCCTTAAGTCTAGGGCCCCATGCTGCAACGCTCCGTAAATCTCACCCGGCCCCCGCATCCTCAAATCTACCTCTGCTAAATAAAATCCGTCTGTGGATTTTTTCAGCTCCTTTAATCTCCGCGACGGCGCCATTTCTCCCTTAGTCATCAAATAACAGGACGAAGCCACCAAGCCTCGCCCCACTCGACCTCTTAATTGATGTAGTTGTGCTAAACCATATTCTTCCGCATCCTCAATCACCATCATCGTAGCATTCGGCACATCCACCCCGACCTCTATAACTGTGGTTGAAACTAAAATCTGAATTTCTCCACTTGAAAATGCTTCCATTATGGTATCTTTTTCTGCTGGCTTCATTCGTCCATGCAAAAATTCAATTCGCATTTTCGGAAAAATTTTCTTTAGTTTTTCGCACCGAACTTTTACAGAAGTCGTTTCGGTTCTCGGATCATCATTGATTGCTTTACAAACCCAATAAATTTGTTGTCCGGCCCTTAAAACTTGCTCCATTTTTGGATATAATTCTGCTCTCGTCTCAATTTCCGTGATAATTTTTGTCGTAATTGGTTGCCGCCCCTTCGGTAACTCATTTAAAATTGAAACATCTAAATCTCCAAATAAAGTTAGTTGCAAGGAACGCGGGATTGGTGTCGCTGTCATTGCTAGTAGATGTGGCGCCAATTTATTAGGGGATTTTAACATCAATTTTTGTCTCTGTTCTACCCCAAATCGGTGTTGTTCATCTATGATCACCAATCCAAGCCTCTTAAACTCCGTATCATCAGTCAAAAGCGCATGCGTTCCAATCACAAAATTTATCTGGCCATTTTTGATATTATCTTTCAAATTTTTCTTATTTTTCGTCGCTCCAGTTAAAAGTGCTACCGTGATTTTAAAGGGCTCCAAAAGCTTTTTTAAATTCTCATAATGTTGATTAGCTAAAATTGCCGTAGGCGCGAGTAAAGCTACTTGAACTCCCGCTAGCACCGTTTCAAAAGCCGCCATCGCCGCCACTACCGTTTTCCCTGAACCGACATCTCCCTGTAATAATCGATTCATCGGTGCTTTCTTTTCCATATCCTGAATAATTTCCCATGCCGCTCGTCGCTGCGCTACCGTTAATTGAAATGGTAGTCCCTTTACAAATTTTTTTACTGCCTCGTTTTGAAACGGTATTTGTATTGCTTTTAATTTATTATTCTCTTGCCGATTTAACTTTGCTGCCAAAATTAGTTCAAACAGCTCCTCATAAGCCAAATAATCCCGCGCTTTTTCCGCAGATTGTAATGAATTTGGAAAATGCGCAAAAAACAAGGCATCTTTTCGTGTACCAGATTTGACAGTAGGAAGTAAATCTGGTATTGTAGCGAATTTATCTCGCGAGTTATGTAATAAACGTTTAAAATCATGTGATTTTAAAGTTCCGTGTGCTACATAAACTGGATTTAGTCCCGAAAGTGGGTTAACGTCAGAAGCTAAAACCGCCGACGGCGTCACTAAACTATATCGCCCATTTCTCAGCTCAAAATTTCCCGAAAAATAATATTCCTTTCCAGCTTCAAATTGTCTCACTCGATATCCCTGGTTAAACCAAACTACTTTAATTGAGCCAGAATCATCTTTTATAATACCCTCAGTAACAGACAAATTTCGTCGTCTAGCTCGCCGAGTCGCCAAAGAATCAATTTTCCCTTTTATCACCACTTTTCCTGGACGGATCTCCGCAATCGAAGTAGGTTGTTCATAATTTTCGTAATCCCGTGGTAAATTATAAAAAAAATCTCGCACCGTTCGAATTCCGTATTTCTTTAAAACTTCCGCCGTTTTCGGCCCCACTCCCTTTAAAATTTCTATATCCGCCATTAAATCCATACTATTCAGCCGTTCCCGAATGTTCTTCGCGCCATTTTGCAATTTCGCCGTGATTTCCTGAAAGTAATATTTCTGGTACTTTCATCCCTCGAAATTCCTCTGGTCGTGTATATTGTGGGTATTCCAAATTATCTCCCTCCGAAAACGACTCAATTTCTGCCGATTTTTCCCCACCTAAAACCCCTGGGATTAATCGCACTACAGAATCAATTATAATTAATGCTGGTAATTCTCCGCCCGTTAAAACATACTTTCCCAGCGAAATTTTATAATCCACGATTGATAAAATTCTTTCATCATATCCCTCATAGTGAGGACATAAGATGATGTAGTGAAAAGAATTTGAAAAGTTTGATGAGGAGACTAAAGCTTGAGCTGGCTCTATTGAGTGATTTTGATAGTAAATCTTCTCAAATTCTCCACTTGCCATAGCTTTTGCCATTTTTTGCTGCCAAATTTCTCCAACTGGAGTAGGTAAAATTACTTTAGCCTCTGGATCTTTAGCCTTGATCGATTCGATTGCTGCAAATACTGGTTCACAACGTAATAACATTCCATCCCCACCACCATACGGCGTATCATCCACTGATTTATGTGGTCCCAACCCAAAATCTCGTAAATTTACAAAATCAAATTCCGCCAGTCCCTTATCTACTGCCTTCCACATCATCGAAGTCTTTAAATACGGCTCGATTGCCTCTCGGAATAATGTAATAATTGTAAATTTAATCATAATAATATTATAACATTATTTAGCTAAACTAACAAATTGGTCATAATATCGAACCATTTTTTTGGCATCAGTTTTAAAAGTATTTTCACCAAAAATATAATCCAAAAATTCTTCTTTTCCTCTACAAAGTTCTACTAAACGACCAGGATAATTTAAATTATTTTCAATAGTCAGTTCAAATAGTTCAATCGCCCGATAAGCTGCATTGGTCATACGGTCATTGTTGCCTCTTGCTTTGGAATTTACTGCTCGAGAGACTTCACTACCAATATTTCCCATCTGCAGAGCAAACGGTAATTCAGCCCATCGACCATTAGCTAAATCTTTATGGTCGAAATTTAGCCCATTTTTAAGCATCAATCCATCGCCTCACTATCTTTAATATTTTTTCCCGCGTTTTTTTGTCTTCTACATCACGACTGCGATTATTTTGAACTGGTCGGATATTAATCATTGAGTCAAACTCTACCAAGTCACCCTCAAAATATAAATTTATTCCCCAAAGATTTAACTGGTCCGAGCCATTTTCTAATAAAAATCGTTCCAAATCGGCGTGTAAATCTGCATCGATTGCTATAATTTCTTTTTCTACATCAACCACGGCTTTTACCATTTCCCCACTCATTACAAAAGCACTATTTTTTAAATCTATTCTCTTAATTTTTTGATCTAAAATTCTCATAATTTTATTATACCACGAAAAACGGCCCGTAGGCCGTTCCCCTGCTGTTACGCGCCCACCCTTGGGGCACATTGTTTTGTTTTAATCCGCTGTTTGTTTTAATGTAGTCTCCACACTCCACTATTGAACCAGTGGAACCCCTGTGAAGCGTACCAGCTTATGCTTATAATAAAGCATAAACAGCAAAATGTCAAGCACTTTTTTATTATCAAAATTATGTTATAATAATGATATGTTTGTTGATACTGCGAAAGTTAGTTTAAAAGCCGGTAAAGGCGGCGATGGTGCCGTTTCTTTTCGTCACGAAATTTATATTCCTAAAGGTGGTCCAGACGGTGGTGATGGTGGCAAAGGTGGCGACATTATTTTTCGCGCCGACAAAGACACCAATACTTTAATTGATTTTCGTTTTATTCCAATTTTAGAAGCCGAAAATGGCAAAAACGGCTCTGGCCAACGCTCCACTGGCCGTTCTGGTAAAAACCTCATCGTTGACGTTCCCGTCGGTACCTGTGTTTATAAGTTAGAACGCGAGGAATACCCTCGTTCGAGGAGCATATTTTCCGATGGGGAAAATACGGAGCGAGCTCTCCCCGTAACGACGGGCAAGAGCGAGCGTTCCGAAAACGACGGGTATTCTCGCGTTCAAATCGCTGATTTAAACACTGATGGCGCTGAAGTCGTCATCGCCAAAGGTGGCTCTGGTGGCTTTGGTAACGCACATTTTAAAAGTTCCACGCGCCAAACCCCCAAAATTGCTGAAGTTGGTGAGCCAGGCGAGGAATTTGAAGCCGAGCTTGAATTAAAAACCGTTGCCGATGTAGGGTTAGTTGGACTGCCTAACGCTGGAAAATCGACATTCCTTTCCGTTGTTTCTAATGCCAAACCCGAAATTGCCGATTATCCTTTTACGACTATCACTCCGAATCTCGGTGTCGCTACTATTGATGACCAAGATATTTTAATTGCCGACATTCCAGGCTTAATCGAAGGCGCTTCCGAAGGCAAAGGCTTAGGCCACGATTTTCTCCGCCACGTCGATCGCACTGCCGTTCTTCTCCATCTTGTAGATATTTACAATGATGATGCCGGCGAAGCTTATCAAGCTATCCGTAATGAATTAGAAAAATATCACGATTTAAAAAATCGTCCCGAAGTTGTTGCCTTAACTAAATGTGAGGGAGTTGACGAAGATATCATTAAAATGCAAACAGCTTCCATTCTCGCCAAAAACCCCGACGCCAAAATTTTCACTATTTCCAGCCAAGCCCACCAAGGTATTATAGAGTTATTACGCGAATTATTGGCGAAAGTAATTGAAAAACGCGAGGAATACCCTCGTTCGAGGAGCATATTTTCCGACGGGGAAAATACGGAGCGACCGAGCCCCGTAACGACGGGAGCGAGGGAGCGTTCCGAGAACGACGGGTATTCTCGCGTTTCAGATAATAATATTCCAACCATTTCATTAAACCCGAATACCTTGAAAGACACTTGGAAAGTCGAAAAATTAGATGATGGTAAATTTCTCGTCACTGGTGAGAAAATCGAAAAATTTGCCAGAAAAACCGATTTGAACAATTATGCTAGTTTAAATCGCCTGCGTGATATTATGAAAAAACTCGGCATCCGCGCCGAATTAACTAGTCAGGGTGCCGAACCTGACTCAATCATTACTATCGCTGGCAAAGAATTCACTCTAGTTGAAGATTATTAAAAATTTTAGAGTGTTGTAAAAATTACAACGTTCCTTAAATAATATTTTGATCAGCGAATTGCGAATTATATAACTCAGCGTAAAAACCATTCTTTTTTAACAATTCTTCATGATTCCCCTGCTCGACAATATTCCCATCCCGCATCACCAAAATTAAATCTGAATTCCGAATGGTCGACAGACGATGCGCTATCACAAAAGAAGTTCTGCCGTGCGTTATTTTTTCAAAAGAATCTTGGATTAATTGTTCGGTTCTGGTATCCACATTCGAAGTTGCCTCGTCCAAAATCATCATTGGTGGGTTAGCTACCATCGCCCTGGCTATAGTAATCAACTGTTTTTCACCCGCCGAAATGTTATCCGAATCTTCCGAAATTTCCGAACGATAAGTCTTTGGTAAAGCTTCAATAATATGATCTACATTACTCGCTCTCGCTGCCTTTTTAATATCTTCAAGGGTAGCCGACTGATTTCCGTAACGCAAATTTTCTTCCACCGTTCCCGAAAACAGCCACGTATCCTGCAGTACCATACCAAATAATTTTCTCACATCAGCACGTTTCATGGCATTAATCGGCACCCCATCAATTGTGATATAACCAGAACTCGGTTCATAAAAACGCATCAACAAATTTATTATAGTGGTTTTCCCCGCTCCCGTTGGTCCGACTATTGCTACCTTCATACCCGGTGTCACTTTTACCGAAAAATCATGAATTACAGGGGTATCTTTTAGATATTCAAAATTCACATGATGAAATTCTACTTCGCCTTTAACTTTTTCAATTATCGTAGTCTTTTCCGGATCCGGT
>JAFRKN010000010.1 GCA_017431725.1 Candidatus Saccharimonadota bacterium | reverse complement strand
ATAATTATTATTTGCATCAGTAGAAGCTCCGAAGACGGAACTATTATAAGTATAAACACCTGAATTGGAACTAGAAATGGCAGTTTGGAGATTAGCGGCAGTTTGAGTACCTTTAGTCATGGAAGCAACTTTATCATAAAGGAGTTGTTTCCATTGGGCATAGAGAGTAATTGTCCCACCAGCTGCTGCAAGATTGCTCACCGATTGCCCATCAGTATAACTTGTCCCACTGCCATTCGCTGCCGTGTTCCAGCCTGCAAAGATATAGTTTGTTCGGGTAAAGGAGTTTGGATTCAAATTTACTATATCGCCAACTTCAACTTTTTGGTCATTCATTGTCCCCGTCCCGCCGTTAGCATTATATGAAATTGTGTATTCAGTGCTAGCTAAACAACGAATAGAATAACCCTCGCTCTTGTCCCAGAAGCGCGTGCCCGGATCAACACGTAGGTTGCCCAGACACAGATGGTACGAGTTGTTAATATAGCGCTCAGTAGACGACCAATAGTACCCATAGCTACCTCTACTATATACCATCGATCCCTCAGCGTTACCAGAGTAAAGAAAGTTATTTGGATAAGTTCTAACTAGTTTACTCACAGGGGTTCCTTCTGCTGAACCATCATAATATGGATAAGTAGAGCTATCATAGTTAGCAGGCAAAGTGCCATTGTTTAGTTCATCTACAATGAGGTTCCAAAATTCATTATCATCATCAGATATTATTCTATTCTTATTACCACCTTTAGGCAATCGCCAACCAGCGGGACAAAGAGAGGTAGTAGTAGCGGATTGATTATCAGTCTCATGATAGCTTGTATTTGCAATAGCAGCTGCCCAAGTATAATAGTCGCCGTAGGAATAAATATTTTGGTTTGTGCCAGACATTGAATTAACGGTAGTATTAGGGTTGATAGTGGAGTTTGAATTAGTGTTATCATTACGATATCTAGGAAAACGATACTCTGGATAATCAGTAGCACCTATATTTATAGTAGCGGTACCAGATTGAGTGCCAGAGTAATATAAACTGTTAGCAGTAGTAGAATTGATAAAGTTGGCAGTTTCAGGTTGAGCTAGACCAGAGAACACTCCATCATAGCCTTGTGCTAAAGTCCCATCTGAGTTATGGCTAGCATCATAGTCTAATCTTAAGTTCTCAATCATCCAACAATTACCATCAGCTAGTTTAGCTACAGCATACACATCATTATCTCTAGTGTCTTTTAAGGCAGTGACTTGACCTGTAGTCATGGAGGAACAACCAGTCCAGTTCTGAATATTACCAGCTGATGGCACCCATATAGCATATAAAGTAATAATTTGTTCAGAATTAACTACGGTAGCATGAGAAATAAAGGAGGCATTAGCGGTAATAGTTTCATTAGGGCCAAAGACTTGGCCAGCAGCTTTAGCGGTGGCTAAATCTGATTGGAAAGTAGCAGAGCCTGGATTAAGTTGCACGGTAGACCAACCCGCAAAGCCGTATCCTGTTCTTTTGTAATTAGAAGCAGCTAAAGTGACTTCATTATCTTCATGCACATTATTATGGGTAATACCCATAGTAGTAGAAGAATTAGCACCATTATCATTATATTGAATCTTGTAGATGGAACAATTAGCACTGGCAGTTAGATAATAAGTTATAGCATTATTATTAGACATTTTATATAGACCTGGTTCTATAGTATTATCTACTGATACACCATAATAAACTGGTATAGTATCGCCACCCGAAGCTGAACCCGAAGCTTTAGTAATTAAAGTATTAGCAGCACTAGAAAGCCCAATAAAGTTAGCTGAAGTAGCGGTAGTATTAGCCGTAGTAGAATATCCCCATGTGCCTAGATTACCTTCTCCTACTAGAGCTTTGGGAGTAGAGACAGTGCCAGTAGTAGTAGGAATAGTAGAAGTAGAAGTATTATCTCCGCCTTTATATAAAGCATTATCAGTAGGTCCACCAATAGATAGAGTATAACCTAATGGGCAAGTGGAATTTACTACTACATTGTCCGTACCCATAGCTGCGCCATCAGCAGCAGAAGAGACATCTACTGAGACTATACCAGAAGTAGAGAGAGTGGTAGTATAGGCCAAAACAAAATCAGAGCCTAGTGTAAGGCTACAACAAACACTAAAAACTAGGCTGGCTGTGGCAGTCAGAAATATTTTTTTTGCTCCCAAAATTTCTATCTTTATGGTTTTCATGACTATTGTTTTTTATTTTATGCGTATGACCTATTAACGCACTATATTTAGTATAATTCTTATTTTTATTTAGTGCAATAGTTTTTTGCTATTTTTTAAGAAAGTTTTTTAATTAAAGAATTAAGGTCTGATTCATTTTTACATTTAAAGGTGAGACTACGGCCAGTGATTTTGGCAACAACGTTATATTTAGCACTAAGACGGTCTTCGTCTTTTAGGTAAGCACTGCGTTTGATAGCGGTGGCGCTAGATTTTTGTTTGGTTTCGGCGAAATAACGTTCAACTTTGCGTGCGGTCCAACCTTCTTTAACAATTTTTGGAAGAACTTTTTGAATGGTTTTTTCGTCGCGTGAAACTAGAGGGCGCATAACTCCTTCAGTAAGTTTTTCTTTAACCATGGTTTTTTTGGCTTCTTCAGGAAGAGTAAGTAGACGAAGGGTGTTTTGGACAGTTTGTTCGCTCTTCCCTACTTTAGCGGCAATGTCTTCGGTGCTAAGATTAAACTGAGTTTTTAATTTTGCATAAGCAGTAGCTAGTTCGATGGCGTTTAAATCTTCACGTTGAGCATTTTCAATAATGGAAAGTTCAAGGCGATTTTGAGAATCCAAAGTGCGGATAATTGCAGGGATTTTCTTTAGGCCAGCGATTTTGCTAGCACGCCAACGCCGTTCGCCGGCGACAATTTTATATTTCCCTTCTTCTTTCGTGACAACAATTGGTTGGAGAACGCCATGTTCTTTAATTGACGCAGCGAGAGCTTCGAGAGCTTCCTTGTTGAACTCTCGACGAGGCTGTTCTTCGTCGCGGACGATTTCTTCAAGTTTTAATTCTTTGAGTTTGCTTTCTTTTTTATCCTCCAAAGCTGTAGGGTCAAATTCATCATCAATCAGCTCGGTGGGAATTAAACTTTCAAAACTTCTACCTAAACCTTTCATTTTTTGGTCCTTTCTATAACTTCTTTGGCAAATTCTTTGTAGGCTTTAGCGCCTTTAGAAAACTTATCATAAGCACCAACGGGGACGCCGTGGCTAGGGGCTTCGGCGACACGAACGTTGCGTGGGATGGTCGTTTTAAAAGTTAGTTGCTTGAAATACTTTTTAATTTCGGCATAGACTTGAGCGGAAAGACTAGTTCTTTTATCATACATGGTTGCAAGAACACCAAGCAGTTTTAGGTTTGGATTGGCCTGCTTCATGACTAGTTTCATGCTTTCTAAAAGTTGGGCCACGCCTTCTAGAGCATAAAATTCGGTTTGGACTGGTAGAAGTAAATAGTCTGAAGCGATCATGCCATTAACCGTGAGAAGGCTAAGAGATGGAGGTGAATCAATAATAATATAATCATAATTTGAGGCGACCGTGCGAATAGCATCGCGAAGACGGACAAATTTACGTTGCATATTAGTGATTTCAACTTCAGCATTGGCGAGCTCGGGAGTAGTCGGAGCGAGATCAAAGTTTTTGTACTTAGTTGAGCGAATAGTATCTTTGAGTTCGGTTTGTCCCAAAATAACTTCCGTCATGGTTGATTTAAGCCCGCTTTTATCGTGTTTTTCAATGCCGAGTCCAGAAGTGGCATTGCCTTGAGGATCAAAATCAATCAGAAGAGTCTTTTTTTTATCTTTGGCGAGATAATAGGCAAGGTTAACGGCTGTAGTAGTCTTCCCTACTCCGCCTTTTTGGTTTGTAACGCAAATTACCTTCGCACTCATATTGCTTATAATTATAACATAAGTCATGTAAAAATTAAAAAACTAACTCTCGTTCGCGGGTAACTTCACGCCTTGATAATTTTTACAAACATTTCGCTCAATCTTCGCCTCGATCAAGTTGTCTCGCTTCGCTCGCAACTTTACTCGTCTCAGATGAGGAAATGTTGTAAAAATTACGAGGGTTCGTTACATGCTCTCTTGAGTTAGTTTTTTAATTTTTAGCCGATTTTCGTAATTTCGATCTCGGAGTATTTTTGGCGATGACCAGTTTCTTTGTGGACGCGCTTTTTTGCTTTGTAGCGAATAATACGAAGTTTGTCGCCTTTTACTTCGGGCGTCTTGACTTTAGCTGAAACCTTTACGCCCTTTACCGTAGGAGTGCCGACAGTAGTTTTGTCGCCATCAATAACCAGTAAAGCGTCAAGTTCGAGCTCTTTAGTGCCTACTGGGAGGAGGTCCACCCATAGGGTCTCTTTTTCGGCGACGAGATACTGTTTCCCGCCGACGAGGATGACTGCTTTTTTCATATGATTCCTTGATTAACTCGTATGATTATACCATATCATTCGGTTTTTGGGAAGAGTCATCGGATTTCTCTTCGCCTTTTTCTTCACTTGATTCAGAGAGATCTTTGCCAGATACATCGCCTTCAACAGTTTTAAGAGTTTTGCGAGTACGATATAAATAATAACCTGCGCCAGCGATACCTGCAATCACTACAATAGCCATGATGATTTCAACTGGTCCAGTTTCTGGGAGTTCTTGACAACCTTCCATTTCGGGATTGGTTTTGCAGTTCTTTTCTTGACATTCTGGGAGAGCTGGGTTAGTTTCGCAAGTATCTAAAGGAATTACTGGTTCCTCACAATCTGTCTTTTTGACGGTGATTGTGGTAGAAGTCTCTTTGGTTTCACCAGAAGCTTGATCGCTATCATAAGTTAACGTGGCTTTGTTGGTAAGCTCAGTCCCTTCACAATCAAAATCGGTGCCAGCGGTAACTTTATATTGAATATATATTACGTTGCCCGTGCCAACAGTGCCGAGATTATAGCCAGCGCCAAAAATGTTATCCGAGAGTTCATCCCATGTAGTGGATGAATTAGCGCGTAATTTAACACTACCAGGAACTAAAGTTAAGCCTGTTGGAAGGGTATCTTTAATTGTGGCATTAGTTAAGGCTACGTCGCCAGTATTCATAATAGTGAGTTGATAAATCGCCTCTTCGCCTGGAGCAAGATTGACACTTTTGCTGAAGGTTGTGCCATCTTTCGAAACGGATTTTTCGATAGAGCCACCAAGCTCGTCGGCTTGAAGGACATAGGTAACGACTCCGTGATATTCTTCGCAGCCTGGTATGACACCGTTTAAAGCATTGAGACCGAGCAAAGTCCCTTCTTCGGTAAAGAGGCTAGATGGCATAACTGAACCGTTTGCTTTCCAATCATTATAGATTTTGGCAGAGCCTGCTACATAGTGTAGTAAAACTTTTTCGGTGTCGGTTGTCATGTAGGCTTCATCCCAAACTGAAAGCGGGTTAGAATTTTCAGCAGTAATAGTCGCCGTGATGGTTCCTTTATTGGCTGGTGTGAGAACAGTTGAGAATGAGCTGGACATACGAGTTCTTAAAGCTACGCCAACATTATTATGAGCTGAATCATTATAAGTTGCGGAAGCGTTGTTGTGAAAATAGACATAGACTAAATATTGCCTGCCAGGAACAACTTTAATTTCATTTTTTAGATCAGTTACATCTGCATTTATCTCTCCAACTCTAACAAAATCACGTTCATCGCCAATAGTTGGATTATTAGTAATGGAGTTGAAGGTTGGATAAGATGCAGGTGATTCCATAGTAAAAGTGGTGCGTTCTGGTCCCCAAGCGGAGGCTGACGCTATGGTAATCATGCTAAGAATGAAAGTTGTAGCTATTCCTTTCAGGAAGTTTCTTTTAATAATAGATTTTTTCATTTGGTTCCTTTCTGCTCACCCTTAGTTAATACCTAAATCATTTAAAATATCGTTAAGCTCCTGGCCACCAACGTCTTGCACACCTGGAGCTTGTTCAATTGGTATTTCGGCGGCATCAGCTTGAGCTTGAGCTGCCTCATCAGCCTGAACTGGAGCATATTCTCCAGCATTAGCTCCACCGAGATTTTGGCTGTAGTCGTTTTCTGGGCTGATTTGCTCTTGGATTGGCTCAGCATCAACAGAAGCTTCGTTTTGGACGATAGTTGGAGCGGTGCCTTCGTACGCTTCGGCGGTCGGCTGTTCTGTTAAATCGTTTGGACTAACTTCTGGCGTTGGGGTTACCACGACTTCGTCGGTGCCAATATCATCGGCAATGTCATCTAAAATTTGTTCATCGATACGTTCCATATTGTCATAGTCTTTTGGAGCAGGAGTTGGGTCTGGGGTTGGGTCAGGTGTTGGGTCAGGAGTGGGATCTGGTGTTGGTTCAGGTGTTGGTTCAGGAGTGGGATCTGGTGTTGGTTCTGGTGTTGGGTCAGGTTCAGGTGTTGGAGTTGGGTCTGACTCGGGCTCCGGTTCGGGCTCCGGCTGGTCTGGAGCTGGAGGCGTAACTTGATCAGGGACGGTTGGCATGGCGGTATAAATTGGTGTTGAACCCTCTGGATTGACCGCTTGCATACAACCGCCGTTGATATTTCCATTTTCATCGTAAGCAATTTTTACGGTCATTGAACCAATTTCGTTGCCGTTTTGGTCGAGCCAATAAAATTCTACGACTCTGAGACCGTTTTCATTAGTTGTACATTCAACTAATTCCATGTTGTCATGAGTGACTGGACCATTAGGATCTTTTAATCTCATATAAGAATTTTGATAATTGCCATTTAAGGTAGTTTTTCGAGTGAAGGCTTGGTCAATTTGTTGATCAAACTGATTTTTAATAGCATTGTATTCTTTGTCGCTCAAACTTTCGAGTTTGGCTTCAGTTTCTAAAATGCTTAAGCCTTTGAAACCTTCCGGTTGGAGTTCTTCTGGCATATTGGCAATGTAGTCGGCGAGACTTTCAACTTGGTTGCCGGCTGTATATTTCATCATTTCACATTCATCACCGTCAAATATCGTAGCTATTTCTTTGGCGCTAGCAAAAGCATAATCACTTGGTTTTTCACTCGACTCCCACATGCCTTTTTCATTATAACCATCTTTTATACCGTATTCTAATTCGTGCCTTTCTCCGCCGTCGAAGGTTTGCTCTTCGGTTGATTGAGGGGTTGAATCATTCTCGAAGTTATCTCTATCGTAATTATAACCGCCCATAAAGCCGGTTGCGAATGAGGCGACAAGAAGCAAACTAACTAAGGCTTTTTTAGCAATATTTCTGATTTTTGCTTTGGAAGGAGATTTTTCTGATTTTCTAGTTTTATCATAGGCCGCCTCGGCTTTGGGATTAATAACTTCAGTCCGGCCTGTATTAACTTCTGCAGTCCTAGCTGCATTAAGTTCTTGTTTGAGAGCATCATCTAATAGGACTTCGCGTTCTTTGTCTAGAATGTCTATACGCTCTTTATTTAGGGCAGCTGCGCGCGCGTCCTGTAAATTAGCTCCTGCGTGAGCTTGTTCAAGTTGGTTAATTTGGTCTTCAATACGAGCTAAATCTTTTTTGATTTGTGCCCTCATCTCTCTAGCTTGACGGATGAGTTCGTCGATTTCTGAATCTTCCTCAGATTTTTCGGCGTCTTCTGTGACGGTCTCAACCACTTCTTCTTTAGAAGATTCTTCGCTAGAAGCTCCAGATGCATTCATTTCTTCTCTTTGACGACGAAGTCGAGCGGTAAAATCTTCTACTTCATTACCTTCCCCTAAAGGAGTGCCGGATTCTTGATTTGTTGAAGCTGGCTCAGCTTCAGGTTTAGGTTCTGGAGTTGGGGCATTTGGACGTTTAACACGTGGAACAACTCCACCATATGGAGTAGTGACATATTCTATTTCGACTCCTTGCGCTGAATCATCAGGAGCTTTTTCGGGAGCAGCTTCGTGTTTTTTCAAACGTGGAACAACTCCACCATATGGAGTAGTAACGTATTCTATCTCGTTAGCGTCAATGGCTTTTTCACCACGCTCTTCGTAGGTCGAACGAGGGGTTTGGTTATTAACTTCTCCGCTATTAGGTGACATTTCTTTATTATTCATTTTGGCCTCCTAAGAATTCTTTCGCGTAATCTTCTGCGGCCTTAGAAATAATTTTTTCTAAATCTAAGCCAGCTTTGTCAAAAAATTGATCAAAAACTTCGGCGGACTCTTCTTCGCGGTCAAGCATGGCATTGTATTCGTCCAGTTGCTCGTCGCTTAGGCTGTTAAATATTGCTAAACCCACTTTTTTGTCGAGAGCTTTGATGCTTTCTTCTCTTAATGTGTTTAGCTCTTCTTCGGAATTAACCGGAAGAGGCTTCTTCTTGATGAGTTCGTCGATAAACTTGCTCAGGGTTTCTCGATCTAGGAGATAATCATCCATAATTAATTTTTTATTTAGTATTGTAGACCTTTCTGAGCTTTAGTTTAGCATAACCTTTTCCTTAGGTCAACCTTATTTTTTAATTATTGACTTTTGTTCAAAAAACCGAACATCAAGTTCGGTTTTTTGAGTAATTTGTGGTTCATCTACCCTATAGGCAAACTTTTAAAGAATTTTTATATTAGATTTGATCTTACATTGGTTCCCTTTCTTTTTGTTTACTCTTTTATGAAGACAGAGTTAAGCCACTATGCTATTTTTAGTAAAGATATTGAGGAATTTATTTCCCCGTTCCTGATTTAATTTACGAGCTTTGATTCTTGCAATGCTTTCTTTGGATATTTCTGCTGGTGAAATATATTCCATTTCCTGTTTATTGGTGCCATAGGTTTCGTAATCTATGTCATCTTTCCAGTCTGAATTGACGACTGCTTTTGGTAATTTAATGGTTTCTGTCATTTTTATTTTCCTTTTTGTTTGTGTTATTTGTTAGAATTTTTATTTTATTTTCTAACTTGATTTTAGTGTAGCACACTTTGTTTAATTTGTCAATAGTGTTTATGCTAAAAATAGTTGAGTTTGTCAAGATAACAGATGAAACTTTTAAAAATAAAACCTATTTCTCATTCGCGGACAACTTCGCGCCTTGATATTTTTTACAACATTTCACTCCATCCTCGCCTCGATCTCAGGTTACTCGTCTCGGATGAGGAAAAGTTGTAAAAAATACTAGGGCTCGTTGCATGCTCACTTGAAATAGGTTTTATTTTTATGTTTATAGTTTTTCTAGTGAAATTGTGATATTTTCGCTGTTGATTTTGGCGATTTCATCATGAGCGAAATTGTCGTTTAAGGCAATCTCTTTGGTTTTTACTTCTGATTTAATGTAATCGAGATAATCTTTGGGGGGATTGATTGATAGCGACAACTTTATCTCGTCACTTGGAGCGAGGCCGGCGTGTTTGCGGGCGGATTGGATGGCACGGACTAGTTCGCGGGCAGTTCCCTCTTCTAGTAATTCTTTGGTTAGAGTTTTATCAAGTTTAAGAGCCTTACCATGTTTAACCTTCTTTACATTGACTTCGTCAGCAATGATTTGTTCATAGAAATTGTCAAGTTTATCGCCAGCGTAAGTAAGTTCTTTAAGAGGTTGGCGAATTTTAATTTGGTCTTCCGTGTCAGATTTTTGCATACGAAGAGCAAGAGCGTCCGTAATAATTTCGCGGGTGCGAGCCATATTTTCTAGGATTTCGGTATCAATAATACCAGATTTAGGCCAGTTTAAGAGATGGACTGATTCTTTTTTACCAGTCATTTTTTGATATAGTTCTTCGGCCAGGAACGGTGTGAAAGGAGCGAGGAGCTTTGAGAGATACAGTAAGACATAATAAAGCGTGGCGAAGGCAGCTTTTTTATCTTCAAGGTTATCATTCTTTGAGAAACGGCGACGAGAGCGACGTACAAACCAGTTACTCATATCATCGATAAATAGAAGAACACCCTCTAGGGCTTTTGGAATATTATATTCCTCCATACCTTCAGTAATTTCGTCTCTTAACTGATATAGGCGCGAAATGATCCAGGTGTCTAGGGGATTTGAAGGGCCATTTCTCAACGTGCTCGGCTCGCAGTTGTCATTTTGACAACGGGTCAGGCGGGCTCGCCCCTGTATTTCAGTACAGGATTCTCGCCCGTGACCGTTGTCAAAATGACTGCTGGTGCCTCGCAAATGTTTCGAAATGGTGTCTTCAAATCCATCACTATCTATCCCTTCGGATTCGGCGTAGGTTGTGAAGAAGTCGTAAACATTCCAAATCATGGCAAGCTTACGATTAATATCGGAAACGTCTTTATCGAGAAGAGCAAAATCTTCGCCAGAGAGGACTGGGCTGCTAAGTAAGAGAAAGCGAAGGGCGTCAGCGGAATATTGGTCCATTAAGATGTTTGGGTCGGTAAAATTACCAAGCGATTTAGACATCTTTCGACCGTCGTTGCCAGCTAAGGTCCCAGTTGTAATGACATTTTTATAGGCGTTTTTATGGCCTTTTTTAGCCTTTTCGCCAAAGGCACCAATTTCGGCTAAAGTAGTATTAACAGCATGGACATAATAAAACCAAGCGCGGACTTGACCAACGTATTCGACGATAAAGTCGGCTGGATAATTAGCTTCAAATTTTTCCTTGTTTTCAAAAGGATAATGAAGCTGTGCAAAAGGCATTGAACCAGATTCAAACCAACAATCTAAGACTTTTTCGATACGTTTAAAATGCTCACCGTCGATATCAAATTCAATTTCATCAACCCAAGGACGGTGGTAATCGTCTAGTTTTTTGCCAGAGAGTTGATAAAGCTCGTCGTAACTACCGACGACCTTTACTGAGCCTTTATCACCTTTCCAAACTGGCATAGCAGTGGCCCAAAAACGATCACGGCTAAGATTCCAATCTGGAGCGGTTTCGATAGTATTAGTGAAACGGCCGTGTTTAAGATAACCTGGGAACCAATTGATATTTTCGTTTTCTTCAAGCATCATGGATTTTTGGCTGTCAATATCAAAGAACCAGGACGGGAAGGCGCGATAAATAATACGTTCTTTGGAACGTGGGTTAAAAGGATATTCGTGCTCAATATATTCAATTTTATAGATAATTCCCTTTTCTTCGAGAACTTTGGCGATAAATTTATTACCTGCCCAAGCGCCAATACCGTTTTTATCAGTATCGCGAACACCTAATTTGTGTAGTTCTTCGGCCATTTCTGGTAAATAGTAGCCGTTCTCATCTAATACGTCGGCAAAATCAAGTTCGTATTTTCCGGCTAAGGTATAGTCATCTTCACCGTAAGCTGGGGCGATATGAACAATGCCGGTGCCATCTTCGGCAGAAACAAAATCACCTGGTAATACGGTATAAGTATCTTTTCTAATGACCGTTCCTTTATCACCACGTAGGCCGAGGTCAAAGAGACCGTCGGCAACTTTTATAATCGGTTCGTATTTTTTACCAATTAAGGCTGAGCCTTTAAAGGCTTTTTCAGGTTTTTTACCTTCGAATAAAATTTTTGCACGCTCTAAGGCAACGATATAATTTTCGCCATCAATATTGTAAACGCCATAGTCTAAATCCGGATTAACGGCGAGGCATAGATTTGCTGGTAAGGTCCATGGTGTCGTAGTCCAAGCCAGCAAAAAATAAGATTTTGAAATGGTTTTTTCTCGGGGCGCGTCGCCGACGCCCGTCGTCACGGGCGAAGCGCCCTGCTTCTCGGCCGTAGCCTCCGAATGCCCCCCAAGAGTAATATCCTCGAATTCCCCTGCTTTTAATTTAAATTTGACGTAGGCGGATGGATCGGTGACTTTTTGGTAAGCGTCGTTGTCCATCGTCACTTCGGCTTTAGAAACTGGGGTGGCAAATTTAGTGTCATACATCAAAACTTTGCGACCTTCATAAATTTTGCCAGCATCGTAAAGTTCTTTAAAAGCCCACCAAACTGATTCCATAAAATCTTTGTTCATAGTGCGGTAGGCATTATCAAAATCAACCCAGCGGCCAATGCGGTCAATCGTGCCTCGCCAAGTCTCAGAATTTGCAACCATTGACTCGCGCGCTTTAATAATATAGTCTTCGAGTGACCATTTCGTGCCAATTTCGCGACGGTCAGTAATACCAAGTTGTTTTTCAACAAAGTTTTCGGCTGGAAGACCATGACAATCCCAACCCCAACGGCGTTCTACGCGATAACCATTCATAGTCCAGTAACGCGGGACAGCGTCTTTTACAATAGAACTAAGAAGAGTACCATGATGGGGATTACCAGTAATAAACGGAGGGCCATCATAAAAAACGTAAGACTTGTCGATCGGGCGTTCTTCGATTGATTTTTCAAAAGTTTTATCTTCTTTCCACCACTTTGCGATGGCTTTTTCGTATTCTATAGCCTTACGGCGTTCTCCAGCTCTATATTTCATGTGGTATATTATACCACAATTAGGCTATTTTTTTGTATGAATATCAAGTTGATTGTAGGGGATAGCAACTTTATTAGCCTCAAGAAGATCTGCAATGACTCGAAGAGCATTTCTACGAACTTGAAGTTTGTTTATAGGATCACAATCTACTTCGATTAGATGTTTGACGTAGCTATCAGCAAAATCATTTAGACCTAGGTAGGAAGTACTACTGACATTATCTTTTTTAGCAATTTCTTCAACGGCAGTTTTAACTATTTGTTCAGATTTTTTAACTGGTAGTTCATATGGCATTGGTATGTTGATATAGATTGCGCCTGAGACCACTTCAACTTGATCAATATTGCGATTAGCAATAGAAACAATATTCATAGTAGTAATGTCCTGGATTTTAGTGGTGCGGAGGCTAATTGAAATAACTTGGCCGGTGTTGTCACCAAATTTAATAATATCACCTATCTCATAATAACCATCAGTAACAATATCAAAGCCGCGAAAAATATCCTTTAAAGCGTCTTGAAGAGCAAAACCAATAATAATCGAAGCGATGCCAACACCTGCAAGCATAGAAGTAACATCTACACCATAAATTTGCAATACCATCAAAATAGTAACTATGCCTAATATATAGCCAATGATGCTTTTTAACATACGAATAAAGGTTTTATTTTTCTTGCTAGAGAGAATTTTGGAATTCTTTTTTTCCTTTTTGTTAAGAAATCTGGATACAAGATGGTAAATGAGACCACTAAATAAGACTACTACGAGTGACCAAATACCTCTTTGGACCCAAATATTCTCGAAAATGTTTTTTAACGTGTCCATGTTTAAAATTATATCATATAATATAATACTTCATTAATGAGCGGGAGGCTTTTCCCGCGCCAAGATTGATGGACTTCTCCACGTTCGCCAAGAGCAAGAATTGTAGGATATTCAACTACATCATAGGCTTCACAAAAATCAGTATTTTCATCAGGATTTATAGTTTCTATTTCGCGACCGGTTTGGCGACGAAAATTTTCTAACCACTCATCAACTGCGCGAGTATAATCCTGATTGTCCCGATAAATACATACCACCCGCATAATTTATTTTTTTCTTTTTTGTTCTTTTAAAATATTTTCGAAATCTTCAAGAGTTTTGAATTCGCGGAAGACGGAAGCAAAACGGACATAGGCAACTTCGTTGATTTCGGCAAGGACATCTAGAACAGCTTCGCCGATTTGTTTAGAAGTAATTTCGTCGGTTCCATAAGCGTAGAGGATATCGGAGGCTTTATTAACAACTTCTTCGACTTCGAGTTCAGAATTAAAGAATTTGCCAACGCTTCTGCGGACAGCAAGAAAAAGTTTATCACGATCAAAAATTTCTTTGTTGCCGCTACGCTTGATAACGGTTAGTGGTGGCAATTCAATACGTTCATAAGTTGTAAAACGATGGCCGTCGGACGATTCACGACGACGACGAATCATGGTGCCGTCAACAGTTTCGCGGCTTTCTAGAACTTTGCTATCTCCAATGCGAAAATTTCGTTCCACCCGCGTCTCCTTTTTTATTCTTTCTTTTTACGATTTTTTAATCTCTCTCTTAGAGACGGTGGGACGTCCATTTCATCGTCGCTAACAGAAGGCTCTGGCTCTGGTTCAGTTTTGATCGAGTCCCACATATTTGACTTGTTTTCAGTAGCAAAATCTTTAGCTTCGGCAGCAGGTTTTTCATTGTCAAAATCTGTTTCTGGCTCGGAAATTGGTTCTTCGGCATTATGATATTCTGAATCAAAGCCAGTAGCAACAACCGTTACAACTATTTCATCTTCTAGTTCGGGGCGAATTGAGGCGCCAAAGATAATATTAGCATCTGGGGAAACAGCACCAGTAATAACTTCGGCAGCTTCCTGAATTTCGCTCATGGACATATCATAACCACCAGCAACCGAAAAGAGGACGCCACGAGCTCCTTCAATTTTAACTTCAATGAGGGGAGATTCGACGGCCTGGCCAGCAGCAATGACGGCACGATTTTCACCAGAAGCACGGCCAATACCCATAAGGGCAGAGCCGGCATTTTTCATAATAGCTTTAACGTCGGCAAAATCGAGATTGATTAGAGAATGTTCGGTGATTAATTCGGAAATTCCTTGCACACCCTGTCTTAAAACATCATCCGCGATTTTAAAAGTTTCAAGGAGTGGAGTGCGTGGATCGATAGTCTGGAGTAAGCGGTCATTAGGGATTGTAATAAGGGCATCAACCTGACGGGCGAGTTTATCAATCGCGACGTCAGCGTTAGCACGACGACGGGCCCCTTCAAAAGTAAATGGTTTAGTGGCAACGCCAACAGTTAAAATATCTTTTTTGCGAGCTTCTTCGGCAACAATTGGGCCAGCTCCAGAACCAGTACCGCCACCAGCACCGAGCGTAATAAAGACCATGTCTGCACCATCTAAAGCTTTACCAATGGCTTCTCTTCCCTCTTCGGCGGCCTCGCGACCTTTTTCGGGATCGCCACCAGCACCGAGACCTTTTCCTATATGAACTTTGACATCAGCAGGAGAATGATGGAGAGCCTGAGCGTCTGTATTAATTGCAACAAATTCTACGCCAGAAAGACCCACTTCTTTCATGCGTTCAACAGCGGAACCACCGGCACCGCCTACGCCCACAACCTTTATACTAGCTTTACTTTCCACCTCTGTCGGTTTTACTTCTGGCATAATTTACCTCACTTTAAAAATATATCTTTATTATATATCAATTATATCTTGGAATCAAGAGTTATTTCTTGATAATTCCTATCACGAAGTCTTCTTTAAACTTTTTGCAAGTAAAATATTTTAAAGATTTCCCTATTTATGTCGCTAGCCAATATTAGAATTTGCTAAACAATTTTTTGAGAAAGCCAGGTTTAGATTTTTTAGGAGATTTCTTGCTAATTGAGAGTTGACTGGGGTTTTCTTCGGCAGCTAACATGGCGAGGCCGACGGCAGTAGCAAATTCAGGTTTAGCGACAGATTCGGCAACACCACCGAGAGTCATAGGAATACCAATCTTGACGGCTGCTTCGAGAGATTTTTTGGCAAATAAGTCAATATCACGCATCTTGGCACCACCGCCCACAAGTACAATTCCTTCTGGGAGGCGCTGGTCATATTTTGCGGCTTTGAGTTTTTTTCGAACTTCGGCAAAAATTTCATCAAGCCGAGCTTTGACTACTTCTTCAACTTCTTTACGATCAAAAGTGCGCTCTTTTTCTTTGCCGACTTTGATAGCTAAACTTTTATTAGAATCAAAATCACCCGTCACAAAACGGACTTTTATTTCTTCGGCCAAATCGGGATCGATGGCAAGAACAATAGCTAAATCATTCGTAATGTTGTTTGAGCCGGCTGGAATGACACCAACATATTGTAAATCACCTTCTTCATAAATTGCGATTGAGGTGGTTGTGGCACCAAAATCTACCACAGCAACGCCATTTTCTTTTTGGCGTTCGGTCAATACGGCTTTAGCGGCAGCTACAACGCTTGGGACGAGACGTTCAGCTTGAACATCAGCGGTAGCGGTAGCTTTTTTGAGGTTTTCACAATTAGGAGTTAAAGCAGAGACAACGCAGGCACGCATTTCGAGACGGGCCCCAGACATACCAATAGGATCTTTAATGCCACCTTGTCCATCAAGGGCATATTCAAGAGGAACAACATCTAAAACATCGCGGTTAGCTGGAATACGACCAGTTACAGCAACATCTTCGACGCGATTTAAATCTTCTAAATCAATTTCGTGTTCGACGGCACCAACGGCAATCATGCCTTCAGTGCGCGTAGAAAGAAGGCTGGAACCGTTTATAGATACATAGGCGCTTCTCACATCGTAACCGCCCATTCGTTCGGCGTCGCCGAGCGTGCGATCGATAGCTTCGGCGGGGCCAGTAAGATTAGCAGGAATGCCCTTGCGCATGCCGGCAGATTTGCCTTCATTATAGCCAACTATTGATATTTCACCGGATTTTGAAATAGTGGCAATTACAGCACGAATATTCTCGGTACCGACATCTAAACCAGTTACGAAGCGTTTATTTTCATCCATAAGCTTATTATAACACATTCAATGGGTCCTGCCACGAATTTTCCCTAAAATTTTTATAACAAGGTGTTTTAGAAGCCCCCTTATTTGCATTATTCGTTTAATCTGGCAAGGTTAGGACTTCGTAGCCGTTTTCGGTAACGAGAATAGTGTGTTCACAGTGACACCCGATACTACCGTCTTTCATTTTCACAGTCCAATGGTCATTTTTATCAATATAATTGGCAGGTTTGCCGAGACAAGACATTGGCTCGATACAGATAGTGTCACCAACTTTTAACTCGTAGCCATGCCCTTTTTTACCATAATTGGGGACTTCGGGTGGTTCGTGCATGGTTTTGCCAATACCATGGCCAATATAATTTTTAATCACACCGAGACGGCCAGCACGGAGAATTTTTTCGACAGCTTGGCCAATATCACCAATATGAGCACCTGGAGCAACTTGTTCAATCCCTTCCCACATGGCAGATTCAGTTACTGAAATCATTTTTTTGACGGCTGGAGAACCTTTTTCTCCTACAATCATAGTGAAAGCGGAATCTGTAAAATAGCCCTTATAATATATGTCTAAATCAAAAGAAACTTTGTCGCCTTCTTCCAAAAGTTCATCTTTAGGGGCGCCATGGACTAATTCATCGTTAACTGAAATACAAATTGCACCCGGGAAATCATCATCGAGCATATCATAGGCGACACCCGCTCCACGTTTGATAATCTCTTTTCGCACCCAATTATCAATTTCCTTGCCGGTCATGCCGGGTTTCACATAATTTTTTAGATCTTTTAAGAGGTTTCCTAAAATTTTACCGCCTTCACGCATGGCGGCAATTTTTTTTGATAATTCAGGATTATTCGCCATAACTATGTTCAATCTCTCCACCATTCACGTCACTAGTTTGCTCAGTGGCTTCTGGAATAATTTTTTTAATGACTTCAACTAAACGGGCGGTAACTTCTTCGACTAATCCTACTCCATTAACTCTTTCAATTGGAATATTTTTAGCTTCTAATAGAGGTAAAATTGAATAAATATTTTGTTCAAAGATGGCAAAGCGACGTTCAATGCTCTCATGTTCTTTGTCATCATCCCGCCCACGTAAAGCTAGCCTTTCAAATAATTCATCTTTTGGAACTTCTAGGATAATCGCTCCGTCAACTTTTTCTGGCATATGCTCCATAAGCCATTCGGCTTGTTCCTTATCGCGAGGATAACCGTCAAGAATAACATTAAAGCCTTCAGCTTCGGCTTTTTCAATTTGTTTGCCCATTAATTTAATGACTGCTTCGTCTGGAATTAGTTCACCGCGATCGATGATATCTTTAAATTCTCCAGTTTGACGAATCACATCACCAACGGATAGCCATCTCCAACCGAAGATTTCGGAAAGGGCTTTACCTTGTGTTCCTTTGCCGGAACCAGCTAAACCAAATAAAATGATCATAAAACTCCTTTGGAATAGATTATACCATACATAAAATCAAAAAATACTTTTTAGGAGACGGGTCGCTCGGGCCCGTCGTCACGGGCCTCGCGCCCTTAATCCTCGGTTGTAACCTCCGGATACCCCTAAAAAGTATTTTTATGATTTATTTCAGCCCTAATTTAATGCGCTCGGTTTTTTCGGCTTTGCGAGCTTCGCGGATGATAGCTTTAAGACGTCGTTCGCGCTTAGAAATAGGTTTGCTAAAACGCATTTGTGACTTTTTTAAAGGCATCATGCCACTTTGGAGGACTTTACGGTTAAAACGACGAATAATATTTTCGTTTGCCTCGCCTTGATCTTTTCTTGTAACTTTAATTGTCATATTGAGATGTATTATATCACAGAGTAGTGAGTTTTACAATAGATGAGTGACGACGAGACGCTTTTGCCCTACGGGCAAAAGTTCGGTGGGCGTCGGTTACTAAAAACAAAAACAAGTTTTTGTTTTTAGTTCCCTCCTACACCGAGCGAACTATCGTTCGCGACTCGCCGGTGTCATTAGTAAGATAAAAAATTAGTCCCTTTGGGACTTATTTTTTATCTTACTGGCGGAACCGACGAGACTCGAACTCGCGACCTCTGCCGTGACAGGGCAGCGCTCTAACCAACTGAGCTACGATTCCAACGTATATATATTATATAAAAATATTATCTATAAATCAAGAGTTACATTCCGGGTATTTTAAAAGCACCAGGGTCTGAAACTTGGGGGGCATAAATTTGATCTTGCATGGCTGGTTGAGTTCCTAATGGAGTGGGGGTAGGCTCCACCGCAGGAGCAGCATGAGTAATGGGAGCCACATTAGGGAGACTGTCTGGTACTATTTCGTTCACGCCTGGTGTCACACCAGTTTCTGAAGTTGGGGCCATTTCAATAGGTGGAGCAGGAGGAGGAGGAAGAACTTCTTCTCCTGGCATGGGCATATAATTAATTTCTGGGACGCCGTTAATTTCTGGATTAGTTGGAACTGCAGGTGTATTAGTGGTGGCTGGGTTATTATCAAATGACGTTGAAGCAGGTTCTGGTTCAGGGTTGGATGGATTACCAATACCGGCCAAAGCGTCTTCCAGCATTTGGCCATATTTCTTAACACCTTCCTCATCTAAAGGTTCAGGGCCTAGATCACTAGAAGGTTGAACAACTTTTTCTGGCTTGTCACTGATAAAGTTAGCAGAAGGATTGTCATTTGAAATAGCGGGCTCTTGGGATGATTCAGGAGCGGGAGCTTTTTCGATTTCTGGAGATTCAGACATGTAGCCAGAGTCTGTGGCATCTTTATCTTCGGATGCTTTAGGTTCGGATTTAGTTTCAGCATCAGTTTCGGGAGCTGATTCTGGTTCGGGGCTAACTTTTGGTTCAGAATCAGCGGGTTCTTCACTATTTCCCTCTTGGTTTAAAGTTGAGTCACTGTCAATCTTGAGAGTCTTGTTCCCTAATTCTGGAGTGGCTTCAGCACCAGCTTGAGCCAAACTAGCTTCAGCGGCTTTTAAATCATCGAGTAAAGTCGATTCTTTTTCGGTAACGACGGCGTCAACTTCTTTGGTCTCATCTACGCCTTCTTCATTACCATGTTCAATATCTAGTTTGGTAGGATCGGTAGTAGCTTTAGTGGTGGCACTGCTGGCGAGTGAAAATAGCTCATTATCAATATCTGGCGTAATATTTTTTGAAATTAGTTGTTGATTGGCGCCAGACTCCATCAGACGAGAGGCTAATTTCATGGCATCGGAGGTAGTTTTGGCATTGGAAAAACGATTAGTAGCAGCAACAATGCCAGTTAAGAAAGCAGTGGCTTCTTCTTTCTCGATTTTGACTTTGCTGTTCATACTATAAAGGAGCTTTGCAATCATTTCTGAAACAGAGCTGGCAGATTTGTCACTCCACTCGATTTCACCTAATTTGCCTGGATTTCCAGTAGTAATATTAATAATCACGGCATCGTGCATAATACGCCCGTGTTCACGGAGAGCAGAGTCAAGATCGATGCCATTAGCGACGTCAAGGGCCAAAACTAAGTCAACATTAAAATCGCCATAAGAAAAATCTAAATCTTCTTCAGTGATACGTGCACGATAAGGAGTAATATAAATTTTGACAAATTCACCATCGAGTTTGTAACGAAGGTGATCAGCCTTTTCTTTGTTTAAAGCTATCACAAAATCTTGAAGAGTGTCGACGCTGGGCTCAAAAGTTTCTTCGGGCTTCAGAAATTCGAGCGCATTAGGAGTTGAACCAGAATAGATAGCGGTGGCGCGTTTGCCTAATTTATCGAGAAAAAGCGAAAGACCAATTGCGGCAGACATTTCGTCTACAGACGGGTCACTGGAAAGTGCTACTAAAATATTGTGTGATTCATCAATTTTATTGACTACTTCGGGGAGGACTTTGGCTAAATCTGTGTTTCGAGCGGTATTTTTTTCAACTGGGGCTGGGTCAGCAGCATTTTCGTTTGAAGGCACAGAAGTCGCACCATCTGTAGATGGAGGAGGAGTTGGGGCAGCAGGAGTTGTAGTGTTTTTGTCGCTAGGCATAGTATATACTTTCTATAGTTTATATGTTACCATAAGCTCTAAAAATCCGCAAGTTCTTTTCTCTTTACTTTTCTAGATAAAAGAGTTATAATATTTAGAGTCATTAATTTTTAATTTAAATAGGAAAAAGATGCCGATTATTAAATCTGCCAAGAAGGCTGCTCGACAGGCCGAAAAGCGCACCGAGCATAATGTAGAAATTAAAAAAGCGATTAAGGCCGCATTGAAAGCTTTTAAAAATAAGCCAACTCAAGAAAACCTTGCAAAAGCACAGTCAGAATATGATAAAGCTGTGAAAAAAGACTTAATGAAAAAAAATACGGCCGCAAGAAGAAAAGCTAAGCTCCATAAGATTGCTAAAGCTGCTGGATTGAAATTGGATAAAAAAGTTGCAAAAACTGCAACGAAAACTCCGGCT
Organism: Candidatus Saccharimonadota bacterium; assembly: GCA_017431725.1. Lineage (GTDB taxonomy): Bacteria > Patescibacteriota > Saccharimonadia > Saccharimonadales > Saccharimonadaceae > Nanosyncoccus. The sequence goes on along the minus strand of JAFRKN010000010.1, from coordinate 74,898 downwards.
AAGACTGCAACGAAGAAAGTCGCAACAAAAAAGACTCAATCAAAAGCCAAGCCGACAGCGAAGTAGATTTGATTTCTAAGTCAAGCGAAGAAAGTTCTTTGAGAACTTTCTTTTCTTTGGTTCCCTGTTTTTGTTGGAAATCTTTAAGAGCTTGAGACACTAGCAAACCAAAAAACAAATGCGGATCTTCGCTGAATTTAATTGATTCTAATAATTGGATGGCCTTTTTACCATCAGTTTTTGCAACTCGATAAATATTAAAAATAAGATTTTGGTTAGGATTTTTGGGAAGAATAAATTCCTTGATTTCAATTTTATCTTTTAGGGTTTTATAAATTTGTAACCTTTTATCGAGGGAAAATTCAAAAATTACGATTTTGTGTGGGGTGTTTAAAAAGTCTGGGAGTTTTTGGGCGACAAGTTGATTACTGAATAAATCACGGAGTAAGATTGATCGGCTGTTAGAAAAAAGTGAATTGCCTAAAAAAATGTTTGGGAGATCCTCTGGTATTAAATCGGCTCCATCAATTACTTCATAGTTCTCTCCCAAAAAATCTTGAATTGCTGTTTTGGCACGAACGCGATCTGCACCATAAAAAATCTTAATCATGACTTTCCTTTTGGCACTGAGGGCAAATATGAGTGCCCCGCCCGGCAACTCTAATTTTAATAAGTTTTTCGCCGCATCTTAGACAAGGGTTTCCTTCACGACGAAAAACTTGAGCAAATTTTTCGAGATAATCACCTTTTGTACCATCAGCCTTAACGTAGGTTGCCATAGTAGAACCACCAGAATCAATCGATTTTTGCATGATATTTCGAGCAGCTTTGATGATTTTTTCAGTTTCCTCTTCGGTTATAGTGCTGGATTTTCGTTTCGGATGAATTTTGGCAGCAAAAAGCGCTTCGTCGACATAAATATTACCAAGACCACAAATGATTGATTGATCTAAAAGAGCGGCTTTGATACAAGATTTTGGATGTTTTTGTAATTTTTCGAATAATTCTTTAGTTGTAATTTCCCAAGGTTCTTTGGCGAGTTTTTTGATAAAGGCATCGTTTTCGATTTCGGAAGTTTTGATAACTTTGATAAAACCAAATTTGCGTTGGTCATTAAAATAGAGAGTGCCATTTTCTAACTCTATAATAACACGGGTTTGTCGGTTGGGAAGTTTAGCGGTAAAATTTTCGCTTGGATGTCCAGCGGCGTAACGGTTTTTAAATTGAGTTAAGCCTGTGCTGGTATTTTTTTGATTATCATCGTAAATTAATTGTCCAGTCATACGAAGATGAATCATAAGAGAAAAACTATTATCTAAGTCAAGAATGAGAGCCTTGCCATAACGACGGATACCAATAATTCTTCCCAAAGACAAAGGGCCAATAAATGATTTTTTACAAAGAACTGTAATTTTCGTGATTTTTTTATTTAAAATAAATTTTTTAAGACCACGTCGGATAGTTTCGACTTCTGGTAGTTCAGGCATCTTTTTCTCCTAAATAATCTTTAGAAAAACTCATAATCATTTCGTCTAATAAATGATCGAGTCTTTTTTTGGTATAAAAAATATAGTGATGATTTTTGATTGATTGACCAAGATTATTCTCGATGAGAATTCTTTCTACATCAATGATGTCTTCTGGGGTGATTTCGATGGCACTAATTTTATTGGCACTCTCGGCTAAATTTTTAGCATCGTGAGTATTTTGGATATTGAGCCGATGATGAAAATTCAAATCATAGAGCCAAAAATCATGATGTTTGATTTTGCGCTTTTCTTCCCTACTTAGATTGGCACCAAGTGGCGAATGTTTAATATGACGATAAAAATCATAATTAAAATAGCCGTCGGTATAAAGATGAAACAGATAACCCAAACAAATTGGGTCTTTGGCATTTACTTCTTTTTTATATTTGGCATAAAAATTGAGAGAACTTTTTTGATCATAAGCATAGTGGGTGTTTTCGTGGGGTTTTTCAACTTTTACCCTATTTATATAACCATTATTAATATCGGGCAACAAACAACCTAGTAAAAATTCTTTCTGTTTAGCACCAGAAAAATGCAGTTTTTTTACTAGTCTATGACCAGCTTCTAAATGAATATTCCAACTTGGCATAATTACTTCTTGATTTTAACATATTTTTAAGAAATTTCAAAAAAACGCTATATTTAGTGTTAAAAAGTATTGACAAACACTATATGTGGGGGTTATAATCATAACCATAACGGTAATACTAAAAATAACATAAGGAAAATCATGAAGAAAATAATTTATAGAAACCCGAATGATGCAGAAACTTTTGACATAAAAAGATTTTTGAAATCGCTTGGAAAATATGCGAAAATTTCGGAAAAAGAAGCTAGAGAAACTTTGGCAGACTTTGATCAATATGAAACAATGCACGTTTCGTGCCTGGTTGAAGCTGGAATGAAATTAATTGGGAAGAAGGCGGGTGAGGAAGCAATGAAAGAATATTTTGACGAGCATGCAGAATATTTTGATGAAGGTAAATTTGAGAGATTACGCCGGATTACGGGATATCTAGTTGGGACTTTGGACCGTTGGAATGATGCAAAAAAAGCTGAAGAAAAAGCTCGAGTGAAACATTGTGTAAATTCTTCGATTGATGATGCCGCACGTTTAGTGGCATTAGAAACGCAAGCGATGGAACAAAATATTGCTTACGCGCATTAATTTTCTAATAATTTACAGATAAGGGCTATTAAAAGCCCTTTTTCTTTGGGGTTTGATTCGGCAATGAGAAGAGCGAGTGCGGTGAGAGCACGGTCAGAGATTTTGGTTTCACCGTTTTTGGTAAGATGATAATTATTAATAGTTAAGAAAATGACAAAAAGCAAGGCGCCAATGCGTTTGTTGCCATCATAAAAAGGGTGATCTTTGATGGTGAGGTAGAGGAGATTGGCAGCTTTTTCGGAAATGGTAGAATAAACATCTTTGCCATCGTAAGTTTGGATAATGGCACCGAGAGTGGATTCAAAAGCATTGCCGCGTGGTTTTCCAAAAAGTTCATCGCCTTTAATTTTATGTTTGAGCTCGGCAATGATTTTAAAGCCCTCGTCTTTTGTGATAATTTTAGCGGTTTTTTTCGTTTTTGTGAAGGAGATATGGCCTTCGTCATATTCTTTTAGGGCCTTAAAACTTGGGCTATATTTTGTGATAACCTCTAAAATACCTCCGGCTTCGTCGATGGAAAGATCAGAAGCAGCGACGAGACGTTTAACGATACCGAGTGCGCCTTCGATTTCGTGAAGTTTTTTAGAATCTAATTCTTTTAATCTACGCTCATTAACGGCGACGCCATCAACAATATAATGATGGAGGATTTTTGTTGCCCAGATACGAAAGTCGGTAGCTTTTTTAGAGTTGACGCGATAACCGACGGAGATGATGGCGTCAAGGTTATAGACCTTTATTCTTCGACGAACCTCACGATTCCCTTCTTTGCGAACTGCGAAAATTTCTTTCGCAGTTCGATTCTCATCTAATTCATGTTCATGGTATACATTTTTCAGATGAATTTCTATACTACGTCTGGTCACGTTGAATAATTCTGCAATTTGGTCAATGGCGGCCCAAATGGTTTCTTGTTCTTTATCAACATTAAAAACAATGTCACCTTTTTTAATTTCATATAATTCTATATCATTCACGCTTTAATTGTAACATGCTTTTTGAACCTATGCATTTTTTGCACAAGTTCAAATTAGAGTTCGCCCCAGTTTTTTCCAGTAGTGACTTCGACAGCGAGTTTGACTTTGAGCTCGGGGGCGATAGACTCCATAATATTTTTTAGGATTTTGGCAACTTCGTTAGCTTGAGTTTTGTTGCATTCCACAATCAAGGAATCGTGGACTTGCATAATTAATTCAGCACCTTCTGGGAGAGCTTGGTCAATTTTTATCATGGCACGCTTCATTAGATCGGCTTCGGTTCCTTGAATTGGCATGTTGGCAGCAGCACGTTCAGCAGCTTGGCGGATGAGAAAATTAGTGGATTTGACATCAGGAGTGGGGCGACGGCGACCATAAAAGGTCTCGACATAACCTTTTTCACGAGCTTGGCTTAAAATTTGTTCGAGATAATGTTTGATGGGGGCACGCAAGGCAAAATAATCTTCGATAAATTTCTTGGCTTCGTAAAATGGCATGTTGGCAGCTTCGGATAAACCGTTGATGCTCATACCATAAAGAATACCAAAATTAATGACTTTGGCGGCGCGGCGCTGAGCTTTTGTGACTTTGTCAAATGGCACTTTAAAAGCTTCGGAGGCAGTTTTGGTGTGAATATCAATCCCAGTATTAAAGTCTTTGATGAGGTTTTGGTCGTCCGCAAGGACAGCGGCTAAGCGAAGTTCAAATTGAGAATAGTCGGCAGATACTAAAATTTTGTTTTTCGGAGCAATAAAACCAGTGCGAATACGCTTCCCTGCCGTGGTGCGAACAGGAATGTTTTGGAGATTAGGATTTAAAGAAGATAGACGACCAGTTGCAGTAACGTTTTGAGTAAAAGTTGTGTGGATGCGATTATCAGAATCAGCAAGACTAGGCATAGGTATAATATAAGTAGATAATAATTTTGCCGCTTCGCGATATTCAATGATTTTTGGAATGATGGGGTGAAGATTTTTGAGTTTTTCTAATTCCTTGGCGCCAGTAGAATAGCCACGCGTGGTTTTTTTAATTCCCTTTGTGGGAAGGTTTAGATTAACAAAAAGAATTTCTGAAAGCTGGATGGGAGAGTTAAGATTAAATTCTTTACCAGCTAACACCCAAACTTCTTGTTCTAATTTTTTAACTTCGGAGGTAAATTCTTGGTTGAGCTTTTGGAAAAAAGAATGGTCTATCAACATCCCTTTCTTTTCCATTTTATAAAGAACTGGGATGAGGGGGAGATCAAAATTAGAAAGAACGTTGAGTAATTTTGGATAATTTTTTAGTTCAATAAGTTGTTTTTGATATTCTTCTTCAGGAATGGACAAAGTTGGGAGCTCACGTGAAAGTGGATTTAACAAAAATGCGGCTTGACCAATATCCCAGAAATCTTTACCATCCAGGATTTCTTTGGCAATGGTTTCGTTTCTGTGCATGAGAGATTTAATGTCCCAATCAATGATAGGGTTATCAGAAGACGAAGAACTGGCGTTTTCTCGGGCAATTTTGCGTGAAGCATCTAAAATAATGCTTCTTCGGAACGCTCCTTCTTGGACAGAAGACGAAGAACTAGCGTTTTCTCGGGCCGCGTCGCCGCCGCCCGTCGGCACGGGGGCGGCGCGCTCGTCCTCGCGCTGCCGCGCTCCGGATTCCCTCGAAATCGCAATTTCTTCGTCTTCTTTGACAACTTTGCGGATGAGGGAGTTGAAAGAGAGTTTTTTGAGGCCGGCAATAATACGGTTGCGATCGAATTTGAAATCAGGGATTTTGGCAAGATCGATAGGGGCGTCAAACATAATTTTGGCTAATTTTTTTGAAAGAAAAGCGGAATCTTTGCCAGCTTCAAGTTTAGCTTTAACAGAACCAGTAATCTGATCCAAATTGTGATATATACCATCTAAATCTTTGTATTCATTCAATAGTTTAACAGCAGTTTTTTCACCGATGCCAGGAACGCCTGGTATATTGTCGGAAGCATCTCCTTTTAAAGCTTTTAAATCAAGAAATTGAGACTTTTTAATACCATATTTGGCTTCGATTTCGGCAATATCAATTTTTTCAATATTAGTAAAGCCTTTTAAGATGCGCCACATATGGGTGTTTTCGTCGACAATTTGAAGCATGTCGAGATCAGATGAAATAATAAAAGTTTCGTATTCACATTTGCCATTTTGATCTAGCGTTTTGTCGGCCTCGAGGCTGAGCGTGCCAATAATATCGTCGGCCTCATAATGATCGAGTTCAATAAAGGTCCAACCAAGATCATGAATAAGGGTTTCTAGAAGCGGGATTTGAGCATAGAAATCTGCTTCTGGTTTAACCCGTCCAGCTTTGTAATCTGGATAAAGTGCACGACGTTTGGATATTGAGGTTTTGGAATCCCAGGCGACAACGACTTTAGTGGGATTGATTTTTTTGACAATTTCCATAGCGATGGCAGCAAAACCATAGACTCCGCCAGTAGGAGTGCCATCTGGAAGACTGAGAGCCCCCATGGCATAATAGCCTCGATAGAAGACGGATTTGCCGTCGATTAAAACAAGTCGTTTCATGCTAAAATCCTAGATATTCGCGACCGATTTTGTGCGAAATTAAATTTTTGATGACGGCAAGGACTTTGGGGCGAGTATAGCAAGTGCCAAGTTCACAAATTTCAGTAGTATCGGTTTCGTCATATTTAAGAGAAGAAGCGTTGACACCGTCATAAATCATGACCGAACGATCTACAACGTCACTGGTAAAACTTTCGTTGACAACAAAAATTTTATCGTTATAAACATAGTAAGTAGTGCGAATTTTACTACCTTCGGCATAATTATCTGTAACAGCAAAGTTATAATTTTCAGGGACAGCAGCAGATATTTCGCCATTCATCATATTCATAAAAGTTGAAATTAGGACAGCGATGCAAATTGCGGCAAGCCCCCAAAGGGTATAGCGCATCCAATTCCCTTTTTTATACGCAACTGCGGATAATTCTTTGCTACCCAAAATTAATCTCCTTTAAAATTTCGTCGAGACGAGTTTTGGCATCATCAATGGTGCCATTATTCAAAATATAGTAATCGGCAGCAACAATCGGACCACCTTTTTCGAGATTTTCGATTTCGGAACGGTCGCGTTCGCGGATAGCTGTCGCACTAAAGGAGCGATTGGGTCGTTTTGCGACTCTTTCGTAACGGAGTTTTTTGTCTACCACGATAGCAATAAAAGTGAGGCTTTGGGGAAATTCGTGTTTTAAAATTTTATATTCGGTCCAGGAATAAACTCCATCCAAAACAATGCGCTTTTGGCCGGCGCTAATTAAATCTTTGGTTTCAGCAATGACTTGGTTCACGACCCAGTCTTTGCCTTCTTTTTCGCGAATTTCTTCGCGGAATTTTTTTTCGCTTTCCCCGTCTTCAGTTCTTTCAATACCTCGTTTTTCCATTTCTTTATAAATCATGCCGCCGAAATAGACTTTTGGGTAGCCTTTTTCGGTTAAATAGTCAACCACAACGGACTTACCGCTACCACTCATACCGACGATAGCAAGAATTTTAACATTTTCCATATTTTAAGTATAACACATATCTAATCTACATATGTTATAATAAGGTATGGCGAATTTTTTTACTACAGATGATAATTTGGATAAAATTATTGTTGAAACTTTTCCTGATAAGAAGGTGAAAAAAACTGAACATATTTTGACGGGATGGACAAATATCGTAATTGAGGTAACGACAAATGAAGGTGCATATTTTTTTAGATTTCCAAGAAATCCGTTTTGGTCGCGGATGATTGTAAAAGATGCGGCGGTGTGTAATTTTGTGGACGGAAAAACGAGTTTTTATACGCCACAAATGAAACTTTGTTATGACGCCAAAAAACGACCATTTTCAGTACATAAAAAAATTGAGGGATATACTTTAGGTGACAGGATTTATCATCTGTCGCATACGGCCCTTACGGGAGCGGCATACGATGTAGCAAAGTTTATCAAGGAGCTTTCTGGAGTAGATTTGCGCGGAGCACCAGCGAAGGTAAAATATCCTTTGTCAAAATTCTTAAAAGAGCTGGATTATGAACATTATAGAGAACACATTGATGAGGACCATAAATTTATAAAAGAAACCGAGATGGGGCAGTTGGTGCATGGAGACCTGAATCTTGGGAATGTTTTATTAGATAAAAATGATAAAGTAATTGGGGTGATTGACTTTTGTTTTGCGGGGACGGGCAATCCAAATATGGATGTGGCGCGAATAGTGTCTAGGCCAGCGCCAAAGGAATTTGAGGAAGCCTTTTTGAGCCAATTTAAAAATACGGAAGAGATTTCGCGCATGAAAAAGGCATGGCAAGATATTGATAATGGGTACGCTGAACATATTCGGACAAATTTTCCGGAAATTAATTTGAATCAATTGTAGGGCGACATAAAAAATAGAAAAGTAAGATAGCTAACTAAAATTATAAATATTTATTTTGCTAGATATTCGATTTTGGCATTACGACGAGCATCGTCGTCTTTTTTTGGCAATGCTTCCCTTTTTGAATAGTCTGCAAAAATATTTAAGCAATCTTTGATCGGGCCGTCGTAAACTGGCGGTTTATCATAAACACTCCAAAGAATAATGTGCAAATTTGGTGCATTTTCGGCGTAAAACTTTAGTGCTTTGGAAGTTGCACGAATGAATTCTTCTTCAGTTTCTTTGGTATGGCGCCAAGCACGGCCACTTAAGAATCGTTCGGTGACGGTGGAAGAAACGGCGATCATCAGAAAAAGAGTTTCATAATTTGCGATAGTAAGAAGTTTTAAGAGAATACCTTCCATTTCAGGGTCAAGGAGAGTAACGTCAAGCACGATATCATAACCGTTTTTAATAAGTTCAGTAAGAGTAAAAAACATCATAATGGTGGAAAATTCGTCGGTATTTTTGCGAAGGTTTTCATCGCCGTAAAAATCTTTGATTTCCTGATAGTGTGGGTGATATTCAACAAAGCGGCGAGCGGCAATTAGAATGGGTTCAAACTGATTTTTTTCACAATAGGCCTCGACAGCGGGGAGAATTTGAGTGGTTTTACCAGAGCCAGAAATGCCGGCGATGCGAATCAAATGATGGTTTTTTGTCGCTGCAAGAGTAAAATCTGCGATGATTTTTTGGAGAATTTTTGGATATTCATTTAATTTAACTTGCCACTCTTCTTTGACTTTTGAAGGCCAATGTGCCTTCATGTAAGTAATAATTTTTTCTAGTTCGTGATGACTTTCAGGCATTTTTCGCTCTTTCTAATTTCAATAGTTTTAACATTTACGAATGTTTTATATTCGCCTTCGGCTTGAAGTTCTATAGTGGCGGGAGAAAGGAATTCCAGTTGGTCGCCTTTGGTTTCGGAACCTGGAATACGAAAAAGAATACTTCTGAACATTAATTTGATGAGTCGCCAAAAGTTGGTGAGGCGATCGGTTTTGGAACGAAAAGTTTGTGGATTTTTGTAATCTTCCCCGCCCTTCATGATGCGGGCCATGTATTTGCCGTTGATGGCGGCGTAGTCGGAAGTTTTCTTGGGTTGCAATTTCCCATTTAATTTAAAGTCGGGAAGAAATTGTTTTTTACGGCGATTTTTAAAATACCAGTTGGCGAGATTGGTGTAAGAACCAACGTTGCGGCCAGAAGATTTTTTTAAAATCTTGCGCATTTTAGGTTTGTCGTAAAGTTGAACAGCTTCGGCCATCATGCCGATAGTGACGTAACAGGTGGCATAACGAAACAGTTTGCCATCTACAATGATTTCTAGAGGATATAACTTTTGTGGGTGCCCAAATGCCTTCTTAAAAGATTTTGTGCCAAGAGTGCGAGAGAGATCGTTGAAGTTGCCGAAAGGAAGGACGGCAAGAGTGACGTCTTTGCCTGATTGGAGGATTGCATTTGCAGATATGACGCCAGTTGCATCACCACCGGCAGAGATAACAAAATCACCATCTTTCAGAATATGAGCAAATTTAGTAGCGTTTTTATCTACATCGGTTGGTTCAACTTCGTATTTACCGATAAGATAACCTTTTAAATCTTTTTGACGATTGAGAACCTCTTTTTTAACATCAGAATAACGAGAGGAGTGGGGGTTGTAGACGATGAAAAGACGCTTCATTTTAGGTCCCAAAACCTGGCAAGAGGAATTTGAGAAGAGCATAAATAACGGCGTAGGCGGCAAGACCGATAATAATTTCGAACATGCGACGTTTGGCTTTGCGAGTTTTTTCTTCATTGCCACCAGCCGTGAGGTATTGAACACCAACAATAGAAATACCGATAACGCCGAGGATGCCGATGCCGATGGTCATAATGTCGACAACAAGATTTAAAACGTCTTTGATACTAGAACCTTTGCCATCATCGCATTTGCAACCGCCTTCTCCAAGTATATTCGTGGGGACACAACCTTCTGGGCAATCTGCAAAAACTGGCGTAGAAATGAAAGAAAAACTTAACATAATTGTTGCTAAAATTAATGTTACTATTTTTTTCATATTCCTCCTACCTTAAATATTCATGTAATTTTTTGGTGTCTTTGTTCTTGCGAAGTTTGGATAAAGCCTTGGCTTCGATTTGGCGAATGCGCTCACGGGTGACGTCAAATTCAGCACCAACTTCTTCCAAAGTATGTGGGCGGCCACCGCCGATGCCAAAACGGAGACGGATAATCTTTTGCTCCCTATCGGTTAAAGTGGCAATAATTTCGGAAAGTTGTTCTTTCAAGATTTGGTTAGCAGCGGAATCTTCGGGAGAGTCACGTTCTTCGTCTTCGACAAAATCACCTAAGACTGAATCTTCGTCATCACCTTCGCGACCGACAGAAGCGTCAAGCGAAGCGATGTCTTGTTTGATACGCATGACATAATCAACCTTTTCGGGTTCCATATCGAGTTCTTTCGCAATTTCCTCGTTGGTTGGTTCGCGATTTAATTCGGAGGTAAGCTTGCGGGTAGTGCGGAGGACCTTGTTAATCGTTTCAACCATGTGAACTGGAATACGAATAGTACGAGCTTGGTCGGCGATAGCACGAGTAATGGCCTGGCGGACCCACCAAGTGGCGTAAGTTGAAAATTTAAAACCTTTGTCAGGATCAAATTTTTCGACCGCACGAAGAAGGCCAGTATTCCCTTCTTGAATCAAGTCGAGAAAATCAAGACCACGACCACCATAACGCTTGGCGATTGAAACTACTAAACGCATATTGGACTCAACCATTTTGTTTTTGGCTTTTTTATCGCCTTTGACAATTTTTTTGGCTAGATCTGCTTCTTCTTCGGGAGTAAGGAGCGGGATTTTACCAATTTCGCGAAGGTAAAGTCGAACTGAATCGTCGGCGAACGCATCAACGTTTTCGGCAGTGATTGCGAGCTCTTCATCAGAAAGCTCTTCTTCATTCTCTAAGTCATCGGTCTCTGGTTCGTCAATTTCCAGAGTTAAATCTTTTGCATTCAAAATATCGTCTTTATTAACGCTCATTACGAGAAATTATAATCGAATATGATGATAATTGCAAGTTTTATATCTTATTGTAATTTTTGGCTGAGAAATTTTAAATGTTTTAAAATAAAATAATTAAGATGCGTTTTGTAATTCGTAAATTTCTTTAAGAATTTTGTCATATGCTGCGGAATCTTCGTCGAGGTTTTCCAATTCAGCGTTTAAGGCTTTAATTTTTTGTCTGTTTAGTTCCCTATTGTAGCGAAAGAGAAGTTCGGTAGCTTCTTTTTCTAGATTATTATCGCCGACGTTTTCGTGTTCACGATTAAAAATTAGTTCGAGTTCGTCTAGTTTGGTTTCGTCTTCAGGCACTTCGAAAGGAATTTTAGTTTTAGTAATACCACCAAAAATTTTTAAGGCGAGTAGGCTGTTTTCAAGTTTTTTTAACTGGTTGCTTTTGAATTCGGTTTTAGGTTTTTTAAGATATTTGTGGGTGGATTGTGCAATTTTTTTGTTCAATCTTTCGCCCTTTTCGCGTAAAATTTCAACTTCAACATCTAGTTTTTTGGCGACTTTTTCTTCATAGCTAGCGCGTTCAACTTCATCTTTGACATATCCCAAGAGTTTAAGAGCGACATCGGAATATTTGCGTTTGTCGGGAGCAGAGTTTAGATTGAGATTTTCTTCATATTTTTTTAATAACCATTCAACGGCGGGAACGCGTTTTTCTACGGCAGATTGCCAGAGTTTGGGGTCTTTTTGAATTAACTCATCTGGATCTTTGGCGCCGTGATAGTCTGAAATGACCGTAATATCAATACCTAAATCGCCCGCCATCATGATAGCGCGCTCGGTAGCTTTAATACCGGCTTCATCCCCATCGTAAGCAAGACGAATGTCATGAGTAAAATTGCTCAGCGTTTTTAAATGTTGCTCGGTCATGGCAGTGCCAGAAGTAGCTACTGCTTCTTTGACGCCAGCTTGATGGGAAGAAATGACATCCATGTTCCCTTCTACAATCACAACAAAACCGCTATGCAAGATAGATTCTTTGGCTTGATAAAGACCAAAGATAAAACGAGACTTATTAAAAAGAATGGTTTCGGGGGTGTTAAGATATTTTGGTTCAGCTTTTTTCAAGATTCTAGCAGTAAAACCGATAATATTACCAGACGTATCTATAAATGGAATAGTCATGCGATCGCGGAATAAATCTCCTTTAAAACGATTAAGAAGACCAGCGTCATCTAGCTCTGTTAGATTAAATCCACGTTTTTGGAGAACTCCAGTTAAAGCTTTGCCACTAGCTGGAGCATAGCCGATTTTAAAATCAGAAACTGTTTTGCGATTGAGATTGCGTTGGTAAAAAACATATTCACAGACTGGCTTGTTGCGGGTGAGACATAGTTGATAATATTTGGTAGCTAAAGCGAGGGCTGCGCGAGCTCGATTTTTTTTCTTGGTAAGATTTGGATTATTACCACGATATTTGGAAAGATCAACCCCGGCTTTATTAGCTAATTTCTCTAGAGCTTCCTTGAAACTAACTCCTTCGACTTCCATAATAAAGGTAAAAATATCGCCGCCTTTGTTGGCAGAAAAATCATGCCAAATACCTTTTTCTGGCGAAACCATAAAAGATGGGGTTTTGTCTACTCCCCAAGGCGAATGACCTTTTAAATTGCGCCCAGCACGTTTTAGCTCGACATATTGACCCACCACATCTTCCACACTCAAACGAGATTTTATTTCCTCCTTTAGGTCGTTCATATGCTATAATTATAGCATATGGAAGGACAAGAGTATCTTGATCAGATTTCTGCGACAAACCGTCCAGTAGCAAAAAAGAAGGGTGGATTATTTTCTTCGAAATTTTTTATGGTGGGGATGATTGGTCTAGTCATACTGGTAGTGATTGTTGTGTTTGGAATGATTTTGGGGAGTGGAAAAGGGGGAGAAAAAGAGTTATCATTTGCATTAAAATTGCATCTTGATAATACGGCTGGGATAATCAATGAATATCAATCTTCTGTAAGATCTTCAGATTTGAGATCAAATAGCGCATCTCTATACGGAATTTTGACTAACACTAACAAAGATTTAACCGAATATATCACGGGAAAATATAAGTTTAAAGAAAAAGATATAAATAAAAATATTTTGAGTGAAGCAAATTTGGCGAAGGACGCTTTAAATACGGAGTTATTTAATGCAAAAATAAATGGAATTTTAGATAGAATCTATGCTCACAAGATGGCCTATGAAATTTCATTAATTATGACTGAAGAGGCCAAGATTATAAATTCAACCAAGAGTGATAGTTTGAAGGAAGCTCTTACGAGCTCCTATAATAGTTTGGAAAACTTATATAATAAGTTTAGTGATTATTCGGAAACTAAATAAGAAAGGAAAATATGACAAAATCCGAACAAAAAGAAAATATTTCAAAAAAAGAGCGGGCAAAAGAAACTTTAAAAAAAGCACGGAATGGCGGTTCTAGTTTCAAGAAAGAGTTTATAGAATTTATTAACCGAGGGTCTGTTGTGGATCTTGCGGTAGGTGTTGCGGTAGGCGGGGCTTTTACGGCTATTGTGAATTCTCTGGTGAATGATATCGTGATGCCAATTGTAGGGTTGGTTGCAGGCGGAGTTGATTTTACGGGATTGGCAATCCGAGTACCGAATTTTTTTGGGACAGGTGATGAAGCGGTGATTGCTTATGGCAATTTTATCCAAAATGTGATTCAATTCTTGATTATTGCTTGGGTAATCTTTATGATTATTAAAGGAATGAACCGCTTAAATCGGAAACGTGATAAAAAAGCAGAAGCCGAAGAAAATAAGAAATAAATTATTATTGAGTAAGATTATAGCTAAGTCTAATTAAATCTTCAATTTCTTGCTGATTTAGTTGACCGGCGAGGACGATTTCGATACCGCCATGACCATAATAGCGTGATTCCATGACGGATTCGTATTTTGATTGAAGATAATCACTTAATTTTTCGTCACAGCGAATTTCGATAGTGTTACGATGAAGAACAAGAAAAGTACGACCGTCTTTTAGATAGAGCTCGCGATCTTTTTCGGTTTGAATAGAAAAATCTTTAATTCCACTTATTTTAGAAATGTTAAGTACCATTTTAGCTCCTCAATTGAACCATTAATATCATCCAGCGCTCGATGATTTTCTGATTTGATAAACTTTTTGTTCAAGGCATTTTCAAAATAGATTTTCCAGGCAGAAACGTCGAGCATACGATAATGGAATCTTTTATTCAGCTCAGGCATTTCGTTTTCAATAAATTTGCGATCTTGATGGATAGAATTACCGGCAAGATAAATTTCTTTGCCAAAATTTTGATCTAGAAATTCGATTAATTCCCTTTCGACTTCTTCTATGGGCTTACCAGTTTCGTTTTGTTCCATCAATGCATCGCGAGATTTGCTGTTCTTTTCCCAAAATTCACCAACCATACGTTTTTTCATAAAGTTTTCGTCGACTTTAACGACCGATTCATATTTAGCTGCCTCGTTTAGTTTTATATCGGTAGCGATGGCGGCAACTTCAAGAATTTTATCTTTTTTGGGATCTAACCCGGTCATCTCTAAATCTATCCAGAATAAATTGGCTTTTTTCATTACATCTCCTCTGGGATTTTAATTCCTAAAATATTTAGCCCGTGGGCCATAGTTTCTAGATAAATTTTAACAAGTTTGAGACGTTCGGATTCGCGATTACAGCCGATAACAGGACAGTTTTCATAGAAGCGGGAAAAAGATTGGGCAAGTTCGTATAAATAATTGGCGACTTTGTGCGGAGCCATTTCTTTGACCGCCTCCTGCAACAACGTCTTGTATTCAAGAATCTTTTTAATAAGATTACGCTCTGCATCTGCAATGATGCTTTTTCGGAACGCTCCCTCAGGCCCGTCGTTACGGGCTTCGGTCGCTCCGTAATCGCCCCGTCGGCGATTATGCTCCTCAAAAGCATCATTTGCAGACGCCAAAATCTTCTTGGCTCTGACACAAGAGTAGAGGAGATAGGGGCCAGAATTGCCAGTCATTTTAACGGATTCTTTTGGATCAAAAATGATGTTGCCGCCCATTTTATATTTGAGAAAAGCGTATTTAGTAGCGGCGAGAGAAATGGTGTCGTCAGTTGAGCCATAGGAATCTTTTAGCTCTTCGCGGATTAGACTAATGACATCAACAGCCCTGAGAAAGTTTCCTTTTCTAGATGACATTTTAACGTTACCAGGAAGTTTAACTAGGCCGTGAGTTAAGTGGCTAGTTTTTTCTACTAATTCAGGGGCATATTGTTCAATAGACTTGAGAACGACTTTCATATATTCAAGTTGCTCGGAACCAGTGATGATAACAGACTTATCAAAATGATAATCATCCCATTTAGTAAAAATTAAACCAACGTCTTTGGTCTCGTAAGTCGGGACACCCGCTTGATTGATAAAAACACGGGTGTGGAGGCCGAATTTTTTACCGTCGAAAATAATGGCACCGTTAGATTCTTCATAAACACCATTTTCTAATTCTTCTTTTACTTTTTTGGTTCCAAGTTCGGCAACGGTAGACTCAGGATAATACTTATCGAATTTTACACCGATGGAATCGTAAAATTGATTAAAATAATCGTAAGATAATTCTCTGCCCTTCCAGTATAATTTGGCAAGATCAGAATCGTGAATATTTTCGGAATTGATTTTATAAATTTCTTTATTGAGTTCGGTAATTTCCTGTTTGGCTTTTTCATCTTCTTCGTAGGCGGAGGTACCCTCAACGTAGCATTTCGCAATATCTTCAATAGTTAAATCATCTAGATTCTTTTGTTTTAAAATATACATGGTTTTAGCGACGTGAAGGCCGACATCGCCACCAAAGTTAGCCCGAATAACTTTTGCACCAGCATATTCAAAAAGTCGACTGATAGAATCACCAACAATGCTAGTATAGAGATGGCCGACGTGAAGGACTTTAAAGGGATTGGGGTCGCTAAATTCGCAGACGACAGTCTTGCCTTTAAATTCGTTGCTAGAAATACTTCTTGCAAAATTTTCGTTTAAATCTTTAACGGCGTTCAATAAGTAATCATCGGACAAAGTAAAATTGATAAAGCCAGGAGAAGAGAGACTAATTTTGAACTTTTTCGACCTCGTTCGTTCGCGCCCGTCGTTACGGGGCTCACTCACTTCGCTCGCCTCGTAAGGCTCGCGGGGCACGGTCTCTAAAGTTCCAAAATTAATCTCTATTTCTCTGGCGATGTCTAGGGGAGATTTGTGGAGTATTTTGGCAAGCTTGAGCGGAGCGTTTGAAGAATAATCGGCGTCGATATTTTCGGGCGAAGGAGTAATTTCGGGATCAAAATCGAGATCGTAAAGGCCTTGAATAACTTTTTTAAGACTAGTTTCAATTTCTTGCATAAAGTAATTATATCATAATTATAGGGGGTGTGATATAATAATAGTGTTAGCGGGTATCGTATAACGGCTATTATGTATCCTTCCCAAGGATGAGACGAGGGTCCGACTCCCTCTACCCGCACCAATAAAAATCCTTGAAAAAAGGATTTTTTTGTTCACATCTGTTATAATTGGTATAAATAATTGGAGGCAAAAATGCCACGTGATGGCACTACGGTAGAAAAAATTAAATCTTTAGGAAAAAATAAGTCCAAAGAAAGTTTTGATTTATTATTGGATTATTTTGATAATTATAATTTAAAGTTAGATTTGAGACGAGAAGTAGTTTCTTCTATCGGAAGACAAGATGATAACGAGAGAGTTTTTAATTTTATAAAACATCAGGCTTTTAATTCTAAGAACCCTATGGAATTAATTTATCAGATGTTTAGAACGTGTCTTTATAAAGGTAAAATGGATAAAAACTTTTACGAACTAGGTGAAAAAATTAGATTGCATTATCATAATGAAATTTTAGACAAGATGGCAGATTATTTTACTTATCGTCAAAATAAAACAAAACGAAAAAAATGCGAAATCACTTTAAAACCTACGTTACTGATAGGAGACGCGGAAAAAACACTAAAAAAATTACCGGCAAAATCTATACAAATGACTTTTACTTCTCCGCCATATTATAATGCAAGAGAATATTCTGATTATCATTCTTATAAAGATTACCTAAAAAAAATGGGGGCAATTTTTAAGGCAGTGAATCGTGTTTTGGAAGACGGAAGATTTTTTATTATAAATATTTCCCCTGTTATAACCAAGCGACCAGGTCGTGAATTTGAAAGTATACGGTACCCTATTCATTATGATTACCATAAAATATTGGAAGAAGCGGGTTTTTATTTTATTGATGAAATAATTTGGATTAAACCAGAGCCATCAGTTCCTAACCGAATAGGTGGTTATTTACAAACACGCGAACCATTATCCTATAAACCTAACTGCATCACTGAAAGTATAATGATATATAGAAAAAAATGTAATTTTTTACTTGATAAAAATATAAAAGATTATAAAAAATACGACAGGCATGAAGATGAAGAAATTGACACGAATAATTGTTGGTATATAGCGCCCAAATCAAATAAAAATCACCCAGCGGTGTTTCCTGATGAGCTTTGCAGAAGAATATTAAAATATTATTCCTTTGAGAACGATGCGATACTTGACCCTTTCGCTGGCTCTGGAACGTTAGGAAGAGTGGCGAAATCAATGAATAGAATTCCAATTATGTGTGAGCTAAATGAAAAATATGCTGATTTAATAAATAAGGGGGAGAAAGGATATTATGACGTTCGAAGATGACGTGATAAAAAACACGGTGAATAAACTCATGAAAGGTGAGGATTACCGTGATGAGGTAATAAATGCGATAAATGCAAAATTTTTTGATTTTACACTATCTTTTTTTAAAAAAATAGTTGAAGCAAAAATGAACGATAAACTAATCACTTTAGAATGGTATAGAAAATATTTCATCACTTCTGATAGATTTTCTCCTGATGAAGTCGCGGTTTTCGCTGGTATGAATAAGAAAACTATTACAAATATTTATGGGACGGCCTCAAAGAACCTTGTCTTAGACGTTGCTAATAATAATTTTGATTATTTAAATTCTTTGGTCGCCGAATTAGAAAAAGATGTAAGCAATGATTTGAATATAAACATAAAAATAAGCTACAAAGAGATTACCGTGAATCTATCGTTGGAAGAAAGCCTATTAGTGATAAATGCTTTAGCGACCAAAAAACTTCAGATAAGAGGAGGGGCTTGGAGTTCGATTGGTAAAAAAGTTGAAAAACCACTTCTAGATGAACTTTGTAAATCGGCTGGAGTGCCAAAGAAAAATATAGATAATAAGCCTTTCCATAAAGATAAAAAGAAGGCTTTTGACAGAGAGGTAGATTACAAATTAAAGAGTTCTGATGGGAAAGTTTACAGAATAGAGGTAAAATTGATGGGGAAAGGTAATCCAGAAAGTGCAGATGCTACAATAGCTAGGGACAGTGATATTTTTGTGGCCGATACTCTGAGCGAGCAAAATAAGAATCAACTAAAAGCGCGCAGAGTAGAATATTTAGTATTAAAAGATAACAAACATTCGCTAGATGATTTTAAAAAAATCTTAAAACGATTAAAAATACCTTTTTCTGTTTAATCTTCAATTTTGATTTCAATAAATTCGTCGATTTTGTTTTCTTCGGAAAGAGTATTAAACCGTTTGTCAAATTCGGTGAACGGAACTTTGATGGAAACAAAATTGACTTCAGCCTCAGTTTTTGAAATAAGCTTAACAAAATAATAACCGTCGCCATTCATCGAGATGAAGCGCCCACTGCTTTCGCCGGGTTCGAGTTTGATGGCTTCGGAAGCGCGACCACCATCGATATTCTTACTACCGACGAGCCCACCGGTTTCTTCGTAGATGATGGCATCGCCTAATTGTTCGACGGCGGATTGATAATTATTGCCGTTATCTTTTAAGATTGTTTCGACTTTTTCGGCAATTTCATTGGCTTTTACGTCGATTGATGCTTCAACTTTGGCTTTGATGAGCGTTAAATAGAGCATACGTTCGTATTCATTTTTGGTGAGACCAAAATTATCTTCTATGATTTTGATAAATCCCTCTTCGCTACGATCGATACCGCCAATCTTGAGGTGACGATAAAATTCAGTAGCGATTTCTTCATCAGAAACGGAAATGCCTAATTCTTTGGCAAGTTTTAAAGCGTAGGTGTATGCTTCGGCTTCTGAGAGAGCGGAGCGTTTGTATTTGGTACGTACCTCTTCAGCGGAAGTTTTGTCGAATTGACTACCAGATTGTCGTTCGATAGAAATAATACTACTACGGAAAAACATCAAATAATCGGAAAAACGAACGTTTTCTGCATCGACAGTGGCGACTGGAACTGGCAGGATTTTAGTAACACGGAAGAGTAATTCGTCGGTCATACCTAATCGATAAAGAGCTAGCCATCCCCCAATAGTGATCATGGCAAAAACTACAAAAGCAATCAAAATAGTATTAATAACAATGCGATGTTTAGTCCATTGAAGAGGATATTTAAATTTACGGCCAGCGGCAAGCACCTCTTCACGGCGTTCTTCGACCTTTTCTTGTTCAGTTTTTTTCTCATCTTTCTTCTTTAACAGAGTCATGTTATAATTATAGCATATAATATTTGGCCCGGTAGCTCAATGGATAGAGCAATTCCGTCCTAAGGAAGAGGTTGTGCGTTCAACTCGCACCCGGGTCACCAGATTTTGTATAGAGACTGGTTGTTGTGTTATAATAAAAGCATGAGCAAGAAGAAGTCTAAGAAAAAAGCATTTTTAGATGCAGAAAAAATAGTAATTAGTTTAATAGTGCTAATAATTGGAATTGGCACTTTCTTTTTTATAAAAAATCTAAGAGTTTCGGATTACATAATAGAGACGAATGCATTTTTTGCGCCATTTGAGTTCTATGAGGGGAGAGAGATAAAGGGAGTTGACGTAGAAATTATCAACCGTGTAGCAGAAAAATTAGGAAAAAGTATCGAAATAAAAGACGTTGAGTTTGATGTAATAATTGACAATGTGGCGGCAGGAAAAATTGCAGATGCAGGAGTCGCAGGGCTAACGATTACTCCGTCTAGAACGGAAAAAGTGAATTTTAGTATTCCTTATTATACATCTGTCCAATATGTTATTTACGATAAGAATATGGCGCCAGAAGTTCGCAATGGGCATATTGTTTGGGATGCCTTAGCTGGGAAAAGACTTGGTTCTCAGACTGGAGGGACTGGATATTTGTTTGCGGCTGAAGAAATTGATAATGGCGTCTTAAAAGATAAAGGAGCGGAAATAAAGGGGTTTGATTCTCACCAGTTAGCAGCGGATGCAATTAGCGCGCATATAATTGACTTTGCAATTGCAGATGAACTGCCGGCAAAATTTATCGTAGAAAAAAATCCGAATTTAGCAGCTTTGCCATTATATTATATGGGGGGTAATGTAGCGGAAGATTATCCAGCAGAAGAATCTTATGCTGTGGCTGTAAACAAAGAAAGAACGGAACTTTTAGAAGCCTTTAATGAAGTTCTGGCGGAAATGTTAACCGAAGACGCCGACGGCATAACTGAAATTGACAGATTGGTGCTAAAATATATGGGATTTTAGATGGAAGAATTCTTTTCAAAATTAGTTGAGCTGTTTTCTACGCCGGAGTATATTGATTCCCTTTGGCACGGATTTTTATTGACGCTCGAGATTGCCTTTTTCGCAATTTTGATTGGGTTTTTGCTTGGAACAATTATTGCGCTAGTAGACACGGCAAAGCCATCGGCATGGCTAGCCGTGCCGAAATTTATTTGTAGAATATATGTAACGATTATTCGAGGGACGCCAATGGCGTTGCAACTTTTTATTATGTTTTTTGTGATTTTTGCAATACGAGGTTTTCCGCAAATTGTAACGGCAATTTTGGCTTTTGGGTTTAACTCAGCGGCTTATACGGCAGAAATTATTCGGGGTGGTATTTTGTCAGTAGATAAAGGGCAAACAGAGGCAGGACTAGCTTTGGGTTTGCCACGAATGGTAATTTTTAAAAAAATTGTGGCGCCACAAGCAATTAAAAATATTATTCCGGCACTTGGCAATGAAGTTATTACTGTGATAAAGGAAACTGCAATTGTGAGTATGGTAGGAATGTATGATTTAAATATGGCAGCAAAAGATATTGGTTCTGGGCAAAATATGTCAAGTTATGTAGTGCCAATGTTTACGGCGGCACTATTTTATTTGGCCGTGGTTTATTTGATTTCGTTTATAATCAAGAGGGTGGAGAAAGGGTTGAGAAAAAGTGATCTCCGTGCGGAATCTTAAGAAAAATTTTGGGTCAAACAAAGTTTTGAGAGGAATTGATTTTACATTAAAAGATGGAGAGAAAGTGATAGTTTTGGGTCCATCTGGTTCTGGAAAATCAACCTTTTTAAGATGCATCAATCGCATTGAAGAACCGACGACTGGAGAAATTTATCTTGATGACACTTTAATCACAGATAAAAATATCGAGAAAATACGTCAAGATATCGGGATGGTATTTCAACATTTTAATTTGATTAATAATTTGACCGTAATGAAAAATTTGACTCTTGCGCCAGTGATATTAAAATTAATGAGCGAGGAAGAGGCGGAGAAAAAAGCAAAGGGGCTGTTACGCCATATTGGTTTACTGGATAAAGTTGATGCTTTCCCTGCTAGTTTATCGGGTGGACAAAAACAACGGGTAGCAATTATCCGAGCAATGATGATGGAGCCAAAAGTGCTTTTATTTGATGAACCAACTTCTGCGCTTGACCCGGAGTCGATCGGAGACGTTTTAGCCTTGATTCATGAGCTGGCGGATGAAGGGATGACAATTATGATAGTGACGCACGAAATGAATTTTGCGAAAGAGGTGGGGACGCGTATTGTGTTTATTGATGAGGGGAAAATCATTGAAGAAGGAACGCCAATTGAGTTTTTTGAGCACCCAAAAACTCCAAGAGTGAAGGAATTCTTAAAGAAGGTATTATAAGATAATAAAAAATAACTTTAATAAGTGATGGCTTCACGCCACGTTGATTTTTATTATCTAAACCTTATTATGCTAACAAAAAGGCTTTCACCAGTTATCTTGTATATTTTTCGTTAAGATCGCTGTAATCGTAGAGTTCGTTGGCGTTGAACCAGAGGTCGATTTCCTTTTTGGCTTCTTCGAGAGAACCGGAAGCGTGAACAAGGTTTGGGACGCCGGTGCCTTTGGCATCAGAGTAACCGAAACTCATGTGAGAATAATCGCCACGAATAGTACCCATTTCGGCAGATTTTGGCTCGGTAGGGCCAACGATTTTACGGACAAGTGGTTGAGCCTCTACGCCTTCTAAGACCATCGCAATAACGGGGCCAGTCATCATATACTCAACATTGTAGCGGTAGGCTTGTTCGCCACGACGAGTAATCATTTGACCGATATCTTCATAATGTTGCCGGTAAAGTTTTTCTTCTGGCATGACCATCTTCATACCGACAATTTTGAGACCAACACGTTCGAAACGCTGGATGATTTCGCCGATGATGCCACGTTGGACAGTATCAGGCTTTAAAACTACTAAAGTTCTTTGAATATAATCTTGTGATTTTGCCATAAAAACTCCTTTTTGATATTATAGCACATTTTCGACAGGGCTTGTCGGCTTTCCCCCTCTCCAATCGTTACCCATAGATGTTATGCTATAATTTAATTATGGATATTTATGATCTGATAAATGATTTTCTGGAACATCTGGAAGTTGAGTCAGGGCGAAGCAAGAAAACTGTCGATAATTATCGGCTTTATTTGGAGCGATTCGTAGAAATTTCGTTAGAAATACTAAAAAAAGATGAAATGGGGCCAAAAGATATTACGAGAGAGTTATTGAGAAAATACCGATTGGGGTTGAATCGATATGGATCGGAAAATGGAAGCGATGATTTAAAAACTATTACACAAGCTTATCATTTAATTGCTCTTAGGGGGTTTTTAAAGTATTTGGCAAAGCGAGAAATTAAATCGCTCGACCCTTCTTTGGTTGATTTGCCACATGTAATCCGTAAACAAGTAACTTTTTTACATTTTGATGAAGTCGAGGATATGTTGGATCAGATTGATTTAGCAACTGAATCGGGGCTAAGAGATCGAGCAATTATTGAGCTTTTATATTCTGGTGGTCTTCGAGTTTCGGAGCTAGTGAGTTTAAACCGAGATTCGATTAATTTGGAACGACGAGAATTTATGGTTCGGGGTAAGGGTTCAAAAGACCGGCCAATTTTTATTAGCCAATCGGCGGCGGATCGGGTACAAGATTATTTAGATGCGAGGACTGATTCCCTGCCGGCACTGTTTTTGAATAATTCGCGCAATATGCAGGCGGTGGATACTTCGGGAAATTATCGGCGAATTACAGCACGTTCGGTGGAACGAATTGTGGAAAAATATGCGAGGCTAGCTGGAATCACCAAACACGTTTCTCCTCATACTCTGCGGCATTCTTTTGCAACGGATTTACTGATGAATGGGGCGGATCTTCGGTCGGTGCAATCGATGCTAGGGCATGCAGACATTTCAACTACGCAAATTTATACGCATGTAACGGATGCGCATTTAAAAGAAATCCACGAAAAATTTCATTCGGAAACAAAATAGATTTATTCCATAACGTTCGGATCGTGAAGGCGAATGATAGTAGAAATAGTGGATGGCGTTTGGTCGTTTGAACCATACCAGCAGGTACGAATATAAAAATCAATGAAAGCGGATTTATTATCTTTATTATCTCCTCCAATGTTTGTTCCTTTATCTTTTATGGCGACAATATAAATGCCTTCGGCTTTTGATAATTGATTGTAGTTGGTTTCGTCTGATAAGGCTCCAGAATCGGAATTAGAATCGGAATTAGAACCACTAGCGGAAGTAAAAATGAGATGAGGATAAGTTGAGGCTTCACTAAAAATGCCCTCTTCGCCTAGATTATTTTCATTAACAGTGACAAAGATATTTTCGATAGCAGTATTTTGCTCGGTGGAATTAAGCGTTGTAAAATCTGTATTAGAAAAATTGCCGAGCCCGTGAGTGTTGATGATAAAAGCTTTTTGGCTAATAGCAGTGCTAAAATTATCTGTATCTGTTTTATTATCGTATAAATCGCCACAAGTTTCAGGCGCAAATTGAAAAATACTTTCTTTACTGCCGGGCGGATAAGTTGTCCCCGTAAAATCAATAGCGTTACTGACTATTTCCTTCCAGAGAGAATTATAGCGTTCGTCGCCGTTGGCAGCGGAATTTTGGATAAATCTGAGGGCTTCGGCTTGAGCGTCGATTTCCTCGCGCGTTAAAGTAGCTTCGAGGGCGGTTTGGGCGCCCGAAGTGCCGCTGTTCATGACAGAAACAACAGCAATAGCAATCATCGAAAAAATACCAACTGCTAAAGTTACTTCGATTAAAGTGTCACCCTTTTTTACCATAAGTTTATTATAGCACAGTTTGTTTTAAGTCTATAAAGATTAGGAGTTTTTTGCTCGCAGGCAACTTCACACCTTGATATTTTTTACATAGTCAAAAAATTAGAAAAAGTGAGAGTGATGATGAAAGCGATGACCATGAACGGGCCGAAGTAGATTTTTTTGTTTTTGGATTTTTTAACGATTGGGAACATGATGATACAAGCGAGAACGTTAGCGAGAAAAAGGTTAATCAGGGCGAGCCAGGCGCTGGAAAGAGCGAGGCCGAGTGCGGTCCCGAGTAACCAATCGCCATCGCCGACCCATTTCCCTTTTGAGATGAGATATAAAATAAGATATAATCCGCCGAGAATGGTGACGGCTAGGAGAGGTTCGAAAATAAGCTCTGGCGAAAATGGAGCGATAGAGAGGGCTGAAGAGAATTTTAGAGCGAAGATGATGAATGCGAAGAAGATAGAAATAATGAGATAACGGGTGGGAAGTTCACCATAAGCACCATCGTAAATTGCTAGAAAAGCTAAATTCAAAGTTAAGAATAGAGTAAAAATGAAAATAGCCCATTCTAGAGGAGCAGCTGATAGGGGGTTTATGGTAGTGCCAAGTGCAAGAAAAGCCAGCGCCAAACCAAGTTCAGATAAAATTTCTAAGAGGCCGATTTTTTTGCCACATTTGCGGCACTTCCCTTTTAAGGCAAGCCAGGAAATGATTGGGATATTGTCAAACCATTTTAGTTGAGTTTTACAAGAGAGACAGATAGAGCGAGAACCGAGATTTTTTATTTTTTTGGTTGCTTTTAAACGCAGACGACGAGCTTGACAACATAGGAAAGAGCCAAAGCAGGCACCGAGTATAAATAATAAAATTAGGAAAAGTGTTCTCATACTCTAATTTTATCATGGCTCTTGTTTATTCTGGAAAATAATTTATAATTTAAGCATAAGGAGAACTATAATGAAGAATCTACTTAAATCAAAACGAGGGTTTACGGTGATTGAGGTTTCGTTGGTGATTTCGATTGCAGGTCTCATATTTTTGATGGTGTTTGTGGCTTTGCCGGGTTTAAGGGCCTCGCAACGTGATACGCAAAGGCGTGATGATATGCTTTCTTTTGTAGAGACGGTAAAAAAATATCAAACAAATAACCGAGGAGCGTTGCCGACGGGGACGGGAGAAGTGGTGAATGACGGTGACGGTGCTGAAAATACTTGGCAAGGATTTTATAATAAATATTTAGGAAATTTCGTAGATCCGGATGGAGAATATTATAAATTAAATGTAATAGGATGTACCGGAGCTAATGAACCAGGCGCTGACTGTGAGGGCGGCGACTTGGAGGATAAATCATTTTCTGAAAATAACTATACTATTTTAGTGATAACAAAAGCAAAATGTTCTGGGAGCAAGGCTGTGAGGGTTTCTAATCCGCGTAATCTAGCGGTGTTATATAGGCTTGAGGGGTCGGGGGTATATTGCACTAGTACTTAAAGTTGGAGGGATTAAGGGGGTTTAAAATAAGTAACTAGCCAATAAATAAACCGGAAGTAAATTCCGGTTTATTTGCTACTTTTTATCATATAGCTCCGCTGGAGTTATTGATAAGATTAAGCGATATTCTACTGATCGTCGATACAGTAAGTACCAGCACCTTCGAGGCGGTAAATGATGGCGAAGTGGCGGGCAGTATCGGCTACTGCAACTTCACCATCGCACTTAGCACTTGTCAACACATGAACCACATAGTCCATTGTTGCGCCATCAGACCCACCTACTTGAAGGTCTTTGTATGTTTTACTTTCGCCGCTGCTTAGTTTTGTGATATCCATACCATAATAAACGCCGGCTGGGTCTTGGAATTCATTGGTTTTATTCGTACCCGCAACACCAGTATTCATATAGTCTCTTAGGAAGATACATGCCATAGCACTACCACCACCAGTATTACTGGTCGGCCGATCGCCACATGGGCCACCTACGGTTAGATTTTGACCATTTATTGAAGTTGTATTTGTAGCGGTAAAGTTAGCGCCGCCTCTGTATGTGGTAGAATTGAATGGCAGGTTGGACCCATCGTTAGTACCTTGGTTATTCGTTTGGTATTGCACCAAAGAGGTGTCGACACGAGCTAAATCGTTACGACGTGCGGTATCACGCTGTGAACGCTGGAGCGCTGGGAGCGCGACGAAGACCATCAAGAAGATAAGGCCGGCGATAGCAAGCACAAGCACGACTTCGATGATGGTGAAGCCTTTTTTAGAGTTAGTATCTGCTTTTGTCATAAATAAATCCTTTCTAGACTTAGCTTTATGTCGCAGAACGACTATTTTGCGACATAGTCTTTACCTCATCATATCAAAAACTACCAAAAAAGCAAGAGCTTTTTGGGGTTTTTAAATTCCAGCTAATATGTTGCTTATTAGAGCAAAATTTTGATTTTATCGTCGAACAATAGTCGTTCTGCGACGTAAGCGTAACTAATAAATGAAAGGATAATATGCCTAAACAATTAACTAATCAATCGGAACGAAAAGGGTTCACGATTATTGAGGTGGTGCTCGTACTCGCGATTGCGGGTTTGATTTTCCTCATGGTGTTCGTAGCCTTACCGGCGCTCCAGCGTTCACAGCGTGATACGGCCCGCCGTAACGATATTGCTAGGTTGAGTACTGCATTAGCACAATGGCAAACTAATAATACTAGTTCTAGTGACCCAAATAATCTTCCTGATGCATCTTCTTGGGCGGCGAAAGCACAAATTTCATCAAATGATTGCAATAATGATGCTTGTAAAATAGTTCGTGAATATATGAATACGACTGCTGCTACCGTAGATGGTGAAGTGACTAACACCTTTGCCGATCCGGATGGGACTTTATATAATGTAGTTATTGGTGGCAATATCTCTGGTCCTGCGACACCAAGTAATTTAAAAAGTCCAGAGAACCAAGATTTAGCTACATTGACTTGGGCAGATGGCAAATATGATTTAAGTGGAAATGATACTTATAAAGCCCATACCATTTTTATTGTACCTGGTGCTAAATGTGATAAAACGAGTATAGTCAAATCTGATAATCGTCGCTATGCTTTAATATATCAGCTTGAAGGGTCAGGTGTTTATTGCTTAGATGACCAATAGAATTAGCTAGAGGTTAGTAAAAATACTCCCGAAAGGGAGTATTTTTATAAAGCTTTAATTTAGGCGGCGACGGAGTTGACGAGAGAGTAAATTGGAAGGAGAGTACCGCCGATGACCACGCCGATGAGGCCGGCCATGATAACCATGAGGATTGGCTCAATCATAGTCGAAATACTGTTGATTTGCTCGTCAAGTTCATTCTCATAAACTTGGGCGGCTTTGCCGAGCATTTCGTCGATCTTACCGGATTCTTCACCGATAGAAGCCATCTGAGGAATAAGTGGGAGCATATAATTTCTGTCTTTAAGAGATTCAGAAAGTGGCTTGCCACCTTTGATGATTTCTAGAGATTTAGTGTATTCTTCTTCGACTACGACGTTGTTAACAGCGCCGATGGAAATTTTGACCGAATCGAGCATAGGAACACCAGTAGCTAGCATCATTTCACAAGTGCGAGCAAAACGAGAAACGTAAAGTTTGCGGAAGAGAGCGCCAAAGATTGGAACATGAATCTTAAAAGAGTCCATAGCATGACGCCCAACTGGAGTCCTTTTGACAGCAAAGTATAAACCACCACAAATACCTATAAGTATAAGCGCTATCAACCACCAAAAAACAGCAAAAAAGTCAGACATATTAACTAAAAATTGAGTGAGAGCTGGAAGTTCTTCGCCCATGTCTTCGTAGAGATTTTTGACTTGTGGAACGACCATTACCATCATAAAAGCAAGGACTGCAATAATAACGGCGAGGATAATAACAGGATAAACGAGAGCGCCTTTAATTTTGGAAAGCATGGCAGCATCTTTTTCTTCTTGGTCGGCAAGGCGTTTTAAAGCGATATCGAGAGTACCAGAAGTTTCGCCGGCTTTGATGAGAGCCAGATAGACGCCATTAAAGACACTATCGTGTTGAGAAAAAGCGTCAAAAAGACTTTTTCCTGCTTCGACGCTAGTGAGGATTTCTTCAACGATATTTTTCATGTTTTTGCTTTGAGTTTGCTCGGCAACGGTGCGAAGACTAGTAGCAAGCGGAAGACCAGCACCAATAAGGGTCGCTAGTTGGCGAGTAAACATAATACGGTCTTTGTTGGTGACATGACCTTTATTGCCAAAGAAACCAGTACCTTCTTCGATAACAGATTGGGGGATATAGCCTTGTTCAATTAAAAGACGGCCGGCGGTTTGCTCGTTTTCGGCTTGAATATTGCCTTTGATGAGCTTGCCGGTTTCTTTTTCTTTGGCTTTGTAGTTGAATCGTTTCATTTTAGCCTTTTACTAACCTATTAAATTCAGTGACATCCACGGCATATTCACGAGCGGAATCGTAAGTAATTACACCAGTTTGGACGAGTTTGGCTAGCGTGCGATCCATTGTCTGCATACCTTGATCGGCGCCAGTTTGGATGGCAGTGTCAAGTTGGTGAGTTTTACCATCACGAATGAGGGCGCGAATAGCAGAATTTGCAATCATAATTTCGGCGGCAACCACGCGACCACCACCAATAGCAGGGACAAGACGTTGAGCACAAACTGCCATTAACATATTAGAAAGTTGAGAACGAACTTGAGGTTGCTGGTGAGATGGGAAAACATCTATCATACGATCGATGGATTGAGCGGCGGAATTGGTGTGGAGGGTAGCAAAAACGAGATGGCCAGTTTCGGCAATAGTAATAGCAGCCTGAATCGTCTCAAGATCGCGCATTTCACCAATAAGAACTACATCAGGGTCTTCACGGAGAACTGATCTAAGGGCAGCGGCAAAGGAAAAAGTATCGTAGTGCACTTCGCGTTGAGCGATGACGGAACGCTGAGATCTGTGAGTGAATTCAATCGGGTCCTCGATAGTGATAATGTGAGTAGATTTTTCGCGGTTGATTTTGTCGATTAAAGCAGCAAGCGTAGTGGATTTACCAGAGCCGGTGGGACCAGTAACCAAAACAAGTCCGCGTGGAAAATCAGCAAAAGTTTCAACGATGGCTGGCATACCAAGATCATTGATGCTTCTGATTTGATTAGGGATTAAACGAAAAGCGGCCGCAAGTTTACCACGTTCGTGAAAAGCATTGACACGAAAACGAGCGATATCACCAAAAGCAAAAGAATAATCAAATTCTTTGTCTTTCATGAGAATTTTTTGTTGGTCGTCGTCGAGGGTGGCAAAAATTAGATTGCGGACAACTTCTTCGTTTAAAACGCTGGTGCCGGCAACTGGGGTTAAGGCACCGTCAACGCGAAGAATTGGCGGAAGACCATATTGAATATGTAAATCTGAAGCGTTGCGACGGATACATTCTTCGAGTAATGTTTCGATCTTTGGTTGATTTTGACTGAGTTGCCCACTATTTTCCATAATATTATTATACCACAAGCATTACGATAAATCGCTGGCTACGCGGTTGACCTCCTCTAGTGATGTGATGCCTGATAAGGCTTTTAAAATTCCGTCCTGACGCATAGTAACAGTCCCCTTTGTTTTGGCAAGTCGCATAATTTCGTTGGCAGTAGAATGAGAAATAATTAGTTTTTGAATGTCTTCGTCTACTACGATAGTTTCATAAAGACCGGCGCGACCAGAATAACCGCCAGGTGTTTCTTTGGAATCGACGCCGCGTGCGAGCATGTAAAAATTATCGTTTTTGACGGGTAAGCCAGGATAACCTAAATCTTCGCTAACTTTGGCAACGGATTCTTTGTCGTGGGGGAGAAGATCACCAATGATAGAATTGATTCCTTCGGTTTCTACTTCGGAAGATTTATACATTTCACGTTTTTCGGTAATACGACGAACGAGTCGTTGGCCAATAACCACGTTTAGAGTTGAAGCTAAGAGAAAAGGTTCAACACCCATATCAAGAAGACGTGGCAAAATCCCGGCAGCGGAGTTGGTGTGGAGAGTAGAGAAAACAAGATGGCCGGTGAGGGCAGCTTGAACGGCCAGGCCGGCGGTTTCGGAATCACGAATCTCCCCGACCATGACGACATCTGGGTCTTGACGCAAAATAGAGCGTAGACCGGAAGAAAAAGTGAGGCCGGCGTCAACATTGACTTGAATTTGGTTGATGCCGTTCATTTTGTATTCAACTGGATCTTCGAGGGTAACGATGTTAATAGCTTCAGACTTAATTTGTTGGATAAGAGCATAAAGAGTAGTTGACTTACCAGAGCCGGTAGGACCAGAAGTTAGAATCATACCGTTGGGTTTTTTGATGCCTTCAAGCACATCACGAAGGGCGCGACCACTCATACCCATTTTGCCAATTTCCATAGAAACGCCGGTTTTATCAAGAAGACGAATGACAACTTGTTCGCCCCAAGTGACAGGAGAAATGGCAATACGCAGATCAATTTCTTGATCATCAACTAAGACCGTGAATTGACCGTCTTGAGGAATACGGTGCTCATCAATTTTGAGATTACTAAGGATTTTAACGCGAGAGACGAGAGCGGGAGCAACGGCTTTGGGGAGCTCCATGATTTTGCGAAGCACACCATCGATGCGACAGCGAATGATGAGCGAATTTTCAAGTGGCTCAATATGAATATCAGAAGCTTTGGTTTTGGCAGCATAACTTAGAATTGTGGTGAGGGCTTTGGAAATTGGAGAATCTTGGACAATAGTTTTAACGTTGGATTTTTCTTTTTCGGCAGTTTCTTCGTCGGTTTCTTTGACGGCTTCTTTGACGCCGGAAAAATCACCGTGATATTGTTCTAACATTTCGCGGATGCCACGCTCGGAGGACATCCAAACACGAATAGGTTGATTAACGAGATTAGACAAATAGTCGGTAGATTGGACGTTGGTGACGTCGACCATGGCAATATTTAACATACCGTCTTTTTCGCCAAGCGGGACGGCAAGCACGCGCGAGGAAGCATCGCCTGGTATTTTGGCGAGAATGTCTTGATCGATGGTAATATTTTTTAATTCAACATAAGGCACACCAATGATAACAGCGGTAGCGTGAGCGACCATGTCATCGCTGATGATTTTGCGACTAACTAATTCGGAAAGGACTGGCTTGTTTTCCCTCTCGGCTTCTTGTTTAATGGTATAAACTAAGTTACTATCAGCAAGACCTTCTCCTATCAGAAGGTTAATAATTTTTTCTTCGGCATCTTTAGTTAAAAGAGCCATCAGTCGTTCCCCTGGTCAGTTTGGACGGTGTTATTTTCGATACATTCGCCATAAGAATTGTATTCGCTACAATCACCTACATAGACTTCGACGGTAGGATTAAGCGCTTTGTAATTGAAAACTTCAATATTGGGGTCGACAAGATCGGCAGTGACGGAGGTGTCAACTGTTTTGATGGTGACTGGCTCGATTTCACCAATAAAGAGATTGCAAACGAAATAGGCTAACAACACTCCAATGATGGCGGCACCGATAGAGCTAGCGAGATCAGTTTTCATAGATTATTTTCCCTCCGGGCTTATAGTTTTGTTAGTTTCGGTGATGGAAGCTTCATTGGTATAATAGGCAGTGGCTTGGGCTTGGAGGATGAGAGAATTATCTCCGCCCCATTCGATACTGGCGCGTTCGATATTAAATTCGCGAATTGAACGTTCGATGTTATGAAGAACGGTCATGGTGGTGGAGCTACTGGCCTCAACTGAAAGACGGACGGAAATGGTATTAAGACTGCTGCTACTTGACGGTGAAGAAGACGAGCCGCTAGGGCTAAGTGATTCGGGTTCCCAACCAGAAACAATGAATAATTTATTTAAGCTAGCAAGAAGGGCTTCTTCGTTTTTGAAGGCTGGAAGAGCATCTGGGATGACGCGAAGAGCAGAACAACTTTTGATGAGTTGACTAGCGGATTTTAATTCATTAGCGCTGTCGGCATCCTGATAAATTTTGTTGAGCTCTTTGTAGGTGAAATTCTTTTTGGTTTCTGGATTAATACAATTAGAATCATCTTCTTTGGGGACAGAGTTGAGCGCTTCGTTTGAAGCTAATTTTTCTAAAATGTTGGCGCGCAGAGTTCCAGGTATTTCGGAAACTTCAATAGCATCTGGATCACATTTTTTGAGTTCGTCATCGGAATAAATAGTGCCTCTTGGGCTTTTGCAGATGCCAGTTGATTTGATGACGTTGGAATAAGCAACAATGGCTTTTTCTTCTTCCATGATAACTTTAGTGTTAAAAGAAATTTGTTGGACAAAATGTGAAATGAGAGAGATGGCGATACCGAGAAAAATTGCGGCGCCTAAAACCGAAAGTAGCATATATTGTTGGGCTTCGGAGATTTTTGCTCTTTTCCCTATTGCAATTTCTTTGGCCATTTTTTATTCTCCTCCATTCGTCTTACAGGCGGTGTCGCCTTCTTCGCAGTCTGCAGCACGCTCACCAAACATGGCTTGGATTTGGACATAAGAATCGGTGACGTTACGTCGTCCAGATGGAGCGATGGCGAGCATGTGGGTATTGGAAAATTTGTATACTTCGGGGGAAAGTGAAATAATAGCCGAGAAGCGCAGAACTAACTCGTCGGAAGCGCCCCGACCATTGGAAGAATCAGAAATCCTAATACCATCAGTGCCACCTGGGACAAGTTTGCAATTTTCATTGGTTTCGGTCCATTTGGGGTTGATACTGCCTTGGCTGGTGTCACCTTTGTAAGTGGTACAGGAGCTTTCAAAATGTT
This sequence comes from Candidatus Saccharimonadota bacterium, assembly GCA_017431725.1. Classification (GTDB taxonomy): domain Bacteria; phylum Patescibacteriota; class Saccharimonadia; order Saccharimonadales; family Saccharimonadaceae; genus Nanosyncoccus. The sequence continues at coordinate 41,462 of JAFRKN010000010.1, read as the reverse complement.
CAATATTGGAAATGGTTCCATCTAGAGTCATATAAGATTGGTTATACCAATCGTTAAATTGAGGGGTGCGCCAAATACGAACAACTTTGGTGCCGTTGTAATCTTCGGTGGAATAAGTGTCCGAGCCCTCCGCAGGAGCACAACCTTCGCCTTCTATGGTCCAAAATGCGTAGATGCCATTTGAGGGGTCAGAAAAAGTGTTGCCATCATTGCCAGATTCGATAATACAGTAAGCTGGGATGGTGGAACCGTTTTTGTCGACATATTTGCCATAATCATAGCGCATGAATTGCATACTTTTTTTGAAGGCGTCGAGAACGTTGTAATCAATGAAAGGTTCTTTGCCGGCGTTGGCTTGAGCATCAAAACTGAAAGTCGGTTGATTTTCGGAAAGGTTAACGTTTAATTCTGAAATGGTGATGGTGTCGGCACCAGTGGGGAGAAGCGCAGATAAAGTATTGAAGGTGCGAGATAAAACCTGTTTGTTGTTGGCAAGAGTGGAAAGACTGCCAAGTTGGTCTTTGATGGTGAGAAAATCGTTGAGATCGCTGTAGGAATTAAGTTTAGCAGAAAGATTTTCTAGAGTATTTTGTTTGCTGGTGAGAGCAAGTTGCTGGCCGCCCATGACTAGACCAACGAGAAAAGTGAGACCGGCGCTAGCAGAAGCGACGATGATGCAGAGAAAGAAAATAAAATTTCTAAGCTTGAGGGTTCTGATCATTTCGTCTTTGATGTCGGGGACAAGATTGATTTCGCGTGACATTAGTCATTACTCCTTTCTGACAAACCAATAGCGACGGCAAACTCGCTAGCGACATTCATAAGAGCACGTTGCTGGTCTTCGGTGGTGCGTACAAATTGCCAAGGATTGCCTTTCATGGTGGGGATATTGGTTTTGGCTTCGATATATTCGGCAAAAAGAGGAATCATGCTAGCATAACCAGAAAGAACAATACCACCGATTTTACCATTAATATATTTAGTTTGGAAGAAGCGCACGGATTTGGCAAGTTCAGAAGCAAAATTATCAAGATGACTGTTTAAGATTTTGAAAACTTGGCCTTCGACTTGATTTTCGTCGAGACCGAATTTAAGAATAAATTGATAGGCTTGATCTTCGCGAACATTCAAGCCACTGGCAACAGCTTTGGTGAGCACACCAAAACCACCCGGAATAGAACGGACTAAGCGAGGTTGGCCTTTGTAGGTAATCACAAGATCGGTGGATTTTTCGCCAAAATCCACGATCATGGTAGCATCGATAGCGCCTGGTATACTGAGCGAGCGCGCCATAGCAAGCGGCTCGGGTTCCATTGCAACGATATTTAGCCCGGTTTTTTCGATCATTTCCATAGTGGATTCGGCATAATCTTTGGCAACGGAAGAAACGAGGATTTCGGTTTTGGCAGGATCGTTGGGGCTAAGCCCTAGCACAACATAATCGGCTTTGGCATCACTCATGGCCATCGGAACATATTTGTCGATTTCGTATTTGAAAGATTTTTTGAGTTCTTTTTCGGGCAAAGTTTCGGTTTCGACAATAGAAGTAAAAGTTTTGCCGGCAGGGAGACCAAGTGCAATGTTTTTGGTTTTGATGCCAGCTTGGTTGACAGCACCCAAAATAGCTTCGCCGAGCCGTTTTTTACCGAGATCGGATGAATCCTGTGCTAATCTTTGGTCAATAGGGACATAGGCATACTTCTGGAGAGTCCAGCCGTGTTGGCTGCTACCAGAAAGTTGCACAATTCGCATCGAATTCGTTCCTATGTCTAGGGAGAAGAAATCGCCCACGCCATGCAATAAGTTCATATCAATATTATAAGCATTATCGAAATAAAAAGCAAGAAAAAAATTGATGGATGCCCCCACAAATAAATATTTAAGTGTTAGAAAACATAAGGTAGTTTTTATTCGTGATGACTGTGCGCCAAGCTTTAATAATGCAAGCACTCAAATGTTTATTTGTGGGGACGCTCGTCGCGCCCGTCTTCACGGGGCTCCTCGCTGCGTCCTCGCAGCAACTGCGGATGCCCCCACAAATAAACATTTGAGTGCTAGAAATGTAAAGTAGATTCTCTAGTTCTCTAATTTTAGCCAATAGAATCTTTCGGTGTTGCCGGTTTTGCCTTTGAGTTCGTTATCACGTTTTTTGACGATGACGAAGTGGTTGGTTTTGAGCCAAGATTCGAAATTTTTGATAATATTGCGGCGGATGGTTTCGTTTTTGACGACGCCATTTGTGAGCTGGTTTGAGCTGGCTTCGAATTGAGGCTTTAGCATCACAAGAAAATCAGTATTTTGATGAGCTAAATGCTCTTTTGCATGTTTTAGAATCTTTTTTAGAGATAGAAACGAGACGTCGGCTAGAATGACATCTGGCGAATGCCCCTCAGAAGCTGACTCTTTTGTTCTCACGCTGAAGATGTCGGTTTTTTCGTGGAGGTCGATTCTGGGGTCATAACGGAGGGGTGCTTTCATTTGGTTGGTGCCCTTTTCGATGGCAATAACCTTTTTGGCACCTTTTTCTAAGGCATATTCAGTAAATCCGCCGGTTGAGGAACCAATGTCTAAAACGACTTTATTGCGAAAATCAAAATCGAAGGCACAGGAGGCACCTTCAATTTTGAAATATCCTCTATTTTTTGCGTTCGCGATAGGCATAGGTATCCGTGTCGACTGAGATAACGTCGCCTTCTTTAATAAAGGCGGGAACTTTGATGGCTACACCAGTTTCTAGGGTTGCGTCTTTCATGACCGAGGTTGAAGTGTCGCCTTTGACAGCATTTTCGGTATAGGTAACCTGGAGCCAAAGATTTTTAGGAAGTTGAAGATTGATGGGAGTGCCATTATAAAACTGAATTTCCATTTCATCACCATCTTTCATAAAATCTTGAGAGTCGCCGACCATGTCAGCGTTAAGCTCATATTGCTCAAAAGTTTCTGGGTCCATAAAATAAAACTTGGCGTCGTCTTTGTAGAGATATTGGACTTTTCTGGTGGTGACTTCGGCGGGCTCGATTTTTTCTTGGCCTTTGAAAGTTTTGGGGAGCAATGCGCCAGTAATTAAGTTTTTGACTTTTACATTAACAATAGAGCCACCACGCCCCATGACTTTTTGAGAATATTCCACCACTTTATACGGCTGGCCGTCTAAAGTAATGAGGGTATTTTTCTTTAGATCTGTTGGTCCGTACATATTTCTCCTTTAGTTAGCAACAAATGGTAAAAGTGCCAAATGACGAGCACGCTTCACAGCAACGGCAAGGTCGCGCTGTTGTTTGGCAGAAAGGCCAGTTTTGGCAATTGGCTCAATCCGACCATAGCTATCGAGATACCGCTGGAGGGTTTTGATGTCGCGATAGTCGAAATAGAGATTCGGATCGCTTTTAAGTTTTTTCATATAAATTCTCCTTCGCTTTTAAGATGTTAAAATGGGACATCGCTCAAATCAATTTCTTCATCGGGGATATCGTCGGGGATGTCGGCGGCTGGCTCAGTGGAGTCGCCAGCGTTAAAATTGCCTGAAGCGGAACTGCTATTGTCGCTACGGGCGCTACCAGTGAAATTAAAATCTTCGACGACAATTTCGACGCGGGAGCGTTTTTTGCCGTCGGTTTTGTCTTCCCAACTACGTTGGTCGAGACGGCCAGAAACGAGGACGCCAGAGCCTTTTTTGGCATATTGGTTGATCATTTCGCCGAGTTTGCCCCAAGCGGAACAATCAATAAAGGAAACGTCTTCTTTTTGTTCTCCGTTTGAGTCGCGATAAACACGATTAACAGCAACCGAGAAACTACAAACGCTGGCACCATTTGGGGTGGTGCGGAGTTCTGGGTCGCGAGTTAGGTTGCCGGTGATAATGGCTTTGCTAAATCCACGCATGATTATTCTCCTTTTTCCTCATTAGTTTTTTCGTCGGCTTTTTGACGAGCTAGAGCTTTGGCCCGATGGGTATCGGTACGAACAAGCAAGTAACGCAAGACTTCGTCGGTGATGTTTAGAGTGGACGAAATCTTGAGCGGAGCTTCGCTGGACAAAGCAACGTCAAAATAGTAATAAACGGCAAAATCTTGACTGCCAATTTTGTAAGCGAGGCGTTTTTTGCCATCGTTTTCTTCTTTGGTAATTTTGCCGCCGTTAGTTTCGATAATTTTTTTCACCTTATCGAGGGCGGGGTCTAAATTCATCTCGAGGTCGGGATGAAAGAGGACCGTGAGTTCATAGTCTTTCATAAAACTCCTTTGGTTAAAGCAAACGCGGCTCTTCCTTTTCGTGGGAGTTGGCTCGTTTGCTGAGCTAATATTAGAGTAATTATAGCATAGGTTAAAGGGGTTGGCAAGAGGTAAAAAGAGAGCTTGGCCCATCTGTATTCCGCCAGTAGGTCGCTCTCTCAATCAATCGATTATGCCATACTTATTTTATGATATCTAGTATTATTTAGCTTAAATGTTGACGGGCCTGTTAATTTTTGGTAAAATTGTGGTGCGTATCGGAAGATACGATTTTCGACACTTAGTCGCCCCCTAGTTTTAAAACTAGGGTATATTTTTTCTTTTAATAAAATCATAAAAAACCTATTGAAAATCTTTATGAGAAAGTTTCCCCATTCGACTATAAACTCTAGCTGTGTCTACTAATTTGGTTTGCACTAATATTGCAACTTGTTCTTTATCACGAAATTTAAATCTAAAATACCAACTTCCTTTATGGGGCCGAAAAGTTAAAGGAACCCCAGTAAAATACCTGCTTGAATGTTTTCTCAAGAGAATAACTGGTCTTGAATATTTCTCGCCTTTACCATCTATTTCTACACCAACGTTTTCGCCTATTGCGGCCCAAACAATATCGCCTTCATTGATTTTTCTGGTTTTGCTAGAATTATTAATACGAGTTTTAACGCCCATCCATTTCTGATAATTCTTTTTAGGTCTTTGCATGCCGAAAAAGGTACCATTTTTTTCTAAAGAATTATTTCTTTTGGATTGTTTCTATCACCAGTTAGTAGGCCGTTAGCAAAGTAATTAGTACCACCTTCAAGCGTAATCTTGTAATGTCGCACTGTCTTCTTCACTAGTTCGTGCGCAACTAAAGCCGGTTTAGTGCCATCTTCTTTGTAAGTATGTTCACCAATTTTCCATTCATCCATATATTTAAATCTCTTAGCCTCTGCGTTGTAAAATTCGTGGCGATGGACGGTCTTGATAATTGTTCCGTCGTCGAAAGTCCACTTATCATATTCTACATGAGTCTTCCCTTCATCGGCATCCGAGAAGATAACTTTCTTTGGAACTAGCTTATTCGTGGTCCAATCATAAGATCTCACATAGTCACCACACTTTATCTCATCCAATCGTTTCAAGGAACCATCACCCATAGTGATTAGATGATCACCAGTGAGACACTCTGCTGGCAAATTATAAATCGCATTTGGCTCAATATAGTCAGAAGCCGAAACATGGACATAGCCCACATAATAATTATTGCCCGGAACATATAAATAATACGTGTCGCTAAACAACCTACTGCCATCCTCATAATGATCCTCAATATACACTACGTCATGATAAAAATCATCTATATCATAATAGCCGATCTCATAAGTAACACCATCATCACTTTCCTCTCTTGCTGCATCACTATATTCCGACTCTATCCAATCGCCCCATGTCATATTTTCTTCGGCTATATACATATCCGGATCGCTGCACGAAGTAGCAAATTGATCGCTACGATTATCACAAACCCCAAAATTAATAAATCTCGTATTGCTTTCCCACAACGCATAAAGCAAATAAGTAACACTATTGCCAACATTCGCAATCAAATAATTATCCCCCGGCTGATAAGTCGTTCCGGAACAAGAATCGTTAAAATTAGTAGTGGTTACCGTCCCGTCGCACCACCCCACAAAAGTATAATCAGTTCTCGTCGGCACAGCATTAGACAACGTAAGGTTCAAATTATCGGTAATGGTCCCACTCAATGTCGCAGGGCTTGGCATATTAGAAACATCAGCGCCTCCGTTTCCATCATTCGGCAAATAGCTGAAAGTATAATCGGTGGTCTGAATTTTAGAAGTCGTTAAAAAGTTAATCACATTAGTATAGTTTCCCGAACTCCTCACCGTACTAGCTCTCGCCCCAATCTTAAACTGGACAGTCGAACTTCCAGCTGAAGAAGTGTCAATAATCAGCACACCAGTGCCAGTATATAGCGGCAATCCATTATATCCAGTGCTAGTGCTGCCAACGTTACCACTAACCCAAGTAGTTCCACCATTACTAGAATAGCTATAACCCCACTTATCATCGCTAAAAGCACTCAAACTAGCAACATTAGAACTTAAAGCAGAAAAAGCATTATTGGCATTATTACTATCTATTCTTAAATCAGTGTAGGCTTGGTTGCTATCGCCCACCGTAGCGTTAACACTATAACCAACAATATTATTCGATTCAACATTAATAGTAACAATATTACTATCACTAGAACTACCGGGTGCCAGATTGTTAATCAGTAAATCTCCAGAAACACTAATAGTAATCATGGGGCTAAAAGTGAAGCTAGTGCCAACGTCCTGAGAATAGGTAAGGGCGCTGACAGAGTGAGTAGCAAAAATAAGATTAAAAAGACTAAAAACAAAAGCGGGGGCTAATGGTTTTGGTTTGACCAACGTTTTGTGTTTTCCCATGAGGATATTGTAGCATAAGTTTTTTGAAATGGAAATGATTTTGATATTATTAAATTAAGCATGTCTAACTAAAAATACTTAATTTAATAGTACCAAAATCATTTTATGACAAATTACTTAGCTGGTCGAATTCTTCCATAGAAGTGATGAGGAGATCGCGTGGTTTGTTGCCGTTTTGAGGGCCAATGACGCCGATTTCTTCGAACCAGATGGCAAGGCCAGAAACAAAACCATGACCTTTGCCAAGATAAGTTTGGAGCATGGCGGTAGAGAACTTACCTTTATTTAGGGAGATTTCGACGGCCTTTCTAACTACAGGGTCGTTTGGGTCGTAGCGACGGCCAAGATCGCCGATACTGCCACCGGCTTCTGGGCCAAGACCTTTGATGGCGACTTGTTGGGCAATAACTTCGGCGTTGTAGTCGGCAGGGCGCTGAGCGCGAAGGAAGCTGGTGACTTTTTCGATGTCTTCGTCGGGAGTCCAGGCGCCCTGAATGCGCTCGGGGCCGTTCATGGTTTTTTCGGTGGAGAGAAGCATGTCGCCTTGACCGAGTAATTTTTCGGCGCCGGAAAGGTCGAGAATGATGCGAGATTCCATAGAAGTGAGGACGCGGAAAGCGATGCGGGAAGGGATGTTCCCTTTGATAAGGCCGGTAATGACTTTGACGATTGGTTTTTGGGTGGCGAGGACAAGGTGCATACCAGCAGCACGACCGAGTTGGGCGATACGAACAATCAAAGGTTCGAGCTCTTTAGAAGCCTGCATCATGAGGTCGGACATTTCGTCGATAACGATAACAATGTAGGGCATTTTGCTATTTTTGGTGTCGGTGTCTTGGCTGGCGGTTTGCTCCATTTTTTTGTTGTAGTCGGAGATTTTTTTGACTTTTTCGTCGGCCATGAGCTTGTAGCGACGGTCCATTTCGCCAGCCGCCCATTTCATGGCAGAGAGGGCTTTGGACGTATCGGTAATGATAGGGGTAAGGAGGTGGGGGATGTCGTTGTATTGGACCATTTCGACCTGTTTTGGATCGACAATAATGAGGCGCATATCACTAGGAGCGTTGCGATAGAGGAGCGACATGATGAGGGTGTTGGTCATAACGGACTTACCAGAGCCGGTGGTACCGGCGATGAGAAGGTGAGGCATGCTGGAGAGATCGGCCACAATGGGCTTGCCGGAGATGTTTTTGCCAATGGCAAAAGTGAGGGGCTCGGTGTTTTTGTGCCATTCGTCGCTTTCTAGAATGCCCCTCAAAGAGACGGTAGCAGAGCGGATATTGGGGACTTCGACGCCGATCAGTTGAGTGCCAGGAATGGGGGCTTCGATACGAATGGTTTGGGCGGAGAGTTTGTAGGCCAGTTCCTTATCGCGAGCGGCGATTTTGGCGAGGTTGACGCCACCGGGAGCTCTCAAAGTATATTGGGTGACGCGTGGGCCGACATTGGCGCCTTCCATTTCGACATCGATGCCAAATTCGGCAAAAGTGCTTTTGATAATATAGGCGTTTTGTTGGATGTTGCCAGCGTCGGCGGGAGATTGCTTTTTGGTTAATAAGTTTGTGCTTGGCATTTTCCAGTCGGGGTCAGAAACGGCGACGAGGGCCTTTTCTTCGAGTTTGGCGGGTTCAGTTTTTGTAGGAGTTTTAGAAACGGGTTTATCGCTGGGTTCGAGCGGGCCAATGCCGGAATTGACTTTGATTTCGAGTTTGCCGAGTTTTTTATCTTTTTTAGAAGTGTCTTCAGCAGGGGTTTTGGGATTTTTGACGAGATTTTTGGTGCCTTTGAAGAAAGTAACGGGGGAAAGTTGAAGGATGAAAGCAGTGGTGATAAAAATGAGGACGATGTAGACGAAAATGACGACGCCTTGACTTAAGAAATTAGTAAAAAGAGAGTTGAGCCAACCGCCGACAATACCGCCGTTTTGCCAGATGGCAGCGATGCCGGAAAGCCAAAGAATCATGAGGAGGCTTGCAATGTAGACAGGGATGGCGACGCGATTATCGTTACTGCGGAAAATTTTGACAGCTAAATAAACGAGGAGGGCGGGGATAAAAAAGGTGGCAAAGCCAAGACCTTTTAAAATAAATTTGTGGATTCCGTTGAGGACGGTGCCGCCTTGACCAAACCAAGTGATGACGAAAAAGAGAGCCAATGCAATCATGATGACAGCGGCAATTTGACGCCAGAAACCACCGGGAAGTTCGTGCTCGACTGGAGCTTCTTTTTTTGTTCGTCTGTTGGTTTTCTTTCGCTTTCGTTTAGACATAGGTTTATTATAGCACACTTTAGAGAAAAGCACAAGCGGGAAGAGGGGCGAATCGGAATCAAAATAAGACTCCTTCGGAGTCTTCTTCTGGTTGTGGCTGGACCGGCAGGATTAGGTTTTGCTAGCGCAAAACCTTCCGTTCCTCCTCGCTCAAAAAACCGAGAGCTCGCTCTCGGTTTTTATTCGCTTCGTCGTCCGGTCGAACCTACGGTTCTCATCCTACCTATCCTAGATACGGAATTAAATAAAGACCCTGTGGGTCTTTCTTTAATTCCGTGGCTGGACCGGCAGGATTCGAACCTGCGAATGCTGGGACCAAAACCCAGTGCCTTACCGCTTGGCGACGGTCCAATGACCTATATTTTACCATAAAAAATGCTATAATAAAAGAATGATTAGAATAATTTGTGGGGGGAAGAAAAGTGTTGCTTGGTGCCAAGAAGCCTGTGAAGAATATGAAAAACGGCTAAGAAAACCGTTTGAGATTAGTTGGGAGTTTTTGGAGGAAGAAAAATTGGCACGGAAATTAGCTGATTGGCCGTTTTCGGGGCGGGAATATGTGATTTGTTGCGATGAAAGGGGTTTAAATATATCATCAGATGAATTTTCACAGAGATTAGAAAAGGCGTTTTCTAGCTCGCGAGAGGTAGTGATTTTGATTGGAGGGGCGTATGGATTCTCGGATTTGGCTAGGGAGCGAGCAGATTTTGTATGGAGTTTTTCAAAGTTAGTCTTTCCACATATGATTGCGAGATTAATAGTTTGTGAACAGATTTATCGAGCTTCCCAGATTGCAACTGGTGGACCATACCATCACTAATAATAATTCGTGTAGTGATATATATGACATGTCATATGTTTGTCATATGAATGTCATATGACATTCTTGACTTTTGTCATATGTTGTGCTAGAATGTCTTTATGTATGAGAATGAACGGATAAAAATCGAAGCCCCGCCAGAGGTAGAAAAAGAACATGGCTCAAAGCTATTGCTTGGTTATCTTTTAGGAGAAAATCGGTCTGTAGTAGAAAAAATGTTTAATCGAGTATCAAACAAAGAATATCTTTATTGGGATAAGGCAAAATTTCATCTTAATCGATCGGGCGATGCATGGTATCTTATAAGGCAGATTAGAAAAATCTCTTCTGTAGAAATTCCAGTTAAATCCGAAAAAGGTATTTATTTTACGTGGTATCGACCTTTATATACGGATAAATATTTACGAGAAATAGATATGTATATGGGTGGAGCCTTTTTGGCGGATACAACGACAACGGTTCAAGTTAATAACCGTCAAAAATATTTGGCACGAGGCATTGTTGAAGAATCAATTGCTTCTAGCCAGCTAGAAGGGGCAGATACGGCGAGCAAATATGCAAAAAAAATGTTGACCGAAAAAATCAGGCCTCGCAATAAGAGCGAACAAATGATAGTAAATAATTATAGAGTAATGAAAAAAATCGAGAACGAATATAAAGATCGTGAATTATCATTGTATTTGTTGCAAACTTTACAAAGTGAGTTGACGGAAAAAACACTAGATGATGAATATAAATCTGGAGAACTAAGAAAAGACAGCGACGAAATTGTAGTGAACTATGACGCAATGGTCGCTCATGTACCGCCGAAAGCTGAATTTGTTAAATATGAATTGGAACGACTAGTTGCTTACGCGAATGATGATTCGGATTTTATCCACCCAGTGATAAAAGCAATTCAATTGCATTTTTGGATTGGTTATTTACACCCTTTCCCTGATGGAAATGGTAGGTTGGCACGGGCGGTATTTTATTGGTATTTGTTTAGACATAATTATTGGGCAATTGGATATATACCTATCTCAATGATATTAAAAAGATCTCAACATTCTTACGCGTACGCATATATTTATGCAGAACAGGATGATTATGATTTTACATATTTCTACGATTATAATTTGAGGTGTGTTTTGAAGGCAATTAATGCTTTTAATGAACATATAGAAAAGAAGAAGTCAGAGAATGAGGGGGTCAGCGTGATTATTAGAACGAAATATCCAATGTTAAATAGTCGGCAGGTAGACACGTTAAAATTTTTGGCTAGTGGAAATGACATATCAACTAGTGGAACGTCTTATAGCTTGATGCATGGTGTAGCACTAAGGACTGCGTATAGAGATTTAAAGGCATTAAAAGAGTTGGGGTTGGTTTTTTCATATAGTGACGGGAAAAATGTTTCATACAAGATAGAAAATAATGTAAAAGAGCAGATTTTTGAAAAAGACGTATGACATGTCATATGTTTGTCATATGAATGTCATATGATGGGCGGGTTTTGACGGATAGAGAGATTTTATTGTATAATTAAGGGGTGAAAATATTAGGAATAGAGACAAGTTGCGACGAGACGGCGGCAGCCGTAGTTGAGGATGGAGCCCGAATTTTATCAAACGTAGTAGTTTCACAGATTGATATTTTTAAGGAATACGGTGGCGTAATCCCAGAGGTAGCAGCGAGGTCGCATCTTGAGGCGATGATGCCGGTTGTGAATAAGGCGCTGTCTGATGCTTCGTGTAACTGGGATGATATTGACGCGATTGCAGTGACGCATGCACCGGGACTTTTGGGATCGCTTCTGATTGGGACGTTGACGGCAAGAACGTTAGCGATTTTACATGATAAACCGTTATATGCGGTGCATCATTTGAAGTCACATGTGTATGCGAATTGGCTCGATTCAACAGGGGAAAATCGTTTAAGCCCAGCTTCGGGACCGCTCAAGAGCGCTTGCCCAAGCTTTAGTCCCTCAGCTAGGCTTAAACCGATTTTTCCCCTGATTGCGCTAGTTGTTTCGGGGGGACATACGCAGATTTTGTATATGGCGGGGCATAATCAGTTCGAGATTATCGGGACGACGAATGATGATGCGGTTGGGGAGTGTTTTGACAAGGTAGCGAAGATACTTGGTCTTCCCTATCCAGGAGGGCCGTCGATTGCGAAGGCGGCACTTACTGGGGATGCATCAAAATATAAGTTCCCACATCCGAAAGTTCCGGAATTAGATTTTTCGTTTTCGGGGTTAAAGACAGCAGTTTTGCGGGCAGTGCAGAAAGAGGTCGGAGTGCCAATTTCGTACCCATCACATCAGTTGAAGGAGTTGCTCAATCCGAAACAAGTGGCGGATTTTGCGGCATCGTTCCAAAAGACTGCGGTGGATATTCTGATTGAAAAACTTAAAATGGCCCTGGAACAACATCCGGATGTGAAGTCGGTGGTGGTTGCTGGAGGGGTGAGTGCGAATGAAGTGTTGCGCAAGGCTTTAAAAGAGGCGTATTTCCCTGCTCCTAAGCTTTCAGGAGATAATGGGGCGATGGTAGCAGCGGCGGCGTACTACGAAGTTCAGTCGGGAGTAAAGTCGACGGATCCGTATAGCCTAAATATTTATCCTAGAGTGTCAATTGAAAAATAGACCGGGGGTCTATTTTTTCTTATGGTTGGACAGTGGAATTTTCGCTAGTAGACTCATCATAACAAATATCACCCGCAAAGGCCTTAGCGACGTCACCAGTATAGTTACTGCACGGGATAGAATCTTGCGTACCTGTGAAAAATTGCCAATCTGCATCTGGAGAAACACGATAAAATAATAAGACTGCACCAGGCCCGCCTGCGGTTAATCTTTGGTATGGGGAAATGGTGCTATCCGTAATATTACTTGTATCTGCTGATACAAAAAATACGTTTGCTGCTTTAGCAAGGGCTAAAGCAAGGTTTTTATTCTCATCTGAAATCCAAGTATCTTTACTACAGGACATGGAAAAAGGGAGGCTATTTTCAGATACATCACAATATATGCCATTATCTGAATTATGGAATAATTTGCTAGACATAAGTTCTTTATCTTCGATGAAACCATTATCGGCTAAGACTGTCTCGGCATAAATATGTGCGTTAGCCATGATATCATCTCCTGCATTGGAATAAGTATAGAATCCCCATGAAGTAACTCCATATGACTCATTAGATGATGTGTAAACAGTTGAATCAGGGATTTTAATCATAGAACTGTCACTATAAACAGTTTCAAAACGACCATCGCTAATATTTGAAGAAACCGATTGATAGACTTGTTGGACAATTTTTTTTACTTTTGATCTCTCTAATTCAGGTGTGTTTACAGTAGTGGTGCCATTTTCGGTGGTTTCGATAAGTTCGGCGCCGGTTTCGGTTTTGAGAAGATCAAGTTTAGCTTGGAGCTCAGAGTTAGCGGCAACCTTATTGCTTGCATCTAGGTAGAAATAGACTGCGGCAGCGATGGCAGCGACAGCGAGGATGGAGAGAATAACAATCGTTGCAATTAGACCTTTTGATTTTTTAGGTTTTTCTGGGGCAACGGTCGGAGCTTCGGTTGAAGTTTCGACGATTTCAGTTGAAATAGTTTCTAAATTTGGTTCCATAAAAAATTCCTCTTATGGTTTTATTGTAGCACAAAAACTTAATTTAAAGATTTAAATGTGGGCGGGTTTTGAAGACACGGGCGGAGAGGCGGTACATCAGGCGACGGATGATGGCGAAAATGAGAATACCGATAGCGGCGACGGAGATGGTAACAACCAGACCGTTTTCGGTGAGGAAAGTGAATTCGAAGAATTGGCGAGTAAAGGGGATAAGGAAGGTGGCAACCATGATGCCAATGATAGTGAGAAGAAGAGTTGCGCGGAGCAGATTGAGGGGCCGAGAAATCCAATAGATGAGAATAAGGTCAATCGTGAAGGTAACGAAAACTGAAGTAGTGGTGAGCTCGAAATGCGAAAAATCGTTGACGTGGGCGAGAATTGAAAGAATAAGGGTGCAAATTGTGACGGTGAGGCCAATAGGGACGGAATATTGCATGATGTTTTTGGCAAAACGATTTTTGATGCGGTCGGTGTTTTTTTCGAGAGCGAGGATAAAAGCTGGGAATCCAATACAGGTAAAGTTGAGAAGGGTCATTTCGATGGGGGTAAAAGGATATCTTAAGGGGAGAAAGACGAAGAGAACGGCAAGGATGCTAGCATAGACGGTTTTAGCAAGGAAGAGCGCCGTGGAACGCTCAAGATTGTTGATGGTTTGGCGGCCCTCGTCGATAATCTTAGGGAAAGCGGAAAAGTCGGAGCTTAAGAGGACAAGTTTGGCAGACTTTCTCGCTGCGTCGGAGCCTTCACCGATAGCGATGGAACAATCGGCTTCTTTCATGGCGAGGATATCGTTGACGCCATCACCAGTCATGGCAACTGTTTTCCCCTGTTTTTTTAAGGCAAGGATGAGAGATTTTTTCTGGCTGGGCTTGACACGGGTGAAGATGTTGTAGTCTTCTACAAGTTTATCATAATCGATAGGGGTTTTTAGATTAGAGAGATCAATACTATTGATGTTTTTAACACCAGCCAAAGCGGCAATGTTTTCGACAGTGTTTTGATTATCGCCAGAGATGATTTTGATATCAACATCGTTGTCATAGAAATAGTTGATAATATTTTTGGCGTCTTTGCGAAGTTCATCTTCGAATAAAATAAGACCTATCAACTTTGACGAAATGCGAGGATACCCGTCGTTCTCGGAACGCTCGCTCTCGCCCGTCGTTACGGGGAGAGCTCGCTCCGTATTTTCCCCGTCGGAAAATATGCTCCTCGAACGAGGGTATTCCTCGCATTTAACAACAGCCAAAATGCGGTAATTCCCTTCTATGTCGTATTTTTGATCTGTGAGAAATTCGGGGGCGCCCATGAGGTAGATGGCTTTTTTAGTTTTGACGCCGGAATATTTGCGATCGGAAGAGAAAGGAATTGTCTCTAGGATTTGTTCTGTGGGCTCAAATTTGGTATTTTTGAGGAGTTCTCCTTTTAAGGCGGTAGAAGTGGCGTTGTTTGCTGTGTCGTGGCTTAAAATAAGCTTTAGTGTGTTCTGAAGGGCTTTTTCGGCGCGATTTTGAGGATTTTTGAGGTCGGTAGGGGAAAGAAGTTTGCCATCACTGACTGGAATAAAATTTTTTACGGTCAGATTGCCGGTAGTTAAGGTGCCGGTTTTATCAAGAGCGATACAGTCGACACGGGCAAGAGTTTCGATAGAATAGAGGTCTTGAACGAGGACTTTTTGGCGACTGAGACGAATAGTGGAGAGGGCGAGGACAGAGGAGGTTAAGAGGATGAGGCCTTCTGGGATCATGTTGATGAGAGCAGCGACGGTAGAGGTGACAGCAATTTCGGTGGTTTCGCCTTCGATGCGAAAACGTGACCAGAGGAGAAGAGCGCCGATAGGGATAAGAACAAAAGAAATGTATTTAACAATGTTGTTCATGATTTTGAAGAGTTTGGAGTCGGCCGTTTTGATGGTATGAGCGGAAGATTCGAGTTTTGAGATATAATTCTCTGCGCCAACAGAGATAGCGGTGGCTTTACAGATGCCAGAAACCACAAAGCTACCAGAGATTAGTTTATCGCCAGGTTGTTTTTTGATGTTGTCGGATTCGCCAGTGATGAAAGATTCGTTAACTTCAATTGTGCCCTCTTTGATTTCGGAATCGACAAGAATTTGGTCGCCAAGACCAAAAATAAGGAGGTCGCCGTCGACAATTTCGTTTGGGTCGATTTGGAGATTTTTGCCATCCCTGATGACAGTGGGTCGTTGCTCGGCTAAAAGGCGCATTTTATCGATGGTTTTTTTAGCGCGAATTTCATTGACAATAGCGATGAGGGTGTTGGCGATAGCAATAAAAATAAAGAGAAGATTTTTGTAGGAGCCAACAAATAAAACCATCAGGGCAAGGATAAGATTAACGAGGTTGAAAATGGTAAATAGATTGCGCGTGATGATTTTTTGAATTGAATGGGAATTTTGACGGGGAATTTGGTTGGTTCTTCCCTGTTTAATTTTGGCGGCTACTTCAGCACTTGACAGACCAGAAAGACTCATTTAGAGATGCCTGATAAAACGATTAAATCTACGCATGCTTTGGTAAAGTCGGTATTTGGCGGGCTTATAGACAATATCGTAGGTACCGGCATATTTAATTTCTTGACCACCGAAAGATTTCTTGAATTTGGTGAAGCCTTTCCAGGGATGATTGTTGGGGGCGTTATCGGGGGCAATTCCCCAAAAATCAAAATATTCAAGACCCTTTTCCTTAGCATCAAAGATTGCAGTAGTGAGGAGAGCAACAGTGGTTGGAAGTTTTTTGTAATCGTTATCAGAAGCAGATTGCATATAATAGCGAGTCTTTTTATAGTCAAAAAATAGGCTAGCGGCGACGACTTTTTCAGTATTTTTTTCGGGATCAAAATATTTGACTAAATAAAGAGTGGCGAAAGGTTGACTAAGCTCTGTTTCCAGATAGGATTTGCTGAAAGTGTTGATTTTCTTTTCTTTGAAGAGCTTAGTTTGGAGTTTTACGAGATAATTGATATTTTCGAGGTTTTTGGTTTGCTCAACCTTGAGACCTCTTTTTGTAAAAGTATTAAAAGCGTTGCGAACTCCATGCGAAAAATTGAAAATTATGGTCGATTTATCGTCTTTAAGATTAAGCACCCAAGACATTTCGGGGTTTGAATCATGAATTTTTTGGGCATTTTTAGGAAGGTCTTGAGTAGATGTGGGATTAGTTGGTTCAACGCGAATAAAGAAGGCTTTTTGGCGTTTTGCGAGAAGCTTGAGGGATTTAAGGGCATTTTCAAAGCCTTTTTTATCTTCTGAAACTGGACCGTAAGGGAGATAGAGATAATTCCCAACGGGGGTAGTTTTTAAAATTGCGAGATATTGATAACCGCTTCCCTGCTCGAAAAAGCTAATTTCTCCGAGATCATCTTGGAGTTTTTGCCATTCTTTAGATTGGGTTATTGGAATTTTCATACTCTTTTATTATAACATCAAAATCCATGTATTCTTTTATAGAACACGTGCTTTTTCTTGACTGCTTATGCTTTTTATTGCATAACCATAATATCCGGTTGGATAATTCCCTACCGACTTGATAAATTATCTCTGTTTTAGCAATAAAAGTGCTCGTCTTAAGATTTTGTGCTTTGGTTGCTAAAACTACTCCCAACTTCCTGAGATTTACAGGAGTTGTTACTCTGATTTTAGCTTGAGCGAGATGGTTTGTCAAGTCGGGTTGCCAAGCGTGATGGTTGCTAAATGAACAGGGAATTATAAACCATTGGTTTTATTACGTTTGTGGATAACATATTATTCTGTTCTTCTCTCAATGCGCGGTCTGGCAGCATATATTTTTCTAGTAGCTGGACTTAAAATTTTGAGCACGTCATACACTGGTCAGCAGGGAAAGATTGCCCTACGGGCAACTTTCTCTGTGACGGCAGGAATATACGTGTCAAAATTTTAAATCGATGTTTATGCTACTAGAAAAACATATACTGCTATTGTGTTATAATCTTGATATGGCTTATATTAGGCGATTCAAGACGACTTCGGGAGCGACGGGGGTGCAGGTTTGCTATAAGGAACGGGGAAGAGTGGTACAGACGGTGCATGTTGGGTCGGCGACTTCGGAAAAGGCGTTGCAAAAATTATTGAGAGAAGCACAAGGGATTATTGACGGGAACAAGAAACCGCTGTTTAATTTAGATAAGTTTAATAAAAAATCGGGTGAGGTTTAAGAATTAGACATAAAAACCCCCGATGATGGTCGGGGGAAGGGGGTATCTTGACGTTAATAAACTGCTCTGAAAAAGCGGTTGGTAGCTTTTTCGATAGCGACATCGGGCAGGGGACCATCGCTCTCTTCGCCGTAGAGGCGAAGGACGAGGGAATTGAACATGGGAAGCTGGTCGTTAAAAAGATCTTGGGCAAATTTTAGGAAGACTTCTTGAGTCTTTGCCTTTTCATTGCGGTCTAAAAGATCGTTTTGACAAATTACGGCAAGCGTTTCAAAACCCATCTTGAGTGAAAAATCGTAGAGACTTAACAGATTGTTAGTAGACATATCCGTTGTTAATTCTAATGCTTTCATTTCTTCCAAACGGTTCAAGTTGTGATTCATGCTAAGACCTCCTTAAATAAAAAACACCCGAAAAGATACCTGAAAAAGGGCGTAGAAAAAATTCTATTATTTATATAATAACATGAGATAAGTGGAGTGTCAAGAATTTAGATAAGGGAGAGTTGCTGTTTCAAACGATTGATTAGGGATTCTTTCTCCCTGATAGCATCTTCGGTTTCTTTAACAAGATGCTCTGGGGCTTTTTTGATGTAATTTGGGTTCATCATACGAGCGTTAAGAGCATTTAGCTCACGACCGGTGCTAAGAATTTTTTCGGTTAAAGTGTCTTTGTATGTAGTAACAACTTTTTCGGAAACGTCGAGATAAAGTTCGTGATTAACCAGAGCGAGTCGGAGGCCGCGTGGGGAACCATCAAGAGGGTTAATGGCTGGGACCTTCGACAGGGTTTGAATAAGGAGTCGGTTATCATCTACGAGGCTATCGTTGTCATAAAGAAGGTTATATTTTTTGCTATTATTAGTGCCTGGCAGGCTCTGTAAGGTCGTTCTGACTTCAGATACGATAATTCTTATGTTTTCAAAATTCTCGGCGGAAATTGGGTCGTATTGAAGTTTTACGGGCCATTTAGCGGTGGCAATAAAGCCTTCGGTCCAAGAAAGATTCTGCCAGATTGTTTCGGTAACGAAGGGGGCAAAGGGGTGGAGAGCAATCAGTAGCATCTCTAGAGTGATCTTTAAGAGTTCCGTATTTTTATAGATTTTTTGGCTCTCTAAGAACCAATCGGCGTATTTATCCCAAATGGTCTGGTAAAGAATTTCGACGGCTTCGGCAAAGCGGTAGGCTTTCATATCTTTTTCGACCTGTTTCAAGCAATCATTAATTTCGCGACAGATCCAGTCTTCGCCCATGTTGAGGGTAGAATACGCGAGCGAGAAATCATTATTTCTTCGGGGCGCGTCGCCGACGCCCGTCGTCACGGGGTCGGCGCGCTCGTCCTCGTCGTAACTCCGGATCCCCTCAGAAATAAGATTTTCTCGCTCGCTTTGCTCGTTTTCATCGACGAGAGATTGGATGAGGCGGGAGATGTTCCAGAGTTTATTGCAGAGGTTACGACCGGAAATAACTGAGTTTTCGGAGAAGGCTTGGTTCATGCCGGCAGAACGACCCCTTAGAATGCCTAAACGGAAAGCGTCGGAACCATATCTGGTAACGAGATCCATAGGATTAATAACGTTACCCTTAGATTTACTCATTTTTTTACCGTGAGCGTCGAGAACGAGACCGTGAAGATAGACTTCGCGGAAAGGAACTTCGCCAGTAACGTAAATCCCCATCATAATCATCCGGGCAACCCAAGCGAAGAGGATATCGGCGCCAGTTTCCATAACATTGAGAGGATAATAGGGGTTATAATTTTCTTCGGTCCAGTTGGTACAGACAATAGGCCAATGAGAGCTAGAAAACCAAGTGTCAAAAGTATCTTCGTCGCGAATATATTTAACACCAGCTTTTTCGATTTCTTTTAGATTGGTTCTGCGATCAAAAATCCACTCTGGCTCGTCGGTGGCGCGATCGTCAATTTTTCTAAACATGGGAATGGCAATACCCCAGGGAATTTGGCGAGAGATATTCCAGTCTTTTAAGTTTTTGAGATAATCAATCAGAATTTTTCTTTTGTTATCGGGATAGAATTTAATTTCATTATTTTCTAGATGTTCGATGGCAGTTTTGGCGAGTCTTTCGACATCAATAAACCATTGTTCTTTAAGCATTGGCTCGATAGTGGTGCCACATTTATAACAATGCGCTACGGTATGCTCGATTTTTTTCTCGCCTTTTAAGAGGCCTTGTTCTTTAAGATTTTTGAGGGCTTTTTTGCGACATTCTGCTGTAGTTGAACCGTTATATTCTTCGGGAACATTAATCATCGTGCCGTCTTCGGCAATAACTTGGATGCGTTCGAGATGATGGCGTTCGCCGACTTCGAAATCGTCGAAATCGTGAGCTGGGGTAATTTTGACAGCACCGGTGCCATATTCGGGGTCGGCGTGTTCATCAGCGATAATAGGGATAGTTCTATCTGTTAAAGGCAATTCGACGTGTTTGCCAATTAAATCTTTGTAGCGTTCGTCATTAGGATTTACTGCCACAGCGACGTCGCCAAAGAGGGTTTCGGGACGAGTGGTAGAAACAATAATCTCTCGAGATAGAGCTAAAGATGCATCTTTTGGCTCTTCGACTAGTTTATAGGCGATGTCCCAAAGAGTACCTTTTTCGTCTTCGTGCTCAACTTCGATATCGGCAAAAGCGGTTTGGTGTTTTGGACAAAAATTAACGAGTTTTTCCCCTCGATAAATTAAACCATCATTCCACATTTTTTCAAAAGTCGTATAGACACGGTCGATAACATTTTCATCTAAAGTAAAAGTTAAATCATCCCAAGAACAGGAGGCGCCTAGGGCTCGAAGTTGGAGTTCCATATTGCCGCGTTGTTCGGCGACGAAATTCCAGACGCGAGCATAAAGCTCATCACGTGAATATTCAAAACGAGTATGACCGGATTTTTCTAATTCTTTTTCATAGACGACCCAGGTTTCAAAACCAGCATGGTCGGCACCAGGAATATACCAAGACGAACGGCCTTTTAAGCGATAGTAACGAGTAAGGGAATCTTCGAGAGCGATAGTTAAGCCATGACCAATATGTAAATTACCATTAGCGTTTGGTGGTGGCATGACGATAGAAAAGGTTTTAGAATCAGAAATATTTTCTTCACGGTCGTCAATACCATCGTCGTTATTATCGACAGGTAAAGTGGTCATTTTTGGATTAAAAATGCCGCTGGTTTCCCAGGCAGCGTAAATATCACTTTCATATTCCCCCGGTTCATAACTACTACTAAATCTCATGAGATAATTATATCACATTGCAAGTTTTTCTCGGATTTGCGCAAATTCTTCGGGAGAGAGGTCGAGAGTGCGACCATGCTGCCAAGATTCGTCGTAGGGAAGAAGGTGGACGTGGGCATGAGGAACGTCAGTGCCAATGACTTTCCAGAGAGTACGAGTACCCAAAATTTTTTCCATGTGGGCGGAAAGTTTTTTAACCGTATCCATGAGAGCTCGATAATCTTCTTCGGGAAGTTCATAAATTTTATCGACTTCGTTTTTTGGAACGACAAGAGTGTGGCCAGGAGTTTCGGGGTGGATGTCTAGAAAAGCGATGGTTTTATCGTCTTCGTAAATTTTATAACAGGGAATTTCGCTGTTGATAATTTTGGTGAAAATACTACTCATTTTTGCCTTTCTTGGATTTTTTCTTCTTTAAAACCTGATAATAAACCTCCGTGAAGAGGAAGGCAAAAATAAGACCAAAAATTACATCGAGTGGAGAGTGCATATTAGACATCACACGACCAATACAGGTGAGTGAGATAAATACAATCATAATAATTTCAAGAATGATGCGTGCGGTTTTTGATTTAACATATTTTGGAAGATTCATAGTCGCTAAGAAAAAAATAGTGGCAACAACCATGACGTGGGTGGAAGGGAAGGAAGGCTCACCTGAACCGTTAGGACGGGTAGCTAAAATTAAGAGTTTGTCAAAGATAAAGTATGTAATCGCCATTAAGGCTAGAGGGAGAGGCATCCAACGGAGACGCCGGTCAACTTTTTCAAAAGATTTACGGGTGATCCACTGAACAATGCCAATAACCACAAAAACCGCAAGAGTTACAATTGATGATATTAAAATGATGTCTGTTATTTGTTCCCACTGCATAAATTTAGTATAACATAAATATAATAAAATATAAAAAATAAGACCTAGTGATCTTATTTTTTCATGGTATGCCCGGCACGATTCGAACGTGTGACCTTCAGCTCCGCAAGCTGACGCTCTATCCAGCTGAGCTACGGGCACATATGTGGATGCTATTAATTAAATAATCAAAAACATCCACCTAGAAATTAAATGAGCATCATCGTTGCCGATGACAACATTATTATAACATATTTTATGGTAAGCATAGAAAAAAAGACGTTTTTATGGTAAAATAATAGTGGAAGCGTGGCCGAGTGGTTGAAGGCGCACGACTCGAAATCGTGTGGGCGGGTAACCGTCTCGAAGGTTCGAATCCTTTCGCTTCCGCCACGCATAAATGCGCACAAAAAAGCAAGATTCGTTCTTCGTTTTACTCAGATCGAATCTTTTTTTGCCACGTTTCTTGCGAAACGCATCAAAAGGCAGAACTCGAATCTCGCGCTTCGCGCTCGGTGCGAATCCTTTCTTTCGCCACGCGTAAACGCGCGTTTTTTGTTGCTTTGTTTTTTTGGGGAGAGAGTGATATAATGAAGGTGTTATGGGAAAAAAGGAAGACTTTAATCAAACTAAAAACAAAAAGGGTGGTTTGAAATCAAAGTCGCAAAAAATAAAAGCGAAAATTTTGAAGACTTATTATGGCAATCCGATAAGAGACATGAAATTAATTGCCATTACTGGAACAACTGGAAAAACTACCGTAGCCCACTATATACATGAAATCTTGAGAGCAAGCGGGGAACAAGTGGCGGTTCTAGCTTCTGACCAACCTTTTAAAATTGGAATGTTGCATAAATTTTTAAGTGACGCTTGGAAAGCGGGAGCGAATTATGTTGTGGTGACCGTGCCGGCAGAAGATTTAAGAGACAATGTTTTTTATGGTCTGCCTGTAACGGTGGCAGCAATGACTAATTTTGTGACGGCAGGGCTAAAAGACATGGACCCGGAAGAGTATATAGAAAATGAAAAAACTCTGTTTGATATGTCTCCAGAAATTGTGGTATTAAATCATGATGACATTAATTATGAAAAATTTAGTGAATTTAAGGGAAAGAAAAAGACTATTTCTTTTGGGCAAACAAGTGCAGATGTAAAAATTCTGAATTCTAAACTTTATGCGCATGGGACAGAAGCTACCTTATCAATTAAGTCAGAAATTATTTCTGTGGCAACGTTTGTGCCAGGAGAAACAGCGGTTTCTTATATGGCGTCTGCGGCAGCAATTGCCTATGGATTAGGAATTGACAACGAAAAAATCATTGATGGGTTAGCAGAATACGACCCAGAGCAATAACTTTATTTGAGTTTCTTGAGGAGTTTTTGGGTGATTTTGATATCTTCAAAATCGTGAGGACCGTCGGCACGAAGGATAGTTTTTTCGTGACCCTTGCCTAAGATAAGAACTAGGTCACCTTTTTTGGCTTTTTTAAGAGCAGTTTCGATAGCTTTTTCGCGATTTAATTCTTTGATTAAATCTTTACCAAGTTTTTTGCCGACTTTTTCGGCGCCCTCAATGAAACCGGCAGCGATTTTTTCGGGATCTTCGTCGCGTGAATCGTCTTCGGTAATAATGACGATATCGGAATTTTTTCCTAAGATTTCGCCGCGAATGGGACGAGTAGAAGGATCGCGTCGCCCCGCACCGCCGTGTACGGAGATAATACGGCCTTTGTGGCCTTTAACAGAACTAAAAACTTTTTCGAGGGCATCGGGAGCGTGAGCATAATCTACAATAACAGTAAAATTTTGGCCTTCATCGATAATATTCATGCGCCCTTCGACAGAATCTAGGCTAGAAATGCCTTGTTCGATGCTTTCTTTTGAAAGCCCAAGCTTTTTGCCAACGAGAGCAGCGGCTAGAGAATTGTAAACATTAAATTCGCCAGGTATTTTTGTTGTAATATTTATATCACCACATGAATATTTTACTCCAGAAACGGAAAGTTTAAGGTTTTTAGCACGTTTTTCACCATTTTTTATACCATAAGTGAGATAATTAGGTGTAAGTTTTTTGAAATATTTAGTGGCTGGGTCGTCGGCATTAAAAATAGAGAATTGGGCCTTTTTGAATAGTTTGCCTTTGGCGGCACGATATTTTTCTATAGTTTTGTGATAATCAAGATGATCATGGGTAAGATTAGTAAAAACGGCGATTTCTATAGGGATACCAAGAGTCCTAAATTCAGCAAGAGCATGAGAAGTGATTTCAAGAACTAAAAATTCGGCGCCCTGCTTTTTGATGGTAGCAATACGATTGTTTAAAGTTAAGGCATCAACCGTGGTCATGTGCCCTAGTTCGGGCTTTAAATTTTTGACGCCCCAAGCTACGGTGGTCATGAGACCAGTTTTATGACCAGCAAGATTTAGCATATTCCAAATCATAAAACAGGTAGTGGTTTTGCCGTTAGTCCCTGTAACACCAATGATGCGAAGCTTACGACCAGGAAATTGATATTTGATTCCAGCAGCGACAGCTTGAGCATAATGGTAAGGAAGAGTAAGAGAATTGTAGAATGGTAATTTTTCGAGTAATTGTTTCATATATTTTATTATAACATTAGCGATAGTGTTTGAGTGAGTCTATAGGATTTTTGGAAGCCGCCTTAAGAGCAGGATAGATACCGAAGATAATACCTACCAACAAAGTAGTAAGAAGGGTGACTAAAATAATTTCTAAACTAAGATAAGGTGCAAACGGAGTGATGATGGAAATAAGAAAAGCGAGAATATAGCCTAAAATGAGGCCAAAAAATCCGCCGAGTACGGAAAGAATCAGCGCTTCAAAGAGAAATTGCATCAAAATATTGCGAGATGACGCTCCGACGGCTTTGCGGATACCAATTTCGTGAGTGCGCTCAGAGACAGAAACCAGCATGATATTCATTACCCCAATACCGCCAACAATGAGAGAAATGGCAGCAACTAGCGTGAGCATACCAGAAACAACACTAAAAAGCGAGCTGGCTGGATGAGTAATGGCGTTGCCATAGAGGACAGTGAAATTTTGGTCGCCAAGTTTTTGTTTGGTGAGCGTTTCAGAAATATTTTCGGAGACTGAAGTTAAGCTATTGGTGTTGGTTGCTTTGACATTAATTTGTTGAATTTGAGTTGAGCCGGTGATTTGGTCGAGACTTTCTATATCCATGATAAGAGCGTTATCAAAATCAATATTGTCAAAATTAATGGATTTTTCTATTTCGTCTAAAACGCCAACTATCATAAATTTTTCGCCCATAATAGTGACAGTTTTTCCGACCGTGCTGTTGATCGTATTAAATAAAGATAAAGAAAGATTATAACCAAGCACAACGGAATTCTCACGATTGTCTTTGCTAAAAAACGAACCATATTTCAAGGCAAAAGGCTCGACGGTAATGAAATCTTGGTTAGTGCCCAAAATGGGAACAGAAGAAAAAGTATTTTTTTCGGAAGCGACTGTATTTACCGAAACCGAAATTGGCGCTACCGCAGAAACATTTTCGATTGCACTAATGGCGGAAACATCGGTAATGGTAAGATTACTTTTTTGAAAAGAATTAGAGGCGGTTAATTCTTCAATAACGCTGGTAATGGAATCTTTGGTTGAGCTGGGACGAACCACAATAAGATCGGAACCAATTTCACTAATTTCGCTCTTAACTAAATTGGAAATGCTGCCCATAAGAGAAAGTATTAAAATAATACTGGCAACACCAATAGCAATACCAAGACAAGTTAAGAAAGAGCGGGTGCGATTTTCTTTAATTGCGGTGCGTGCAAGTTTGAGATGAGTTTGAAAAAGTGAAACCATTTATTTTTTTCTCCGATTTTTTTTACGTTTTTCTGATTTTTTGATATCTGGTTGAACGATGGTGGGGCTAGAGGCTTTTTTCTTTTTAATTTTGACACTAATTGGTTGAGGTAGGTTAGCATCAGCAACGGTTTTGACATCGGTATCAATTTGGCCATCCAACATATTAATCACGCGAGTGGCATAAACGGTTAGAGCAGGGTTATGAGTTACCATAATGATGGTGTTGCCTTCTTCGTGAATGGCTTTTAATTCTTCCATCACAATATGAGAAGAGCGTGAATCTAAATTGCCAGTAGGCTCATCGGCTAAAATAATTTCGGGATCGGAGACAATGGCGCGGGCGATGGCAACGCGTTGCTGTTGACCACCAGATAATTGATAAGGCAAATAATATTCACGTTCTTGAAGATGAAATCTTTTGAGAGCGGAAGAAGCATTTTTGAGGCGGGAGGTCTTAGAGTGCCCAGTATAAATTAGAGGGAGAGCAACATTTTCTAAAATAGGTAAATCTTCAATAAGATTAAAATTTTGAAAAACAAAACCAATTTTTTTGGCTCTTAAACGTGCTTGTCGACGAAGGGAAATTCCGGCAACATTTTCACCGTTAAGAATATATTCGCCGCGCGTGGCTCGGTCGAGAAGACCAATAATGTTAAGCAGGGTGGTTTTACCACAGCCACTCGGGCCCATAATCATGATAAATTCACCGCGTTTAATAGTTAAATCAAAATCTTTGAGGGCAAAAGATTCGGTATCGCCATAGCCGTATCTTTTTGTTAGGCCTTTTAATTCTATTACAATATTTTCGCTCACCTTTTTCTCCATATTTTTTGTATGGCGGAAAGGACAGGATTTGAACCTGCGAAAGAGTTGCCCCTTTACACGCTTTCCAAGCGTGCGCCTTAAACCACTCGGCCACCTTTCCGTCTTAAAAAAAGTTTAGCACAAAACAACTAGGTTTTCAATGTGAGGAGTGCGAGGAAAAAAGTTGAAAGGTTGGATATGTTTAATTTGATAGTTTTCTAATAATAATTTAACGTCGCGAGCTTGAGTGGCAGGATTACAAGAAAGATAAATGATAGTTTTTGGCCTAATTTCATTTAATTTATCGATTAATTTGCGGTCGCAACCGGCGCGAGGAGGATCAAGAATAACAGTTTGGTCGGGTTCGATAAAGTCTGTGACATTTTCGGATTTGCTAAATATTGCAAGAGGAATGGGCTCTCGGGGCGCGTCGCCGACGCCCGTCGTCACGGGGTCGGCGCGCTCGTCCTCGTCGTAACTCCGGATCCCCTCGAACCCATTCCTCTTGCAGTTTTGTCGAAAAATATGCTCCTCGAAAATGGTACTGACCTGCCGGATTCCCTCGAACTCATTCCTCTTGCAGTTTTCAGCTAGTTCTGAAAAGGCAGATTGGTCGGATTCGACGAGAGTGAGTTTTTTGTGACGGGCAGTGGAGAGACCAATAGTGCCAACACCAGCGTAGAGATCGAGAACTTTGTCGGTATGAATGTGTTTTTGAATTTCTTTTAGGGCAAGTTCATAAACAGGGAGGTTAATTTGAAAAAAACCATTAGGAGAGTAAGAATAATTTTGACCTAAAATTTGATCGGTGAGATTTTTAAATACGGGGTGAGGTTTGTGTTTTTCAAAGAGTCCGCCAGAAACTTCACCGTTTTGGTTACACCTTAAAAGAAGTGATTGATAACGACGGGCTTCGTCTTGAAGAATATTCAAATTATTAACTATGGCTTCTGCTGTAGCAAAAATTTCAGGTCTTTCAAGAGAGGACTGCTTGATAGGAATTTTTTGGTGAGAGCCACGAGCGTGAAAGGCAAGGTGAATTTTTTGAGTTCCATGATTCCAGTAGAGAGCATATTCCATTTTGTTGCGATAAAAATATTTTTGATTGTCGGTAATAATTTCGGGGGATTCAATTTTAATTTTATGTGCATTAAAAATTTCATTAACTAAGGTTTTTTTGAGATGATTTTCATAGGAAAAATCTAAGATTTGCCACGGAGAAGTTGATAAAAAACACTCGTCTTTTGGTGCAATACGATGGCTAGATGGCTGTTTGATTTTAGTGGCGATAGCTTCATAATAATGGGTTTTCTTTTTAGTGATTTTGAATTCTTCAATCAACTCGTCTGGCAGGGCGTTCCAGAAAAAAATTTTTCGACCGTCATCATGAGTGCCAAGTGCTTGGCCGCCGGGAATAATTTTTTCAACTTTAATCATGTTTTGATTATAGCATAAACCTTTACTTTTTAAGAAAAGTGTGATATAATAATAGTAGTTATGTCCGCTGAGGAAATATTGAGGTCAAGTGAAAGTTCAGCCTTAGAAAATAATCAGGTGATTTCTCATGTAGTAGGAAAGAGGAGCGTTCAAAAAAAGTCTTTCAAAACTTTCCGATCTCTAGGAGCGGCTTTTTTTTTTACCATAATGTTGGTGGTTTTTTTGCTATTGTTTGGTACTGGAAATCTTGTGCCGTCAGCAATTTCTGAGAGATTGATTGAAGAAACAGACGTGCAATATGGCGATGCGGTAAAAAGTAAAGAATTAGTATTCCAACAAGCTTTATATGAGGGAAAAATCCCTGGCGATACGGTAAAAATTTTAAAAGAAAATGGCGTATTGGTGGGGTATTTGAGTGGGGGAGAATTTATTGAACAAAACGAAAATGCGGGCGGGTTAATTTTAAAAATTGGAGACACAATTGTTACAGCTGAAAATTTTATCGTTGAAGTTAATAATAATATAAATTTATATAATGCTTTTAATAATGCCACCTATGGAAGGGCGGCATATTATTACGACGAAGAGGCCAGAGAGGTATTTAGGGAAATTGGTACCAATAGAAATAATTATAATAGTGGGGCAGACTTTGATGAAGTAATGTCCTCAGTGCTTGGTGAGGGAAGCGACATAAGCGTAAATACCGTAGCTTTAGTGCAAAAAACTCAGGAAAATGAGGAAACTGGTGAGACTGAAGTGTATTATGAGTATGAAGAAACCGGAGAGGCTGCAACTTCTTCTAATAGTGATGCTGAGGGTTTTATTGATGCTGTGAGGGAAAAAAATCCGGCGGCAAACGCGACAGAATCGGCGTTAAATACTGCAGACGCGATAAAAGTGGCCGATACGATTTCAAAGGAACAGAGATCGAGCCTCTTTTTCTTAACTTTTATGGAAAATGTGAGTAAGATGAAAGCTGGGGAAGGAAATGAGTCAAAAATTAATGAAGCGATGAATTATTTATATGAGGATAGTGAATCTGAAATTGTAGACGTAAAAACAGGCGAGATAAAGAAAACGAAAGGCACTCCGGTAGAATCGCCGAGTTTGTATGCAATTTTGTCTGGGAATAAAGTAAGAGCAGAAGAGGTAGAAAATTATTCTTCGGACCGAGTTTTGAAATTAATCGAAAATCAGGTAGGGCAAAAGGGGGGAACATCGGTAATTGCTGGGACTATTACTTCGACTGCAAAAAAAACGAAAGGTGCAATTGGTCGGTTTATTAGTAATGGAATAACGCTAGCTTCGCAAGCGCTTTTAAAATTATTAAGTCCGATTGTTTCGAGTTCGTTGATGGATAATTCTTATGAAACAATAAAAGGTATTAATGCGGGAGAATTTTTAGTTGAGGGAGCAGTAAATGTAGGAAAGGAACTAGCTAAGCGGAGTGGAGCAACAGCTGGAGATGAGGCGGCGGTAATTAGTTATAATAGATTAAATGCGGAAATTTTAGCAATGGATGCGGAAGTTGACCGAAAAAATCGTAGTCCATTTGATATAACTTCAAAAAATACCTTTCTGGGTTCAATTATTTATAATTTTGCTTTGTATAGTATGAGAGGTTCTGATTTAATAGGAATAAAATCTTTTGCTGGTTTAATTAATTCTTCTGTTGTGACTTTAACACCAATGTCTTACGCAAAGAGCGGAGATGGGTATTTAGACAATTTTGGAGATTGTGAAACATATGCAACGATTGGTGCAGTGGGTTCGGTACAATGTTCTGAGACCGCGACTTTTGATACTTCAACCCTAAATGACACCTTTAATGATGCTGGGTTTATTAAGTTTGTGGAAGAGAACACAGATTTAAATGCAAACGGAAGTAGAACCATTAAAAAAGATTCTGTTTTGGCTGGTTTTATTTTGTATAACAATAAAAGAAAGACGCCTTTAGGGGTAATAGATGGGGGAATTTTGGATTCATTAAATAAAGGATCCAATTCTATTCCGTTTTCAAAAAATATTTTAGAGATGATAAAAACCGCCCTAAGTGCGTCGGACGCCAAAAAGAGGATTGCCTCAGGGGCGGCATTTGTAAATTCTGCTAGTAATCCAGAGTGGCAAATTTACAAATATGCACAAAGATATGTGTCTTTGGCAAGGGCAACAGCAGCATTAAGACAATATTCAAACGATTCAACAGCTTATAATAATATTAAATTTTTTGAGGGAAATGAAAATCCGGTAGTAGCTTTCTTGAAGGATTATTATGCTGTTTGGGATGATTGATTATCCTGAAAATCTTCTACACTAGTGATGATAACTTGATGATTACGAAAATTTTTGATGAGGCAACGACGACGAGTGGGGTCTAATTCGGAAAAAACATCGTCTAAGAGGATAATGGGTTTTTTGTGTTGTTTATCGTAGATAAGGTTGGCTTCAATGAATTTTAAAGCGAGAATAATGGAACGAGTTTCACCACGAGAAGCGGAGCCATCGGCAATTTTGTGATTAAAATAAAAAACATAATCATCGTGATGAACTCCAAAACTAGTGTGTTTAATAAGGAGGTCTTTTTGAAAATTTTCTTCGAGAATATTCAAATATTTGGATTCAGATAAACCACTAGCTTCGCTTTTGTAAAAAATTTCTATTTCGTCAGCGTTTTCAGCAATAGAACGATAAGTTTTAGTTAGTTCTTGGTTGATTTCTTGAATAAATTTTTGACGACTGTTAAATAATTTAGTACCATATTTTGCTAATAATAAATTCCAAGAAAATAAGGAATCTTGAGTAATAAACTCATTTTTTAGAATTTCGTTGCGTTGTTTTAATGATTTTTCATATTTCAAAAGATTTTGATTATAATTTTCATCAAACTCACTAAAAACACGATCAAAATAATCCCGGCGACGACTTGGGGCATGACTAATAAGGTTTAAATCAGAGGGAAGAAATAAAACAATGGGGTATTGATGTTTTTTAGGTAAGCGTTTACTTTTTTTATCAAGAATGAGAAAAATTTTATTATTACCATCATAAGTGATCAAAATTTTTTCACCACTACTATATTCTAATTCGATGCGGTAAAATTCAGTGCCGTTTTTGATAATTTCGTGGTCACTTGCCCGAAAACTTTTACCACGAGTAGAAATATAAATTGCTTCAAGAACAGAAGTTTTACCACTACCATTTTTTCCGAGAATTAATGAGGTGTTTTGATGACATTCAAGACGGTAAGTGTCGTGGTTACGAAAATTGGTAAGATTAATGGATTTGATAATCATGAGTTTAGAGGCATTATGATATGAGTATATTTTTGGTCTTTCTTGTTTTTAAGAAGAATCGGGGCAATACGATCTGAAAAACTAAAACTAATTTCTGGCTCTTCCAAAGCGTTGAGAGCATCTAAAAGAAACCGGGAATTCAGATTAACTTTTCCAGTTTGATCTACCGTTGTTTCGATTTTTGAATCATTTTCACCAAATTCATTAGCGATAGATTTAACAGAAAAAGTGTCTGGTTTTTTGGTTTCACAAATAATAGAGCCGCCAACAGACCTAGCAAAGAGAGCGGCAAGTTTTGTGACACGAATAAGTTCTTCACGATTTAAAACGGTTGTAATATTACAGTCTTTAGGAATAAGTCTTTGATAATCTGGAAAGCTAGCATCTATGAGTTTTGAAATTATTTCTATTTCACCAAGTCTAAATCTAACTAAATCATCGTTGAAGGATATTTCGATTTCTTCTACATCATCACTAACTGAACGAAGAACCTCCTGAAGTGAACTAGACGGAATAATAGCATTAACTTCACTTTCTACCTTACTAATAAGTTTTTTTTCAGCTAGACGATAACCATCAGTAGCAGCAATAGCTAAAACATGATTATAAGTATTAAAATACACACCAGTTAGTGCAGGTCTAGTTAAATCGTTAGAGCTAGCAATTATGACTTGGCTTAAACTATTTTTAAATTCTTCGACACTTAGTTTAAAAGTGACGGCTTGTTTTTCGTTGATTTCAGGAAGTTCAGGAAAGTCATCCGCTAAAGCACCATTAATAATAGAGGAATATTTTCCAGAAGAAATAGTAACTTTTGTATCAGATGAAGAGATTTCAACAATTTCTCCTTTGGGGAGATTGGAAATAAATTCGGCGAGGAGTTTAGCTGGAACTGTAACCACTCCTTCTTCTGAATTTGAGACTGGGAGAAAATCTATCATAGCCATGTCTAGATTAGTAGTGATTAATGAAACTTTCTTTTTATTTACTCTAATTAAAACATTATTTAAGATAGGTAGAGTAACTTTTCCAATGGCGATGCGACTAATATTATTTAAGGCTTTACTTAATTTTTCTTGCGTGACTTTGATTTTCATAATTTTCCTTTCCTTTATTAAAAATTAATATTAGTAGTAATAGTAAGCTTGGTGGAATAGTGGAAAAAATTGATTTGGTATAGAGGTGGGATGGTTGTGGGAAAAATAGTGGAGTGGTGAGAAAAAGTGGAGAAAAAGTTAACCATATACACATTTTTTTGAAAGGAGAAAATTTTTACACAAAAAGGTACACCTTTTTTACACCAAGATTTACAGATAGTTTTCCACATTTTTTTCACAAAAGAAAAATGAAGACTAAAATTAACCATAGATTTTTTCCTTTATAGCTTCAATTTGATCACGAAGAGCAAAATCTAATTTTAAATCTTTTTCAATTTTTTTAATTCCATGCATAACAGTAGTATGGTCTTTAACACCAACTTCGGAGGCAATTTTATTAGTGCTAAGACTTAATTCTTTAGAGAGGAGAAACATGGCGACCTGGCGAGCATTTTTGATATTAGAGACACGTGATTTTCCACACATTTCTTTTACACTTAAATTAAAATATTTGGCAACTTTTTCGATGATTTGTTTGGGGGAGACAGGGCGTATTTTAGAAATTTTATTAACACTAACAGAGCCGTTATTAATAAGTTCTAAGGGAGTAAGGCCTCTAACCTCGGACATTAAAAGAATAGTAGAAAATTCTCCTTCGAGATCACGGATATTAGTATTAACGTTTTCAGCAATATATTCGATAGCCTCTGGTTCAATTTCGGCACCCATAAGATCAGCTTTAGCGCGAAGAATGGCGCATTTGTCTTCGAATTTGGGGAGCTGGAGGTCGAAAGCACCAGCCCAGGTGAGGCGAGAAGCAAGACGTTCGTCAACGGTTTTGATTTGACTAGGTAGACGATCCGAAGTAACAATGATTTGTTTATTGAGTTGATAGAGGTCGTTAAAGATATTAAAGAACTCTTCTTGAGATTTTTCTTTATTGACGATAAATTGAAAATCATCAATAATAAGACAATCAAGTTTTTGAAATTTACGATTAAATTCTTTACCTTTGCCATTTTGGATAGCTTCGATAAAGTCAGAATAAAAGTGTGAGGTGGGGGTATAAAGAATTTTTAAGTTGGGGTTTCTTTTTAAGAGTTCGTTGCCAATAGCTTGAACGAGATGGGTTTTACCTAAACCAGGACCACCGTAAAGAAAAAAAGGATTATAACGAGTTCCAGGAGCATCAATGATGCTTTTAGCGGCAGAAACCGCTAAATCGTTATTGGAGCCAACAACGAAATTATCTAGGGTATATTTATCGTTAAGACCGTTTTGATATTCAAGTTGATTTTTTTTGGATTCAAGATGAAGGGTTTTAACGCGATCTTTGAAGGAAGTTTGATTTTTGGTAATTTCGCGAGATTTAATTTTGGTTTTAGGGCTAGAACTAACCTCAAATTCTACATTAACGACGTTGATGTTATTGTTTTTGAGAGCAGAAATAATAATTTCGAGATAACGAGCACGGAGCTGTTTGACATAGAAGGAATTTTTGACACCGATTTTAATATTGCCATCTTCTGCAGAGAGGAGGGAAGTGTTTTGAAACCAAGTAGAAAAATTAGCGGCAGAAACTTGTTGCTCGATCTCAGCAAGTGCGTTTTTCCAAACGTCATACATTTTGTAACTAACCTCCTTTTTAATTAGTATAGCATAGAAAATGGAGTTTTCCACAGGAAATTAGTGAGGAAAAATATGGTTTAATATAAAAAAATAGGAACAGAGGAAAAACTTTCCACAGGAGAAAGAGACTCCCTAAAAACTATGTGGAAAACTTCTTGAAAATTGTGGAAAAATGAGGTATACTATAAAAAGAATTTGAAATTAACAAAAGTTTAAGGAATAATATTTTATGCCAAAACGAACATATCAACCACACAAGCGTCAACGTAAAGTTGAACATGGGTTTATGAAGAGAAATGCCACGAAAAATGGACGAAAGGTGTTAGCGCGTCGTCGTTTGAAAGGCCGAGCTAAACTTGCTATATAATATATAGTATGTTAGGTAAGAAATATCGATTTCATTCTCGGGGGGGAGTGAGATATGTTTATCAGAAAGGAAAGACAATTCGATCAGCGAAGATGTCTTTGATTGTTGCGAATAATATGCGGGGGTTTACACGGTTTGCTGTGGTAGTGTCGAAAAAAGTGGAGAAATCGGCGGTAAAAAGGAACCGAATTAGACGAAGGATTTATGAGGTTCTGAGGCAAAATATTGCAATGATACCAAAAGAACGAGATTATGTTTTTGTGGTTTATTCAAAAGAATTAATAAAAACACCTTTTCAAGAATTAGAAAAAATACTGGGGAAATTAGTAGAAGAAAGTAAGGTGTGTTATAATGAAAAGAATGGATAGAAAGAGTGTGAAAAAATATGTTTATCTTAGTCTCTTTATTGTTTTTGTGATTGGTTCGATTATGACAGGAGGTCCTTTTAATTTCATTGATGTGATTTTGGTGCGGCCAATTGTAAACGTTTTGTTCATAATTTTTAATTTAGTACATGATTTTGGCTTAGCAATTATTATTTTTACGCTTTTGGTAAAACTATTAATGTGGCCATTGACGAAAAAACAGTTTGATCAAACTAAGCTAATCAGAAAGCTACAACCAGAACTAACTCAAATAAAGAAAAACTGTAAGGGAAATAAGCAACTGGAATCTTTGCAGACAATGGATCTTTATAAGAGGTATAATGTAAAGCCTTTTGCTTCGATTTTGACCCTATGTATTCAGCTACCAATTTTTATTGCAATTTTTTCAGCAATTAGAGTGATTGCAACACCAATGCCAGTAGATAATTTAATGAATCGGGCATACGAAATTGTGGCATATGAAGGTTCGGAAATAAGAGCATTAGAAGAAAAACAGGAAATTTATCTGGCGGATTTAAAAAACAATGAAATTCCAAACGAAGAAAAAGCGGAATATGATTTTCATCCGCAACTATTTGGTGTGATTAGATTAGACGTAAAAGCTAGTGATGTCTTGATGGGAAACTTTAGTTTGAGCGCATTATTTATTTTGATTTGTGCAATTTTAGCGTCGGTGGTGCAGTATTTGGCGGTAAAACAACAAATGCCTTCGGGAAAGTCAGAGAAGAAAAAGAAGTTTCGTGATTTATTGAATGACGCTAAAGAAGGAAAAGAGTTAGAAAATTCAGATATTAATAGTTTTGCAACTGGGCAGATGTCGGCTATGATGCCGATCATGATGTTTATTATTATGTTTAATTTAAACGGAGCATTGGCATTTTATTATTTCTTGAGTAATGTAGTGACTATTATTCAACAAAAAATAGTTTTTAGAAGAGCTGAGGCAAAAATTGATGCTGCTACTGATAAGGCAGTTTTAAAAGAACTAAGAAATATACAAGAAGCCGAGGTAATAGAAAATAAAAAGACAGGAACAAAAATAACTAGAATCTCCGCGAAAGATAATAAAAAGAAAAGGAGATAAAATATGAATAAAGATGAATCAATCAGGTTTGCCGCCAGGTACTTGGAAGACTTACTCAGTTTTTTTGGGATTAATGTGGCAGTAAGTTCGACAATTGATGATGAAGTAATTCAATTGTCGGTGCCTTCGACTTCACTAAACTCGCTTCTTATTGGGCGGAATGCGGATAATCTAAGAGCGCTTCAGCATATTGTTTCGATGGCTTTAGTTTCAAAAGAAGCGGAAGTAGTAAGGGTGAATGTTGACGTAGCAAATTATAAGAGGCAGAGAGCAGATAGAATTGAAGAAAAAGCGGAAGGGTGGATAAAGAAAGTGCGTGAGACGGGGGAGCCAATGGAACTGAATTTGAATGCGGCGGATCGTCGAGTGGTACATAAATTTGCACAAGATTATTCGGATATTGAGACGCATTCGGAGGGGGAAGGAAGAGAACGGAAGCTTATAATCAGTAAGACGGGAAACTAATTAGCAATAATTCTCAGCGTTGAAATGCGCGCCGTATAAAAATTACAACAGATTAGGCGGGTTCGTCCTGGTATTTCAGTACCAGTTACTCGCCCGTAACTGTTGTAATTTTTATCGGGCGATTCCAAAATGCTTCGAATTATTGCTAATTAGTTTTATCTTTACTGCCAATAATGATCACAAAATCGTAGTCGGTGGAAATATCTTCGGGCAGTTCTTCGGTGGATTTGGCGGTTTGATTATATTTTTCTTCAAGGAGTTTTTTGGTGCCCGGAGCGATATCAGTAATAAAGTAGAGCGTGTAGCCGTTGGGGTATTCGCCTGCGGGGGCATCGTCAATATAAATGTTGGAGTAGCCGGCTTCCTCAAGGGCGGTTTTTTCGATAGAGGCAACGCCTGGTTCGTTGCTGCCATTTAAGACTAAAATAGTAGACTCTTCATAAGTGCGAGGATCACTAGAAAACATTTTGGCGACATATTCTTGAATTTTGAGATAATAATTAGCGCCGCCTGATGGTAAAACATAAGAAATGCCGTTGATATTACCTGTGGTCATGAGCCGATTGGGTTCGATAAGGGAAACTTGGCGGATGGTGTCGAAATCAAAATTGGAGGTGAGATGAGCTAAGGTTTTCATCTCTTCGAGGGAGAAGTTAGTACGAAGGTTGTCGCCGAGTGTGGAGGCTAGATTCATAATTTCGGATAGAGAAAGATTTTTTTCGAAAACTTTGTTTTTAATGCCGATGAGAATTTTTTGTTGAGAAGCTCCACGAGAAAAATCACCACTGGTGGTACCATGTCTGGCACGAGCGAGGCCAAGAGCTTGCCCACCGTCGATAGTGTATTCAACTCCGGCTTTAAAAACGGCTCCAGTGTAGTAGTAATCGGAAATATCTTCATCGAGGGTGACATTGATGCCTCCTAAGGTGTCAACGATTTGAATGAGGGAGCCCCAGTTAAGATGGGCATAATATTGAAATTCAAGTCCGAGAATATTGCTGACCTCAGACATTAGGGCTTCGGCGCCGGCTTGTTCGTTGTCGCCTGCCATATTATTACACCAATAAAGTTCGTTGATTTTACTAGTGGCGGTGCAGGTGGCAGAGACTTTAAGGTCACGAGGGAGAGACAACATAGCAATGTCACCAGTTTCTTGGTCTAAACTGATAACCATAATAGAGTCAGTGAGTTGGGCGCCATCATGAACCCCATTGCCTTCCTCGCCTTCCATATTGTAGCCACTGGTGCCGAAGGCGAGAATATTGGTGCGACCATTTTCGTCGGTTTTTAGAGGTTCGTAAGTTTCACTGGCGAGAGAAAGAAGATCGAGGACATTACCTTGCCCGCCGGTAATTTTGGCAATAATGTCGTTGCCCCAGAGAACCAACCAAGTGATAGCTCCGATTACTAATAAGACGATAGTTAAAATAATACCAACGATAATTTTGCGTTTTTTAGAAATTGGATTTTTCTCCTTTTTAGGTTTTTGATGAGGGGTTTTTTGAATGGCTTGAAGTTGACCGGTTTTTTCGTCAAAATCAAAAGCTTGCACTGGTTGAAGAAAATCTTCAATGGGGTTAACTGGTTGAGATTTTATGGAAGGTTCTTTTGGGGCGGAGGAAGAATTAAATTCGTCGGCTAAAGAACTGAGGGAATCTTTTGAAGGATTAGCAAGAGGTTTTGGAGATTTTTTGGAGGGCTTAGAGGAGAGATTTTTGGAAGAATTTTTAGAAGTATTTTTAGAAA
The DNA here is from genome assembly GCA_017431725.1 of Candidatus Saccharimonadota bacterium. GTDB lineage: Bacteria > Patescibacteriota > Saccharimonadia > Saccharimonadales > Saccharimonadaceae > Nanosyncoccus. Next base: position 3,604 of record JAFRKN010000010.1, on the reverse strand, counting down.
CCGTCTTTTTGGAGCGACGAGAGATAAGCCCATCAATTGATTTATTTTTTTCCATTGTTTATAATTATAACATATGGCGGTAAGGTTAACAAAGAAACAATTAGCAGTTTTGGATTTTTTGCGGGATTTTACAGAGGAGAATGGCTACTCGCCTTCTTATCGAGAAATTCAAGCTGGGTTGGGGCTTTCTTCGGTTTCGGCAGTGGCAGAACATATTGAAAATTTGGTGAATAGGGGGGTTTTAAAAAAGGTAACAGGAGCAGCGAGGTCGCTAGAGATTTTAGATTACAAACATGAAGAGACAGTAGAATTATTTAAAATAAAGATGGCAACTTGCTCGGAAGAAGAAAAAAAGATTTTAGAGAAAGCCGCAGAGATATTGGATATAGACATAGAGTAAGAGAGCTTTTTTGTGGTAGAATAATAGCATGATGAAGAGGAGTTGGTTTTGGGTTTTTGGACTGGTGGTTTTAATAGTGGTGGTGGGGGAGTTTTTTTTGTTAAAAATGGATTTGGAAAAAAGACAGAAAAATTGTGGCGAAAGGGGATTACCAAGAATAGAAATTACTTTGAATGGGGGGAATATAGAAGAAATAGATAACGGAGATAAAGAAATAAAGTATGTGGGGAATAATCTAGAAATTTGTGAGGAAGAAAAAAGTGATAATTATGAAGAGGTCGAAATAAAAGGGCGAGGGAATGGGACTTGGGCGCAAGAAAAGAAGCCTTACCAAATTAAATTTACAAAAAAAGTAGATCTTTTGGAAATGGGAAAAGCGAAAAAATGGTATTTATTGGCGAACGCGACGGATTCGACGCATCTTAGGAACGATTTAGCATTTGAACTAGCAGATATGCTAGGAATGGAATATGTTTTTTCAGGTAAATTTGTAGAATTATATATAGATGAAGAATATCGGGGATTATATTATTTAACACATGCAATGGAAATTAATAAAGAGTCGGTAAATTTAAAAAATCCGTTAGGAATATTGGTGGAACTTGATAATGTATATGGTAAAAATGAGAAACATTATACAACGGGTGAAGAAGATTTATTAGTAATAAAAGATGTGGTAAAAGAAGATCAAACGGAGATTGCGATGGCTGATTTTTTGCAAAAATATAACGAATTAGAGATTGCGATAAAAGAAAAGGATTTTGAAAAGATAGAAGAGTTGACGGATGTAAAATCTTTTGCAAAGTATTTTTTGTTATCGGAATTTACGGTTAATCCAGATGCATATTGGACAAGCTTTTATTTTTATAAAGATGGGTCAGAAGATAAAATTCATGCAGGACCAGGTTGGGATTTTGATTTAGCTTTTGCGAACCGGAATTGGGGAAATTGGATGGGGGAAAGATTTTATGCTCCAACTGAAACAATGATTAGAAAACAAGAATTAAATTCGAAGGAATATTATGATGAGAGGGGAATTAGCGGAGGGTATGAAGTGAGTTTAAGTCTTTCAAAAATAATGTTTAATTTGATGGATATACCAGAGTTTCGGGAGGAGGTTTTAGAAATATTTCAAGAAAGATTATCTGGAAGAAAAGAGGAATTTTTGAATAAAAGCTTGAAAAAGGCGAGCGTGGTGCGTGCGGCGGCAATGTTTGATGGCGAAAGATGGGGGAAAGATGATTTTGACGATGCTGTTCGAGAGCTGATTGATTGGATAAGAAAAAGATTTGATTATTTGGAGCAAGAATATGGTGATAGGGGTTGGCAACTTCCTTTAAAATTGTTATGATTATATTAGGAGAATTGTCTGATGATAGCAAAACGACGAAGAAAAAGTAGAAAATGGATTGCGAGATTGATTTTTTTGATTTTGATAGTGGTGGCTGGAGCGGTGTGTTATTTTGTGTGGGATAGTTATTTTAGAGATAAAACTAGCGGGGAAGATGAGACGAGGACTGCAGAAATAATTGAAGAGCCAGAAAAGGGCGATGGAGAGGATCTGGAAGCAACGGAAATACCGGAGGTAGTTGAAGAAAAAAAGGTAATTTTGTATGAGGGAGATGACCCAAATGAAAAATCAGAATTAACTGGAGTAATAACTTATGCGGGGGTGTCGGGAAACTTTTTGATGGTAAGGGTGAATATTGATCAATATTTGTCGGAAGGAAATTGCAGGTTGGATTTGATGCGGGGTGGAAGTTCAGTTTATAGTGATTCAGCAACAATTGTAAGTTCAGCGGCGACAGCAACTTGTGAGGGCTTTAATATTCCGATTAGCGCTTTGGGCGCAGGTGATTATGGTATTGTGATAACATTAAGCTCTGACGGAAAAGAAGGCGTGATAAATGGGGAGGTAAGTATATAAAAATGGTGGAAAAGGTGGTGCGGAGAAGAGATGGAAGAATAAAGTTTATTATTTTGGGGATGTTTGTGGCGGTGTTTTTGTTTTCTTTTTTGGCACAGGAGTACAAAGATTTAGATGATGAGGCAGAGGCGGCAAGTTTAGCAAATTTTGATCCAGGTTATATAATTTCTGATTATCAAATGGGCAATTATAATTCGATGAGCGAAGTGGAGATTCAAGCATTTTTGACGGCGAAGGGGAATTGTAGGGATACGAGGACGTACCTCGCTAGTTATTATCCGAATTATACATATCATATAAAAGATGGGCATTTTGTGTGTTTGGCGGAAGAGACTTTTGGGGAGGGAACGGCTTATGGAGAGGAAGTACCTAATGGAGAGTCGGCGGCGCGGATTATTTATCGGGCGGCGCAGGATTATCGGATTAATCCGCAAGTTTTGATTGTATTACTTCAAAAAGAGCAAAGTTTGATTACAGATTCTTGGCCGAATAACCGTCAATTTAGATCGGCGACGGGGTATGGATGCCCGGATACGGCGCCGTGTAGTTCCGAATATTATGGGTTTAAAAATCAAGTGAGAAAAGCGGCGGCGATGTTTAGGACGGTTTTGGATGGGGGATGGACAAATTATCCGCTAGGAAATAACTATGTGCAATATAATCCTTCGGCTGCGTGTGGGGGAAGTGTGGTGAATATTAGGAGTTTGGCAACGAGCGCACTTTATCGGTATACGCCGTATCAGCCAAATGCTTCAGCGTTGGCAGCGGGATATGGGACGGGAGATTCCTGTGGGGCGTATGGAAATAGGAATTTTTATTTGTATTTTGAGGATTGGTTTGGGGGGGTGACGAGTGGTTCTACTATTAATGCATATTATTATTTAATTGGTGGGGAACAGAGTATTTTAGGAAAAGCTACAAAAGAGGAGAAATGTGATTTGATAAGAGGAGGTTGTTTTAGGGAATATGAAATAGGAAATATTTATTGGACTGATTTGACTGGGGCCTGGGATGTGTCTGGTGGTATTTTTGAAAAGTGGAGGGAATTAAAAAGTGAAAATGGGAAAATGGGTTATCCTATAAGTTCGGAGTACCGTGGTTTAGTAAGAAAAGGAGCGATGCAAAAATTTGAGTTTGGTTATATATATTATTCTCCTGCTACTGGCGCATGGGAGATATCTGGTGGTATTTTTGATGCATGGTTTAAGACTGGCACTGAATGGGGCACACTTGGTTATCCAACTAGTGGGGAGAAGAAAGATGCAGATGGGACGACT
>JAFRKN010000009.1 GCA_017431725.1 Candidatus Saccharimonadota bacterium | reverse complement strand
TTCTGGATATGCCTATAACTTCTATTTGGCTACTGGTGGAGCTCTGACTAATAATGGACGTATTGATACAGCATATGGCATTCGTCCAGTTATTTCCTTAAAACATGGTGCAACAATTGGCGGTGGAGATGGGACTGCTACAAGTCCATGGACACTAGGGAAATACACGATTTCATACAATGCTAATGGTGGGAGTGGGACGATGAGTAATCAGACTGTTTATAGTGGGTTCGAGATATCACTTTCTGCCAATTCCTTTACGGCGCCAAGTGGAAAAATTTTAGTAGGTTGGAATACTAGTGCTGAAGGTTCTGGAGTAGCTTATGATCCAGGTCAAACTGTGACAGATTTAACTACAAGTGGTAGCTCGATTACGCTTTATGCACAATGGGGTGATCCAACGCTCTATGACCTCGTCGCCACCATGAGTAAAGGCACCCAAACTGCTGCTGATCTGCAAGCTGTCATCACTAAGCCTACCTCTTCCAACCCCACCACCGACACTTCTAATTCTGGTGTCTATGAATACAATAGTTCTGTTTTCGGCGCAGATTCTGATGGTACTTTAAAGGATAAGAGTAAGGCTAAAATTTACTATTATCGTGGCATCCTAGACAGTAATCTAGATGACACTTCAAACTCATCCTATGGTTCTAATGGTGATGGTGCGTATTATCCAAATTATGTTAAACTCGGCAATACTTGTTGGCGCATTGTCCGTACTACTGGTTCTGGTGGAGTGAAGATGATTTATAACGGCTTATATTCTAGTGGTACTACGGCTAATTCTTGTGCTAATGCTCAGGATAATGCGCAAATCACTACCATAGCTTTTGGCTCACAAGGAGCTTCTGCTCAATCTACTTGGTATTATAATATCAGTCGTATTGGTTACACATATAACGCTACTGTAGACGATTCTACAACTACCACATCAGTAGATACAGTCTTTGGTAGTAATTCTAATTATACTACTACTAACACCACAGATTCAAATATCAAAGATTATCTTGAAAATACTTGGTTTACCAGTAGTAATGGTATTAGTGCATATGAAAGTATTCTAGAGCCCAGCGCTGGTTATTGTAACGATAGAACGGCCTTTTCTAATCAAGCAGGTTCTACTGCTCTTACCACTATCCCGCCCTATGCCACCTCTAGTGCTACCATGTATTTTGGTTCCTATAGTAGAAATATGTATGCGGGAGGCAAACCTTCACTTACTTGCCCATCCAGTAGAAATATAGTAGATTTATATACTACAGCAAGTGCTACAAATGGCAACAAACAACTAGCAAAACCCATAGCTCTCCTCACTGCTGATGAAGCTGCCTTATCTGGCAGTGGTTATAGTGGCAGAACTACCACCACTACTTATTCTTCTAACTATAGCTACAGTTCCTTCCTCCGCTCCGGCTCCAGCTTCTGGTTGCTCTCTCCGTACGGCCGCTATCCGAGCGGCGCTACGAGCGGGTCCGTCCTGACCCTGAGCGGCTATCTGTACTACGACCTCGTGTACATCCCGTATGGGGTGCGGCCGGCCATTTCCCTCAAATATGGGACAACTCCAGTATCTGGCACTGGTATCGCGACTGATCCGTGGGTAATAGCCCCATAAATAATTTCTCTCCTTGATCATTTGTTATATAATATACACATGATCCAGAACCATCCCGAAAAACTCCACGATTCTAAACGCATCGAAAAAGCGATTGAACTCGCTAAAAAGGCCCACGAAGGCCAATTTCGAAAAACTGGCGAACCTTATATCGTCCACCCCCTAGCCGTCAAAAAAATCCTCGAAGAATGGGGCATGGACGAAGATACCATTATCGCCGGCATTCTCCATGATACCGTTGAAGACACCCCATTAACTTTAGAAGAAATCAAAAAAGAATTTGGCGAATCCGTTGCTTTTCTCGTTGATGGTGTTACTAAACTTTCCACCGCCCGTAATGGCATGCGTGATATTGATACTTATCTCCCTGCAACAAGGGATAATTTTCTTAGATTAATGATTGCACTCGGTGACGACATCCGCGTTCTCATCATCAAACTCGCCGATCGTCTCCATAACCTCAGAACCTTAAGTGCGCTCCCTCCCGATAAACAAAAAAAAGTGGCCAAAGAAACTCTCGAAGTTTTTGCTCCGCTTGCCGACCGTCTCAACATGGGGCTTCTTCGTGTCGAACTCGCCGATCTTTCTTTTAAGTATGTCGACCCGCGTCGCTACGAAGAACTAAAAAATTTACTCGAAAAATATAATAAATCCGCCGCTAAATCTCTTCAAAAAATTGAAGAGGAAATCACCGAATCTCTCAAAAAAGAAAAAATTAAATTTGAAATCTCTGGTCGTGTGAAGTCAGTTTATTCACTTCACAAAAAACTCGCCAAACACAATCAAAATATGGGCGAAATTTATGATTTAATCGCTCTTCGGATTATCGTTGAAGACATTACCAGTTGTTATCTCGTACTAGGCCTTATTCATTCGCTTTATACTCCTATGAATGGTCGTATCAAAGATTATATTGCTATGCCAAAACAAAATGGCTACCAATCTCTCCACACTACCGTTATTACCAAAGATAAACGTATCATTGAATTTCAAATCCGTACCAAAGAAATGCACGAATACGCCGAACGCGGGCTCGCCGCTAGCTTCTATTATAACGAACAAAAACTCACCGAAAATTATAAAAAAGGGAAGATTGAGCATCTCCCAACTAATTTACTCTGGATTACCGAACTCCAAATGACTGCCGCACGGCTTCGCGAAGGGAAGAAAGTAGACTTAAAAAAGCTTAAAATTAATCTTTTTGCTGACAAAATCTTTGTTTATACTCCAAAAGGCGATATTATTGATTTGCCAAATGGCGCCCTCCCCCTTGATTTTGCTTATAAACTTCACTCTGAAATTGGCGACCACGTTGTTGGCGTAAAGATCAATGGCAAAATGAGTAACTTAAACAAAAAACTAGAACAGGGTGACGTAGTAGAAATTTTAACTTCCAAAAATCAGACCCCTAAATCTTCTTGGCTTGACAAAATCTTTACTCCTCACGCCCGTGAAAAACTTACGCGTGCTCTTCGGCTCTTGAATCATTCCGAACCCAAAAGACTAAAGAAGCGCAAACAGAAAAAATAATTTTAACCTCTCCTATATATGATATAATAAAAGCATGCCGATGTAGCTCAGTTGGTAGAGCAGCTCATTCGTAACGAGCAGGTCACAGGTTCGATCCCTGCCATCGGCTCCATATTTTGAAAAAAGGAGATCAAAAATGCCTAAAGCAGAAATTATTAAACGTCCGATTGATCATATTAGTGACAATCTCAAAAAATCCGCTTGGTCCGCAATTTTAGAGTCACTTATTACTATGATTTTAGGTATTTTACTAATTGCTTGGCCTGATATTGTTATAAAAGTAGTCGCCTACGTGGTCGGCATTTTTCTTATTGTAAAAGGCGCCTACCAAATCATTAACTATTTTATTATCAAAGGCCAAAACGATTTTTTCAATAATAGCCTTCTCGCCGGCGTCATTTCTGCTTTAATTGGCCTCACCCTGCTCCTCATTGGCGAAGAAATTGCTAACGTCTTTAGAATTGTTATTGGTGTCTGGATGATTTATGAATCTCTGGTTCGTATTAACACTTCTATCAAACTCCATGCCGCTAATATATCAACCTGGAAATACACCTTAATTTTTGCCCTCATGATGCTCGTTTTGGGTGTCTTTGTTACTTTTTATAATGGTGCTGTCCTCACTCTTATTGGTTGGATGATGATTTTAGCTGGTTTAATTGGTATTCTTGGAGACATTATGTTTATTCAGCATGTCAACAATATTATCGAAACGCTTAACAAAAGAATGAAAACTGAGCAATAAATGAAAACTTTTAAAGAAGATTTTCTCAAAATTTATCAAAATGAACGGGGAATCATGTTACTTATGATTCTTAACCTCATTATTGCAATTGTTTTGTTTGTTTTTTCCATTATCCATCTCAATCCAAATGCCTCCGTTATCAAAGTCGGATATGGTGATATTGGGGGCTACCGTGATGGGACCTGGTTTGACATGCTGGTGTTTCCTCTTCTCGCTTTGATTTTTGGGATTTTTCATAATCTCCTTGCTCTTAGAATTTTTCATAAACGCGGTAGCGGTATGGCAAAGTTTTTTCTTCTTATTACAACCACTCTTATCTTTGGTACTTTTCTAGTCTTAATTCGCCTACTTGGAGAAGGGTAATGCGCAAAAATTTAGAAATTCCGCAAGGAAAACGCACTAAACTCTATCGTTTTCTAGAAATATTGCCAGGCACTATATCCTACGGAGCCATTATTTTATTATTTATCTTGTCTTGGGTTGACCCCGTCATTGGCTCTATCTATCTATTTATTATTATTGCCTCCACTCTCGTTAAAGCGATTAGCGTAGCTTATCGAACTATTCAAGGCTACGAAGTAATTAAGCGCGCTGAACGTATTGACTGGAGAAAAAGAATTTTAGATTTAGAACAGCCTCATCAGTCTTTTGAGCGTTTACGTAATGATGATTCAAAAAGCTATCATTTTAATGAGCACCTCAATAATCTTAAGATGATGGCAACAATGGAAAAAGAATATCCCAATCCAAAAGATATTTTTCACGTTGTTATTATGACCGCTTATGATGAAAGTGAAGAAACACTTGGCCCTTCAATCGAAGCCGTTAAAAATTCTTCTTTTCCTCGTGATCACATTATTTTTACTTTGGCTTACGAAGAGCGAGGCGGGGAAGAGATGGAAAAAACCGCTCAAAAATTACTAAATAATTACAAAGGAGTTTTTCGGGATTTTCTTTTAGTCAAACATCCAGATAATCTGCCAGGTGAAATTATCGGCAAAGGTCCAAATTTAGTTTATGCTGGAAAATTCATTGCAGAATATGTTCAAAAAAAGCGATTACCAATCGAAAATATTATTGTTACTTCTCTAGACAGTGATAATCGCATGGCCGAAAAATATCTTGATTCAGTTGCTTATGAATTTATTGTTCATCCTAATCGTCAACGCCTCAGCTATCAGCCAGTTTCACTTTTTATGAACAATATTTGGGATGCTCCTGCTCCAACTCGTATTATTGCGGTTTCAAATTCATTTTTTAATGTGATTACTACTATGCGTCCTCATGCTCTGCGTAATTTCGCCTCTCATTCTCAGCCCCTTCAAGCTCTTGAAGCTATGGATTTTTGGTCTAAACGCACCATTGTTGAAGACGGTCATCAATATTGGCGTAGCCTTTTCTTTTTTGGTGGTGATTATTCGGTATTGCCAATCCGCATCCCTATTTACCAAGATGCTGTGATTGATGAAACGCTTTGGAAAACTATTAAAGCTCAATTTGTCCAGGTCCGCCGTTGGTATTATGGCGCTAGTGATGTTGCTTATGTTGGTTCGAAATTATTTGTACCAAAACCCCAACGTCTTATTCCATTCTGGCAACTTTTCCCTAAATTTTGGCGTTTACTTGATGGGCACATTACCTTAGCCATCCTTGCCCCTATCGTTGCTTTTGGTGGTTGGGTCCCTATGATCATGAACCTTTCTTCTCATAATATGGTCGCTTACAATCTCCCCAGCATCGTTAGTATTGTCGAGACGTTTGCCTCCATTGGTCTTATTGTTTCTATCCTTGTATCCTTCCGTATGCTCCCAAAACGTCCAGCTAAATATCGTAAGGGCAAGAATCTTCTCATGGTTTTGCAATGGGTTCTTATGCCAATCACCTCAATTCTATACCAGTCCCTTGCTGCCTTTTATGCCCAAACTCGTTTAATGCTAGGGAAATATATGGAAAAATTTGACGTCACAAAAAAATTCGTCAAACACCAAGAGAAAAAATAAAAACCAAATTTAAATCAATCAGCCCAGATTAGTATAAAATATGATATAATATAACACACGGGTTGTTAGCTCAGTTGGCTAGAGCGTCTCGTTTACACCGAGAAGGTCGGGGGTTCGAGCCCCTCACAACCCACCAAACGGTTTATAAAATAAATTTTATTTATTCTGTAATCTATAAATATCTGTTAAATCCCTCGGAAAAATAGAGGGCTATTTTTATGTCGTTTTTGTAGCAAAAACGTGTCAAAAATTGTAATTTACCTCTATAATTTCGGCCGTTAAATCCCAAAAATATGGTCTATATTATTATTATGTTATAATTACGCTAGAAGATTTGCTACTATACTAGATATTCTGCCTAGACGTAGCGAACATAATAAAGAAGGAGAAATATGAAAGGAATAGAATTTGGTAGAAGTGGCGTTGAGGGATTAAAAGACGAAGGAGCTGATGAAACCAAGGGTTATGGTTCCATAGGGCAAGAAGTACCTTTTGCCGGAGAGAATATGACTGAACAAGCCGACAGAATTAATGCGATATTAGAATCAATCGATTTGCCTGAATCTGAAGATGGGCAAGACGTTCAGCCAGAAACAGGTATAAAAAATGATGGCGTAGGGCAAGAAGCAAAAAATCTTCATGATGATACGCAAAGTCGAATAGAATCCTTGAAGGCAAATTTACACGCTATATTTGAGGACAATTCAAACCCCACTTCTACACAAGTACCGAATTATGGTTCAAGACCAGTCGCGCCGAGAACTTCGCCAGCAGCAGCAGTTACTGGTGTCAACGGAGACCCATTTTATCCGGCGAATTACGGCGATAAAGAACCGGAGAATAATCAAATATCTCAACCCGAAAAAACCGATGCCGAAAAGGAGCAAATCAGGAAAGAATTAGAAGAAGCAAAAGCTCAACTTGCGAAGACGTTAGAGTGGACAAAACAGCAACCGAATGAGCCGAAAAAGACTTTTAGTGGGAGTTTAGAGAACTTGCCTGATGATACAAAACGTAGAATTATGGAACGGATTGAGGCCATGCAGCAAGGCGACGTTATGATTTCTAAGATTGACAATGTTTATCAAGAAGGAAATTATATTGTAGTTGACGCAAAAGATAATCAAGGTCGTTTTACTGGCGCGGAATTTACAGTAGATGATTTCGCAAAATTAGTAAATAATCCCCCGCAAGAGCAATTAAACTCCTTGACAGGGCAATTTGACGATAGTAAAGAACATGTACAAGATTCTCCTGGACAAGACGAAAACCAACTTCAACCCGAACAACTAGTCACTCAAGAACAAAAACTACAAGAAACTCTTGTTGAACAAGAGAAATCATTGGCCCCGGAGGCAGATACCTTAGTTGAAACAGGCGACCCCTCAATAAAGAGCGAAACCATAAACCAAATAGTCTCAAAAATGTTTGATGCTGGAGAGTTTCAAAATTATGGGTTAGACATTAGCCAAAAGATGCGCGATATTGAATACGCAAAAAAGAAACTACAGGATAAAACATTGGAAGAATTACAAATTCTGTTGTCGACATACAAATAACTATTTGCCCAACCATATTTTACTTTTTGCATATAGATTTGCAGTTTTTTCGTATATCCTTCTTGTACACTGTTAAAACCTGGCGAATTAAGCTCCACCATTAGAGTTAGAAGAGCCATTCCGGCTCCTTTTTTATTCCTATTATCTTTTTTATTTCAAAAGTTATGCAACATTTGTTGCATAACTTGGAAAATCAAAGAAGGGCATTATGAAAAAAGTGCTAAAATACTTTCAACGGAGGAGAAAGGTTTTTATGTTAAAAGTTGTAGTTTTTGATAGCGGTTATGGGGGTGAATTTTTTGCTGATAAACTCGAAGAAGAACTACCAATAATTCAAGTTATCAGAGTAATAGATTGGCGTAATGCCGAAAAATTTTTAACCAGCCCAAAGGAAGCCAGAAAAATTGCCGAAGCAGATCTCAGACCATATATTAGTCAAGTGGACCTCATTATTTTTGCCAACCACCTTCTTAGTCTAACTAGTTTAAAATATTTTAAACGCAAATATAGGTATCAAAAATTTCTTGGGTTTGAACTTAAAAAACCCGAAACATTTATTAAATACAATATCCTAATTTTAACTACTAAAGCAGTTGCTAGAACTATGACTTTTTATAATTTTACTTTCCAGCTCAAAAGAAAAATCAAAACACTAACTTTGGATTCTTGGCCTGCCAAAATTGATGATGGAGAACTCACCAAAGAGGAAATTGAAGAAACGCTAAAAAAATTTCTTTATCACGAAAAATTTGTTCCAAAAGAAATTATTCTTGCTTGTTCGCAATTTAATGATATTAAATCAGAAATCAAGGCAGTATTTGGTGGTAGTATCAAAGTATATGATAGTTTTGACGAGGCTTTTAGGAAAACTTGTAAATTGCTCAAAATTCGCGGTGGGACTGGCAAAAAGTCTACTCAATAATGTTTAAATGTTTCTCTGAAGTGTGCTATAATAACATAGAATAAAAGGGAAATATAAAATGGATAATTTAGACAAAATGAGACATACTTTAAGCCACGTACTTGCTGCTGCTGTTCGTATGCTCTATCCAGAAGTATCTTTTGGTATCGGTCCATCTATTGATAATGGTTTTTACTATGATATTGATTTTGGTGGAATAAAAATTTCTGATGCCGACCTTCCTAAAATTGAGAAAAATATGCGTAAAATCATCGCACGTAAACTTCCAATGGAAAAACGTGTTGTCTCTAAAACCGAAGCACTCGATTGGGCTCGTGATCACAAACAGAAATATAAGATTGAACTAATTGAAGAATTGCCAGAATCTTCTGAAATTTCTTTCTATGATCTAGGTGATTTATTTACGGACCTCTGTAAGGGCCCACATATTAAAAATACTTCCGAAGTCGGAGCTTTTAAATTAGTTCGAGTGGCTGGAGCTTATTGGCGCGGCGATGAGAAAAGGGAAATGTTAACACGAATTTATGGGGTCGCTTTTGAAACCGAAGAAGAACTAGCAGCTTATCTCAAACAGCAAGAAGAAGCCAAAGCTAGAGACCATCGTAAACTTGGTAAAGAATTAGATCTATTTTGTTTTTCCGACTTAGTCGGCGCTGGGCTTCCGCTCTTTACTCCTCGTGGGACGGAACTCAGGGAACTCATGGCAAATTACTCGCTCAGCTTACGTGGTCGTGAAGGTTTCAAGAAAGTCTGGACCCCACACATTACTAAAACTGATCTTTATAAAACTTCTGGGCACTATGCCAAATTTGGCGACGAATTATTTATGGTTCATTCTCAAGTTAGCGGTGAAGATTTTGCCATGAAACCAATGAACTGCCCACATCACGCTCAGATTTTTGCTTCTCGTCCACGTACCTATCGCGACATGCCAGTTCGCTACATGGAAGCCACTACTGATTATAGAGATGAAAAAACTGGTGAACTTGGCGGCCTTTCTAGGGTTCGTTCTTTAACTCAAGACGATTCTCACGTCTTTTGCCGCAACGACCAAATCAAAGATGAAGTTAAGCGTTTAGTCGGCATTGTCAAAGAGTTATACGAAACTATGGGTATGCAAAAACTACGCGCCCGCCTTTCTTATCGTTCAGACGAAGATAAATATCTTGGTGATAAAAAACTTTGGGAGATGGCCCAAAAACAAATCAAACAAGCTGCGATAGATAACAAACTTGATTATTTTGAACAAGAAGGCGAGGCAGCTTTTTATGGCCCAAAGATTGATTTTATGGCTGAGGATGCTATTGGCAGGGAACATCAACTCGCAACTATTCAATTAGATTTTGTTCAACCCGAGCGTTTTGGTCTCGAATTTACCAATAGCAAAGGCGAAAAAGAACAACCGGTGATGATCCATCATGCCACACTAGGTTCAATCGAACGATTTCTTTCAGTCTTCATCGAGCATACCGGCGGCTGGTTCCCATTTTGGTGTGCTCCTGAGCAAGTCCGTATCGTCACTGTCAATGATCGGGTTGCCAGCTATGTTAGTAAAATTACTGCACTTCTTGATGAAATTGTCTTAGATAAACCTTTGAAATATAATGAACTGCGTTATACTGTCGATGAATCTGCTGACTCCCTTAGTAAAAAAATCAAACGTGCTACCGAAATGAAAATTCCAGTCCTTCTCATTGTTGGTCCAAAAGACGTTGAAGCAGAAGTCGTCTCCATCCGTCTGCGTGATAAAGAAGAAAAAATTAAACTTTCCAAACTTGCCGATTATTTAAGGAATTTGTAAGTGCTTGAAAAAACTACTTTTGAGGAGCATATTTCCCGACGGGGGAAATACGGAGCGACCGAGCCCCGTAACGACGGGAGCGAGGGAGCGTTCCGAAAAAGCAGTTTTTCAGGCACGCCAGTATTAGTTATTTTAGGTCCTACAGGCTCGGGAAAAACTGGCGTTTCTATTAAAATCGCAAAAAAAATCGGTGGCGAAATTATTTCAGCTGACTCTAGGGCTATTTATAAAGGTATGGATATTGGCACTGCCAAACCAACTAAAGAAGAGATGAATGGAGTCCCTCATTACGGCATAGACTTAGTAAACCCCGACGAAAGATTTACAGTTGCCGACTGGAAAACATATACCGAAGCAAAAATTAAAGAAATTCAGGCGCGAGGCAAAATCCCGATAATAGTTGGTGGTACAGGCCTTTATATTGATGCACTAATCTACGACTATCATTTCAAAGGCCCTACTGGTGAGAAAATTGGTGATTTTGAACAAAAATCTTGTTCGGATCGCAAAGAGATCAAAGGAAATTATTTAATTATTGGAATCAAATGTAATCAAACAGAGCTTAGAGAGAGGCTAAAATTACGCATTAATCAAATGTTCTCGAAAAAACTTTATGAAGAAACTCTCAATTTATCCAAGCAATATAGTTGGGATATTCAAGCCATGAAAAGTGATATTTATGAGTATGCTTATAAATACTTAAAGGGGGAACTAAGCTTAGAGGAAGCTAAAAGAAGATGTTTCTACAAAGATTGGCATCTTGCAAAGCGTCAAATGACTTGGTTTAAGCGTAATAAAAAAATCATATGGCTCAATCTTGAAAATATTTATCCGTTTGTGATAAAATATATGCAAGATGAGTAAAGAAAATAATACTCCAACCGAAAAATTATTTGGTTCTAAAACCAGAGCTAAGTTATTACGCTTATTCTTTGAAAATCCTGAAAAATCTTTTTATGTACGCGAGATGACTAGAGTGATTGATGAGCAAATCAATTCCGTTCGACGCGAGCTTTTAAATTTGGAAAGCATTGGTATTATTAAAAATGAAACTTTCGACAATAAAGTTTATTATTCAGCCAACAGCAAACACCCATTTTATCGCCCCATGACTGATATTTTTTCTAAAAAAATTGATACAACACGCGAAAAAGATATTAAAGAAACCACTTGGGAAGAATACTGCCGCCCAGTCAAAAATTACTTAAAAGGTTTAATCGTCACCAATCGTTTGCCCGGTCAAGACGGAGTGGATCTTCTCATTATTGGTAATGATAAAACCAAAAAATTGACCCGTTGGGCTGAAGTAATTGAGAAAAAACAGGGAAAACCGATTAATTATGTGATTATGTCTAGCGACGATTTTACTTATCGGAAAAGTGTTCACGATCGTTTCATCCTGGAAGTTCTTGAAATGGAAATTACTGAAATTATTGACCCTGAAAAAATTATAAAGTGATAGGAGGAAATATGTTCGAAATCGAAAGCAAAAATCAAGACGAAATCACTATCATTACCAAAAACACTACTATCAAATTTGATATTAATAGTAGCTCTATCAACGCTGGTCTCGCCGTTGGAAAGATTACTGGACCTGGTGAATTTGAAATTGGCGAAGTTACTATTCGAGGTATTGCTACGGAATCTGGTAAGACTATTTATAATATTGAAATTGGCGGGGTTCATGTCGGTATTATTGGCGGTATCGAAGAAAATCTAGACGATATTGTGGCCGACATTCTTTGCACCTCTTCCATTAGAGCTATTCGCGAAATCGAACCAAAACTAATTGTTTCGATGGGGAATGTAGATACAATGGTATCCGAATTAAAACTCACTGCTAGAACTGAGAAAAAACTTAAAATCAAAAATCTTGATTCATTGCCAACTACTAAAGAAGTGGTAGTATTAAATTAGATGAACCCCGTTAATATCGTAATTGTATTGGTAATTGTTGTAGGGTCGGTAATTCTACACGAACTTTCTCATGGTTTAGTAGCTTATTTGTTAGGGGATCAAACCGCTAAAGACGCCGGCAGACTCTCTTTTAACCCAATTAAACACATCGATCCTTATATGTCGATTCTCGTTCCAGTTATCTTATATATGCTAAATGCCCCAGTCTTTGGTGGCGCCAAACCTGTGCCAATCAATAGTTATAATCTCAAATGGAGAGAATGGGGAATGGCAATTGTTGCTGTTGCTGGCCCACTCACTAATTTTTTAATTGCTTTTGTTTCTTTTCTAATCGGTCATTTTTCAGGACTTCTCTATGGCTCTGGTATGGCCGCTTTTATTTTTACAGAATTAATTTTTATTAATCTTGGTTTTATGCTTTTTAATCTTATACCTATTCCTCCTCTTGACGGTTCTCGTGTTCTTTATGCTATCGCCCCAGATGGGTTTCGTAATCTCCTCGCCTCGATGGAACGTTACGGCTTTATTCTTGTTTATATGTTAATTTTTCTTTTTGGTGAAGCCTTTTCGCATCTCATGATTAACGGCATGAACGGAATCTTAAATTTCTTCTATCTAATAGTAGGAAAATAATAAAAACATATTTATTACCAGTAAACTTCCTTTATGGTATAATTAAATTAGCCCTGTCGGCAGCATGATTTTCCTGAATAATCATGTTATAGGGATTTCGTGGCTTATGTCCGTGGACATATCGCATAAGATTTTACCCACCTTGTATATATTACGGGGAAAACAGGCCGACAAGGCTCTTTAAGATAAAAAGGTGGGCATGAAACAAAGAATTCGTGTAGTCGGAATTATCAAAAATGCAGAGGGGGTCCTTATTTTGAAACGTAACTGGAGTCGTTCAGAAACTCCAGTTTTTTGGGAGCTCCCCACTGGTAAAATCAAATTTGGTGAACAACCCGAAGAGGCGATGGCACGTTTATTAAATGAATACGTAGGTTTAACGGCCTCTTCTATCAAATTAAAAGATGTTATTACTTTTCTTGCCCCAGAGGGTGCCAGCCAGCTTAGCAATCTTTATATTGTTTATGAAATTGGCATTCCCCATGATGATAAACCATCCCCACGCGAACGTTATACTGCTTATAAATTTATTAAAGATTTTTCCGGGTCCAGCGTCAGGCTAGGCGAAACTAGTGCAACTGTTCTTGAAATCGAAGAAGAAAAAGTTACTTCTAGTCGCATTTCTCCGCGAGCTGCTGCCAACTCCATCACAATCTATATTGACGGAGCATCACGTGGCAACCCTGGTCCTTCCGGAATCGGTTATTGTATTATTGATAGCAACGGCAAAACTATAGAGCGAGGGGGTGAATTTATCGGCTTTGCTTCTTCTAGGGTCGCCGAATACTATGCTATGAGAAAGGGAATTGAACGCGCCATTGAGCTTGGTTATCAATCAGTTAGATTTATGTCTGATAGTCTCATGGTGGTAAATCAGCTTAATGGTATTTTTCAAATTAAAAATCGAGACATCATACCCATTTATAAAGATATTCAAGAGAATCTTGAAAAATTTGATGCCGTCTCTTTTTCTCATCTTCCTCGTTCCCAAAATGGTGTTGCCGATCAGGAAGCCAACCTAGCTATAGATAAAATCTTGAAAAAATGATATAATTAGTTTGAGCCTGAAAGGCAATCGCTTTTTTAAAGAGGAAAGTCCGGGCAACATAGAGCAGGGTAGTCGCTAACGGCGACCGTCCGTAAGGATAGGGAAAGTACCACAGAAACTTATACCGCCCCGTGTTTCACGGAGTAAGGGTGAAAAGAGTGAGGTAAGAGCTCACAACGCGCGGTAGCGATACAGTGCGGAGGCAAACCCTACCTGTTGCAAGGAGTGCTAATTGACCTCTGCTCGAGGATGCACGTTTACCGCTAGAGCGTTATAGCAATGTAACGCCAAGATAGATGATTGCCGACTATATATTATATATAGTTACAGAACCCGGCTTACAGACGGCTCATATCAAAAACCCACCCGAAAGGGTGGATTTTTGTAGGAAGTTCAGTAAATTTTTATTTACTCGCTTTTTTTTCGGCTCTAGCCTTTGAAGATTCAATTAGGCCTTTCTTCTTCAAAGTCCTTAGCGCCGAAGCCGAGACATTACATTTAATCTTTTGACCATTAATTATCAAAGTCCTTTTTGAAACATTTGGCTTAAATACCTTACGAGTATGTCTCTGGGAGAATGATACATTATGGCCATACATCTTGCCTTTACCAGTAATTTCACAAATCGCCATCTTATTTCTCCTTCACTGTGTTTACAATTGCTTTAAATGCCTCAGGGTTATTGACTGCTAGATCCGCCAAAACCTTACGATCAAGATTAATGTTTTTAGCTTTCATCCCGGCAATCAATTTGGAGTAGGAAAGACCTAACTCCCTCGAAGCATTATTAATTCTAGTAATCCACAAAGCCCTAAGATCACGCTTACGATTACGGCGATCTCGGTAACTATAAGATAGAGCCTTAATCACGCCCTGCTTACCGAGCCGAAAACTTCGGCGGCGGTAATGTTGCATGCCCTTAGTTTTATCTAATAATTTCTTATGTTTCGCGTGTGCCGCGACACCTCTTTTTACTCTCATATTAAACTCCTAAAGCCTTCTTAACGTTTTTACCAATTTTGCCCTCAATCGCAGCAGCAGTTTTGATGTTGCGTTTTCTGGCTTTAGATTTTTTTGCGAGAATATGATTCCCATAGGCCCGCCCGCGCACTAATTTACCCGAACCGGTAACCTTAATCCTCTTAGCAGTACCCTTATGCGTCTTTAATTTTGGCATAATTCTTTCCTTTATTTAAAATTAATATTAGCGTATGACAACGTCATACAAAAGTGCGACCAGCCAGCCTAGGAAGTAGGAAATTACTTCTTTCGTACTTGTGCTGATAGGTTACGCCCGTTGAATTGCGACTTACCTTCTTGGATCGTGTCATCGCCCAGAAGACCAAGAACTCTATTCATCAGTTCTGAACCAATTTCTTTATGGGCCATCTCACGACCTTTAAAAACAATCATAATCTTTACGCGATCACCATCATCAAGAAATTCGCGCATTTTACGGACTTTAATGTTAAGGTCGTTATCGGAGATCTTTAAACCAATCTTCATCTGTTTTAATTCGGATTGCTTTTCCCGAGCTTTTTTACGATTTTTGGCTTCTTCCTTCATCTTTTGATATTGGAATTTGCCCCAATCAATAATTTTGACGACCGGCGGATTAGCATTAGCAGCAATCTCTACTAAATCTACTCCCTGTTCATTCGCAAGAAGCTGAGCTTCACGACTAGACATAATGCCTAGTTGTTCGCCATTCGAACCTATAACGCGGACTTTCTCATAACGAATTTCTCCGTTTAACTTAGTCCGTGAATTGTTTTTTATAGTAGTCCTTTCTTCTCTTGAATTAACCTAAAAACATTATACCAAACTTCTTTAGGGAATGCAAGAGAAATACTATGAAAAAGAGCGCCTGAGCGCTCTTTAGAATGAATTAAATGATGGTACGACTACCACAGTATCCCCTCGAAAGATTCCACAATAAATATACCCGCTATCACAAATAAAATCAAAAGAGTGATAATAATTACCCACTCCAAACATCCTAACATTATTCCAAATTCTTCTGGTATTCTCCTCATAAAGTCCACCCCCTTTATTAAATTATAACACAAAAATCAAAAATTGTAAAGAATTTGTGGCAAAATTATCTTTTCCGATAAGTTAATGCCTCGGCTAGATGAGTTTGTTTAATTATCTCTGAATCTTCAAGATCTGCAATCGTTTGTGCAACCTTTATCGTTTTAAAATACGAACGTGCTGATAAATTAAGTTTTTCGGAGGCGCTAGCTAACAATTTTTCAGCAGCCGACTCTAATTTTAATTTTTGCGCAACCTCAAAAGACGAAAGGGAACTATTATAAATCCCATCCCGCCCATACCGGGCCTTTTGTCTCGCAATTGCCCCAGTTATAGTATTTTTTACAACAATATGCTCATGGTTTTTTGTTGCGATTGACGCTCGAAGGTCTTTATTGCTAACTTTTTCAACTACGATATGCATATCAATTCGGTCAAATAATGGACCGGATAATTTCTTTTGGTAATTTTGGATTTGTGCTCCAGTGCATTTGCATTCATGCGTCGGATCACCAAGATAACCGCAAGGACAGGGATTCATTGTTGCAATTAACATAAAATCTGCTGGATAAACCGATTTTTGATTTACTCGCGAAATAGTAATTTGCCTGTCTTCTAGGGGTTGTCTTAGCGATTCCAAAACTAAACGTGGAAATTCTGGAATCTCATCCAAGAACAAAACTCCTTTATGAGCCAAAGAAATTTCTCCCGGTGTTATTCCTGTCCCACCTCCGATGATCGAAACTAAACTAGCACTATGATGGGGAGACCGAAACGGTCTCTCAAAAATAATCTCGTCATTTGTTAAGCCCGCAATTGAATAGATTTTTGTAATTGCCACCATTTCTTCTGGAGTTAAATCAGGCAAAAGATTCGCCGCCGCTTTTGCTAACAAAGTTTTGCCAGCACCTGGTGGCCCAGAAATCAAAATATTATGATGCCCTGCAATTGCAATTTCCATTGCCCGCTTGGCGAGAGTTTGTCCACGAATATGGTCCAAAATCGGCCCTTCTATCTTCTCCCTTTTATCAAAAGTAGTTTTTATATTATCTGCTGTCTCAAGCGTCAGTTGATTTTTTAGAGCTAAAAATAGCTCTTGTAGCGTTCTTATACCATAAATTGTCATGCTACCAGTAATTAACGCAGCTTGAGGCAAGTTTTTTATCGGCACATAGAGTTCTTGATACCCAGCCTTTTTTGCCGTCTCTACAATATTTATGATACCCTTCAAAGGCCTTATTTCACCGTTTAAGGACAGTTCACCCACAAAAGCTTTATTAGCAGTGTCATTTTCAGTTAATTGCCCAGAAAGCGTTAAAATTGCTAAGGCAATCGGTAAATCCAAATACGCCCCGTCTTTCAAAAGTTCTGCCGGCGCCAAATTTATTGTCACTTTTTTGTCCGGAAAGCTAAAATCGGAATTTACGATTGCGCTTCGCACTCGTTCCTTTGCTTCGTTGATTGTTTTATTCGCCATGCCGACAATATTAAAAGCTGGAAGCCCCCGATTCATATCGCCTTCGACTTCAACCAGCTTTCCTTCAAAGCCGTAGGGAACTATAGAATGTATTTTACTAATCATAAAATCCTAACTATCACGCTTCCAAAAAAAATTCAACCTTCCGATTTTGTTTGTGCTTAGTTTATAGCCTTTCATTTTATCGTCGAAAAATTAAAGACCATAAATCAAATAAAATACTTGTGGAAAACTTCACAAAATTATACAAAAATTGTTCAAAAAACCTATTGACATTAGCATTTTTTCGCGATATTATAGAGGTAGCTTCTGAATAAAAAAATTACTCAGAAGGTCAAAACAAAAATTTAGCCAAAATAACTCCACACTCTACAAAGAAGACCGGTTTTCCTCGCAGTTACCGGTCTTCTTCTATTAAAAAGTGTGGAGTCATGTTTACACGGCGCCATTACTCGGTCTTCAAATGGCGCCTTTTTTGACAAAAAAATAAACCAAAATTGGTTTTAATATGAAATTTGGTGGAGCTGCCGGATACTGCCTCCGGGTCCGAACTGCCACATGGATATCATTCTACGCACATAGTTTTCTGTTTCGTCTTGGCTTATATTGTTAGCTGCAGAAAACGAAACTAACAAACGCCATAGCTGATTTTTGAGTTAAATTTCGCTAGTTAAATAACCCTAGCTCCGTTCTATGATAATCTACGTTCTACGGTGCCTTAAACGTGGACCAGCTTAAAGATTTAAGCATAAGCCGGCATGTAAGCTACATGCGCGGATTTCGTGTTTTTAGCACTTATTTAATACTTACGGTATTCAATCGGTGCGCCTGATATCTGTTAACGATCCGTCTAAGCTTTGTCAGCCCCAACTGTTGTTAATTTTACCATAACTGATTAAAAAACATAAGCTAGGGCTTTAAATTTTGATTTTTCTGAGCATTGAACGAGCCCGAGAAAAACTGAAGAGATTTCCAAAAAAATTCGTGCTGAAGGCAAATAGAATTTTTTTGCTGTGAAATCAATGAAGTTTTTCCCGGCGCGAACGTGAAACGCGAAGAAAAATAATATAATCGTTGTAAATTTTACAACAAAGCGAACAATATTTTAGAACAGGGAATTATTGAGAATAATGTTGTTAAAATTACATCAATAAAATTGAATAAATCCATTGATTTTTTCAAACTTTTGTGCTAATATGAAAATCAGTCGAGATGACTAAAACAAACACTAAAAACAAAGGAAAAAAATGAAAAGGAATAAGCCAAAAAAACTAAAAACGCCATAAACTTTGGCGGGCGAAAAGGTAATTTCTAGCCATAAATTACAACCAGGAATTACCTAGAGCTCCGCCAAAAGCGTTGAGCGCGTTAGTAAATCTCCCGTTAGCACCTTTTAAAGACATAAACAAGAACGGTAGAAAAAACTAATAAGGATCAATGCTTCACCTAGTGTGAAGCGGTCAAAAGGGAAAAGCGGATCAGGGTTACGGTTAATAGTAAAGATTTTAAGTGCCGGATAACCCCCGCTTCCCTCCAAAAATTACTTGGGGGATTCGACTAGATATGATACAATGAGGTTATGAAACATAACCGGATTGTTTATTTCATAAGCAGCATAGGACTCGCAGCCTTAATTCTTATGATCAATCTTACTTCTCCGACGGAAATTGGTCCGCTCGGAGTTTTATTATTTTTTACAACACTTTATATTGTGTCTTTCGGCTTGATGACTTTATTCTTACAGATCTTTTTTTATTTCGCTTTTAAAAAAGATAAACTAAAAAACAAGGATTATCTTTATTCTGCGATTTTAGCTTTTGGCCCTATTATGCTTCTTATGGCTCGCTCATTTGGAGCAATTAATCTCTGGACAATTGGTCTCATTTTTATTTTCTTAACTTTAGCTGAATTTTTAGTCTACAAAAAAATTTAATTGTGGTAAAATAAACATATGGATTATGGTCAACCGATACAACCAGCCAGCGGGGGACAAGCCTTTTTTACGGCTGGCGTTGGAACCTCTGCCAAAAACGCCAATACTTTTGAGGAAGAAAATAATCTAGACACTTCTTCAGAAGGTGCAGCTTCATGGAAAAATCCAGTCGAAAGAAACCATGGTGACACTGGAAAAAATGTTCTCAATTCTTTTGGTAATACCGATTCCGCCAAAGAAGAATTGAACCCTTCCATCGTAGAAGAATCCTCAAAAACTTTAGAGCAAACTCAAGATCTACTTATGCCTCCAGGCGCTATTAACCCAGAAATTCTTCAACCAGAAAATCAACTTTCTCAAGAACGCTTCAATCAAGCAGCTATCAAAACCGAAGAAAAACTCAGTAAATCCGGGATTAAAGAAGTTGACGATGTTTTAGTTAAATTCAGACAAGATGGCAACCCAGCTAGCTTCTATGATGCAGTTCGCGACATGATGAAGGCAAATTTGAAAAATTCATATAATCGAGAGTTGGGCGTATGAAAAAGCATATCTGTTTTAGTAAAAATTACAACATTAGCATAAGAGGAGAAGAACGCTAATGGAAGAGTGGGTGGTTGTTTTTATTATGATCATCGCTGCCATCCTTTTTGTCTCTATTGTTTTTGGAGCAAGAATTTCGAAACTCCGAAAAGCTAAAAAGTATGAACGCGGCCTTAAGATGGTTCCACTCCTGATTCATCTTCCGCCTTCTACTGACGATATTGAAGCTGGAGGCAGAGATAAGAGAGATATCACTAATGAAGCTGTCTCCAAAGCTGGGGTGATGTATTCTATTCTAGCCTCCACTATTACTAAAGGCTTCAAAACCAAACTCTATGGTCAAAGACATTTTTCTTTTGAAATTATCGCTAAAGGTGGTCTCATCCATTATTATGCCATTGTTCCAGCAGTATTAACAGAGACAGTTAAACAAGCTATTCAATCAGCTTATCCTACCGCCAGAATAGAGGAAAAACGTGAAGAAAATATCTTTGAAGGCAATAACGATATTACTTCCGTTGCCGGCGCTGAACTAACCCTCAACAAAGAATATTATTTACCCATCGCTACATATGAAGACACTAAGCGTGATGCCCAGACGGCACTGCTCAATGCTTTATCAAGCGTGAATAAAGATGAGGGCGCAGCCGTTCAAATTTTATTTCGTCCTGCACAAAAAAATTGGTCTAGTAAAGGCAAAGAATACATTGAAAATATTCAAAAAGGCAAAGTGGTCACTACTGGTGGTGCCCTATTTGGCCAGCTTGCAATAGATATTATCAGAGCTCCTTTCGAACCACCCGCCGAACGCGAGGCAAAGAAAACCGAAGTAGTTACCAATGTTAAACAAAATGAAATTGAAGGTATTACTAATAAAATGCGTTTTCCAGCCTTCGAGACTTTAATTAGAGTCGTAGCTAGCTCCAGTAATCATTCACGTTCTGAAGCGATTGTGGGAGGTGTCATTTCGGCTTTTTCTCAGTTTAACTCACCCGAATTCAATGGCTTTAAAGTCAACTTCTTAAAGGATCCCAAAAAACTCGTAGTTGACTACACTTTTCGTTTCTTCTCTTTAGGAATCCAATCTAACATCCTAAATAGTGTAGAACTAGCTTCTATTTTTCATCTTCCAGAACAAAACGCCATTCCAAGCTCCCATGTCGAACGTCAGCTTACTAAGCAGGTTGATGGCCCAGCCAAGCTCGCCACCGAAGGTCTATTTCTTGGCACTAACGAATTTAGAGGTGTCAAAAAAGCGATTTATTTACAAGAAAAAGATCGCCGTCGCCACACCTATGTTATCGGGCAAACTGGTATGGGTAAATCCGTTTTTCTCGAGAATTTAGCTTTTCAAGACATGTGCGACGGCCGCGGTTTTGCTTTTATTGACCCGCACGGCGATGCCGTAGAAGCCCTTTTGAAACGTGTCCCAGAGGAACGCATCGATGATGTAATTTATTTTGATCCTGCCGACATCGAACATCCTGTCGGTATGAATATGTTTGAATTCACTAATGAAGACCAGAAAGATTTTATCGTCCAAGAGGGAATCAGTATGCTCCAATCTCTTTTTGACCCTCAAAACCAAGGTTTCTTTGGCCCACGCGGCCAGCACATGTTCAGGAACGCCGCTCTGCTTCTCATGGCTGACCCCGCTGGCGCTACCTTTATTGATATTCCACAATGTTTTACCGACCCCGAATTTGTTAAATCTAAACTTAAATACGTTACAGATAAAGCCGTCTATGATTATTGGACTAAAGAATTTCCAGCTTCGCAGAAATCCTCTGATGCCGGCGAGGTCATCACCTGGTTCTCCAGTAAATGGGGTCCTTTTATCGCTAATACTATCATGAAAAATACCCTTGGCCAGGTTAAATCCGGATTTAATATTCGCGAAATTATGGATAACAAAAAGATTTTCCTGGTTAATCTTTCTAAAGGACGGCTTGGCGATATTAATGCCAATCTTCTCGGTATGATTTTTGTCATGAAATTTCAACAAGCCGCTATGAGTCGCCAAGACATCCCCGAAGATCAGAGACAAGATTTTTGTCTTTATGTTGATGAGTTCCAGAATTTTGCTACTGATAGTTTCGAATCTATTCTCTCTGAGGCTAGAAAATACCGCCTCAACCTTATTGTTGCTAATCAGTTCATGACTCAACTTACTGATAAAATTAGGGAAGCTCTCCTTGGCAATGTCGGTACAATTATTTGTGGTCGTATTGGTGTGACAGATGCTGAACTCATGGTTAAAGCCTTTACCCCCACTTTTACAGCTGAAGATCTCACTAAAACTCCGAATTTTGCTGCCGTTGCTAAGGTTATGATGTTTGATATGCCATCGGCACCATTTACAATTAGTTTACCTCCTCCGATGGGCGAAGCCAACGATGAGCTTATGAAAAATCTTAAAGTCTATTCTGCCGCTAGATTTGGCAAAACTCGCGCTGAAGTAGAAAAAGAAATTCAAGATCGCTGGTCGGCTGCCGAAAAAGTCAAAAATAGTGAAACTAGCTCCGTAGAGGGTCTAGAAGCGCCTTCTGCGTTAAAGACGGCAAATGAACCGCTTACGGCTAGTGACGAGGCTCCTGGCGCCTCTAGTGGGCTTAAAAAGGGCTTTTTAGACAAATGGATAGCTAAAAACCCCGCTCCAAAACCAGCTTCAGAGCCAGAATCCGCACCAATTTCCGAATCAACCTCAGAACCTATTTCAAAACCAGAACCTGAATCTAAACCCGCACCAATTCCTGAACCCGAAGAACAACCTCAAGAGATGGTCTTTAAGATCAGATAAAATAAGCCATCCTGAAACATTTAAAATTCCCCAGCTAAAAATTACAACAGTCACGGACGAGCGAGGAAACTGTTAAATAAATTTATTGGTTTGTGTTTTATAACCTTATAAAAACCTATCTTTTATCTTGAAAAAAATCAAAAATAGGTGTATAATAAGAGAAGAATATAAAAGAAGAGGTAAAATATGGCCGATAAAGCGGAAGCTTATGATTCGTCTGAAATTCGAGTATTGGAGGGATTAGAACCAGTTCGTTTGCGTCCTGGTATGTATATTGGCTCTACTGGGTATGATGGTTTGCACCATCTGATAAAAGAGATTGCCGATAACTCTATTGATGAAGCTATTGCAGGCTTCGCTAATAAAATCGAAATAACTATCCTAAAAGACGGAGGTGTGCGAATTGATGATAACGGGCGTGGTATTCCTGTTGATATCCACCCTAAAACTGGTAAATCTACCCTAGAAACAGTTCTTACTGTCCTTCACGCTGGTGGTAAATTCGGCGATGGTGGTTATAAAGTTTCCTCTGGTCTGCACGGTGTTGGTTCTTCAGTTGTAAATGCTTTATCTTCTCAAATGATTGCTGAAGTTTATCGAGAGGGGAAGACTCATCATATTGAATTTGACACTGGCAAACCCACAACGGAGTTAATCGTCTCTAAAAATAGCCCGCGTGAATCTGGAACTTCTATTACTTTTTATCCTGACCCAACTATCTTTAAAGAAACTACAACTTTCGATTACAGTTGGGTCTCAAATTATGCTCGTCACCAAGCCTATCTTACCAAAGGCGTTTTAATTTCGGTAACTGATGAGCGTACCAGTGCACATGAATCATTCTACTTTGAAGGCGGCATTAAAAGCTACGTCAAACGTCTCAATAATGGGAAAGAAGTTCTTTCCGATGATATTTTCTATGTTGAAAAGCGTATTGGCGACGCCGAAATTGAGATTGCTCTCCAATATAACGACACTTTCGCTGAAATTATGAAACCTTTTGCTAATAATGTTCTCACTCCTGATGGAGGTATGCACGTAGTTGGTTTTAGAACTGGTCTTAATCGTACTATCAACGATTATGCCCGTAAAAATGGGCTTCTTAAAGAAAAAGAAGAAAATTTAACTGGGGACGATATAAAAGAAGGCTTGACCGCTGTTATCTTGGTAAAATTACCAGATCCTCAGTTTGAAGGTCAGACCAAGAATAAATTAGGAAACCCAGAGGTTAGAGGCTATGTTGATAAGGTCATGTCTGAATATTTTGGCTATTATCTCGAAGAAAATCCTACTATTGCTAAAAAAATCGTCGGAAAAGCTACTCTAGCCGCCAGAGCGCGAAAAGCCGCTCGTGCCGCTAGAGATAATGTGATTAGAAAAGGCGCTTTTGACGGGCTTAATCTTCCTTCGAAACTTGCCGACTGCTCCTCTAGGAATGCTGTGGAGTGTGAGCTCTTTATCGTTGAGGGTAATTCTGCCGCCGGCTCCGCTAAAGAGGGTCGTGATTCTAAAATCCAAGCAATTTTGCCTTTAAGAGGTAAAGTTCTAAATACCGAGCGAGCTCGTCTCGATAAGATGCTAGCGAACGCCGAACTAGTTTCTCTCATTAAGGGACTTGGCGTTGGTATTGGTGACCAATTTAATCTCGACGGCTTAAGGTATCATAAAATTGTCTTTATGACTGATGCCGACGTTGACGGTTCTCATATTTCTACACTCCTCCTCACTTTCTTTTTCCGTTACATGCCCGAAGTGATTAAGGCTGGGCATGTTTATCTTGCTAAACCGCCTCTCTTTGGTTTAATTAAGGGGACAGGGAATAGTCGCAAAATTGATTATATCTATGATGAACAAGCCCTCGAAGAAACTTTAACAAAGAAGATTGAAGAACGCAAAGCCGCTGGGACTAAGATTGATGAAGATTCCGAACGCTTTAAACAAGCTGGTTATACCGCTCAACAACGCTTTAAAGGCCTTGGCGAAATGGACGCTGCTCAACTCTGGGAAACTACTATGAACCCCGAAAATCGTACTCTCGTTAGAGTAAATATCGAAGATGCCGAAAAAGCCGATTCAATCTTCAGCAAGCTCATGGGCGATCAGGCCGAATTACGTAAAAACTTTATCCAAGCTCGCGCCGCTAGCGTCGATCTTGATGACTTGGACTTTTAAGGAGGAGACATGAAAGAAGATTCTAGAGATGAGAATGAAGAACCTATCATCGGATCTGAGGGAATCCGGAGCGCGGCCGCCCGTGGCGACGGGCCGGCCGAACGCGGCCCGAAGATCGACGATAGTTCTGATGATTATACAACGGAAACTGGCATCGAACTTCGTACTGTCGAAAATACGATGGAAGACTATTTTCTTCGCTATTCACTCTCTGTGATTGTTGACCGCGCTCTCCCTGACGTTCGTGATGGCTTAAAACCAGTCAACCGCCGTATTTTATATGCAATGAATAAAAATGGTTGGAAAGCTCCTCACGCAACTGTGAAATCTGCCCGTATTGTCGGTGAAGTTATGGGTAAATATCATCCACACGGCGACTCTTCTATCTATGAAGCGATGGTCAATCTCGCTCAACCTTGGAAAATGCGCTATACCCTAGTGGAAGGTCAAGGTAATTTTGGTTCTATGGATGGCGATGAAGCCGCTGCTTCTCGTTATACCGAAGCCCGCCTCGATAAAGTTGGCGCCGAACTTCTAGCTGATATCGAGAAGGAAACTGTCGATTTTCGCGATAATTTCGATGGCACCGAAAAAGAACCCTCTGTGCTTCCAGCTGCCGTCCCTAACATTCTTCTAAATGGCCAAATGGGTATTGCTGTTGGTATGGCAACCAATATTCCCCCTCATAATCTAGGAGAATTAGTAGATGCTACCGTTGCTCAAATTGATAATCCCGAAATCTCTCTTGAAGGGCTCATGAAATACGTCAAAGGTCCAGACTTCCCAACCGGCGCCGAAGTTTATGGCGGGACCCCTATGAAAGAAGCCTACGCAACGGGTAAAGGCTCAGTCGTGATTCGCGCTGTTGCAAATATCGAAGAACGCAAAAATGGTCGTTATAATATTGTGATTACTGAAGTCCCTTACGGTATGAGCAAAGAAGGCTTCATTGAGAAAGTTCGCGACCTCGTTTTGACGAAGAAGTTGGATCATATCGCCGACGCTCGGGACGAATCCGCTAGAGGTAAAGTACGAGTTGTCGTTGAATTAAAAAAAGATGCTTTTCCGAAGAAAATCTTAAATCAACTTTATAAATTAACTCCTCTCCAGACCGCTTTTCACTATAACATGCTTGCTCTCATTGACGGTATCCAACCTCGCATCTTAGGTCTAAAAGAGATTTTGGCCGAATTCATTAAACACCGCCAAAAAGTCATCCGTCGTCGCACCGAATTTGATCTCCGTAAAGCTAAAGAACGTGCCCACATCTTAGAGGGGTTAAAAATTGCTTTAGATAATATCGATGAAGTGATTAAAGTCATTCGCGCCTCGTATGATGATGCCGATAAACAGTTGATGTCACGTTTTGGTCTCTCTGAAATTCAGGCCAATGCTATTTTGCAGATGCAACTTCGTCGTCTCCAGGGGTTAGAAAGGGACAAAATCGAAGAAGAGTTAAAAGAACTTCACGCATTAATCAAGAAATTAGAAGCTATTCTTGCTGATGAACAAGAAATTTTAAGAGTTGTCAAAGAAGAATTAATAGCGATCAAAGAAAAATATGACGACCCTCGCCGTTCGAAGATTATTAACCACGAAGTTGGTAAATTCTCCGAAGAAGAACTCATCCCTGAAGAAGAAAGCGTGATTCTTCTTACCTCTGAAAATTATATGAAACGCGTGCCTCAGACTGACTTCAGGAAACAAAACCGGGGTGGGAAAGGGAAGCGTGGTATGACCACAAAAGAAGAAGATGTAATTTCCCAGATTATGACCGCAAATTCTCATGATTATCTTCTCTTCTTTACCAATCAGGGCCGCTTATTCCGAATGAAAGCTTATGAAGTACCGCAGGCCTCTCTCGCCGCTAAAGGAACCGCCGCTGTTAATATGCTCAACATGCATCCAGAAGAAAAAATCACCTCTATTATTAAACAGGGTGATGCTGGTGCTGATGGCTATCTCTTCATGACAACCAAGAAGGGGACAATTAAGAAATCCGCTATTAAAGATTTTTATAATGTTCGTTCGAATGGTCTTATCGCAATTAAACTTGACACTGGCGACGAACTCAAATGGGTTAAAGAAACCACCGGCGAAAATGATATTGTCATCTCTACCTCTGCTGGTCAAGCTACCCGTTTCAACGAAAAAGAAGTCCGTGCTATGGGTCGCTCTGCTATGGGAGTACGCGGTATGCGTCTTCGTCCCAAAGACGAAATCGTCGGTATGGATGTTATTACTGACCCAAACCAAAAACTCATTGCGGTCTCTGCCAACGGCTACGGAAAAGCGACATTAGTCTCAAACTTCCCGCCGCATAAGCGCGGTGGTGTCGGCATCAAGGTTGCCGCCGTGACAGCAAAAACCGGTCCGATTGTCGCGGTCCATACCCTAGATCCGCTTGCAAAAGAAGTCATCATGATGTCTACGAAGGGTCAAGCTATCAGAGTGGCGATGAAAGAAATTCCTACCCTCGGTCGCGCCACTCAAGGTGTTCGTATTATGAAAATGAGCGAAGGGGATACCGTCGCTTCTATCGGTATTGTTCTCCCAGAAGAAGAACTCGAAGCAGTAGAGAACGAAAACGTTACGAAATAACAGAGTATGAAAAAAGGTCGCTTAAAACGCGACCTTCAATAATATGCCTAGTCTTCCTGATTTTTTCCTAAACCTGCGGCTTTTAGAAAACTACTCCATTTCCCAAAAGCTTTTATTACTGAAGTGGCACTTACGGTATCTGGATCATTATTAAATTCCATCATAGTCGGCTGCCTTCCGAGTTTTTGTGCTAACTTTTGTACTTGGGGAATCATTTCTTCTTTTTTTACTTTTTTTCGCACCAAATTTACTTCTAGCCCCGCAGCCTTTAAACAATTATTCCATGAACCAAATTTATTACGTGCAGTCACAGCACTAACCGTTCTCCAATCCACATCAAATTCAGCCGAGGTTGGAGCCTTTCCGCCCTTTTCGGCGGCTAACATTTTTACGCCTTCAATTACCGTTTCTTTCTTCACAACCATCAGACACCCCCCTTTATAGTCATATTATCTCATAAATTGCAAAAGGCTCTTAGCCAATCTAGTATACCCTGATTATGGCAAAAAATCTTCAAAAAAGTCAAGCATAACCCTATCATAGTTAAGCTTAACCGACTTAATTAAAACACTTATGCAATATTTTTTACTAAAGGCGGGTTGAAATTATTTGTCGTTTGTGCCTATACTCCTTCAAAATTCAATTAACAGAGGAGTATTATGAAAAAAATTCCCATTCTACTATTAACTTTAATGTTTGGTTTAATATTTGGTATATTTTTTCCAACAAAAGCTCAGGCACTTTCCTTAGACGAAAGTGGAGTAGCTTGGTGGTCAGTTGAAGAGCTACTGGCTTTTTCCCAATTTGCTGACAGGGAAGAGGAAGAACTATGTGGCGACGATTTTAGCTGTCGCGAAGAATTGCTTTTTTCTAGATTTGAAAGTGAAGATGCCAGATACCAGATTTTGGATATATTTAGAGAAGGGAGATTTTGGATTACTTCAATTAACCCAACCGAAGAAACTCTCGAAGTTCTTTATTTTGACGAAGACCAAATGTTAAAGAGGTGGGGAATAAATGAAAAACAACCTCTTGAATTCATCTTTCTAGCTTGGTTTGATAAAATAAACGGCCAAATTGGCAATTATGACTACAACCTTCCCATTGAGCCTCAATTTTCTGACGATCTTCATCTCGTGTATGCCAGTGAAGCTACATCTTATAGCAAAGATGGATTCCCAACTAATACCCCCTTCAAACTTTCAATTAATAGTACAAATCTTTCCGAAAATCATATAGGGCGCCTATATATCGCAGTTTTTGGTGAAAACTATAATTCTAAAGGTTATTTGGATTATTCTTCCTGCCTTCAAGAAGTGGATTATAAAGACGGAACAACTTGTGAATTAATGTTTTCATCTGGCGGAGGTTATCGGTATCTTCCATCTAGAGAGACTCTTTTAGAAAATGAGCAAGACAAAACAGAATTCATCACAGAAGAAACTTTAAAAGGAGATGAAGACGAGATAGCAATACCCGAAAATATCACCGCAGAATTTAATGATACCGATGCCATTGAGGAGCCTAAAGCGGCTGGAGATTTGGATAAAACTAAAGATATTAATGATACTAAGAAAGTTGAAAGCACCATTAAAAACCTGGCAACTAATTTTTCAAGTAAATCTATCAAAGCTCCAGATACCGGCGTCAAACCTTGCGAAAAAATTATTGAATTCCCGTGGTGGCTGGGAATTTTAATCGTCATTGGGAACATAGTTTTTTTATGGTTTTTCGGCCCAAATTCTAAAAAACTTTCATGAAACCTCTTGACAAAAAACTAAGAGTGCGATAAGATGGTTACAGTCTAAAGCTGCGAGTACTTATATTTTAGTCGTCTTTAGAAATATTTTAACAATTTAGTTGTGCAATTAATCATCGTCAGTTTTTAATTTATGTTGAGAATTTAGGAATCACATAAATTATTGAGGTAGAATTTTTCAGATTGGTGTTTTCTCCGTGCGAAGCGCTATTCTTGATAGAGCGAGCACGGAAAAACGCCAAGATGGAAAATTCTAACCAATAATGGAGATTTTGATCCTGGCT
>JAFRKN010000008.1 GCA_017431725.1 Candidatus Saccharimonadota bacterium | reverse complement strand
TTTTATTTTACTAGTATAAATAGGGCTATCACCATTTCCACCAGAAGATGAATTACTTATACTCCCAGAAGTAGTTATTGTTGTAATTTTACTAGCATAACTGGAAACTTGTTCAATTTCATATGAAGTCGTTCCTTCGCCCTCTATTTTCTTCTTTAAATAATGCTCAAAATCAACTTCACAACCATCGGTAAATGAGCAATTGTTTATTTTTAACAATTTCGCAAGACTTTTATCACTAAAATCCGTCGTAGTATCATTTACTTTGGATTTTCCTTGAAACGAAAGCGAATTTTTCTTTTTATAAATAGCAAAAATCCACTTAGGAGACTTGTCAACTGTAACCTTATACGAATCTAAACCTGGCTCACTCGAGCACTCTCGCTTTGGGTTAGGAGTACTACTACTTTTATGCCATGTCTCTTCAGACCAACAATAAAATTCATAATCACTTTTAGGCTTATATAGATCAGCTATTGTAAAATTATCAACATCAGATTTTGCTACAGTGTAGCTATTACCAGAAACAGAATATTCAAAAGCTGGCGTTTTTTGCGCAATCGGTGTTCCTTCCTCATCCTGTATTTCCACATTTAATTTTTTTCCCTCCTCCTGAGAGCTCCCACCATCAGTAATTATATATTTTATACAACTTTTAGTATTAGCGCTATATCCATTAGCACTCGCTGTGATAGTTTCACAAAACTTATATTTTCCAGCTTTTTTAAAGTCAACTCTCAAAAAGTCACGATGAATATAGTTATATTTTCCATCAGTATAAGGTCTATTACTATCACTTACTGCCCCCCCACTGCCTGTCGTAGCATTACATTCTTTAGCAGCATCATCATCATCATCAATTAAACCATATGAATAATTTCCTCCTCCAGCATTCGAAAGTTTATATTTAGTGCCATCCCCACTAGGTTTACTAATTGTAACTTTACAATCTACACTCACTCCCGCACTATCTGTTTTAAAATTATGAGAAAAGGTCATATAATACGAAGAACCTGTCTCAGCCTCAACAGTTATAAGATCACCCTCATCGCAAGTTTTTCCCGTGTTCCATTCATAACCAGGAGTACTGTTCGTATAGCAATCACTAGCACTACTAGAAGCAGACTGATCTGGCCTCGTAGAAATGTTAGTTTGGGTGCCAATAGCATCCGCATTTTTCACCATACCAAATATTGAGATTAATCCAGCAACCAAAACCCCCACCAAAAAACCACATTTCCTAGAAAATCCCCATATCCTTATCAATTTTACCTCCCTTTTCTGCCGTTTTTATTTAACCAGCTCTACCATCATATTACCATAACCACCACAAAAAACACAAGCTTTTTCTAAAATTTCTCTCTCAGCCAGCCATCCGCTGGCCCTGCCGTCATCAAAGCTATTAAATAACCTTCGTCCAAATATTTTTTCAATTTTTTTACCAATTCATCATTTAGTTCTGCCACTTCCGCCACTTCCTGATTTTCTAATCCCGCAATCAATTCCGTTGGTGATAAAACCGGCAAATCAACGCTTTCTCGCGTCAAATACGTTGGCAGCCAAAAAATCTTATCCGCCCCCTTAAACGCCTCAAAATATCCATCTTTTACTTCATGCTGTCTCGTATTTTGGTGCGGCTGATAAACTACCACAATTCCTTTTTTCCCTAATAATTTTTTTTCATCTTCTAAAACCCCCATCGTCGCCACAATTTCTTCTGGATGATGTGCATAATCTGTATAAACCCCCTCACTAATTCTTTCAAATCTTCGCCCCACTCCCGGAAACTTATTCAAAATTTCAACTAGCCCAAAACTGTCAAATAAAATGTCCTCGCCTCGCATCTCTGCTTCATCTTGTACCATCCTAAAAACCGCTTCCGCCGCGAGGCTCGCATCTAACCGTCTTGCTTCACCCGCTAACCGAAAATCGCTTGTTGCATACATTTCACTAGATTCAATCACCTGCTCGCTTTGCCTTTTAAATTGTTCAAACGCCTCCAAATAGTCTTCTTTTGTCGGATAGATATCTGGATGATCATAGCTAACCGCTGGTATTACTGCAAGCCACGGATGGTATTTCAAAAAATTTCGATCGTATTCGTCCGCTTCATAAATAAAATATTTATCACCTTTATGATACGCTCCACTTGACGCAAACCCAAGCGTTGTCCCCACAATATACGAAACTGGTAAACCTAGCTTCAATGCCGCAAAAATTACCATTGCCGTCGTCGTCGTTTTTCCATGCGTCCCCGCCACCGCCACCATTTTTAAACCCAATTCCGCTACTAAAAACGCTGTTAACTCATCCCGCTTTGTTACTTTAATTCCTGCTTTTTTTGCTAAGACTAATTCTGCATGATCCTCGGGCAAAGCCGACGTATAACAAAACCAATCAACCCCCTCCTCTAACTTCTTAGCCAAAAATTTTCCGTCTTGTTCTCCAATCGAAACTTCAATTCCCGCCCGAACTAATTCACCATAAATCGCTCCCTTACTTAAATCTGAACCAAAAACTTTGAATCCTGCCTGTTTTGCCATTAACGCCAACGGCCCCATTCCTGTTCCAGATATCCCCGATATATAGATATTCATGATATAATTATTATACAATGAAAATCAATTCCGAACAAGAAATGCTCGACTTTGGCAAAACCTTTGCCAACAAAAATGCCAGAGTTATTGAACTTATCGGCGATGTTGGTTCCGGCAAAACTACTTTTGTGCGTGGTCTTGCTCAGGGTCTTGGCATCAAAGAACCCGTCACCAGCCCCAGTTTCACTATTTCTAAATCCTACGCTTTAAAAAACGGTGGATTTTTAGTTCATTACGATTTTTATCGCCTGAATGATCCCGGCATCATGGTAGAAGATTTTCAAGAAAATTTAAAAGACCCCAAAAATATTGTTGTTATCGAATGGGGCGAATCCATCAAAAACCTCCTCCCCAAAAATCATACAACCATAGAAATCAAACAAACTTCTTCTTTTCGAATACTGAACATAAAATAAAACTGTTTTTTAATGTTATAATTTTTTTATGAAATTATATCTAGACACTTCTACCTTCAAAACCATTCTAAAACTAAACGAGAAAGAATATCATAAAAATTTTGATAAAGACTTGGCAGAAAAACTTCTTAAATTTATAAAGGATAAGCTTGCCGAAAATAATAAAACCTTTCAAGACCTAACCGAAATTACTTTTATGTCTGGACCTGGTTCTTTTACTGGACTCAGGATCGGTGCCACAATTGTTAATACTTTAGCTTCCGAACTAAAAATCCCTCTCTATGATCATGAAGGGAATCAACACAAAATCATCATTCCCAAATACGGCAATCCCGCTCATATCTCCAAACCCCGCAAATAAATTATTTCTCAATTTTCCGTTTTATCACTCGCCTTGCCACCATTACAAATACCACTGCGAATACTACTACTAATGCTCCGTATATCGTCGCTATAATTATTCTTCCTTTCTTTGAATCTGGTTTTAACACTGAACTCACCCCAAGTGGAGCCACATACGAAGGATCCGTTGGGTCATAAGCTACCTGCACACCAGCTTCACCATTTTCTGCAATTTTCGTATTTACAAGATTCAAATCCATTCCCGTAAATTCCAATTTAAAAACTGATTCACTTGAATCTCTATCCGCATGAAATATTCTAATAATTGAGCCTTCATTTTTTTGTAATTTTATTCCAGCATAAGCTAATTCCTCTCCTGCCACCGCAGTATAAACTTCCCCATTCTCATTTATCTGTATCACCCCTTTCGCCTCTTCATGTATTCCCCCCATATCTATAGCTAGCTCATTCCCTACAAATACAAAAGTATCATCATCTGCCGCAATTTCAAATCTTTCTTCTCCACTCAGAAGAGCTGTAAAAGGCGTAGCAAAATTCATTGTAAATAAATGGTTATGCCCATCTCTATTTACTAAATCCCCTGCACTAAAAACCACCTCATCAAGCGGATAAAATTCTTCACTCTCAAACTCAAATTTCGCATCACTAGCCGAATAATTCATTTTTATAGTGCCAGCATATGCTTTACTTTTTCCATCCACCGAATTAAACCATCTCTTCATGTTAGAAACCCCACGATTCGAAGTCAACTTCCCCTCAATTAGAACCGGAAAATTATTTTCATCCAAATAAAAATCCACCAAACCCTGTTCAATTTCTTTATGTTCATATCCACAGCTCATCCACTCAAATTGACGACTATATAATCTTTCTTTAAGACTAACCTCATATAAATTTACGCACTCATCAGCTCTCTGATCAAAATAAGCTACCGGAAGCGCAATTTCTCTCCCATCATCAATCCCCGCACTTGCCAAAATCGCTTCTGGGGTCTCACTAGAAACCACTTCCTCTATTTCGGTTACTGTTCGTGCTAACCCAAAAATCACCAAAAACAGCAACATGAAAGAAAGCGCCAGAACAATACCTCCTAAAAACTTTACTTCTTTCTTTTTCTTTTTCATATTTCCCACCTTTAGTATAATCCTTTCACTTAAAAAATCAAGCTATTCTTTTTGAGTTTCCTCTCCAGCTGGAATACCCAATTGTTCATCAGACAAAGCTTTTGCATCAAATGGCCCTTCAAAAGCATCCACTGCCTTTACATCTATATCTAATTTTTCTAAATATTCCTCCAAATCTTTTACGTTCAGTTTACCAGTTTTTGAAAAAGTATATTCTTGCTCCTTATCATTTTCTTCTATTTCTTCCTCATCTGGCAAAAAACCTGGTCTTGAACGATCTAAATATATATCTCCAGAATTATGATAAATGGCCAAAGTAATCCCCGTTGTTAATATCGCAATCAAAACTGCAATTAACCCGAGTAAAAATAAACTTTTTCCTCCTTTCGTCATAATTTCCCTTCTAGTCCATAAACTAATTTTATATGCTCAGAAATTAGACTCCTCAATTTCAAGACATCCTGATCCATAATTTTTCTTCTCTGTCTCACAACCACTAGTTTTTCATAAAATTTCTCTGGTTCATTTTTACAATCCATTGCTAATAATTCTTCCAACATCTGCTGATATTTTACAAAATCATTTGCAAAAAGATTTTTTGTTTCTACAAACTTATTCTGATTTTCTACCAAATCCGCATTTGACAAATTATTTTCCACTAATCTCACATTCAAAGGCATAATAAATTTTGATAAAATCGCCTCGTAATATCCTCCCAAATAAACTCTTGCTCTCGCATCTGTCCTCTGCACCGCCTTTAAACTATCTTTTATGGTTTCACAATGGTTTTTTATTACGTTTTCTTGTATTTCAGAAATAGCCATCACTGGCAAACTCAAAAAACTCATCCCCAAAATCGTTAATACCACCAAAAACCGCTTCATATTATATATTATAACACTAACTAGTTTCTCTTCAACATTACTGTAAAGGCTTCACTTGGAATATCAATTTTTCCAAATCGTTTCATCCTCGCTTTTCCTCGTTTTTGTTTTTCTAATAATTTTGCCTTTCTGTCCCGATCTCCCGTATGAATTTTTACCGTTACATCCTTACGATATGCCCCAATCGTTTCCCGCGCGATAATTTTCGCCCCAATCGCTGCCTGCAGTGCTACCTCATAATTTTGACGGGGAATTACCGCTTTCAATTTTTTAGTCACCTCTCGCCCAATTGCCTCCGCCTCACTCCGATGCGCCATCACCGATAAAGCATCTATTCTATGTCCTCCCACCAAAAAATCTATCCTCACCAAATCTCCTACCTCATAACCATCCAATTCATAATTAAATGACGCATATCCAGAAGTCGCTGATTTTAATTGATCATAAAAATCTGTCAACAAATTTGCCATTGGCGCCGCAAAATCAATCACTGCCCGTTCCTCAATATACGACAAATTTGTCTGCCGTCCCCGCTTTTCGTTAATTAAATTTAAAACATTTCCAATCATCACTTTCGGTAAAATAATTTCTCCCTTTACCCATGGTTCCCTAATTTCTCTAATTTCGCTCATATCTGGCAAATCCGCCGCCGATTTTATTTCAACTAATTCTCCGTTGTTCAAAACTACCTCATAATTTGTTGAAGGGTTCGTTATAATCAAGTCAAGTCCAAATTCTCTTTCTAATCTTTCCTTGATAATATCCATATGGAGAAGCCCCAAAAATCCAATCCTCAGCCCAAACCCCAAAACCGGCGAATTCTCTGGCTCAAATTGGAGCGCCGAATCCGATAAACTTAGTTTTTCCACTGCTTCTTTCAAATCCTTATACTGATCATTAGAAACGGGGAAAAACCCTGCATACACAAAGGGCAAAACATTTTTATAGCCCGGCAAAGGCTCCCTCGCTGGATTTTTTACCAATGTCACCGTATCGCCAACCTTCGCTTCTCTTGTAGTTTTTAAATTGGTAACAATATATCCAATTTCTCCTTCCAATAATTTTTCTCGCGGCGTCATTTTCGGCGTCAAAATTCCCACTTCTAAAGCAATACCCTTTTTCTCTGCCGCCATCATCAAAATCTCCGCATTTTTTGAAATTTCCCCCTCAAAAATCCGAACATATAACACGACTCCACGATAATCATCAAAATACGAATCAAATATCAATGCCCGCGTAGAAATTGAACCTAAACTTTTCGAAGAGTATAGGCGTAGTGCAACCGGAGAAAAATTGTCTCCAATAGAATTTTCTATTTCATCATTTGATTCTGACAATTTTTCCCCGCGTGTAACGTTCGAGAAAAGTTTAGGTTCAATTTCTACCACTGCATCTAATATTTTGTCAACATTATATCCAGTTTTACCAGACGCCTCAATAATCTCTTCTCGCTCACATCCCAAAAGATTCATAATTTCTGCCGCTGTTTTTTCTATATCCGCCGCTGGCAAATCAATCTTATTTATCACCGGAATAATCCTTAAATTTTGCTCGAGTGCCAAATACACATTAGCAAGCGTTTGTGCCTGAATTCCTTGTGTTGCATCAACTACGAGCACTGCAATTTCCACCGCCTGTAAACTCCTAGAAACTTCATACGAAAAATCTACATGCCCTGGAGTATCAATCAAATTCAACGTATAACCTTTCCAGTTCATTGTCACCGGCGTTAACTTAATCGTAATCCCTTTTTCCCGTTCTAGCTCCATCGAATCGAGCAACTGCGCCTTCATCTCACGTTTTTCTACCGTCCCAGTAAGCTCCATCATCCGATCCGCAATCGTTGACTTCCCGTGATCTATATGCGCAATAATGCAGAAATTTCTAATTTTGTCCAATTAATCTAAGCCTTTCATAGTTAATGACAACTTACCATGATCAATTGCAATTAATCGCACTTTTACTTTATCTCCAACGTGCAAAACTTCATCAACCGATTTTAATCTCTTATCCGCAATCTGTGAAATATGGAGCATCCCATCAATTCCTGGCATAATATTTACAAACGCTCCAAAATCCTTAATCGCCACTACCGTTCCATTATAAATTTTCCCCACTTCTGGCTCCTCAGTTAACGATTTA
Organism: Candidatus Saccharimonadota bacterium; assembly: GCA_017431725.1. GTDB lineage: Bacteria > Patescibacteriota > Saccharimonadia > Saccharimonadales > Saccharimonadaceae > Nanosyncoccus. The sequence goes on along the minus strand of JAFRKN010000008.1, from coordinate 20,157 downwards.
ATCCATTCAAGTGCTTTTCTAATTTTTTCCGGATCATTTCCGGCTACCGTCACTAAACCAGAATCCTCAATATTAACTTCCGCTCCCGTCTCCGTCGTAATTTTATTAATTACCTCACCACCTTTTCCAATCACCGCTCCAATTTTTTCTGGATTTATCATTAATTTTTCAATTCTCGGCGCATAAGGTGAAATTTCTGCACGCGGTTTTTCAATCACCTCTAAAATATGCTTCAAGATAAACATCCGTCCTTCATGTGATTGCTTTAAAGCTTTTTCCATGATTTCTACTGGTAATCCATGCACTTTCATATCCATCTGAAGCGCCGTAATCCCTTCCGTCGTCCCAGTCACCTTAAAGTCCATATCACCCGCAAAATCTTCCGCATCCATCAAGTCTGTCAAAACATAGGCTTTATCAATATCCGTAGCTTTAATTTCTGAACCTTTCGGCACATCTACCATTAATCCCATCGCTACCCCAGATACCGGTCGCTTTAAAGGCACCCCCGCATCCATGAGAGCCATACAAGATGAACAAGTCGCCGCCATCGAAGTCGAACCATTTTGCGACATAATTTCCGTTACCGAACGAATTGCATAAGGAAACTCTTCTTCGTTTGGTAAAACCGGCAATAACGCTCTTTCCGCTAAATAACCGTGTCCAATCTCTCGTCGCCCCGGCGAACCGATCCGCCCCGGCTCACCTACTGTATAAGACGGTGCATTGTAATGGTGCATATACCGCCTCTTTCCATCTGTCACCTCCATCGTATCAACTTCTTGTGCATACGAAAGTGGCGCAAGCGTCACGATATTCATCGCCTGCGTTACACCTCTTGTGAAGAGGGAAGAACCGTGTGTTCTTGGTAAAATTGCAACTTGACTCGAAAGTGGCCTTACTTCATCCAACTTTCGCCCGTCTGGCCTCACTCCATCCATTACAATCCCCCGCCGCACCTCTTTATGCACTGCCAACTCAAACGCCTGATCATAAATATCGCGCAAATTTTCATCATACCAAGCCACTTTCTCATTGTCTGTCTCTCCCTGCCCTTTAGACAAAGCAAATTCATCGTGCATCGCATATTTTATATCATCTAAAATATGCGCTCTTTCCATCACATTTCCCCGCACCTTCGAACCAAATTTCCCCTCCGTCCATTTTTGCACTTCCTCCAAAACCTCTTCACTCGGTAATACTAATTCATATTCCTGTAACGGCGCACCAACTTGTTTCGCTAATTCTCTCTGTAAATCCAAAACTGGCTGCACTTCTTTTACCGCCCACTTCATCGCCTCAATAATTGTTTCTTCGGGCACTTCGTTCGCTCCCGCCTCAACCATCATCACTTTCCCATCTTTACAAGCTACTACAAGATCTAGTGGCGAAGTTTCTCTTTCTTCTGGCGACAAAAAGGCTTTAAATTTACCATCAACTTGTCCAATCCTTACTCCCGTAACTGGTCCATCAAACGGTACTCCCGCATTCATAAGAGCCGACGATGCTGCAATCATTGCAATACAATCTGGTCGAAAACTCGGGTCCATCGAAAGTACTGTACAAACTACTTGAATTTCTTGACGATAGCCCTTAGGGAACAACGGCCGAATTGGACGATCAATCAACCGCCCAACTAAAACTGCCTCATCCGCGGGTTTCCCCTCTCTTTTTATAAATTTCGAACCCGAAATTTTCCCCGCCGCATAAAATTTCTCCTCATAATCTATTGACAACGGAAAGAAATCTTGCACTACTGGTTTGGTCCCTACTACCACCGACCCCAAAACTACCGTATCTCCATAAGTCACTAAAACCGATGAAGTCGTGCGAAAACCTACTCTATTTACCTCTAGAGTTAATTCTCTCCCTAACCATTCGGTCGAAACCCGCACCGTTTTCTTCCCATTAGGGTTTATAATGTCCATAAAAATAATCCTTTCTCGGGAAAACTTCAGGTATAAGCCCCGTCTTATATCTGCCGTCTTCCCAAATCTGTTAATTTTCTATGGCTTTTATTATACCAAAACTTGCATTTTTTCGCAAAGTGTGATATAATAGAAAAACAAGGGCTAAATCTTTTATCCCTTGAGTTCTTTTGAGGAGGATAGTTTTAATGCTGGAATTAACAACTCTTGCGTATGAAGAGCACTGTGATGAACGAGGCTCTGGCGCTCTAATCATTAGAGGCATCCCCGATATTCCCTACGATCGCTATTTTGACCCTTTAGCCAAAATATGGTCAACGTTAAGACGCCGTTTTTGGGAACAGTATCGCATCGACGCAGTAGCCTGCTTCACCTATGACAGTGGTGAAAAACTGGCTTTCTGCAATCTATATCTGAACTACAGTTGTATCGAAAGGCTTCAAATCAGTGAATCCCATTACAATCGGCGCTTTCAAGATGTATTTCCATATCTAATGATTCAATTCGAGGAAACGTTAGAAGCATTTCTAACTGACCCCGAGAATGGCTACGAAGAATATCTACGTCTTTTTAATGATTCTTCATCTAGTCATGATGACTATAGAGAAACAATAAACAAATTTCTCGCGTCAATAGGTAAACGTACCCAAAAAGATGAAAAACGCTCGGCCAAAAAGGCTAAAAGAGCCAAAAAAACCGAGCAAACCAAACTTCCTCCAAAAAACCCGTCTTAATCAAGACGGGTTTTCTCTTGCTAATTTATTTCCTGAGACCAAGTTTCTTCACAGTCTTCTTATACAGCTCAAAATCGGTCTCTTCAAGATAGCGAAGCAGTCTCTTTCGCTTCCCCACCATTTGCATTAAACCTCTTTTGGCCATAAAGTCATGTTTATTATTCTTTACGTGTTCGGTAACTTCTTTTATCCGTTCCGTAAGAATAGAAACTTGAACCTCAGGAGAACCAACGTCTGCTTTATTACGAGCAACTTTGGCAATAGCCTTGTCTTTATTCTCTTTTGTTATCATGCGCCCTATTATACCACACCCACCCCTTTAGGTCAATATTACTAATTCTTATGGCCGTAGCGACGAATTATTCTATAAGCAGCTGCTATTATAACCGGAGTCATCGTTATAGTAAGTATCGCTCCGTTATCGGTTATAGTATTTGCACCAGTATTTGGCACTGGCAAATCTTCTTCGTCAGTATTATCATTACCTGATTCATCACCGCCCGGCTCTTCTTCGTCATCTATTTCTCCCCAAACCGCATAGATAATCCTATCGGCAGAAAGGGTGATAGTATCTCCGCCTTGATAAACTGCCGTCGTAGCATTCGCCGAATCCGCCCAGCCTAAGAAAGTATAACCATCTCTATTCGGAACCTCCTCAGGAATTCTAGCAGTACAAGTTTGATTATTTACATTTATGTCACAAGTTAAACTTTCTATAGTCCCATCCCCTCCGTTCAAATTAAAGCTCAACGTTAAAGTCGTATTAATGATTTCCCACACTGCATAAATCGTCTTGTTCGCATTTAGTGAAATACTATTACCAGCCGTATAAGCCGCCGTCGTAGCATTCGCCGAATCCGCCCAGCCTAAGAAAGTATAACCATTACGAGTAGGAATATTAGTAGGAATTTCTACCGAACAAAGGGTAGTAGTCGTAGTACAAGTTACTTCATCTGGTGCATTAGAACCATTATTAGCATCAAAATTCAAAGTGTAAGTATTGGTATTTTGACTCCATACCGCATAAATCGTTTTATCGGCAGAAAGTGAAATAGAATCTCCACCATGGTAAGTTGCCGACGTAGCAATCGCACTATCAGCCCAACCTAAGAAATTATAATCATCTCTAGTTAATTCTGCAGAGCTAATTATTATATTACAGCCACTCGTCGTATCATTTGCATGACAGCTTTCCGCTTCTGGCGCCGTACTACCACCATTGCTATTGTAATTTAAAGTATGAATCGGTGCCCAAATCGCATAAATTGTCTTACCCATATCCAAAGAAACATTTCCACCAGCCGTATAAGCCGCCATCGTGGCATTCGCTGAATCCGCCCAACCTAAGAAATAATAATCATTTCTAGTCGGAATAGTCGTAGGAAGAGTAACGGTACAATTCGAAGCTTCAGGTTCTACATAACAGTTCATTATATCAAAATTTCCACTTCCCCCATTCGTATCAAAATCAAGCACAGCTGCAAGTTTAAGCTTATAAGAATAATCATCGATGCTACCGCTTATCGGTACGTACCCCCCAGCACCAGCCAAGTCACTTACTGTCAAAATCATATCAAAATCATCATAACTATAACTACTCGTATTCTCTATCGTAAAATCAACATTACCATCAGGCCCATGACTACCGTCCTTTATATACTTTAACTCACTTAAATTATATATATAATTACTACCACTCTTAGTCGGCACTATACCAGTATAAAGATATATATCATCTGCCTTCAAAGTTTGTAATTTACTAACATTGCTAGAAGTATCAATAAACGTCAGTTGATTATCAAAAATATCAAGACGAGTCAACTTAGTATTATGAGAAATATCAATAGAAGTAAGTTGATTAGAATAAAGATAAGCCTGATCCAAAACAGTGCTATCAGGAAGATTGATAGAAGTTAATTGGTTAGAATTAAGATCAAGATACCACATGCCAGGATTATCAGAAAGATCAATCGAAGTCAACTGGTTATTACCAAGATCAAGATAATACAATGCGGACATCTTATCTAACCCAGTAACATCAGATATCAACGCTTCATCAGGCTTACCGCTACCATCACAAATCAACCTTTCAATCCTAGCTAATTGACTATCCGTCAAACCAGTTTCCGGGATTTCTTCAGACGGCAATATATAAGTCGATATGAAAGTCGACGCCACACAATCATAAAAATTAGGGTCAACTATGCTAGTATAGCCTTCAGGTATAGGATAAGTTAATGCATAAGTATTATTAGATACCGCGGTTTTACTAATAGCAAAAATCGTTGCAGGCAAGAACACTGCCACTGTAGCAATAGTAGACAATATCATTCTTCTTTTTTTATGTAGGCTAAGCATGTTTGACCCTCCTTTTTCTATTTTATTGACACAAAAATCCTATTATCTTTTTGTTCATAATAAGAAACATCTATTTTCATTTTATTTTCCTTTTTATTTGCATAACCTTTATACACTAAGATAATATACCTTCTTTCACGAATTGTCAAGCATAAAATAAAGTTTCTCTTACCCCATGATATAATAGAGAATAATGGAAGATAAAATTATTTTGATAGACAAACCTACGGGAATTTCCAGCTTTGGCGTCGTTGCCAAAGTTCGTCAAAAGCTCACCCAAAAATTCGGCCACAAAATCAAAGTCGGCCATACTGGCACCTTAGATCCCTTTGCTACTGGCCTCCTTATTCTCTTAACTGGCAAAATGACCAAAAAATCCAATGACTTTTTAAAGCTCGACAAGGTCTACGAAGCCACCTTGAAACTCGGCTACACTTCCACTACCGGTGACCCCGAAGGAAAAATTACAGAAGCAACTTTTTCCAAGCATGGTGAGGTTTTTCCAAAGGAAAAACCGAATGATTCGCCGGATTTTTACAACATTTCACCTCTGAAAAATTCCGCAAGCAACGCGAGCATAAGAAATTTTTCAGAGGCAGAAAATGTTGTAAAAATAAATCCGCGCGAATACTATCCAAGCTTGAAAAAAGTTACTTCTGTAATTTCATCGTTTATGGGTAAAATCACCCAACAAGTCCCCAAATTCAGCGCCGTCAAAATCAATGGTAAACGTGCTTATAAATTAGCTAGGGAAGGTAAAGACTTTGAACCTCCAATTAGAAACGTCACTATATATAATATAGAACTCCTCGATTATCATTACCCCGAACTCAAAATCCGCTGTCATGTCAGCTCCGGCACCTACATTAGAACTCTCGCCGAAGACATTGGCAAAAAACTTGGCACCGGCGCTTATCTAACCAGTCTTCGAAGAATCAAAATTGGTAATTACGATGTAAAAGATGCTATAATAGACTTATGTTAATTTACGCTTCTCGTTTACTTGGTGCCCCAATTTTAAGCGTTCAAGCTGGCGGAGCCATCGGCTACGTTTCCGAACCCATTGTCGATCCTGACAATCTCAAAATTATTGCTTTTCGCGTTGATGGACCTTTACTCAAAAAATCTAATACTAACATTCTCGATATCTCCAGTGTTCGCGAATATTCAAATTATGGCTTAGTTATTGACAGCATCGAAGAGCTCGTCGAAAAAAACGACGTCATTAAAATCAAAAAAATCATCGACCTTAATTTTAACCTCATCAACTTAAAAGTTGAAACCAAAAAAGGCTCCCATCTTGGTAAAGTCTCCGATTATACTATCACTTCCGAAGATTTTATTGTCCAACAAATTATTGTTAAACGTCCCATCATGAAAAGCCTCATTGATCCCGAACTAACTATCTCTAAAAAAGAAATTGTCGAAATCACCGACTATAAAATCATTATCAAAGACGAAGAAAAAATTCTTAAAGAGAAATCCACCAAAGAAGAGTTTATCCCAAACTTTGTCAATCCTTTTCGTAAGTCTGAACAAGATTTTGCACCAGCTGATAATCAAAACCTTGCCGACAAAGATACTGAATAAGTTTCTCGTCGTTATATTTTGTCCGTTTTCTAGCAATCATTTTTAAAATTTCCTCTTCATCATTCCGCACATCCAAAACTTTTTCAATGATTTCACTCGAAATACCCTTCTTCATGAGTTCCATTTTTAATCTTTTTTTTGAAATTCCCTTATTCGTAAATCGATTTTCCACATACCACTCCGCAAATCGTTCATCATTTAAATAACCCTTTTCACAAAGACACGAAACTATCTTGTTAGAAAGCTCCAGTGAGGCTTCTAAGGGATCTTTCGGAGGCTGCTGCCGAGAACGAAGGCGCGCGCCGCCCGTAAAGACGGGCCGGCGCGACGCCGTACCCGAAGAAACCTCACGGAGCTTTCTTTGCAGATAATCTCTTGTCTCTCCAATAGATCTCGGCCTCATCAAAACCCATTCCAGCGTTCTTTGATAAATTTTTCCAAATTCCGACGCCGATTTAAGTTCCTCTAATCTTTCTTCTGAGAGTCTAGTCCCAACCTTTAATTTAAAATCTACTGCTTGTGCAACATCCAACGAAAAAGAAAATTCTCCATCCACAAAAACATTTACTCGATTCAGATTTTTTACGCCCTGTCGTAAATCGGTAATTTGTAATTTTTTTTCATCTAGTTTATAAATATCCATGCATTTCCAACCATCTATCTAAAAATAAGAATGTCAATTTATCTTTTTGAAGTGGCGGTTTCGCAAATTTCTTACGAAATTCTTCCATTTCTGCATATTTCACCCATCGCACTTCCGAAACTTCTTTATCATTGAAATTAAAATCATCTTCTCTTTGGCTCCAATCAACACCCCAAACCCACGCAAACCGATTTTTATTAAAGGGGATCATTGTCAAAAACTGTAAATCATCTGCTTCAATCGAAACCCCAATCTCTTCATACGTCTCCCGAATTGCCGCCTCCACCAAAGACTCACCTAAATTAATATGTCCACCCGCCGAAATATCGTAATAACCTGGATATCTATCTATCTCTTCCGATCGTTTCTGCCATAAAAACTCCAATTCCCCATTATCTTTCACTCTATACAAAAACACTACTGCCACCCCAACAATTTTATCACTATTACACCCTTCTGGATTACCCCGTTCCGACTCCCAACCCAACCCCGAAATTGGTTCCCCATTTGGAGCATAAACCTGCCAAAGTTCATCATGATGCATAAATTAATCTTCCGTCATCGCTTTTTCGCGCACCTTAGCCTCAATTTCTGCCATTAGTTCTGGTTTTTCTTTAAATAATTTTTTTACCGCCTCACGTCCCTGTCCAATCGTCTCACCATTATATTTTATAAAAGCTCCCGCCTTGTCTAAAATCCCATACGTAACTCCCAAATCTAAAACATCTCCAGCCTTCGAACTTCCTTCATTATACATCACATCAAACTCCGCCGTCCTAAATGGCGCCGCAATCTTATTTTTTACAATCTTAACCTTTGTCCGATTTCCCGCAATATTATCACCATCTTTAATTTGACCAATCCTTCTAATATCTACTCTAACCGACGCATAAAATTTCAAAGCATTTCCTCCCGTCGTCGTTTCCGGATTTCCAAACATTACGCCAATTTTCATTCTAATCTGATTAATGAAAATTACTGTAGCTTTCGACTTTGAAATAATACCAGTTAATTTTCGCATCGCCTGTGACATTAGCCGCGCTTGAAGTCCCATTTGCGAATCACCCATATCGCCATCGATTTCTGCCTGTGGCACCAACGCTGCTACTGAATCCACCACAATTAGATCTACTGCATTAGAGCGCACTAAAGTTTCACAAATTTCCAGCGCTTGCTCACCATTATCCGGTTGCGAAATCAAAAGCTCCGCTGTATCGACGCCAATCTTTTTTGCGTATGCCGGATCTAAAGCATGCTCCGCATCAATAAACGCCGCTTGCCCACCTTGTTTCTGAATTTCCGCAATTGCATGAAGTGCTAGCGTTGTCTTTCCAGAAGATTCCGGCCCAAAAATTTCAATAATCCGACCTTTTGGATAACCACCCCCCAATGCCAAATCGAGCGACAAAGACCCCGACGGCAAAAGTTCAACATCCATTTTTGGCGTCTCCCCCAACTTCATAATTGAACCATCGCCAAATTGTTTTGTAATCTGCGAAATCGCAAGCTTCAAAGCCTCGCTCTTTCCATCAGCCTGTTTATCGTTTTTCTTTTCTGCCACCGCATCCTTTTTTCCCATAATAGTATTACCTTTCTTTACTTATTATATATTATATCGTAAAATGAAAACAGAGTTGATTTATACATTAATGTATGGTGAAATCAATTTAGGTTTTGTTAATTTCCCTTCTTACGAGGGGAAATTTTCAGTTTAATCGTCACTTTTACGATTTCAACTTTCATAACCCTCCTTTCTTCCGCCATGTTTATTTAAACTTCACCAACCCTATTTCCTGCGCCTCTTGTATCACACTCATAAACAATAATCAACCCTCTTATTCTGCTTAGGCTTAAAATTTAATGCTTAAAAAGCAAATTTAGTCACAATCTGATATAATATATCTATGCGCGTAAATGAAAACATCTTAATTTCTAGCTTAACTACCATGCGTCTCGGTGGTCTTGCTCGCTATGTCTTAGAAATCGAAAAACCTAAAGACATTCCCGACGCTTTTGGTTTTGCCAAACAATATAATTTTCCGACCTTCATACTCGGCTACGGCGCTAATACAATTGGTCGCGACGAAGGTTTTAATGGCGTCATCATTATCAACCGCATGAAAGGAATTACTGAAGAAAAAACTGAAACTGGCTTCAAGCTAAAAATCATGGGTGGAGAATATTGGGATAATGTTGTAGCTCACGCCTGTGAAAAACACCTTACTGGCATCGAAGCTTTAAGTAAAATTCCTGGTCTTACCGGCGCTGCCCCCGTCCAAAATATTGGCGCTTACGGCCAAGAAGTCGCCGATACTTTAGAAAGTATCGAAGTTTTTGATACGACAGATTATACTTTTAAAACCCTCACTAAATCTGATCTAAATTTTTCCTATCGCAAAAGCCTCCTCAATACTACCGCAAAAAATCGTTATTTTGTTATTTCCGTTACGCTTAATCTAAGCGTAGGCGAAATGAAACGCCCTTTTTATAATTCCATTGAAAAATATATTTCAGAAAATAATCTTACTGATTTTAGCCCCGCCGGTATCCGCCAAATCGTCAGCAAAATTCGTGCCGAAAAACTTCCCGACCCAACCGAAAAAGCTAGTTCCGGCTCTTTCTTCAAAAATGTTTATCTAACCGATTCCGAAGCCGAAAAAGCCGAAGAAAAAGGCTATCCTGTCCATCGTGGCAAAGACGGCAACAAAATCAACGCCGGCTGGTTTATCGAACAAGTCGGTTTTAAAGGCCAACTCTTACATGGCATTCGCGTCAGCGATAAAGCCGCCCTCGTCCTTATTAATGAATCCGCCAAAAGTTATAACGATCTTAAAAAAGCTCGCGCCGAAATTGTCGGCAAAGTTTATGATAAATTTGGCTACTGGCTCGAACAAGAACCCGTCGAAATTGTTAATACCATGAGTGCAACCTATATCCCCCCTATCAGTAATAAATACGGGACTCTTGAATAATGAAAATTTTAAATGGAAAAGAACTTGCTGACTTTATTAAGGAACGCCAAGCTGAAATAGTCGCTAGCTTAAAGAAAAAACCCAAACTTCTTATTATTCGCGATAATGATAATCCTATCATTACTAAATATGTTGATCTAAAAATACGGTATGGCGAAGATATTGGTATTATTGTCGAAGATTTTCTTGCCAAAAATTCTAATGAAATTGCTAAAAAAATCCAATCCGCCAACCAGGATAAAAATATTTCCGGCATTATTTTACAACTACCAATCTTAGAAACTGCTAAAACCAACGAACTAACCAATCTCATTTCCCCCGAAAAAGATGTCGACGGACTTGGCGAAAATAGTAATTTCGACTCCGCCACCGCGACCGCCATTAATTGGTTACTCGCCGGCTACGACATTAAATTAAAAAATCAAAAAATCGCCTTAGTCGGACGCGGCAAACTTGTCGGCGCTCCTCTCTTTAAAATGTTTAAAAATTCCGGCTACGACGTTGAAATGTTTCATCGTGGCGACGACTTGACAAAACTTAAGAATTTTGATATAATTATAACAGCTACGGGCATCCCGGGCTTGATTTCTGATGATTATATCAAACCTGGTGCCGTTCTTATCGATGCTGGTACTGCTAGCGAAAATGGCGTCATTAAAGGCGATCTCGACGAAGCCATCCGCACCCGCACCGATCTTACCGCCATCACCCCAAAACTCGGCGGCGTCGGCCCACTCACCGTCACCTGCCTCTTCGACCATCTCCTCCAAACTGTCAAAAGCTAATCCTTTTTTAACTTTACTCTCCGCCCGCACTGCTTGGATCACCTGGCGCATAATCTGATGGCGTATCACCACTTTATCTAGAAGACTCACCAGACGATCTAGCTCCTCCAGCCCCATCAGTCCTGCCAGTTCCACCAACCAACGAATCTCGACTTTCTGATGATAATCTATCCCCAATATCTCTCACACGAAACTCTCCTTCACTGCTAAAAGCTCCGCTTCTCCCCGAATCTGCAATCGGCGTCAACGGTTCCGTTAACCCACCTCCACCAGAAGAGCTCCTTTCTACAGAACTAGAACCAGTAGCGTCACTAATTCTTTCACCTGATGCCTTTCTATCTTCGCCCAATCTACGCTCCCATTCGCCACCATATGCCATCTTATAAATATTTTCTTCCTTAGTAGTATCCCAAGCTGCAGCTAACTGCCCACTATTTTTATTTTTTATAGTGTCTCTAGCAAGATCTCTAAGACGAGTAACCTCGCCCTCATCCATAGCTCCTGGGGTATTAAGCAGCCTATTCATTTCTCTCAATGATGAATTTTTCACATCTATAAGCTCCCGACTATTAGTTACATAATTGCTCATCGATCTACTAACATTACTCTTATTTCTCCAAGCCTCATAATTTGATTCTCCAGCCCCTTCAGTCGGATTTCCATTTTCATCTTCTCTGTAATTTCGGTTAAAATCCGCCGCAAATTCAAATCCCATCGGAGCTGCCGATCGATATGCCCCACTATTCTCACCAGTGGCAATCTCTTTCATTACAGAAGAAAGTGCTTTTCTATTATATTTACTAGATGCATTGCTTAATGTTTCTTCACCAGTATCTTTATTTATACTTTGGCCAGTAATCTTTTTACTTAAAAAGTCATCTGCTGTATCTTTCCTACGCCCAGCAATTCTTGCTACCGCCACAGCTCCAGCCTTATTGCCATCATCCATATATCTGTCAAACATTTGATAAAGTCTGTCAGTATCTTCACCATTTCTAGTCTCGTTATTTATCAAAGTCATATAATCAGCCGTTTCGTCTTTTTCGGCTTTCTTTTTCAAACCAATAGCTGCAGCATCATAACCAACACCCAATAAACTCTTTTCTCTATTTCTCGCATCTTGATCTTTAAGGTATTGTGCCCTCGCTCTCGCCATACCACGCCCTCCAATTCCAACCTTTTTTCTAATTTTACCAGACAAAGAATCTCCACCTTCACTATTTATCCCAGCTCTTATTCTCGTTTTTCGCTCAAGACCTCGCTCCTGTAAACCTTTATACCCTTCACTCCCCCTCATCCTCCTAGTCGCCCCACCACTCATCCTCTCGCCAAATCCAGCCAACTTACTACCAATCGTGCCCATCGCCGCAAACGAACTCTTCAAAACTGTCGGTAAGAAAAATATTGGCAAAATACCAACCAACATAGCCGTCAACGCTTGCGAAATGCCCGTAAGCCAGCTATCACTACTTAATAATAATTTAGATACAAAATTACCACCGCCTATTAAAAGCCCGCAAATCGGATATACTAAAAGTAATCCCTGGAAAAACTTTGCCCATTTATCAAATAATTTCTTCGTATTAGGCAACATATAACAAGCTACTGCTAGCGGCGATATCACCACTAAAACTACAATTGCTGCTTCCCTCGCTGCTAATAATATAAACAAGAAAAAGAATGATATTAAAACACCTATTATAGAAACCAACAAAGAAATTACAATAGCCGGGTTTAATATCACCGCCGCACTAGTCGCAGTCAAAGCGGTCACAATTCCCGCAGTAACCAAGCCTTTACCACTAGTTTCTATCTTCGCAGTATAGGATCCACTTTCATCCGCTCTAGGTATTTCTATACTAAACGATTGAGCAGAGGATGACAACCCATCGAACATAGCCTGAAAACCATTCCCAGCAATATTTGAAATATCTACCAATAAAACACAAATAATATATGAAAGATTAATTAAAATTGCCGCTACAATCAACTTAGGTAAAGTCTTCTTGATTCCATAATTGTCTATCCCCATTCCGGTCAATTGCGAAAAAATTACAAATAACAATAATATTACAAATAAAACATTTGCTATATCACGAAAACTCGCCCAAGCACCCTGAACTTCACCCCCGTCACTAAACAAACGCGGTGGTAAAACTAGGTTTGGCTCAATATAGTTATATAATTTTTCTGCTGCTTTTCCGGTCAAATCTAAAATTACACAAGCAATCCAGCCCAACGACTGCGCTGCCCCCGAATTCATACACGTCACTTCATCTTCATCTGACGGCTCATCATCCAAACCACCAGTGGTTCCCGAATACCCATCCGGGTCGACAGTGGTACCAGAACTACCACTAGACCCACCACCTGATTCTCCAGAATCCGGTTTACTCACCGACTCAGCGTTGTCGCTAACATAATACTTATCCTGACGACCAGAACTCGCTCTATAATTACACTCTATGCTACTGCCATTAACCTTGCACTGGCTTGTATTTTCAACGGCCGCCATAAGAAGTGAAGAGCTAATTTGTCTTCCACTAAGAAAAGGCGTACAACCACGCCCGCCACCCGGGATCGCAAAACAAAGTTCTGCATTTTCACTAATCTCAAAATGTGGTCCATAATTATTTAAATCATCCTTATCAACATACAAATCCCCTTTTTCGTCTTGACAAACCGTAGCTTTATCGTAACTCTTACCACTTTTATCTTTACTATAATAAACACTATAACAAGAATCTTTTTGAGTCTCATCATACCTCGCATAAACCTCTCTCCCACTCACTACTCCAAAAACAATCGCTAAACCAAATACCAGCAAAAGCCCTTTCAGCCTTCTACTCATTTTCTTGCACCCCCTTTATTAATTCATTTATCTCAAAAATCTGGCTATAAAGATCATCCCTACTATCATTCAACAGCCTTGATACATAATAATAGTCTTTTGCTGCCTCATCAGAAATTTTTTCAACATTTTCATCATCATTTTCATAAATACAGCTATAGCTCAAATTCCCATCACTTACACAACCCAAATTACTATAAGTTTCCGCTAACTCTAATATTTTCTCCGCCCAGCTTAATGCATAATTATAAAAACTTAAATCATCAATTTTCCCCAAATCCTTATAAGGTTGTAATTTAGTCTCAATAAATTCTTCTGTTGCCTCTTTTCCACTAGATAAATATGTATCTATAATATCAGAACGCACTACAAGATCATGTTTTAAGTAAACTATCGTTAAATCAAGCTCATTCTTATATTTATCCAATATTTCTAAAACTTCGTCATTTTCTGTTGACGATTCTTTATATAAATCTAAAAAGGCCGTATAATATTCTTTTAAATCATCTAGATATTCCGAAGAGATATTATCCTCGTCTATCATTTTATCAAAATAACTATCTACTTCTTCATTATACTCCGCTGTTATTTCATCTGTTTTGACCTCTCCATATAAATAATCATTGGCATATAAATTAAAGGCTTCTTGATAAGTTTTTGCACTTACAGAAGAGCCTGCATCACTTTGTTCTTTTGGTATAGCCATAGAAATTAACCCCACCGCAAGCGCCACTACAAACAAAAATCCCAACAAAACCAATGGCCACCTTTTGGTCTTCTTTTCTGGTGCTAAAGCCACATTTCCATCCCCAGAACTAATCGGCCCCGAAACAGACATCGAAGGACCAGCCCCACCAGAGCTAAAACTACCAAAAGAATCATTATATGACGGACTCATATATATTCATTATAACATAAGCATTTTTAAAACCAATAAAAAAGTGCCGGATAAATATCCGACACTTCAACATTAAGTAAAACATTTATTCGATTCTCACTAAACCAAAATCATTAACTCGATAAAGACCCGGTGCTAAAGAAGAAAAATCATAGATAACATAACCCTCTTGAGTAAATTGAGGCTCAATTACAATACAGTCCTCTTTTCTATTTTTTGCATCATAACTTCTACCCATACAAGTTAATTCAACTTCATTGTACTGAGAACCATTATACCAAGAGAAAATATATGTTTCTCCTTTTTCCAATCTTCTATTATCCTCAACAAGATTACCATTAATATCTTTCAGCTCGCAGTTACGCCCATCCACATTCTTCATTATATGTGCATTATCATCAAAAAACGTGACACTATCATCGGGTAATTTATCTATATATAAAGAATAGCCAATTTCTTCCGCTGGATATAATCTGCAATTGTTTACCTCTCCACTATAAAAGCCCACAACCAAATCACTATTTTTCAAGACTGGAACCGGAACATCTCCCAATGCATACATCTCATATATTCCCAAATTTATATATTCATTTGCGTTATAAAAAATAATTGCTCCACCAGCATTAAACACAGCCACATCATTATATCTAACCCCAAGCGTCTTATAAGGAATATCGTTCCCAAAAGTATAATAATTCTCTCCCCGCTTCAGATAAACTCCTTCCGCTTCTCTTGCCATTTCTTCCGTGACTCTTAGAACCGCTAGTTCATCTTCCGCTATATTAGATCCACTATTAGTTTCTTCCTCAGCAGCTTCTTCCGCTTCTCTTGCCATTGTTTCTTCAATATTTTCTTCAAATTCTTCCTCATCTGGCACATCATCCCCAGTTACTACATCCACCTCTCCGCAAGCTGCGCACAAAGCTACTACTAAAATTAAAACTAACACTAAACCAAACCATCTTTTTTTCATCTTGATACCCCCTTAAAATTTGAAAATTCTGGTTAATTGAATGAGCTAATAAAATTTACCTAATATGTTAAAAATACAAGGCTATCAAAAGCCAACTACCTTAATTATAGCACACTTTCCTCAAAAAGTCAACCTAACCCAATTCGCCAACAAAAACGAACCCCTAAAAGGGGTTCGTTTTTTTAAGTTCCCGCCCTAGATGAAGCGGCCAACTTACATTAACTTTTTACGGCTAGCAAGATAGTAACCAAGCGTAGTTACTACTGAACCGGCGCCAATCGCACCAGTTACAATCGTTCCAGCACCAGTCTCCACAATCGTAGTTGGAGTTTCTGGAGTTGGTTCTACTGGTTTCTCTGGTTCTTCAGGAGTTTCACAAGTCTTAGCCACTAAGACCGAAGCGTCATCCTTATAAACCGAACCCTTAACCGTTGCACTTGCCCAGTTCACTAATTGATTTGAACCACAAGAAAGGGCCTTATCAACTACCTTACCAGTAAAGCGCACATAAGCATTACCTTTAGCATTATAGCTACCGATATTCACACCAGTAGTTGTTATAGTGTTCTCTTTTAATAGTACACCATTTTGATAATTCGAATTATAAAGATAAGTCGAATCATTCACGTATTCAACGTTAGTTGGAAGTACATCCCGAATCATTACATCTTTAACTTGCTCAGAAAGTAAGTTAACGTATTCGATCTGGTATTCTACTTCATCACCAACCTTAGCTTCAACTGATTCGCTCCAGGTCTTAGTGCCTTTAATACGAACCTGTTTGGAAACTTTCGCCGCCACCGAGCTATGAACCTTAACATCAATCGTAACTACCCCATCGTATTCAAAACAACCAGGAATGTTACCATCAAGTTTGTCATAACCAAGCGTTGCCCCAGAAGTAATTACTTCATTAGGAAGTTTAACGGTTCCCATTTTAGCATTGGTATACTTAGCCGAACCATCAACATATTCGAGATAAATATCTTCAGACGCATTAAGCGTTACTTCATCCCAATAACGGTTTGGCGTAGCATTAGAGCTATCAAGATAACCAATAATGGTTTGTGACTTAGCAACTGTAGTTGGTAAGCTAAAAGTAGCTTTTACATTTTTAGCAATTGCTTCTTCGCCCTTTGGGCTGTTGTTGTGAACGTAAAGACGAATTGTATAAGTTTCGCCATCTTTCACATTAATCGTATTTGCATTCCAGGTATCGACTTTAGCGCCAGCCACCTTAGCACCTACGAAGTTCTTTTCGTCTCCGATTTTACTATCAGAGATTGAGTTAAAGGTGATAGTGTCACCAAGATCACCCTTGTTGATTTCTGCAATCGTATAGCTTTTACGGCCATCACTTGAATCGCCCCAAGCATTTACCATTACAGGCGTTAGTGTCGCCGCCAGCACTACTGCCGCCGCCGAAACACCAAGCACAGATTTGTAAATTTTACGCATAATAAATTTAATCCTTTCATTAATTGATTAGTATTTGTTGCTAGCCGATTTGTTAACTTTCGTCTGAACAGCCAAATCATCTCAGTCTCAAATCTTGGATGAAGCCCGGCGACAAGAAGTCGCCGGGACAAAATAAGGTACTAGGTCCCTAAAGGCCTCATCCATTTTTGCTGTCTATTTTCAGCTTAATCCGGAGGGCCTCCCCAAGACTCGCCCGGACTATCGGAAATTGTGTTGCCAGAGGCAGCTTCGTGAGCCGGCTGCGTTACCGTAGTCGGCTCATTAATCGGAGCTGCAGTCGTCGTTCCGGCCTGGCCGTTATTATCTACCGTTGTATTAGTAGACGGCTTCGTCGAAGGAGTATTAGAGCCAGTTCCAGTCTGCTGAGTTTGATTAGTCTTTCCAAGACCATCAACCTCATTTCGATACTGGTCATACGAAGAATAGTGGTTACTATTCTCGGGCTGATCTTTAGTGGACTCAGTCGCCCCCACACCATTGTTGGTGTTAGGTCCCGGACCAGGATCATCATTCGGAGCCACCAGGTCACCCTGAGTGCCTTTTGTCGGATCCTTTTGATATCCAGGCTCCGGTGTAGGAGTAGGAGTAGGTGTAGGAGTGGGCGTAGGCGTCGGAGTGGGCGTAGGTGTCGGAGTGGGACCAGGAGTCGGGGTTGGCGGCGGATTATCACCGCTACCAGAAGGAGGATTTTCTCCACCCGAAGGCACCGTCCCTTGCGGCACAATACCCATTATCTCCGCCACATCTGTGGGCTGGAACCCACAGTTGATACGGTAAGCCACCTCAAATACGTTGTCTTTTATGACGAACGTGTATACGAGCTCATAGCCCGTATGATCATCCGTTAGTAAAACAATGATATCCGGAACACCATTACTGGTGTGAGGATTCATATACATTTGGTCAGAAACGCCGCGACATTCCCGAACTTCTACCTTCACGGCGGAACTTAAGAGTGCAAAAAATGCATCCAGATTTTGATAATACAACACCTGGTCCGACATGAACCTTTCCTTCGTCAGATTCATAGTCTTCGCCCAATCGTGCTGGCACGATTCGTAAAACTCGCCAAGATAACGAGTTCCCACGTTCGCATCCAGCCACGCCATAGACGCAGCAGCCAATGCCGGATCCTGCTTCAGCCTTTCACGAAAGATTTTATCATAATCCTTCGCTTTCAGTCCCTCCTTACAAGGGGAAGGTCCAAAATTATAATCATTTTTATCATCTCCATCGTCCTGGAGATTCAGACTATAAAAATGGTACCACTGCGTCTGATTAACAACATTTACTCCATTCGCCGCATCAGCTTTGGCCTCTCTTCTGAGTCCAAAGTCTCCCCAAGCTACATTCCCCAACAACATTACCAAAAGAAGTGCAGCCATGATGGCCAATGCGCACTTCGCTAAAGTTCTGTCGCGCCTCTTAGCATTCTCTTTTAATTCCACCTCTCGACTATTGTCAAAAGGCCGAATCCTATTCGCCTCCCGAGCCCGGAAAGAAAATAGATCAAAAGCCGCAATCCCAAGAGCAAGTATTAACATGACTTTCGGAACTACCCGCACAAATGATGCCCAACCAACGCTAGATATCATCTGCGCAACCAATTTAGCTACCAGATTAGTTATCGGAAAAATAACCAATCCTACGAGACAAGCGAAAATCAAAAATTCTGAAAATTCGCTCCCCTCTCTCCGCCACCACGACAGAAGATAAAAGAAAATCCCTATCATGATGACGAAAAAAAGCAACATCGTCCAAAGCATTTCAGGATGTTTAATCCCGAAATATGTCACTGTAGCGGTGAGCACACCAAGCATAGCAGCTCGAGTCACGTCAGCTCCTTCAACTTTGTCAAAACCGACAAAATCTCTTTCGTGAGCATCATTCTCCTCATAAAGAAGAGAGCCGCCATTAAACTTCTGTGCTAAGGCGATGGAAAGAACCATCACCAAAACCAGAACAATGATGGTGGTCAACATCCATTATCACTCCTTTAAGAATTTTTAGAATGGGGAGTAGACAGCATCAGATTTCTTTGAAATCTGAGATGATTTGGTTGTTAATGGTCATCTTGGTTTTTCAACACACCAAAACCCAGACTATCTACATTGTATCACACTTTAGCTTTTTTGTCAATATAAATATCATATTTTCCGCTTATGTCTATTTATTAAAAAGCCTGGTTTTAAAACCAGGCTTTTTAAAAGTACTGTGTAGGTTAAAAATACTTCGCAGCTTCTGCAGCGGTGAGGATATGATCGATATAACCATTCTTCACCCAAACAGGGATGATGAGAAAATTAGCATCGTAAAAAGCTGCTATCCTAGGCGAACTGAAAACCTGCCATTCTCCGTTTTCATCCTCCACCGGAAACACTTTCATTGCTCCGGTGCAATCAGGAGAAATTTTCTTACCAACGATACAACGCACAAAGGCATCTTTACCACGCTGTTCATAATTTTGCAAAGCATCATCTTTTTCTCTCAGAACGACAAGTTCTTCTGCTCGATCAGATATTTTTTTGGCCTGAAGCCTTAAATTCTTTGCCTCTATGGACAAAGCTTCAATTTTTTTCTCCAATTCATCAGCTTTTTTATTCAGCCTGCAAGCTTCTTCTAGATCTTCTATCGTTTGAGATTCTGTAGTAACGACTTCCGTTTTTTCATGGTCTTCACCACAAGCAACCACGTCAGTATCCTGTTTATACAACTTTTTCATGTTGACCCCTCCTTTTTTTAGGATACTATATTTTTAAACCACTAGGGCATAAAACCCCTATGTTCACTATTATAGCACACTTTCACAAAAAAGTCAATAATTAAACCATAAAACACGAAAAAACGCCGAGATGGCGCCTTTCAGATTATTTTTCCATTCGAGATCGAAAGGTGCCAGATTGGTGTTTTCTTCGTGTGAAGCGCTATTATTAATAGAGCGAACAC